>CAZNZQ010000001.1:0-71160 GCA_964577675.1 uncultured Candidatus Saccharibacteria bacterium
GAAAAACGACATCATATGATGTCGTTTTTCTTTTTCTGTAGACTCGCAGGATCACGACTTTTTTAAACTGTATTCGGTTTGTTAAAAGTCATAGCCTCTTTAGGAGGCTGCTCTTACATTTATAATAATTATCACCAAAAACTACCGATTACAAAGTCTAGAATTTTCGCATATCTTTGGTATGCTTAAGACTTAATGAAAATCATCTCGTTTAATATCGGCAACTTCATATGGGCAAAATATCTTCCAGGAAGGAAACATTACGCTTTTCACAAGGAAGACATTGATGCAGTGTGTACTCTTATTAAAGAAGAGAACGCAGAGGTAGTCTTTTTGCAAGAAGTAGCTATAGAGGATATAGAATTTATTAAACGCCACTTCCCTGAATTCCCTCATTTTCTTACGATACAAATTAAAGAAGAAACTGCTGCTTCGCTTTTTATGAGCATGCACCCGATTACTGATATCCCTCACTCAGAAAGCCATGACTATATCATTAACGGAATCACTTTTTTCCCTATTCACCTCTACGCCTTTTCTCCAAAAGTACGAAGAGAGCAAGTGCTACGCCTTCTCCCCGACCTTCCAGAAGAAAAAGGGATTATTCTTGGGGATACTAACTTTTGGATACTCTATGACACTTTTTTAAGTAGACGCGATAAAACATCATATAATAAACTAACCAAAACACATCGAGATATCGCTAAGCACTTAGGGCCAACTTGTCGTATTTTCTTGTCACTTGATAAGATTTTCATAACAAAAGATTTAGTCGAAAAAAATGTCGCAATAATTAAACACAGGGTTAATCATATTGACCACTTTATGATACGAGCTGATATACAAAGCACACCTGCATAGGAAACATACACGCAGCTACAAAATATGCTATCGTTGTGTGTATATGACCGCTATATCACTTTTTGTAACCTACAAACAACTCTTTACTATTCTTCATGTACTTTCTGTCGTGGTTGGAATGGGGGCGGCACTTGTCACCGATATACTCTTTACACTTTTTGCATCGAATAAAGTATTGTCCCCTTTTGAAATTAAAGTAATCAAACGTTTATCGTATATCGTGGGCATTGCGCTCATCTTTATTATACTTACCGGCGTTTGTATCTTTTTCTCTGATCCTGTGCGCTATATGGCCTCTGCAAAGTTCCTCACTAAAATGACGATTGTTGGTTTGCTCTGCTGTAATGGATACCTCCTTCATCGTTTTATTTTTAATAGACTGCACGAACGAGGATTCCTCACAGCGAAAAAATTACTCTCACTAAGAAAAGGAGCGTTCCTTCTTGGGGCAGTATCACTTACCTCCTGGGTGAGCGCAATGTCTCTTGGTGTCCTAGATAGGATACCTATTTCGTATATACAAGCAATTAGTATTTATCTTTGCATACTCCTTTTTGCAATTGTGACATCTCAGGTAATTGTTAAAAAAGTATAAGAAGCAAAAAGTGATGCCGCAAGCGTCACTTTTTTGCTTCTTTTTTGTAAAGATTACTGCCCTTCTGTGACTTCTTCAGTTGCTGTTGAAGTAGTCTCTGTTTGGTCATTTGATGGCACAGTCTCTTCTTGAATCAAAGGAGTATCAGACTCTTGTTCTGGAATAACTGGGGTGGTAGCCACTGGAACAACCCCTGCTTGTTCTACCATTCTTAGGAATTGATCACGTGATACACAAACATCTTCAACACAAAGCATCTTGGTTTCTACACGATCATTCTTAAGATTCTTAATCTTCTCAGAAAGTTCTTGCACAGCATTAATAAGTGCGTAGATAAAGTCAGATCCTCCGTTATAAACATACACTTCAGCACTCTCGCCTCCTAGATTCATAAGTTTCTTGGTAAACATCTCAGGAGCAAGTGGAGCAACGTCTTGAGCAAGGATTCCTACATGACGCTTAGTGGTGTCATTTCCTGAAAAATCATTATATGAGAATACCTTTGTCTTAATACTAGAGATGAAATCAAGTCCTTTAGTATATGGAGTAATATCCTTCTTGAGTCGCTCATCAGAAAATACTGACCAAGTGCCCGCTGTATTATACGCCGTACCGGTAACAGCAAGTGTTCCGTCAACCGTAAGTGTCTCAAAGGGTGTATTTGTTCCTATGCCGAGACGATTATTGGTTTCGTCAAAGAAGAACTTTGTAGAACTTTCTTTAACCACACCATTTGCACCAACGAATGCAACACTCCCAGCTGCTAATGAAGAGAATGCTGGCGCATTAGCAAATGTAGAACTTCCTGTCACAGCAAGTCCTGTAGTTGTTGCAGATGTTGCTGTTAAGTTAGTTACAACTCCAGTAGTCGCAAAACTGTTTGTAGAAGTCGCGTTCGTAGTAATAAGATTAGTTGTTGTTCCATTCGTTACTGTAAGGTTAGTAATGTTAGCTAATGTTGCTACAAAGGATGAGATAAAGGAGTTGGTGGAGGTACTATTAGTAGTTACCTGATTAGTGGACGTACTGTTAGTAAATGTCGCATCAGTGAGGGAAGCAATAGTGGCGCTTAGATTATTAAAGAACCCATTTGTTGATGTTGCGTTAGTTGCTACTAAGTTAGTAGTCGTTCCGTTAGAGACAGTGAGATCAGTGATAGCGACAAGTGTGGAAACGAGAGAAGAAACAAAACTATTTGTTGTTGTACTATTAGTAACTACTAAATTAGTAGAAGTACTATTAGTGAACGTAGCGCTAGTAATTGAAGCAAGTGCCGCACCTAAGTTGTTAAAGAATCCATTGGTTGATGTTGCGTTAGTTGCTGCTAGATTAGTAGTTGTCGAGTTAGTAGCGGTAAGGTCTGTTATAGCCCCAATACTTGCTCCCAAATTACTAAAGAACCCTGTAGTTGAGGTAGCGTTCGCAGATATGAGGGAGGTAATAAATGCGCTGGTTGTAGTACTGTTAGTAACCACTGCATTAGTAGTAGTAGAGTTCCCTACTACTAGCTCAGAGATATTAGCTAAAGTAGCTATTAGAGAAGATAAAAAGCCGTTAGTGGTTGTGCTGTTAGTAGCGATCAGGTTAGTGGCGGTAGCGTTAGTAGCAACAATAGTCGATGTATAAATATCTATGGATGAAATTGGGCCCGTGAAAGTAGAAGTGCTAGTGTAAACACCTTTCTCGAAAGTGCCGCTATTAATATAACTTATAGTACTAATACCGATAAGGTCCGAATTTGTTCGAGCTGCTAGTGGAACCTGGAAATACCCGCCGTACCCTGCTGCAGGATACGAGTTCTGCTGAAAATTTCTACTTTCAACATTAATAGAGTCACCACGGTCACCCTTTTCTCCCTTTGGTCCAGGAACAGGTACATACCGAATAATTACTTGAGGTGATGTCTGAGTAGAAGAGGTAGGCAATGTAGCGAGAAGAGAACTTGTGGCCGTAATAGAAAACTGTTGTGTTGAGGAAGATGTCTTCTGCTCAAGGACACAGCGGTTACTATTAAAAAAACAAAGTATATTGCGCGTAAAGGACTTAGTAGTGGTCTGGGCTGATACAGCTTCTGGGGAGAGAATTAAAAAAGAAAAAGCAAAGGAACTAATTATTAGATAATTGATAGGTAGTAATCGCATGGTTTTTTACTTTAATAGTTAAGTCTTGCTATATAAAACAGGGCTATAAAATCTACTTAAGCGATGTTTTTTATTATAATGATTGGAATAAATACTACACTTCTACCTACATGATAACAATCTTGACACATCTAGATTATAGTAGTGTAGTACATATTAGGCTGCCCGCCTCACATGCGAAAATCGTGAAGCTATCCACGTAGCATCTGCAACTTCGGCTACAGATGCTCGAATTTCGACCTACTAGTCTCCATACTATTCGGGTGGATTTTTGATTCGTGCACAATACCCTATGGCGTTAAGCCCAAGGATGTAACGTAACTCATCTCGTAAGAGATGAGTAAACAGCTTCGCTGTTTGAAACTTTAACCCAAAGGTTAAAGGGTGAGGATACCGAGTAGTGTTAGACCATGGTGCTTTATTTTACATATTGTTATTTTGTAATATTTAAGCATTTATTAAATGCACTTAATCTTTATCATTTTTTATTAAGAGTTTATTAAAAGTTTATTCCGGGAAGTAAGTACAGCTTAAAGAGAAAGATACCCCCAGATTTCGTTTTAAATGCTCATATTTAAAGGCTATACTTACAATTGTAATGTCAGCTAAAAAAGTTCTTATGATTGGTTGGGAATATCCACCTCACCACAGCGGTGGCTTAGGCGTTGCTTGCCAAGGTATGGCACACGCTCTCATTGATAATGGGGTGCATGTGTGTTTTATGCTACCCAAAACACTGAAGCTAAGCGATCCTAAAGTATCCCTCTTGTTCGCCGACGAAACTGATGGCAACCCGGCCATCTCTCAGCATCTCGAAGTTCTAGCTCATAAACTTCAGAACCCCTACCTCACCAGTATCCAATATGAAGAACGTCTCATCGCGTTTATTAAAGCGGGAGGGAAAATCATCCCTCGAAGCCTTCTCGAGCAAGTCGAACACTATGGGAAAATTACAGGCGCACTCCTAAAAAGGAAATGTCGAGATATCGACGTTATACATGCACACGACTGGCTGTGCTTCCCTGCTGGCATCGCTGCGAAAGAAGCAACGGGTAAGCCGCTCATTGCACATGTTCATGCAACTGAATTTGACAGAGGAGGAGGAGCAGGAGTAAACGAAGCAGTCTACAGAAAAGAACGCGAAGGTATGACAAAGGCGGACCACGTTATAGCAGTGAGCGACTTTACAAGAAAAACTATTATCGAAAAGTACGGTATTCATCCAGACAAGATCTCTGTGGTACATAATGGTAAGTCGCCGAATGCCAAAGGAACACTCTCTCGTTTTGCTCATCTACAGGAGTTAAAGAAACAAGGAAAGAAAGTTGTACTGTTCGCAGGGAGAATCACAATTCAAAAAGGTGTCGATTACTTTGTCCACGCTGCAAAGAGGGTCCTAGAGCACAATAAGGATGTATACTTCATCATAGCGGGCTCAGGTGATATGGAAAGACAGATAATAGAACTCATCTCAGGCCTGCACATTGGTCATCATTTTATTTTTACTGGTTACTATACACTAGAGGAGCTCGCTGGGCTATTTACTATCACAGACGTCTTCGTAATGCCTTCTGTATCAGAACCATTTGGTATCGTCCCTCTCGAATCAATTAGTAACGGCGTCCCAGTAATAATGTCTAAGCAATCAGGGGTCTCGGAAGTTGCTACACACGCACTAAAAACAGACTTCTGGGACACAGATAAGATGGCAAACCAAATCCTTGCAGTAATCACTCACTCACCACTTAAGGAGACCCTGAAACATGAAGGGTATAGACAAGTAGAGGGAATCACCTGGGAAAAGGCCGCCCATAAAATAAAAGCCGTTTACCAAACACTTTCATAACAACATCATGCCAACAATTGCTCTTTATTTAAAAACTCACCAGCCCTACCGTATCAAACACTACCGTGCTTTTGATATTGGGCATGACCACGAATATTTCAATGACAAAGGTGAGGCTAATACTAACAACATCAAAATCTTAAAGAAGATTTGCGAGAAGTCTTATAAACCAACTAACAAGATTCTCTTAGAGCTCCTTAAAAAATATCCAAACTTTAAGTTCAGCATCTCTCTATCTGGAACACTCTTGGAGCAATTAGAGGAGCATGCGCCAGCGACTTTGGAAACATTCAAGAAGCTTGTTGATACTGGACGTGTAGAAGTGCTCGGCGAAACATACTATCACTCACTCTCATTTTATTACTCTCTCTCCGAGTTTGAAGAACAGGTGAAGCTACAAAACAAGATCCTTAAGCGTCTCTTTGGTGTAGTTCCAAAAGTATTTTCTAATACCGAACTCGCCTACCGTAACGACTTAGCTGCGTGGGCTGAAAAAGCTGGCTATAAAGGCATCATCGCAGAAGGATGGGACCCAATACTTGGGTGGAGGTCATCGAATTTCGTCTACCAGCCGCACGGCACCTCAAAGATAAAACTTCTTCTTAAGAACTATCGCCTTTCAGATGACATTGCTTTCCGATTCAGTAATAAAGGATGGTCAGAATGGCCACTTACGGCGGATAAGTTCGCCTCATGGGTAAATGCACTTAATGGAAACGCAGAAACTGTCAACCTCTTTATGGACTATGAGACTTTCGGAGAACATCAATGGGAGGACACCGGCATCTTTGAATTTTTAAAGCATATGCCGAAAGAAATATATAAAAACAAAGATAATGGATTCCTCACACTCTCTGAAACATGTAAGCAATATAAGCCAAAAGATGTTGTCGATATGCCACATATAGTGACTTGGGCAGACACCGAGAGAGACCTCTCGGCCTGGACTGGTAATCACATGCAACAATCATCTCTGGCAGAACTCTACAGAATCGAAGGGCAAATTCTGGCCACTAAAAATAAAAAACTTATTGATGATTGGCGTAAATTGCAGACATCGGATCACGTTTATTATATGTGCACGAAATGGTTCGCAGACGGCGATGTGCATAAATACTTCTCCCCTTACGAATCCCCTTATGAGGCGTATATAGCATTCACTAACGCTCTCACCGATCTCAAGCTAAGGGCAAAAATTATATAAACCATGTCTCGACCTCTCACCCTATCAAACGGAAACATTTTAGTCGGACTCGATAATCGCGGTTCAGTAACCGACTTCTTTTTCCCGTTTGTTGGTGTAGAGAATCATGTACGAGGTGAACCACATCGCATTGGCGTGTGGCAGCACGGGAAGACATCGTGGCTATCAGATGATGAATGGAATATAGAAATAAACCTTCGTAAAGATACGTACATAGGAGAGGTAAAATGCTTCAACAAGAGTACAAACTTAGAAATTCTTTTTACTGACATTGTCTACAACGAAAAAAATATCTTCCTTAGAAAGGCAAAAGTGACTAATCACGGGGAATCAACTGAGGACATAAAACTATTTTTCCATCAAGTCTTTTCAATCTACGGCACTCCTCAACAAGACACTGCGTACTATGATCCAAACAAAAATGTCTTGATTCACTACGAAGGGCGCAGAATGTTTCTTATTTATGCCGAAATGAGTGATATTCCTTTTGATGAATACAGTGTTGGTCTCTATGGCATAGAAGGAAGAGAAGGCACTTATAAAGATGCAGAGGATGGGAGTCTTTCTAAAAACTCTATCGAGCATGGCCACGTTGACTCAGTGTGTGGAGTATCTCTTACCCTTCACAAAGGAGAAACTAGGGAGGTTTTCTATTGGATAACTGTTGGGGAGACAAAAGGAGAAGTGTATGAACTTCATGACTACATACACTACAAGAGACCAGACAGCTTAATAGAAAGTACTGATAAGTTTTGGCATGCTTGGCTCACTCGTCAGGACTACATAACATGCGACGTGAAAGATGAGAGAATGCTCGACCTTTTTAAGAAGAGTCTCTTTTACATACGCGGTAACATTGATAACCGCGGGGCCATACTCGCCTCCCCTGACTCATCGATGCTACAACACGGACGAGACACCTATAGCTACATGTGGCCACGTGACGGCGCCATGACCGTAATGGCTTTGCTGGAAGTTGGTGAATACAATATCTCTAAACACTTCTTCAAGTTTTGTAACGACGTTATTGAGCCAGATGGATACCTAATGCATAAGTATCTAGCGGACAAATCTCTAGGTAGTTCATGGCACTCTTTTGTTAAAGACGGTGGACCTATTCTTCCTATCCAAGAGGATGAGACAGCGCTTGTGCTCGTAGCCCTTTGGCAGTACTACGAAAAAACGAAGGATATCGATTTTATCGAAATGCATTACAATGCAGTAATTCACAGAATGGCGACATTCTTAAGTGAGTTTATCGACGAGGAGACTGGACTACCTATGCCGAGTTACGATCTGTGGGAGGAGAAGCATGGCGTCTCAACATTTACTGCAAGCACTGTATACGCAGGACTTCAAGCTGGGGTTAACTTTGCCAAACTTTTCCAGAAGGAAAGCGACGAGGTACTCTTTACTAAAAAGGCAGACGAGGTACGAGAAGCTATCTTAACACATCTCTATGATGAGAAGCGCGGCGCTTTCATAAAACTGCTTAACAAAAAGAATGGCGGGATAATAAAGAATACTATTATAGACATGTCGAGTGTATATGGAATTTTTGCTTATGGAGTACTTGATGTTCACGATGAGAGAGTTGTCTCTTCTATAAAGGCAATTGAGGAAAATCTACGCCTACACACTGGGATTGACGGCGTTCCTCGTTATGAAGGTGATCGCTACTACATGCAAGTAGACGGCACACCAAACCCTTGGTACATCACAACACTATGGCTAGCTCAATACTATGCGAAAGCTGCAACCAAGTCAGAAGACCTTGAACAAGTGCGTTATTGGATCAACTGGGTCATAGTACACTCCCCGTTATCAAAAGTATTATCTGAACAGCTTCACCCTTTCACCGGAGAACAGCTCTCTGCGACACCTCTTACGTGGAGCCATGGAGAGTACGTCCGTACGATTATTGCTTATTATGAAGCACTTAAACGTATGGGCCTCTGTGAGTAAAAATAGCCATGCACAACAACGAACAACTACATCCTCTTCTTCTCTTTAAAGACCAGTTCACATTTGAACCGAAGCTTCGTAACGCTGAGGCATTAAAGGCACACCAGAGCTACCTCGTCTGTGGAATGGGTGGTTCTGCTATCTCTGTGCATTTTTTGAAAATGCTCTTCCCTATGATCCCACTTTCACTTCATAATTCTTATGGCTTACCAAAAAGTATAAAGCCTGGGACTTTAGTAATAGTGAACTCATATTCTGGAAACACAGAAGAAGGGCTCGATAGTTATACAAAAGCCTTAAAGAGTGGATACTCTGTGGTAGCTATCAGCAAAGGAGGTGAGCTTATCCGACTTGCTAAAGAGGTTGGACACCCTTATATAGAACTCCCAGAATCAGAACTTGAACCACGGTTTGCTATAGGACATCAAATGATAGCAATCCTAACCTGTATCTTAGAAAAAAGGTATCTCAGGCTGTTGCGAGACGCAGCCACAAAAATAGAACAGCGAAAATGCCTAGATGTCGGGTCAGTCTTAGCATCTCGCTTTTCTGAGAGATACCCAGTACTCTACTCTTCATCTCTGCTTGGTCCGCTCAGCTATACGATCAAAGCTGCAGTTAATGAAGGCGCCAAGCTCCCCTGCTTTACAAATATCATCCCCGAAGCGAATCATAACGAGTTACAGGGTTTTGTAGTGGACGACACCAGAAATGAGAGCAAAGTGTTTGGTTTCCTCTTTTTTGTATCTACGTTCGATAACGAAAGGATAAAAAAGAGAATGAACGCCATGAGAGAGCTTTACTCTTCAAAAGGTTTTACATGTGAAGAAATACTAGTTGACCACTCTTCTCCTTCTTCCCTGTTAGAGGTTCTGTTCTTGGGGTACGCGTTTGCCACGTCTCTCGCCATTAATAGAAATGTTCATCCGTATACAACCCCTTTTATACAAGAGTTTAAAAAAATAATGAACACATAGCACTATGTATATACTCATCGATATCGGAGGAACAAAAACACGTGTCGCTTCTACACGGACAGGAGAGAACTTTGGCGAGCCTGATGTTTTTAAAACACCTCAAGACTTTAGCGAGTGGCTTGCTCACCTCCATAAAAGCAGTGAGAACCTACGTAATGACAAAAGTCTTGCTGGGATTATTGTAGGATTACCAGGAACTTTTACGACAGAAGGGGTTATCCTCCGGACCCCCAATCTGCCACACTGGCAAGGAATTCCACTCAAAGAACATTTAGATAAACTCTTTAGAGCAACTACTGTTATTCATAATGACACCGCTCTTGTCGGACTAGGAGAGGCTGTTTATGGTGCAGGGAAAGGTCACAGCATCAACGCTTATATCACGATTAGTACTGGGGTTAATGGCGTGCGTATTATAGACGGCAAGATTGATAGAGGTGTGCATGGTTTTGAGATTGGTCACAGCATCATCGACGTCGAACAAGGAAGAGACGTGGAGAGTATTATTGGGGGAGGTGCTCTTGAACGACGTTTTGGTAAGCCGTCGCACGAAGTGCAGGATGTTACACTCTGGGAAAAGATAAGCCGTTACGCAGGGGTATTCTGCGCGAATACGACGATGTACTGGTCCCCGTCCGCGATTATAATTGGCGGACCTGTGATGAACGATCTTCATATAGACATAATTGAAAAGGAGGCAAAGAGACATCTCTATATGTACAACGACTACCCCGTATTTGCGCGTGGCACTCTTAAAGATTTCGGTGGACTATACGGCGCTTTAGTTATCAGTAAAGAGTTGATGACTGTTAACAATTCTGAATAAGAAAAACAAAAACAGATGCAGGCATCTGTTTTTGTTGTAAATATCTTTACTTCTTATCTACGTGACTCCAAGCAAAATCTCTATCTCCGTGCACCTTCTTCCCTGGGTTGAGGATTCCATCTGGATCAAAAATAGCTTTTGTCTTCTCGAAAAGCTGGATGACTTCTGGTGAGAACATTTTAGGTAGATATGATGTTCGTAACAACCCGTCATTGTGCTCTCCAGACATTGAGCCTCTGTACTCAAAAATGAGTGCATATACCTCATCCATGAGCTGATGCAAGGCTTCTACTATCCCCTCTTTGTGAATATCAACGAGTGGAATAATATGAAAGTTAGCATCTCCCATGTGACCCGCTACTGTATAAATAAGATCTTTGTACTCAGGTTTAGAAAAGATTGCCTCTAATCTTGGAAGAAACTCTGGGAGGTCGCTTGGGTGTACAACAATATCGTCTATGGTCGGCGCTGTGCGGAACCCCTGCATGCGTGACCGGAGGAGCGCGAAGCTCTCTCTTCTGAATGTCCAATACTTCTTGGCTTGCTTCTCACTGGTTGTCTTTTTCATCGGAAGATGAAACTGCTTCATATCTTCATACGCCTTGGTGACTTTTTCATCTACCTCCTCTTCTGTATCTCCGGTGAATTCTGCCATAAGAATAATTTTAGGCACCCCACCGGTGAGTACCATTATAAACTCTGGCAAGAACTGAAGTCCGAGGGTGAGCATATTCCCTCCCATGCGAAGAGCGATGTCTTTGAAGAACTTCATCGCTATCTTAAACGTATGGTCATCGTATGACTCCATTGTCTCTGGTTTATGTTCAAGTAACTTTACTATTATCTCCCCTAAGTGGACGGTTGATGGTACGAACATCACCATCATTCTTGAGTGAAGTTTTGGCTTAACCCCCGTAAAGGTAACCGAAGAAACTGCAGCAAGTGTCCCTTGGCTTCCAGCAATCAGTTTAGAGAGATCGAACACACCAGTTTCTTTATCATAAACATTCCATAGGTAGTACCCGGAGGAATTCTTGGAGACAGTTGGTTTCTCTTTCATTATTGTCTCGTAATTAGAGGTAATGAGATCGTACATCTCTTTGTGGATTCTTCCGCCTTCACTCTTTTCTGTCATTTTCTGCGCCAGTTCATCTTCACTAAAAGCATGAAGTACATCTCTTGCACCACTCGCATAAACAACATCTAGGGCTTGTATGTACTTTTCTGTCTTACCGTAGGTAAGTGTCTTTTCACCCCCAGAGTTATTGGAAACTATCCCTCCAATGGCTGCGAGCTCACGAGAGGCTGGGTAGCTCGGCATAAGCCAACCTTCTTTTAGTGTCTGCTTTTCAAAGTCGCGGTAGTAAACACCGGGCTCCGCGGAAGCGTAATCAGGTGTCACCTCAGTGACGTGATTCATATGGCGGGTCGTGTCTACCACGATTGAGGTCGAGAGAGGTCCTCCCGTCATACATGTTCCAGCAGCACGAAATGCCACACTAACATCTAATCCTTCTTTCTTTTTCTTAGTCACAAAGTCAAGAAGAATACTTATATCTTGGGCGTCTTTCGGATAAATAACCATCTCTGGTTTAACATAAAAGATGCTTGTGTCTCGTGCAACATGTTCTCTGTCAACATCAAGAAGCGATCCGTCTCCTTTAATAAGTACTGATAATTCTTTTGCTAATTCTTCGTAGTTGGGAGTTGTCATATAGTACCTTAGAGTGTAGCACATACCTGGAACCAGTTCGGCCGTGCTGATTACTATGCCGCTGCTTCTAGTTTCTTCTCTATCTCTTGTTCTATTATCTCCAGTCTTTTCTTAAATTTTTTGAGAATAGCCTGTTCTTCTTTTGTTAACTCTCTTTTACGTTCCGCTTTAACAAGGACATCGTGGAACTCTTCGACATCACGTCTTAGTGCAGCCACGTTAACCTCAAGAGTGTTCTCCACTTCTTTCAACTTTCTACGGACACCTCTTCTAAAACGATTAAATTGCACGAACGAATACCAGAGCGTCCCTAGTACAGCAAGGACAGCAATAATAATAATCAAGATAACTGAGAGCCAGTTCATAACAAAGATACCGAAACGCACGAGCATCATTCTTTCTATTTCTATAACCCTAGTATCTGTATACTCACTTACTGCCCCACGACTATCCAGAACCCTTGCTTTCATTTCATAAACACCAGAGGTTAGTTTGTCTCCCCACACCAAACTAAAAACACCTGACTCGTTAGATACTGCTTCTTTAGTAAACGTCTTACTATTCTTGTCTGTAAGCACCACCTCAACTGTTGACTGCGGGTATGTCGCCCCTACTATTTTAAACGTATTATCAAACTCAACTTTTCTTGTGTACTCGGTTATAACAGGAGGGGTGATGGCTTGTACTGTATAGTCTAACGAGACACTGCTACTGTTTCCTGCACCATCAATTGCGTTTACTATAACTGTATGGTTGCCCGGGGTTTGTTTTGGAAGACGGTATAAGTTCGTAGCATCAATAGGATATTCTATCGCCTGCCCATTATCTATACTTACTGTGATTTTACTAATCCCTGACCTAGCATCTTCTGCTTGCACCAAAAGATTTGGGGTTAAGTTGGTGGTGACACTTCCATCAGGGAAAGAAGCTTTTAAGGACTCTGGCGCTTGTGAGTCTATTTGAAACTTATACGTTGTTACAGAACCCCATCCGCTCCTGGTCTTAAACTGTACATGCATGTAGAAAACACCATCCTCATCTACGGTAAAAGAACGATTTGAGACTGGAGGGTCGTACACCTTGGTCGGCGTTTCTTTTTCATTCTCTCCATACAAAGTTCTTACCGCGGTGACACCATCAGGTATCTTCCATTCAAATGTCGCGTCTCTTCTTGAATACCATTTGGTGCTGTCTTCGTGGGTGGGAGAGGTTATGACCGGCACGAAAGACTCTGTCTTAACTTCTGGAGCCTCGACTTCGTTAATATAAATAAGCGCAGCCCCTGTTGTCTTTAAAACATCAGTAGCGTTACCATCATTTGCAAGCACCGAACCTTCCTTAATCGATAAGGTTACGTTCCCAGCCTGTTTTGCCTTAAACGTTACAGAAAGCACGTTACCCGTTGCTTTATTGAAACCTGGGTTAAGAGCGACCCCCTCTAATGAAACAGTTCCTTTATCGTTGGAGAAATTAGGCTCTTCTGCCCAGAGGGTTATAAAAGAGCTAGTCTTAGACGTGGAAGTTACCTCTAGTGCATCTTTTGGAAATGAGAGCAGCGCGGAGACAGCGTTAATAGCGTCGAGATTATTATTAACAATAATATCAACCTTAAATGTCTTCCCTACCGTTGTGGTAACTGAAGAAGGAGAAAGTACCAGGTTGGCAGCGAAAGCTCCATTTACTAAAAAAGTAAACGCACTAAAAAATATGAGAGTATTACGAATTTTTCTTAAAGTGCTTTTTTGAAAAAAAGTGAACATGGTTGTGAAGATACACAGAGAAGATATACAACAAACAAAGAAGTAGTACACCCTTAAGTATACGCGAGATTGTGTTGCTTAATTGTAAGTTTTCAACAGGAGCAATTGTTTTGAAAGCGTATGCGCCATTTGAGTACTCAACCTTCACCTGTGTAAACTTACTTCTATCTTGGTGGAACAAAATATACGGTGTCGTTATTTTTTTCCAACGCCTGTCATCCTTATCAGTCACACTTGCTTCAGATGTTTCGATGAGGAAGATATTCTCTATGGCACTCTTAGGTTCGCCATCATATATTGTGAGGTACCATGCCCCCATATGAATAAGGTCACTCTTTTCAATTGAAGCCTTAAGACTATCTGGCTGTACTTGTTTCACCACCTTGCCAGGAAGGATAGCGTTCGAAATAAGGCTCGGTACAGATATACTTACATATTGAGGGGTAACAGGGAAAGGGGTAGCTCGCTCATCAAATGAATTAAGAGAGATATTATCTAAAGAGATGATGCCAATACCTTGTTGGATAGGAAGTAAGATAGCAGTGAAGATGGTTCCCGTGTTTTCTCCAGAATGGTATGCGCTCTTTACTCCACCGAAACCTCCAGCAAAAATACCCTCAAAGGTAATATGCTCCTTCCCGTCTAGGTATTCTCCTTGCCTCACATTTGGATAAATAAGCCAAGGAGAAACAACAGACTCATCGACAGAGATTGAGTGCAGTTTAAAAAGCTCTTTCGGGTAAGAGAGTTCTCCTGATATACCGCTCACAATGCCCCCCTCTGGGTCGAGCATCACTCGGACCATCACCGGGTCACTAGTATTACTAGCCCGCTCAGGCGCGACTATTTCTAGTCTTGCAGCAGAAACAGACATGCATGGCGTCAACATGATCCAAATTGCTATGATGCTATTTCTCATATAGTTTCTTTTCATGTTCATTTTATCCCGTCCAACAATAAGCGAGAATGCTCAAGTCAGTCAAGTTTATTTGCCCGTCGACACTAAGATCTACCTTCGCAGGAAATCCGGTGCGCTTATACCAAAAGGCCATAATACTAAAGTCTAGCAGGTTAACCCTGTTGTCATTATTTAAATCACACCTCCTGCGGAACCCGCTCAGTTCTGAAAGTTTTGCTCTTAGACGATTAGCATCACCAATCCTAAAATCTATTTCTTGAGAGTATGCAGATAGATCATCTACAGTTATAGATCTTGCCTTGGCATAGTGATCTCCAAGCCCTCCTTCCTTTGAGTCAAATACGTACACCCATTTCCCTTCTGCATTAGCTCTTACCTGCTTCAGCATCTCCTGTTCAAGCCCGAGCAAAAGACGGACTTCTGCCAAAGGAGCAGAACGTCCAGTAAATGTAACAGGGTCGCCGTACTTTACTTCTATCTTATCTGATGTAATCGTAGGCGAAACAAAAATACCATCTATTACAGTCACGACACCATCTGTCACATAAACGCTAAACGTAAGGAGCTTAGAAGTGAGCCTTTCTACATCCTCTGCCCTAATACCGAAACTATACGTTCCTTGTGTTAAATTGCCAAGACGTATCTCAAATGTCCCGTTCGGAGCAGCTGGTGATTCTGCGACAA
Organism: uncultured Candidatus Saccharibacteria bacterium; assembly: GCA_964577675.1. Taxonomy (GTDB): domain Bacteria; phylum Patescibacteriota; class Minisyncoccia; order Phycocordibacterales; family UBA5272; genus UBA11704. The sequence continues at coordinate 15,493 of CAZNZQ010000001.1, forward strand.
TTGAGCCATTTTTTAGAAGAGAGACAACACTACCCGGGTACGCAACACCTCTAAAAATTGCAGCGTCTTTGGTAGTTACTAGATTGAGAGGCCCAGGTGCGGGCGGAATCGGGGGGGTGTCTGGGTAGACCAAAGGTGACTGAGGCACAACCGCAGTCACCGTTATGTCTACATACAAAGGATTCTGTGTCTGAGCAAAAACCACATCTCTAGCACCTAACAAAAGCACTATTACTGTTAGCGAAGAAAGTGCAGTTCTTATTGCTTTGCTGCAGCGCGAGCTTGCTCTATGATCCATTTGTTGTACTTCTTAACTAAGATGATAAGAAGAAGAATAACTATGAGCAAAATACCAATGACAACTGATAGGAGCTGCCAAGGAAACATAAAATACGTGACAGAGGCTCCTGCCTTTCCCTCTGCACCAAAAGATAGTTCAAGGTCTGCGGTATACATACCAACGGCTAAGTTACTCATTTGATATTTAACATGATCAAAGAAAGGCGCAGAAACCGCAGGGGCTTCTCCTTCACCATAACGAACATCGAAACGTCTCACACTGCCAGGAAGTACGTTACCTTCATTCTGGTTTGCATTAATGCGTGCAGTTTCCATCCCGATACTGTTGCGAATGACAATATCTCCAGCTGGCTTAACACGATCATTACCTGCGTTATTAAAACGATAAACGAAATCTACCGGAATACTGCTGAGAACTTTTTTATCTTCTTTGATTGTAAATGAGGAGAGCCCTCCTTCTTCTTTTATGTCACCTGTAACCTTGAGCAGTATAAGCATTCCAACCTTTGCTCCAACAGAAACCTGACCTCCGTCAGCGCTTGGTGGCACTGTAGAGAGGAAAACTGCAGCAAAGTGTCCACCAGCGTCAGCGTCTTGAGGGATAGTAACTGTATATGGAATAGTTATTCTCTCCCCTTTCTTAATAGTTACTTTGTCCGTAATAGTTATCCAAGAAGGCAGACCGTCTGTTCCTGGTGTAAAGTTAGGTGTACCACTTTCACCTTGTGAGTCGAATGCTTCAACTGAGGTATACAGCACCTGGTCAGTATCTTGTTCATTAATAACCAAGAAAGTTTTAGCTATTGACTCCCCCCTATCCCCGGTGAGCTCTTCTCTGGCCGGTGAAATAGTGAGCGCTGTAGCGACACCTAGAGAAAGTGCTAGCTGTAATGCTACTAGCCCTAGAATTTTTTTCGTGAAGTGATTAGATGACATTGGAGATTAGTTTAGATTTCTAGAAGTTTGCAGTAGCAACGTAAGTAAGGTTGGCTGCATATGTACCTGCTTCTGTGATAGCAGCGATGTTAGCGAGATAACGTAGAGAAATTGTCGATGTTGGAGTCGACCCTGTTCCTGATGCTAGTGATGACGGTGTTGAAGACGAAGCATCAAAGCCGTACGACGTAGCCGCTGAGTAAGTCGGATCTAGAGTGACGTTCGTGCCACCAGATTCGGTCGCACGTAGTGCAAATTGTTCTGTTCCTGGTGTAGAAGATGCAGCTGTCCCGCCAACCGCTGTAATGGTATTGAGAGAGTTCTGTTGAGAAGTTAATGTATCTCCGCGCACAGTAACAGCGAAGCCGTATGGCGCATTCGTAGAAACAGCTAACGTATGCGCAATTGTATCTGTAGTATCTCCAGCTGTATTAGTCGATGAAGCGAATTTAGCAGCGCCAGACCCTAGGTTGCCGAAATAGATAGTAGTAGTAGAGATAGTGAAGGTGAGAGACTGTTGGACGGTGCCAGTCATAGACACTGTATCATCTGAGATAATATAGGTGCTTATAGAGCCTGTATCGCCAAAGGTTCCTCCGATTGTTATTTCGTAGAGACCAGGTGTAGCAGGGTTAGTGATCTGCTGAGCGCCTGTCGCGCCGAAAGTAGCATTTGAGCCAATTTCTATCTGAACACACCTGTTCGCTGGAATAACAGCAGTGCCTGACGTGATAGTGATGGTCTGGGAAGCCTGAGCGGTTCCCCACGTCTGACCAGATGCTGCACCCGCTTGAAGTGCGGCATCCTGGAAACCAGAACACGTAGCTGAGGTGCTAGTTGCGAAATCTAGATTGTTAACACTAAAAGTTCCCATTGCGTATCCGGCTGGGAATGTGATTTGAATGTTCTGTCCCGCACCCACACCAGTAGGAGTTACAAACTGAATTGTATGGTTAGAAAGAGTGCTCACCTGAACCGAACTCTGAGTATTGGAAAGGCTAGTAAGAGAAGCAGCAAATGCGAGCTCTATGTGAACCAGAGAAGCTCCGACACCGATAGCCGCAACAGTAACGGCGCTTACAGCTTTCTTTATAAATGAATTTTTAAGCATATCAATAATTAATTACTAAACTATCTTTTAAGAATTTTTTATTCTTATTTTATCTAAGTGTACCATCTGCGTAGAATTTTCCATCGTTTTATGTGGAAAAGCTTGGAAAGTAATAGAAGTTACACACTCAAACAGCCCACAATTAGTAGTTAGCAGTCGCCACATAGATAAGACTGGCTACGTAGGTACCAGCTTCAGTGGTACCAGCTATATTGGCCACATATCTGAGCGAATAGGTAGAAGTGTTCGTTGACCCGCTTCCTGTTGCTAGAGTTGCCGGGGTTGTGGATGAGGCATCAAACCCGTATGATGTTGCAGCAGAAAACGTAGCATCGACAGTAGCGCCTGTTCCTCCTGATACGGTAGCCCTGATTCCGAACTGCTCAGTGGCAATAGTAGAGGAAGCAGCTGTTGCCCCCATGGCAGTAATAGTATTGAGTGCACTTTGCTGAGAAGTAAGCGTATCTCCTCGTATTGTTATGTTGTACCCAGAAGGCGCGTTAGTTGATATAGCTAAAGTATGCGCAATTGTTTCTGTTGTATCTCCTGCAGTATTAGTTGATGAGGCAAACTTAGCTGCACCAGACCCTAGGTTACCAAAATAGATAGTAGTAGTAGAGATAGTGAAGGTGAGAGATTGTTGGACGGTCGCACTGACGATAACAGTATCGTTAGTGATAATATTCTGTGTAATTGTTCCATCGTCTGCTCCGGCTCTAATTGTGAGTGCATAAGAACCAGGAGATGCTGGGTTAGTTATCTGCGAGACCCCAGTTGCGCCTGACGTTGCATTGGCTCCGATCTGAACTTGTACACAACGGTTGGCTGGAATGGTGGCTGTACCAGAAGTAAGGTACACAGTTGCAGTTGCTTGTGTTACTCCCCATGTGTTTCCAGAAGCTGCACCAGACTGGATAGCTGCGTCTTGGAAAGTAACACATGACGCTGAAGTACTAGTTGCCAGATCAAAGTTAGCTATTGCAAAAGTACCCGTTGCGTAACCAGAAGGAAAGGTGATGCTAATTCCCTGCCCCGCAGAAAGCCCTGTTGGTGTAACAAATTGAATTGTGTGATCAGACAGCGTACTTACTTTGAGTGAGCTTTGAGTGTCTGAGAGACTTGAGAGGGCTGCAGCATGAGCTAGCTCAACATGCACAATAGAGACACCTAAAACGATTGAAATAATTGTGACAAACGAAAGCGTCCTATTTAAAAAGCTGCTACCAATCCGTATTCTGGAAAAAAGACTGCTGAGTACCATAGACCTTTATAGAATATCATAGAAGAAACTGCTTAGTAAGTGGGCTACTTAAAAATTAGCCGTAGCTACATATACTAGACTGGTACTGTAATCTGCGGGCGGAGTTGTAGCAGCTACATTAAGAAGATATCTAAGCGAAAAAGTGGTCGTCGCACTGTCGCCAACCGTAGAAGAAGCCACTTGCACCGCAGTAGATGTAGAAGCACCGAATGCGTAGAGAGCCGATGCGTAAGGAGAATTAACGCCACCAGAACCACCTGATGCTGTAGCTCGTATACCGAACTGTTCAGTCCCTGGATTGGAAGTCGAGCTTGTGCCACCTAATCCAGCTATGGTCGTTGTCCCTGCTGAAAGACTTCCACCCTGGAGGGTGATAGAATACCCGTTTGTAGCGCTTGTTAAGACAGAGACGGTGTGCGCCACGACTTCTGTGTTACTTCCGCCTGTACTTGTACTCGACGCATATCTCGCCTGCGCAGGAGAGGCTACACCAAAGTAAACGCTTGATGTTGATATGCTAAACGTAATCGCCTGCGAAGATGACGCACTACTGCGCTCCTCCCACTCTACGAGCAACCTGTACCGGACCAGGGCATCGCCGCGAGCCTGTTCGTTATAGAGAGCAAAACCTTCTCCTTCTTTGAGAATAAGTTCGTCTCCATAATAGATGTCACTTTCATAGTTACCAAAGGGTTGGTTGACCACGCCCGGCACAGTAATACCAAGAAGTCGTGATTCGGCAGCCTGCGCAAGCGTTACCGTGACACCTGTGGTACGTATATCTGATGTGGTCGTTGCCGTGCCTGAATGTTTTCTAGGGATACTCGTAGAAGCGACAGAAGTCCCAGCTGAGACTGCGCTTATTTTTCTAACGGCCGCTGAACCGTAGACTGGCGCAACCGCTGTACCACTACGATTAACCCTGATGCCTAACTTCTTCACCAAAAAGTTTTTACCTGAACCAGACGGGTTAAAGAATGACGTATAGACATACCCATTTGCAGTAGACTGATTGACTGGACCAGATGTGTACAGATACTCTCCTTGAGAAGATGGAGTTACAGATTCCTCGTCCCATTCAATAAGAACTTTTACCCTAAAATCAGCATCCCCAGCTGCAGTATCATGATAAAAACCAACACCTTCACCTGCTTGTAAAATTAAAGGTTCCTTATTGCTAAATTCTATTTCTTTATACCCAGTATTGCCAGCTGCAGCACTGGCTACTGCCCCTGGTGTCTGTATCGCGAGAAGCTTAGAATCGGTTGTCCCGGAATATGTAGCCGTAACACCAGTTCGACGTATTTCTACAATACTATTTGCAGTTCCAGAATGTTTTTTAGGTATGTTTGCTGCAGTAATTTGTGTCCCTGCTGACGCAGCAGAGATACGCCGTAGCTGCATTGGAATATAGACCGCCGCTGCAGCAGTGTCTACTCTTATACTTACCCTCCTAATAATTGCAGTCTTACCAGAGCCAGCTGGGTTAAAAAATGTCGCATAGTTATATGAGGTCGCAGCACTTCCGTTAATAGGTCCTATATCTATAAGGTACTCTCCTTGGGATGTGGGCGCAGAAGCTTCTTCATCCCACTCGATCTGAATCTTTACATAATTATCAACATCCCCTGTTGCTAAGTTATAGAGCCCTATTCCTTCCCCTGGTTGTAGTACTATCTTCTCATTCTCACCAAGAACAATTTCTCTCTCTCCTATGGTCTGCCCTACAGCACCTGGGGAGTTAACGGTTAGAAAGTTAGAGTCTGTTGTTCCGAAGTAAGTAGCAGTAATGGCAGAAGCACACGCAAGTCCACACCACCTCATTTCCATTACACTATTTGCTGTCCCGGTATGCTTCTTCGGTAGAGCACCAGCTGCTACGAGTGTACCCCCCGACGCTACGGTCATCCTCCTAAAAGCGTACCCAACATACACTGCGGTAGTATCTGCATTTATCTTCACCAAGAGCCTCTTAACAACCGCGGTCTTACCTGAACCAACTGGATTAAAGAACGAGTAGTGGGTTGTGTTAGCTGCGGGTGACGCTTCTACGCGTGATGACGCCCATATATACTCGCCCTGCGACGAAGGCGTATTACTTGTATCAACTTCTTGCCACTCTATAATCATACGAACAATTTGATCGATGTCACCAGCCGTCTCTGAAATAAGGGCTATTCCTTCACCGGCCTGTAATATAAGTTTTTCATCACTCTCATGAAAGTCCATTTGTTGCCAGCCTATTGCCTGTCCTGTTGTGCCACATGGAGTAACATTACCGATACGCGCATCAATACCACCGGCAGTCGTAGTAGAGACAGTAACCCCTGTGCGCCTAAACTCCATTTTAGTATCAGTACCGCTTGTGTTTTTCTTTGGAATACTAGACGTAGCGATAGACGTCCCACCGGTTGCTGATGATGTTCTCTGCAAAATAATGTTATTGGTATAGATGGCGGCTGCGTCACATGTCTCTGTCCCGAACCAAACACGCTTCACAACTGCTGTCTTACCGGACGCAGATGGGTTAAAAAAGGAATTGTAAGTGTACCCTGCGGTTGCCGCCACTTCAACACGAGGAAAAGCAAAGAGAAACTCGTTTTGCGGAGAAGGAGCATTCACTGTTTCCTCCCACTCTATAAGTACACGGACGCGAGCTGTAACTGTGCCAGCAGCTTCTTGATAAACTGCGACACCTTCCCCTGGCTGAACCACAATTCGCTCATCACTTTCCCCAAACGTAATATCACGCCCTGGGTAATACGCTCCAACAGCACCAGAAAGAGGTCGCCCTAAAATTCTGGAATCTGTTGTTCCTGAAAGAGACACTGTAGGGCCAGCTGTTCGAACCTCGATAACAGAATCAGTTGAACTAGAGTTTTTATCTACATAATCTGTCGCTATAATTTGCGTACCAGCTGAGGATGTAGAAATCCTGCGCAAGCTTAAGTTAACATAGTTTGAAGCAGTAGAGGAGGCGGTGTTTGCTCGTATGGCCACTCTCTTAATAGAAGCAGTACGCCCAGAAGCAGATGGGTTAAAAAAAGCTACATATACATAGTTCGCCCCAGTGGAACCGTTCACAGGCCCGATATCTAACATATATTCTCTTTCTCCTGGGTTTAGTGCAGCCTGTGCCTTGGGCACTGAAAAGTAATTATCAACAACATTTTTGTTAAGCGAAGCTAAGTAGAGTTTGTCCACTATTTGAGAATTTTTATGCTCTTTTACTATATATTGAGAAGCGTAAAAAAGAGCCACTGGATCAAAACCAGAGAAGAACAGGTATACAATAAGAAAGAGTGAGAATATTTTCTTAATCAGCATAACTTATATAAGAATAGACATCTTCGCTAATTTCTTTGAAAATCTCCTTAATTGCAAATTGATTAAGTTCTCCTGGCTTATTTTGTGCTATCATCACAGTTAGTATGTACGGCCTCCCCGGCACATAAACAATCCCAGAGTCCGCCATGACCTTCTCGTCTATCCTGATACCAGTCTTGTGTACGAAAGCTATGTCACTAGGTAACCCAAGAGAAAGATATTCTTTTGGCGCTCGACTCAAGATATCCAAAAATAACTTAGAGTTCTCGTGTGTAAAGTATGTTGAGTTATAAAGAGATCTAAAAAAGATAGAGTAACGCTTCGCGGTGATTCTGTTGTCTACATCTGAGTCTTTTTTATTATCGCGTTTAAGTGTATCTATAACGTCGTCCATTCCAAGGTGAACAAACACCTCTTCGAGCTCTTCCCCTTCTAAGTTGCGAAGAAGGATGAAGTGGGCGGTGTTGTCAGAGTTAATTAACGACTCTTCCAAAAGTCGCTTAATCGACATAGATGTACCTGTTGGAAGTTTATACATTTCACCAAACTCACTATCTTTATCTTGATCCAAGATGACGAGCTCGTTATGTAACTTCCACTTCCCTTCCTCCACCTTTTTTAGTGCTGCCATGGCAACAGGTATCTTGATGAGACTGGCTGGCCATATCTTCTCATCTTTATTAACAGCAATGTTAGCCCCTGTAGGTAAATACTCAAAATAAATTGATATCGTATAATCCCCTTTCCCTTCATACCCCTGCAGCTTCTCTCTCAATTCTTGAAAATCAACTATTAGATTCCTTTTGTCTAGGACAGCAAGCGACGGGTTAAGGTAACTAGAAACATCATTTGCAGTAAAGCGGGCGTCGCCTCTAGTTAACAGGAGAATAAAAACTGTGCAAAGCAGTACTCCAATAATTACAACATATGCTTTGTTGGTATAAAAATTGTGTAGAGCTTTTGTAATTATTTTTTTCATATATATTATTCTTCGGTTGTAGTTGCGGTAACCGGCAAGTTGAGGCTGCTGATAGTATCTTTATCTAGAATACTATCTAGTTCAAACTTTCGCCTAAGAGCTTCTGATAGGCTGCCGTCATCGTCAGAGAATACCTCTCCTGTTTGTTCACTATAAAATGCAAAGTCCTGCGCTCCAACTATAACTTCCCATCGAACACCGTCAAAGACAACACGGCCTCTTTCTCCAATTGATGTGTCATGTGCCGGAACCTCTCTCACTTGAATAGATTTGTCGGTCAAATTAAAAGCATACACTCTTGACCTATCTTCAGAGAGCCAAAATAAGTGCGTATCCTTAATTCCAATCTGCATATTTTTATCTATTGTAATAGATGTTGAGGATCCAGCTTCTATCTTATACTCCCCTCCATTCTGGAGATCATACAACCACAACTCTTCCTTGCCATCTTTCTCCACCTGAACAATGACAGCATTAAGGAGTGCGCCTCTAATTCTTTTAATCAAGTCTTTTGCAAAATCAGGCAAGCGATCCTCTTTCGTTTCTTCTGTCTTATCTTCCTTCTCTTCTTTTTTTATTTCTTGGACGATTTCGCGAGGAGAAAGTAAGGACCATGATTCTTTCTTCTCCAGCTTAAACCACTTATTCTTCGGTGTAACTGGAATGATCACTGTGCTGCTTGTTGCAGTAGAAGTAGCTGTGATATCTGTACTCGCGGCAACTGAGCTTGTAGCTACTTCTGTCGTTGAAGTTGCGGTTACTAACGAGGATACCTCTTCTGTGGAGGTAGCCAAACTATTAGTTGTTGTCGCTACAGTTGTACTTGCGATATCTAAGGTACTGGTTGCTTGCGACACCTCTTCCTCAAGATACATATACCATATCTCTTCTTCATTGGTTTCGTTATTGATAATAGTTACTAGTCGCACACCATCAATCATCTCATCGTTAAGTATCGTATCTCTCGTAAAGTCTGGATGAGTATACTCTAGAGTAGAATCGTAAAGCACTTCTACCTTAACTGCATCGAGATATGTCACAGGCGTCTCACGTTCTAGGCTTTTAACAGTTACTTTTACTTGTAGCTGAGTCATATCTGCCCAGGTAGACGAGGCAGAAAGCGGGATTTCGAATGTTCTATATTTCATAGAGATCTCGTTGAGTTCACCAAGAGAAGTCCAAGTAACTCCATCGAATGTGTACAGTATTTCTAAGAAGTTATTCTGTGACTCTTCTGGCGCTTGAGACAATAGCTCAGATGATGTTGAAACCATTTCTGTGGTTGATGCTAGACTTGAACTAGCTATAGAGAAGAGGTCGTCTGTGGAGGAAGCCGTTGTTGTGGCTGACAAAGAAACAATACTAGAGGTAGAGTTCTCCGGTGAAGCTTGTGACGAAGTGGATACAACCAAGGAGAGACCTTCGTCTGCCGTTTGAGTTACAGGCGTAGCTGTTTGTTCCTCTGTTCCTGGCTCGTCTATCTCTTGCGTCTCACTAGAGATTGAAGTAGTAAAAGATTCTTCGGGTGTAATGGCTACGAGCGGAGCCTCTTCCTCCATAGCCTGAACAGGAGTGGCTACCTCCTCACTGCTCTCCTGCGCGAAAACAGTGGTAATAAAAAGTGAACCGATTCCCTGAAGAAGGTCCCGCATAAAAGATGTAGGGGCTTCAGGTGGTACTGAACTATCTCCTGCGGGCGTGACCTCTGCAGGGATTGACACTTCTTGGGATGCTGGCATGGTTTCTATCACAGGCGGTGGCACTACTACCGTGTCTGTAACACTCTCAGACGGTGAGTTGTTAAAAATATTCCCCAGCGTTTCAGTTACCGCTCCTACAATAATCTCCGCGAATGATTGATTATCGTTTACTGATTGTGTGGTCGAAGCCTCAAGTGCCTCATTGGCAGTTTGAACAGGCGGAGATGAGGAGGCGGATGTTGAAGTTGACACAGTCTCTGTAGAGGAAGCTGAGAGTAATTCTTCAGAAGTTGAGGATGTTATCAGGGTTGTACTTGCGACAGCATTTATTACCTCAGTTGTTGTAGCTAGTTCACCAATAGTAATTTCTTCTTTATTAGTTATCGCAAGAGAAACAATTATCTTCTTAGGGACAGTTGCGTCATTAAATGTACCGTCGAAATTACCGCAATAGATATCAGCTGCTGTATTCTTGTCTAGAATGGCTGAGTTCTTGTCGTTAAATTGTGAAGGGTCTGCATTAGATGTTGTCTCTCCTTCTTTCTCTGCATTACGAGGGTTGCTCCAACCACCTAAACACGTCTCTGGATAAAAAGTTACAATATCAGCCTTACCACGTGGTGAGATAAAGCTGCCAACCACAAGAACAAGGACAAGCGAAGACAGTGCCATCATCATGTGCTTCTTCTGAAGAGCTCTATCGACTTGCTCTGAATACGAGAAGACCAAGTCATTCAGCGACTTGCTAACATTGTCGATATGAGACCCGACTTCGGGAAAATTCTTAGAAATGATTCTTGGTTTTCTTAGTTGGAATTTGCCCATAGTACTTCTTTAGTATAGCAACGAAAAGTACTTAAAAATGAAGGGCAATCCACACAAAAGACTTTTACTACTTCTAAACTTCAAGAATCTCGCCAGACTGGTGTGCCCATAACTTAGCGTATAGCCCTTCCTGTTTGATGAGGTCTTCATGTGTACCATCTTGCACAATCTTTCCCTTGGTTTCCTTTCTCGAAAGATTTGACTTATCGGCGCGCAATGCGCCGATTTTTATTTTCAAAAACGGGGTCAGGCATCGTTTTAGAACCTGACTCAACTTGGCTGCGATGTAAGGTCTAGTACGTACTGTGTACGTGTGTGTAAGGGGATTTGGGCTAGTTCGAATCTCAAACCCTAAGGGGTTTAGGTCGTTATTTACAGTTTATGAAATACCGTATTTGCTGTGATTTTACTGTGATTTCCGTTAATGAATCTGATATTAAAAAAGCCACAAGTTTTGTATACTTGTGGCATATGGCAAACCCAGGATCTCTTAAACCTTTCAAGAAAGGTCATGACCCAAGACGTAATGTTAAAGGGAGAATTTCTAAACCTCTATCTGAGTCTGGAGCTTTGAAAAAGTATCTTCTAAAGCACCTACATAAGAAAGTTACTGTTAATGGTGTACAAATGAGGATGATGGATCTCGTAGCGGAAAGACTCGTTGATGATGCTGTCAGAGGTAGTATTTCAGCATTAAAAATATTACTTGATAGAACAGAGGGTAAAGTAATGACACAAGCCCAGATGGCAAAAGTACGAGATAAAGAAGAACGAAAGTTGTCAGCAGCAGAAGACAAAGAGATGCTTCGAGTTATGAGACTTTTTGCAACCGAAGAAGAATTAAAGAAACTGGACGCTCAGGACTCGACCAAATCCTAAGGTGTCTGTACTGTAGCTTACATAAAGGCATTTGTGTAGCCGAAGTTATCCACTCAAGTTACTCTAGGTCTATCTCGTTCCAAAGTGGGTATGTTGAACATAGTTGAACTCACCCTTATCTCCACCAACAATTCTTCCATCAATATTTTCCATATAGTACCCTAAAGTTTTATTTGTAAATAAATCTACAATACTTTTTTGAGTTATTCCCTGACCAACTGATATAGAGCGATACAAACAATCATTCGTATTTTTATCAAAAATATAGTCAGACGATGAGACAATGTCATTAGATGTATTTTGCTTGTTATATGTCTGATCTTCTTTTTCTCTTTTAGATCCTAATTCCAAGCACTGTTTCTGTAATGATATTTTGAGAGTCCGTTCATTTTGTTCAGGAATATATTTGAGAAGATAATATACAACTGAGACAGCGATAACCAAACATGACAAAGCAACTATATGTTGAGTATTTTTATTCATAAGTGTGTGATAGGCCTTATAAAGTGTGGTAGCAAAAATCCCACCACGTGGTGAGGTCTTGCGACCTCCATACCCGTTTCCAGGTACGGCCTATCACAGCAAAATCCACATGATGGGGTTTTTACTGTGATAGGACATTGTTCGCCATGCCGCTGATTACTCAAATGGTTTAGGCTACTTGTATTGATTTGTAAGAACATTATACCTCGTTTTTGAGGTCTTTGGTACTATAGCTTACTAATAAAATTTTGTGTAGAGAAATTATTTTATAATTAGTTTGTATTTTTTACATGCTATAATCAAATTATGTCAAAAACTATTCGCCAAAAAAGAGGAGACACTCTTGTCGGAACAATAGAGAAACAATACAATGTAGATCTTGGACATCGTTCTGATAAGAAATTAGCAACTGTTTTAAAAGAAACAGGTGCTCCTTCTTTGTCGAAACTACTTAAGATGGCAGACTCTTCGAAAAAGAAGAAATAAGATGGTATGAGCGAAGATAGTTTTGATTTTATTGATTATCAAAATTTGAGGAACAATATAATTGACTCTATTAATTATATTGCAACACTTTGGATACAAGCTGAAAGTATTGAAAAAGCACATCACCAAGAACTATACAGGACAATTATTTTTTATAACGCATCTATAGTAGAAGCATTATTACTGTTCTTTTGTACTAAAAAGTCAATTTTAATTACTCAAGATAAATATACGGAGCCGTATAAATTACCTGACGGTTTTCAAAAAACAGGCGGAGAAACTTACATAGCTATAAAAAAGAAAGTTAAAAAAACATATGCCGAAATTTCATTTGCAGATCTACTTGGTGCTACTGAAGATTTCTTGGGGAAGGCTTTATTTAAAAAGATTACAGATTTGAAAGATCTCCGTAATACTGTACATCTAGCAAAGAGTAGGACACTAATTAAGCAGGAAGTCGTTAAAGGTTCGAGTGATACTGTTTTTAAATTAGTAAAAAAAATTCAAAAAGAAGTTAGGGTTATCAACTAGCTATATTGCGTGTTTCGGGTATGTTGTGTGTTGTATGGAAAACATAACAGAACCAATAAGATATTGCCTCTACGCCCGTAAGTCAAGCGAAGCTGAGGAAAGACAAGCACTTTCAATAGATTCTCAGATAAAAGAGATGCTTTCACTGGCAAGTAGAGACGGGCTTGAAATTGTAGATATTTACCGAGAATCCCACTCAGCAAAGGATTGTGGACAAAGACCGGTCTATAACCAGCTTTTAACCGATATACGAGCCGGTAAGTTCAATGGAGTAGTTGTTTGGCATCCAGACAGACTTGCACGTAATGCAGGCGACCTTGGGGTAATTGTAGACCTTTTAGACCAAAAGAAGCTGGTGGAGATACGAACACATAGTCAGAGATTTACCAATAATCCAAATGAGAAGTTCTTGCTGATGATTCTAGGGTCACAAGCAAAGCTAGAGAATGATAATAAGAGTATCAATGTGAAGCGTGGACTTAAGATGAGGTGTGAGATGGGGTTTTGGCCAAGCGGAGCACCCACTGGATACATCAACTCACCGAATCGAGATGAGAAGGGTGTGGTCTATATAGATCCTGCGCGCGCGCATGTAATGAAAGATATGTTTGTGAAAGTTGGTCATGGAGGGTGGAGTGGAAGGAAGCTCTATAAATGGCTAAAAGATATAAAGTTCACCACCAGGTATGGCAAACCTCTTAGCTTAAGTAATATTTATAAAATACTTTCCAATCACTTCTACTATGGAATGTTTGAATACCCAAAAGGTAGCGGTAAGTGGTATCAAGGTAACTACGAGCCAATCATTTCCAAAGATTTATTTACTGATGTTCAGAACCAGCTACATCAAGAAGTAAGAGTGAAAGGAAAGAATAAAGAGTTTACATTCACAAAGATGTTTACTTGTGGAGCATGTGGCTCGGGTGTCACTGCGCAAGAGAAGTATAAAAACCTAAAAGACGGAACGATTAATAAGTACATCTATTATGGATGTACACGAGCAAAAGATATAAACTGCAAGGAGGGTTATATAGAGGAAAGAGTACTATTAAGTGAGTTGCTGAAAGTGTTAGATCAAATAGACTTAGATAAATCAGGACTAAAGAAAAAGCTTGAAAAGGAAATTGAGAGGCATAAAGTTTTTCACTCTAAAATCATGGGTAAAGAAGAAGAAAACTATGAAGTAAAAGACGTAGACATACGCAATTATGCTAAGTATGTCCTAGAGAAAGGATCGGTGTTTGAGAAGAGAGATTTGTTGGGAACTTTTAAGAGTGGAGTGAGTCTAAAAGATAAATATATTACGTTAACCTAATTTATTTTAAACTATTTCTACCCACGAAGAGTCATAGCCAATGGTTTCTAGCAATGTGTCAGTATTAAGGGATGGCGGTTTCTTTATGAAAAACTTTAATCGATTTTCAGGGATATTTTCTTTTATTGTAAATTGAGAACCATGTCTTTGCCAGGTAAACTTATGTTCTTGAGTTTCCTTATCGAAACCTTCTAGGTTTCCATTTTTATTCTTTTTCCAAAAAAATCTATCTTCTGGATACCTAACTGTTTCGTACTCAAATACACTAAATGGGATTTTCTCATCTTCAAAATCCGTTGGCTTAAGAAGCACAACGGTTCTTATCTCTTTAAATTTATCCCTAAGTCCTTCTACTCTTCCATTCCAAATTTGAAGGACCTGGGCTCCAATACCATCATCTGTATCAGCAATTGTATCAAAAGAATACTCAGGATTATTTCTACCAGATATAAGTCGTACTGAGGTCACAGTATGAGGGCTGCCTGCTTTTACAGTTTTTGCCCCCCAAGCGAAACTCCCTTTAATTACATCATCTAATCCAACATTAGAAGGTTTCCATTCCGCGTCTATTGCTTTTGCAAAAATTCTTTCCCACTCTGAACCTTCCAGTGCAGGATGTCTACTGGTGGCAAGCATGAAAACTAATTCCATACCAAGAATACTCGTAAATGATTTTGGGAAATCATTTAATTGGTATGGTGGCACAGCCTTTTGCACTGTTTTTAGTTTTGGTTCTGACATAATATCTTATTTTACTCCAATTTTAGATTTTACGCTTCTTTTTTGCGCGGGAATGGGCTTTTTTGACAATGCTTCTATTATTGCACTTGCCACGGCTTCCATTTGAGGAACTACCACTGCGTTTCCGGCTTGTTTTCGTGCTTGTGAATCAGGCACTATTATTCTGTAATCATCCGGGAACCCTTGTAGTCTAAACATCTCTCTCGGAGTAAGTCTTCTTTCTCCATTCACAACAAGATAATTATAAGATCCGCTTGCTCTCAGTGCGCAAGAGTAGGACTTCATACTAATGTTACCTGACATATTCTCATGCCACACAGAAGGATAGGCAGGGGCTGTCTTATTCTGTTCCTTCAGTTTTCTTTGTAACTTTAATTTAAAATAATTACTTAAGAAATGCTTAGAATCTATTTCTTTATTATCTTCTAAAATGTCTTCAAGCTTCTTAGCTCTTCTCTTTCCTTTGGTGGGAAATTCGAAAGGATGATTATCTCTGAAACCTACTATCATTATTCGCTCTCTTTTCTGAGGCACACCAAAATCTAAACCGTTCAAAACCTTGTAGTGAACAAAATAACCTAACTTTTCAAGACTTGAAATTATTGTATTAAAGGTTCTACCATGATCATGGGTTGTAAGGTTCTTAACATTCTCAAGGAACACTACTTTAGGTTTTTTATCTTTTATGATTCTTTCCACTTCAAAAAACAAAGTTCCCCGTGTATCTGCAAAACCTTTCCTGTTTCCTGCAATACTAAAAGCTTGGCAAGGGAACCCTCCAGTTAAAATGTCATGGTCGGGGATTTCTTTTGTGGTTATTTTGGTTATATCTCCGTGAGGTTTATCACCAAAGTAGTTTTCATACATTATTTGAGCTGATTCGTCCCATTCAGAACCAAATACGCAAGTTGCCCCAGCTTTTTCAAAGCCGATTCTAATTCCGCCAATTCCAGCAAATAAATCTATAAAAGTTAATTTCTTCTCTGTATTTTTTTTCATTACTCTAATAAGTATACACCAAAACGGGTGCCTAAATTTTAGGCTCTCCACAGGTGGAGATTTTGAACAAATTAGAATAGTATTGTTTCAAAAGCTATTGAGTCTCCGTCTTATCTTCTAGCGATTTTAACTCAGAAAACTTAGCTGCCATTGTAGGGTTACCTTTAACAAGCTTCTTAACAGTTAACTCTTCTGCTTTGTCATTAGCTAGACGCAAGTTGTTCTCTGAAGAGATAAGATCTTTTTTTGTTTTTTCGAGCTGTTTGATGGATTCATCAATGTGATCTATGGCAGTTTTAAACTTTTCAGATGCGAGGCGATAATTGCGATTAAAACCATCTCGGAATTCAGTCAAATCATTTTCAAAATTAGTAACATCAATGTTTTGATTTTTAACAATTGCAAGCTCAGCTTTATACTCAAGTGATTTGAGGGAAGCGTTACGAAGCAAAGTTATTATTGGAATAAAGAATTGTGGGCGAATAACATACATCTTTGAATGACGATAAGACACGTCAACTATACCTCCATTGTAAAGATCACTCTCCGGCTCAAGTAGTGAAACTAAAACTGCATACTCACATTTCTTTTCATCTCGATCTTTATCAAGTTCTTTAAGAAAATCCTCATTCTTTTTCTTTGTGGCAGTTTCGTCTCCTTCGTTTTTCATTTCAAACATAATAGAAATGATCTCATTGCCATTCTGATCAGTTTCTCGATATATATAATCTCCTTTACTGCCAGTTTTAGAATCATTATCTTTTTCAAAATATGCATTTTGAAAAGCTGTAGCACGAAGCTTGTTGAATTCGTTTTCACAGTGTTGCTCTAGTGTCTCACCAATCATTTTTGTTGAGAGTTTAAGCTTCATATCTTTACGAAGAGCAATCTCCTCATCTTTCATTTTTATGATGTCGTCTTTGGTTTTTAGTTCGCTAGAAAACTTCTCTTTTAGAGATGTCTCGAGTAACTGTTTTTCAACATCTTTACTCTTAAGTTCACCAGCAAGCTCGTCACGTTCTTTCTCGATTTTATTTACAGCTTCATTAATAGCCAGTTTCTTCTCGGTTTCAGTGGATGCAATTTTTGCTTTTAGTTCAGATATCTCAAGTTCGCTCTTTGATTGATGTAGAGCTACTTCACGCTCCTTTTCTGCTTTAAGCTTTGCTATTTCTGTATCTTTTTGAGAAAGATCATCTTTTATCTTATTTTTAATCTGTTCTTCGGCAAGCTTCACAGCATTCTCTTTATCAGCCTTAAAAAGCCTTTCTCTCTGGAGCAGCTCTTCTTCAAACTGATGATCTCTTACTTGCTTGAGAATGTCAGCAAAACCAGCTTCATCAATTTTAAAAGCTTTATGACAGTTAGGGCAGATAATCTCGTTCATTGTTATATTCTAACATTTATCAAGATGTAATCTAAATCACTAAGTAAAATCAAAATATATAGATAGTAATTGTTTACGTCCTTTGATATTTTAGTCGTCCATATAAAGCTTCACTGTAATAGTTAGCAAAATAAAACCATTGACCGACAAAAGCTCCGCAATCAGAACATGTATTGGCTAAATAGGTTTCATTTGCTGTTTTGCTAGTTACTTTTTTAATGAGAACTCCGTTTTTCTCAGCAAGCTCTATTTCTTTTTGGTTAAATTTCTCAGGCCCATAATCCATATTTCCGTTGTCGTCCCCAATAAGAGCAATGAGCATTTCTTTACCACACTGCCAACAAGGTGCTGATATGATCATCATTTTTTCTTGTTGTTTATTATTCATGCAATAATATTACACTAAACAAACTACATGCACCATGTCATTTAGATCTACTAAGTATTGACCCGTTTAGGTCCTTCGATACTTATTTACAAAGCTGGGGCGTTGAGACTGTCACTGTGTATAGGTCTAGTACGAGTCCTAACAGGGTGATGGGTTTTGGTCTAGAAAATTCTAAAACCACCTATTGAAAAATATAGGTCTTTAGGTCCTTCGATACTTATTGCTTCTGCTGGGGCGTTGAGAATGTCACCGGCTTTAGGTCTGGTACTAAGTGACCCCATTGAGACTAGCTTTTTTATTTTTGTGTCAATAGTTGATCTTAAAAAACTATTGAAAAATATACGAAGTGTTTAGGTCCTTCGATACTTATTGATTCTGCTGGGGTATAAGGACTCGAACCTCAATTAACGGTGCCAGAAACCGTTGTCCTACCATTAGACGATACCCCAATTAATATTTTGTGGCTCACTACCTCGTTCCTGCCCTTAATCTCTTATTGATACTTGAGATTATTTTGCTCGAAATCTTGCTAGATTTACGAGCCCTCGAAGCCGAGCTTCTCGGCCCAATTGTTATTCCTACTTCTCAAACTTTTATTTGCCTCGACTCGGTTATTGATTCTCGAGATTACTTTGTTCAAAACTTTGCTAAGCTTTGAACCCTTCGAGGCCGAGCCTCGGCGGCCCATTTTATATTTCTCACTATCTTCCGCTCTTCGGGCCGTTGCGACTATGCTTCCGGCACTGCGATTTCAAAAGATTGATTACTATCTAAGAAATCGGGAGCCCATTTCCTGCTGACAACATTTTGTCGCTGAACAGCTGTGCAAATTTCTAAATTTTTGAACTTTGCCACAGAAACGTATCCGAAATTCTACCACAATGTTGGACTTTTTTCTAGGCTGACCTGATGAGGCACTCGATAAGTGAGTCTAGCTTAAAAAGCAATTATGTAGTATTATGCAGTACTCAAATGCGATGGGTAATTTTTACAGGGACATGGCGTCTCACAAATAAAGAAGTAGAGAACGACGTACGAAAGCGGGCTCGTTCTGTTTTCGAGATGGGTGACGGACTTGTAACAGGTGGGGCTACTGGTGTCGACTACTTCGCAATGGATGAATGGCTAAAACTCGACCCAGAATGCAAGCGTTTGCGTATCTTTATTCCTGCGCGACTTACTCACTTTATTGAAGACTACCGCAAAAACTGGAAACATTCGCCGATAACTGATGCAGATATTGATAACCTAGAATATATCCTAAAGATAATCCACGAGAGAAACCCTGCCTGCATGTTTGAAGTACGAAAAGAGTCAGGCGATATTACCCAAGGTGAGTATGACTTACGTCACAATGAAGAAGTAACGTTCTCTGACGAGGTATACGCATTTCAGGTTAACAACAGTACTGGAACTGGAGATACTATTACGAAAGCTACGGCAGCTGGCCTCCCTATTACTGTTCACGAGAAATATATAATTGAAGAGTCTAAGAAAAATTAGAGAGGAATTTCTATCAAGAGAAGTTTTGTATTTGATGAAAGATGAAGAGGAAGTTCTGTGGTCTCGGCGATACAGAGCGCGTCTCGCCTCTGTGCGGCAACATCTCCCAACTTCACTTCACCTTCAATAACAAAAAGGTATACCCCTCTTTCTCTAGCATTAAAAGAATACATTTCGTCTTTTCCTTCAATGCTGCTGATATATGTAATCGAGGCATCCTGATTAATTGTGAGAGCCTCCTCCCCAACAAGAATGGCGCAGACATCCTCGTCCTTTAAAAAGTCTATTTTCCTCTCTTCATACCTCGGCGCAATCCCTTTTTCCTTAGACTCAATCCATAACTGGAAGAGCTCAAGCGGAACATCTTCGTTATTATGTTCGGAGTGCATCACGCCGGTGCCTGCTGACATTACCTGTATCATCCCCTGTTCCACCTTTCGTTCATTACCCATACTGTCCTTATGTGAGACTGCACCTCGCATGACGACGGTGATGATTTCCATGTCTCTGTGGCCGTGGGTATCGAAGCCTGTATGAGGTGCGATAATGTCCTCATTTAAAACACGCAGCTTACCGAACCCCATGCGTGCCGGGTTATACCAGTTAGAAAATGAGAAGCTATATCTCGTAGAAAGCCATCCGTATTCCGCTCCGCCCCTATCTTCATTTTTATGTATTTCTATTTTCATAGTTATTTCTTTTTGTTCTGTGCTCTGTATGCCCTCACTAGCTTAATATCATTATACGAAACCTTGCCACCTAACTCGTCAAAAATGGGAGTGAGTTTGGTAGTATCGAGCTCGTCGAATGCCTTAGATATCTTTTGCAGCAAAGCTTTCTTAGGAAGAATCTTGTCGAACATAACTGACTCACCACTATCAACTAACTTTTCGATGTGGGCAATGAGTGTGTCGACACCGATGTCTCTGAACGTAGCGATTTCTTCTAAAGTCATACCCTTATCTAGCATCTCCTTAGTCACGATGTGTGACAAGGTCTTCACTTCTTCTGATATCTCATCAATCTCCTCAATTGACCCGCCAACTTCCATCAGTCGTTTATTATGCATCCCTTCAAGCTCTTCTTTTGTATATTTCTTCAGAGCGTCAGAGGCTTGAGAGCTTTTCTTGTGAAAGAGCTCGTCCGCTTCTCTTACCTCTTCACTCACCATGAGAGCTTCATTATTGAAGCCGGCGAGATACAACCCGTCGAGTGTAGTGAGGCGAGAGAGTGCTACATATCCCTGTCCACGCACGAACGTTCGAGATAGATCCATCTCAGCCTCATCGAGTGTCATACCTTGGCTCTTATGCACAGTTATAGCCCATGCATAGCGAAGCGGTAACTGACTGATCTCGGCTTTTACCTTTCCGTCTTCTTCTATCTTCCAACTATCCCCTCGCACAGTTATCTTCCTTCCATTATTAAGCGAGACCACCGGGAAGCCGTCGTCTGCTATCGCACTCACGATACCAAGGGAGCCGTTCACATATGACTTGTCTTGAGCATTTTTGATACACATCACCTTAGCCCCTATCTTAAGCCGTAAACTCTCGGGTGCGAGACAGTTACTCTTAAGAGAGTCCACAAGATGCTTCTTACCCTTGGTGACCATTTCAAAGTAATACTCGTCCCCATCTAACTCGTCAAAAAACTTCTCATTTATCTTGTCTACGTTTTCATTGTGAGTGTACAACTTGAGCGTGCTTTTCTTTGGTTTCTTTTCCGATGCTTCGCGGAGCGTATCATAGTGCCCCTCTTCTATTTCACCACCACGAATTGCTTTAAGAAGAGATAGTAGCTGATCATCGTCTTGTCTATGCTGCTCAGTGAGATAGCAGATGACTGGCTTTGCCTCTATCCATGCATTAGAAAGAAAAGCGTACACCTTGGCCCCTGGTATATGATTCTCAGTTCTTACAACAGGAGGAAGCTGAAAAAAATCCCCAGAGAATATAAGCTGTATGCCACCGAACGGCCTCGCGTCTCTTCGTATATGCTTAGCGACGCTGTTTAACATGTCCAAGAAGTTCGCGTGGAGCATCGAGACTTCGTCGATGATGAGTACCTGTGTCTCAGTCCAACGTTTATAGAGATTCTGCTTTTCCTCGAGCACGTCCAGGTCGAACTTCGTTAACTTATCTTTTATGCCGATGCCGCTCCATGAATGGATGGTAGAGCCTCCAATATGGGTCGACGCGATACCGGTAGACGCGGTTACTGCGTACTTCACCCCGTGTTTCTTGAGGTAATCTACGTACTCTCTTAAAACGTAACTTTTACCAGAACCAGCCTGCCCTGTAAGGAATGTCGTATGTCCGAGTTTTAGAATATTGAGAGCTGTCTTTTGAGTCATTTTGAAAATCGACAATCACTTTCAGAGTTAACGAGAGAGGAAAGCTCGGGAATTATGTTTGATAAGAGATGTGGCTATCATACACATCAGTGTAAGCGGAAAGTAGAAAACGGAGAAGACTTGACTATTTAATTATATATTTTAAGATAGATTTATCCAAACGATGGAGAAAAGATTGAAAACTACGCTCTTTAAAATTTTGAGAGACTCGGCATCTCAAACGTTTCCTGGCACAACATCAACCTACGGGGAAAATGCTGGACAGGCCGTACTAATCTGTCTCTTGGGTCTGGCGATAAACATCGCCTCGCAGGACCTTATCGGCACTGTGAGCATCAACAGCCTTCCATGGCTCATGATGTGGTCGATTCATGCCACATCTACGATGGTTGCCATCGTTTCGATGCTATATTTTTTATTTTTTTTGGTTGTCGTGACACTATCTAGCATAGAAAGGATCATTCAACCAAAAAAATAGCCTGGTCAATCACCCACCGAAACCCACCTCGGTGGGTTCTTTTATTTTATACAAACAGAGTGACTGCTTTAAATATCGAAACACCTGAATTCCTTCAGAAAGAGGGTGGGTAATTTTAAATATTCTATACTTTCAAATATTTTCGTACCGCGAGAAGCGAAGACACTGTTGTCAAAACTGCACCAAAAGCAAGGAGCGAGAGAACAAGCGCCCCAAGATGAGCTGTATAGAACGAGTGGATATTCATACCTTCGAAAAAGAACACTGTCTTCTTGGTTACCCAGATAGTTGCTGGGAAGAAAATAATAACGGTTATTAGTGTCGCTGCTACAGAGTATAGAATAGACTCTACTACAAAAGGCCCCCTAATAAACATATTAGATGCCCCCACAAGCTTCATCACCGCTATCTCATCACGATATACGAAAATGGCTAAACGAATTGTATTGTATACAATCATACAGCTCATCAAGATGAATATAACAGAAAGCCAGAAGCCTACTGTATTGGTCCATCCGATAATGTTGTTGAGCTTGTCGATACTGTCTTTTATTTGATAATAGTTTATCTTATCGATCGCAGTCTTGTTGTCTCCCAAGAGTCCAGATGTATCCTCGAGTTGCTTAGCAATAGCCTCATAACGAGAAGTATCGTTAGCCACCACTGAGAGCGACGCCCCGAACGGGTTGATACCCAGTTCTTCAAGGGCTTGAAGTGTCAGCTGATCCCCTTCGTGTTTCTTTCTAAAGTCTTCGAGTGCTTGTTCCTTTGTTGTTTAGGTAACCATCTTCACATCTGTTAGACCCATGAGCTTAGCCTTCACCTCGCTTGTCTGTTGTTCTGTTGCGTCAGTCTTGAAATAAATACGAATATCTACCTTCTCTCTTACTTCATTGAGCGTATAGTCGAAGACCGCTCTAAAAAGATAAAATGATGTAATAATCGAAAGCGTAATCGTCAGAATAAAAATCGAAGACAGTGAAACCGTGCGGTTACGATAGAATCCTCTTAGTCCAGCAAGTGCAACCCTTTTCCAAAGTACAGTTCGCATAATAATTATTGTTTAAATACTAAATCTTCCAGACTTCTGATCTCTCACGATTCTTCCGTTCTCCATCGTTAGTACGCGACGTCCGAGATTATCCACTATACCTTTGTTGTGAGTGGTTAGGATGACGGTAGTACCGAGGTCATTAATCTTCTTGAGAATCTGAACAATATCGTAAGTATTAAGCGGATCAAGGTTCCCTGTTGGTTCATCCGCAATAATAATCTCCGGACGGTTGATAATTGCACGAGCAATAGCAACACGCTGCTGCTCACCACCAGAAAGCTGATGTGGGAAGTGGTGCATCTTACTCTTTAGGTCTACAAGATCTAATACATGTGGAACATCCTCTTCTATTTCATCGTCGTGCTTGCCAGCTGCTTCCATGGCAAAAGCCACGTTCTCATACGCGGTCTTATTAGGAATGAGCCTAAAGTCTTGGAAAACCACTCCGATTTTTCTACGGAAGTGCATCATCTCCTTTCCTTTCAGTGTATGAATATCGTCTGAGTTAAACGACACACTTCCTTCTGTCGGAGACTCTTCTGCCATCATGAGCTTAATGAGAGTAGTCTTGCCAGCGCCTGAGTGACCTACTATTGAGACCAGTTCGCCTTTGTTTATAGTAAGAGATATGTCGTCGAGTACGCGGTTACCGTTTTCGTACTCTTTAGAAACTTTGTCGAAGTAAAGCATGTAGGGAGTATACCATGCTGACTACACTCCAAAAGGGTGTGGAAAGATGAGACTTGCTATTCGTTAGAAAAATTATGACGTTAGAAAGATCCGGCGAAGAGCTTCCTAACTTCCTAACAGTACCACCTTTTCTGCTTCAATAAACCCTTCTATCTCACCTTTTTCTAAAACAGCTTCTACATTACTGGTCTCATAGTCAGTTCTGTGATCCTTTACCATCTTGTACGGGTGAAGTACGTATGAACGTATCTGATTCCCCCACTCTATCTCAGTGGTCTTACTAATCTGCCTCCCCTCTACTTCGGCCTGGCGCTTCTCTTCTTCTAATTTAAAAAGTTTGGATTGCAAAATTTCTAATGCCTTCTGCTTGTTCTGCTCCTGCTGACGTTCAGTCGCCACATGCACTGCGATATTAGTCGGTATATGAATAACGCGCACAGCAGTCTCTCTCTTGTTAACGTTTTGACCACCGGGACCGCTCGACTTAGACATCTCTATACGTATCTCGTCCGGCGACAATGTCTTCCTCTCTACTTCTGGGATGATTGGGAGCACTTCGACTAGAGCAAAAGAAGTGTGCCGCTTTGCCTGTGCATTAAACGGTGAAATTCTAACAAGGCGATGCACACCGGACTCATGTTTGAGATTACCGTAGACCATCTTACCCTCTATTTCGAGCGTGATATTGCGATACCCGCCATGGTCGTTCTTATTATCATGAAGCGTGTTATAACGATAACTATTTCTATCGAAGTACTTCTGATACATCATTAGGAGTATACGAGCGAAATCTTCACTATCATCCCCTCCTGCACCAGCCAAGATGGAGAAAATTGCTCCACCTTTATCGAGTGCTCCCACACCCTCCTTTTTATCCTTTAATTCTTTAATTTTTTTGATGACAGACTGCGCTTTCTCTTTATCAGTCCAAAAATCAACCTCATTCATCGAGGCTTCAAGCTCTGCTATTTCGAGATCCAGGTTTTCTCCCATTAGTGGACAGTATACCAAATCTCCACCACCTCGTGGTATGCTATAAAGCAATTATGAAAATCGGATTCACAGCAGGTGCGTTTGACCTCTGTCATGCAGGGCACATGCTCATGTTTAAAGAATGTAAAGAATACTGCGATTACCTTATTGTGGGCTTACACACTGATCCGACAATTGACCGACCAGAAAAAAATAAGCCAGTGCAAGACATAGAAGAAAGAAAAGCTCAACTGGAGGCCGTGAGGTACATCGATAAGATAGTGCTTTACGACACAGAAAAAGATTTATACGATATTTTACAAAAAAACGAACTAGGGATTA
Source organism: uncultured Candidatus Saccharibacteria bacterium (assembly GCA_964577675.1). Taxonomy (GTDB): domain Bacteria; phylum Patescibacteriota; class Minisyncoccia; order Phycocordibacterales; family UBA5272; genus UBA11704. The sequence continues at coordinate 40,536 of CAZNZQ010000001.1, forward strand.
ATATTAGAATCATAGGCGCAGACTGGAAAGGTAAACCTTTTACTGGCCATGATCTTCCCCTTGATACAGTTTTCAATACCAGAGACCACGGGTACTCATCATCTAACCTAAGAAAGAGAATCTACGAGGCAGAGAAAAAGAAATATGAGCCATAGCTATAGAAAAATTCTGTTAGGAAAGCGTCTCATTTTGATATTTATTTAAAGTAATTTTTATTTTTTATCTCTTCTGGTAAAAAGCTTTCGTCGTCGTACATCTCATACCCTTTTCCGTATCCATTTGCTTTCATAAGCTTCGTAGGAGCATTCCGTAGCTTCATTGGTATAGGCAAATTGCCTAATTTTTTAGCATCCTGGAGAGCTTCCTGGTAAGCATCATATGCGCTTCTGTCTTTCTTTGCTGCTGAAAGATATGCCACCCCGTGAGCTAAGTTGATACCACACTCAGGTAACCCAACAGTTTCTACAGCTTTAAATACTTCATTGGCTATAATGAGGGCCCCCTTATCAGCGAGACCTATGTCTTCTGATGCGAATATTACCATTCGGCGAGCTATAAACTTCGGGTCTTCGCCAGCATCAATCATGCGCGCTAGGTAGTACATAGCAGCGTCTGCCTGAGATGCGCGCATACTTTTTATAAACGCACTGATTGTGTTGTAGTGCTCCTCTCCTTTCTTATCATAACGGAGATGCTTGGATTGAATAGTATCTTTTATGGTCTCAGTGGTGATGTCACCATAAAGGTCTCGTGTTGAGGAAATAACGCCAAGTATCTGCCTAGCGTCACCGCCACCAAGTGCACACAACATCTCTCTAGCTTCTTGGTCTATAGAGATATTAGTACGATCAATGATGGTATTGATTTCGTCTTTTGTTAATTCGTTAAGAACAAAGACTCGACATCTGGAAAGGAGTGCAGAGATAACCTCAAAGCTTGGGTTCTCTGTCGTTGCCCCAATGAGAATAAGCTTTCCGTTTTCAACATACGGAAGGAGAAAGTCCTGCTGCGCTTTATTAAAACGATGTATCTCGTCTAGGAAGAGAACCCGTGGACCAAAGAGGTCTCCTCCTGAGTCTACGATATGGCGAATATCATCTTTGCCAGCTGAGACAGCAGAAAGCTCATGATAATCAGCATTGACTGCCTTAGCATAAATACGTGCAAGACTTGTCTTCCCTGAGCCTGGAGGTCCCCAGAGAATAAATGAGAAGATATGTTTCTTTTCTATAGCAACACGAAGAGGTTTACCTGGACCGACCAGGTGAGTCTGACCAATATAGTCATCAAGAGATGTTGGACGAAGAATGGAGGCGAGAGGTTCCATGGGGAGTAGCGTGTAGCGTGTAGCGTGTAGCGTGTAGCGTGTAGCGTGTAGCGTGTAGCGTGTAGGAGATAGTTTACGCTTTTGGCTGGAAGACGTAAATAGAACGGAAATGCTAAGAATCGGTCACAAGAGCACTCGCTTCGCTCAAGAAGCTATTGCTTGTTCCTAGAACCGAACTTGCTAACTCGCCTATTCGACTCTCGACATAAAGTCACTCAAGTGACTTTTTCTTTGGATCACTGCGTGAGCCAAGAGCGGGAATCGAACCCGCGACCTCTTCCTTCGTTTACACCCCATCTTCATTCTTATACATAGGGACTAGACTGTATCTTTATCCACTAAGGATACCCTTGTCAGTCGTTCGGGCGAATACTCGCCACGGTCTTAGCTTATTGTCAGCCGTTAACCGTTATTCGGGATTCACAATACAGTTACCTGTATTGTGGGCAGGAATCTTTTACGACCCACCATGGAAGTGCTCTACCAACTGAGCTATCTTGGCTTTTTAGAAACAATCTAATAAGCTTACCTTATTTTCTGCAGTTTTTCAATTTCATTAATGAGCACATCCCTCATTTTTTTATTATTATAATAAACTGTCAAAACTCCATGTTCAATCTTCCTTTTATACGAACCAGATCCTCGAGAAGGCGTGACAACGGTCTTCATGAACTGACTACTGGAAACTTTTAGTTACCGTTTCCAAAAACTCAATACATCCTCGACCTCGGTGGTATTAAAAACTTGAATACCGAATCTCATGTCTTTTTTATCCACTTCAAAAAAAGTTTCCAAAAACAAGACGAAAGTGGTGACTAACTTTGGTTCCGTATTGCCTAGCCGAACTTAATACTTATTGGCTTTTGTGCCTTCTCCCCAATACAGGCCAAGGCCAAGGCCAAAAAGAATAGCTTCTTCATTAGAACTTGGCCCCCCTAAACAGAAATGGGTCTCCGCCAGGGTTATTTTTTAAGTAAACCCTGTAACGAGCTAGTTGATAGAAATAATTTTTGATGGTGAATGGTGACCATTTATAATACGCACTGAAACACCAGGAAACTTTTCATGTAAAAGATCTATGACTCTTCTGTTAGCTGCATTATTTTCGGCAGGGACCTTTACCCAGATACGATACTCATCGTTTTTTATTTGCTCAACCTTTTCTTCTTTAGCGTCTGGAACGACTTTTATTTTTAAGTACATGTACGAGATAGTAATTCGTAATTAGTAACTAGTTTACTTGTATGTTCTTCAAAACCTTGAATAATTTGCATTTCCACTAATTACCAATTACTAATTACCGAGCCTTCTTCCCTATCGTATTTTCCTTCTTCATTCTGTATTCGTCGATTAGTTTATGATTACCAGAGAGAAGCACTTTTGGTACGCGATACTTCTTACCTCCGGTTTCATATATCTCAGGCCGTGCATATATCTCATGTGACGCTACTCGCTTCTCTTCAAGAGAAAGTTCATCATGCAGCACCCCTTTTACTTGTCTAGAGATTGCGTCGATACACACCATAGCAGGAAGCTCACCTCCGGTTAAAACATATTCGCCAATACTCCATTCTTTTGCCCTCAAAATTTTTTTTACCCTTGAGTCAACTCCTTCATACCGACCACAGACAAAAATAACATCGGTGTAACTCTTCGAAGTCTTCTGCGCAAGAGTATTCGTGAATTTCTCCCCTCCTGCGTTAAAAATAACAACAAGCGCCTTAGACACCTTTCTCTTGGCGATAGTTTTTTGTATTTTTGTAACACAGCTAACGATTGGGTCTACCCACATTACCATTCCAGGACCGCCACCGTAGGGCTTGCCATCAACCCTCCTATGCTTATCGGTTGTATACTCGCGAAGTGCGTACGTCTTTACCTCTATCAACTTGTTCTCTATGGCCCGAGAAATAATAGACTCAGCGAAGTAGCTGACGAACATATCTGGGAAAATGGTAACTATGTGAAACCTAAGAGGTTGCTGTTTCATAGCAAAATACTAACACAGCTTTTCACTCTTAGCCATGAGCCCGTGGCTTTTTACTACAACAAAAGCGCCCCCTGGCGCTTTTGTTACTATTACCTAGTGACGATTAACTATAAACTTTTCAGATCATTCATCACTGCATCCACATCCGTCGTATCATAGCGAGAAACTATAGGAGTCGACTCTTCTTGATCACTATATGAAGCACGACCCTCTGGTTCATTAATCTTGAGGTTAACGCGGGCGTTATTCTTCATACCAACCACGCGGAGGAGGGTGCGCAAAGCTTTAGCTGTTGCGCCGTCACGTCCTATAACCTTACCCATATCAGCTGCGTCTACATCGAGCGTAATAAGTACCCCCATCTCATCAACACGTCTATCTACTTTTACTTTCTCTCCATTATCTACTAAAGCCTTAACTACATATTCAACAAATTCTTGATCTTTCATATTCTATTGTATTTATATCTTTAATCGTATCAGTAATTCTCTCATAGTCCCAACCAGTTATTCACAAAAGAACAATGATGACTCATTGTTCTTTTGTTTTCGTATCAATAAGGGTTAAGACTATTTAGCCTTGACGTCCTTTGCTACAGGCTTCTTCTTAGGAAGAACATTTCTCTTCTTTCCTTCAATAACACCTTTGGAAACGAGAAGATTATGAACGGTGTCACTCGTCTGAGCTCCTACAGAAATCCAGTGCTTGATGCGGTCAGCTTTTGGTGTAAAAACACCAGCCTTTACATTGAAAGTCCCCAAGATTTCAGCGAACTGAGTAGTCTTTGGTTTGAGGGTGCTTTCTGTAACAATCAAGCGAAAATGAGGGTCATTCTTGCGTCCCGTGCGTTGTAATCTGATTTTTAGCATGGACTAGATTCTACCACAAACACAGGAAAAAGGAAAGTGCCAACTAACACCAAAGAGTCCAGGAACCTTCTCCGCATATATCTTATGGCCTCTTGCTAGCAGTGAACTCTTCAACGAGATAATTAACCTTATCGACAAGCTGCCTGCCGACGTAGTCTACTTTTAGTAAGACCGCGGCAGCTCCTTCTTTTATAGCCTTATTAATCATCTCTATGTCAGAAATATTAGAGCAAACGATGACCGGAATACTAACACTCTCTATTTCTTTTATCTTTTGTAAAAACTCAAAACCATTCACCCCAGGCATCATAAGATCAAGGAGGATAACAGTAGGCAACTCTTCTGCGATAGCGTCAAATCCGTCTTGACCGTTGTCTTTAGTGACGACCACATAACCATCTTTTTCAAAACTGTGCCTATAAATATCTTGGAGGTCCTTGTTGTCTTCAATGATTAAAATTTTTTTCATAAGCACTACTTAATGTTAGCTTCTGGTAACTGTATAAAAAACTGAGTCCCTCTTCCTTCTCCTTCAGACTCAGCCCATATCTTTCCTTTGTGAGCTTCAATAAATTTTTTAGCAAGGTAAAGACCAATACCGGAACCAAGGATATTAACTCTTTTTAGGTCTGCTCGCGAGAACTCTTTGAATAGATGAGGAATGATATCTTGCTTTATTCCGACACCTGTATCTGAAACTTTTACTATTACTAAGCCTTTTTCATTTCTTACAGAAACGTTAATTGAGCTCTGAGGGGTGTACTTGAGCGCGTTATCAATAACGTTGGTGAGCACCTCTTTAATCTTTGATTGGTCAGCAAAGACAGCGTGCCTTTCTTTAGTCTCTACCGCTTTAGTTAAAGTAACACCCTTCTGTTCTGCGTTAATTTGAAACGTACTTAGCACATCATTAACTGTTCTAGCCAAATCAAAGTTGGCTTTAACATATTCTATCTGCCCGAGCTCGATCTTGGACTTGTCTAGATACTGAGACAAAAGATTTATAACGTCATTTCCTGAGATAAGAATTTTTTGGAGCAGATCTCTTACCCTAGGACTAATCTCACCCTTATCTCCATCTAGGAGCATCGTAGCGTACCCACGCATAACAGTAAGAGGGGTTCGTATCTCGTGTGTAGCAAAAGACATAATCTCTGACTTTTGCTCATTAGCCAGCTCTATCTCAAATGTATTTTTAACAAGCTGAATACCGATGATAAGGGTCAAGAAAAAGACAGCAACGCGGAGTAATACCTGTTCAATACTCTCTGCAACAATAAGTTCAATGAGAGAAACGATGCAGAGAAAGAAAGTGAAGAGACCGGCGAAAATATTCTTAACATGGAAGAGCTCTACGAGATAGATGGCGTAAGCAGTAAATACAATAATCGGGAATATGAAGAGTGCTCCGTACGGAACGAAATCAAAATTTTTGAATCCGATCGGAAGAATGAAACTAAACAAGAGAAGCAGCCCGGCTGTTAGAGACATACCTGTAAACATGAGCATCACTTGTCTGCGTTCATCTCCTTTGGTCTCATAGACTCTATGGAGAAGCACCAAAAGTCCAGAAATAAAGAAGCTAAATGTTACTACTGCAGCTAATATAATCCCCTGACTTTGCTCTGGATTAATAACTTCATCTACCGAAATGAGACCGCTTACCTGTTTGAAAACAAATGGAATGAGAAGTAGGGACGATGTAAAAAAAGCAAGAGGAAGGAGCACATACCTGTGCCATGCAGGCAAAACCTTATTCTCATACGGGAATACGAATGCCAACTGGAAGAAAGAGTACGCATGCCAAATGGTGAGGAAGATGTGTAAGCGGAGGGCCAGAAGCGCCAGATCTGGGTCGGTAAACTTATACAAAAAATAATTAGAAAGTCCCCAAAAGATGGTAACAATAGCAAAGAAAAAGAAACTTCTGCTTGTAATACTGTTAGTGCTACGAACAAAAACAATGCCGGCCAAAACGAGAATCCCAATGACAGCCACCACCACACCTATTAAGTCAAACTGAATATCAAAAAAAATAGTAGGTAGAAAGTCCATACATGATAATAACTTATATGTGTACTACCTCAAAGTATATCTGCTTTTCTCCATTTCTTGCTGTGTGTAACCGGTTATTTGTGGACGCTGTTTTTTTGCATCAGGATACCTTCTATTTTCTGGACAAGCTCTTTACCAGAATAATCTACCTTAAGGAGCACCGCGGAAGCTCCTGCGGCAAAAGCTTTATCATATGTTTCCTTATCTGAAAGATTAGAACACACAACGATTGGAACACTAATGCTCGTATTCTCTTTTACTGCGCGCAAGAAAGCAAAGCCATCCATATTAGGCATCATAATATCAAGAAGGATGATATCTGGCTTCTTTTCTACTACCGCAGAGATCCCAGAGAGGCCATCTGCTTCTATCACGACATCAAAGCCAGCAACTTCAAAATTGATCTTATAGATCTCTTGAAGGCTTTTGTCATCCTCTATAATCATTATTTTTCTCATATTCTTTGCATTATACCACTTCTACCTGGAGTAAAGGAGCCCGCTCACCTACCTTTTACCGTCTTGGTGAAGTGGTAGGTACACAGAAAAAGTAGAGCCCTTACCCTCTCCCGGTGAGGAAACCTCTATTCTACCCTTATGCGCCTCGACTATTGATTGGGCAAGATAGAGTCCAAGACCAGAGCCTCCACCGTTAAGCGCACTTCCGGCTCCACGCCCAAATTTTGTAAACAACTTCTCTATTGTTTCCTTGCTTATACCTATTCCAGAGTCCGAGACCGAAAACTTCATACTCTCGTCGAGCGCATTCTGAGAAAGTGTCACTCTCACGAATCCTTCTTTCGTATACTTGATACTATTATCTACTAGGTTAAGAAATACCTGCTTTAGCTTAGTGCTATCTCCTTCTATTGTATAGTCGCGAGTACTATCAATAACACTTTCGAACGTAAGCCCTCTATCTTCTGCCGCTATCCTCATATCACTCGAAAGATCTTCGGCTATTTTTTTAATATCCACCAAACCGAACTCATACTTCATGCCTCCTTGTTCAATCTTAGTCACATTAAGAAAATCCTCTACCACGTTAGCAAGTCCTTGTGCTGCAGTGTAGATATGTCTCACTATCTCTTTTTGTTTAGGTTCAAGCTCACCGACAACACCATCAGTCAGGGTAGATGCATATCCTTTTATGACTGTAAGCGGGCTACGGAGTTGGTGAGAGGCAAGTGAGATGAACTCACTCTTTAACGTATCGAGAGATTGAAGTTTTTTATTAGCAACTTCTAATTCTTGGTTAATGTTTTTAATTCTTTTGTTAAGACTAAGCGTATGCTCTAAAGAAAGCCTTTCATTCTTACTCATCTTTACAAGATAATATCCTGTTACTAATGCTATCAAAAAAACGATAGCACTTACCAAAAGATTTTTTGTCGAGTCTGCAAAAAGTATCTGAGAAAAGGTAATAATACAGAGAAGTACCACTCCAGTATTAATAGCAACAAGTTTAATGTTCATCGAGTTAAACTTAATGATAGAGTACGTTGTAAAAGAAACGAGAATAATAGTAAAGTATTGCCCAACCCAATTATAATCAAAGATACCTACCCAAGGTAAAAATAAATTAGTCACAAAAGCAATATTGGCTGACATAAGATATCCGATAAATAAATACCAGAGCTTATGATGATGTTTAACAATAAGATAAAAATATCGAGAAAAAGCAAGGATAAACGGCACAAGAATTATCCCCATATAGAGTAAGTATCCGGGGCCAAACACTATGGAAGGCTCTCCTCCTATAACCTTAGTTGCGGACACAACTATTAAATTACTAAACATAGTAAGTAGGGATGTTGCTACAGCAAGTAGAGTAACAAGGCCTACATATAGCTCAGCGCGCTTTATTTTTACAGGATAGTAAAAAGTAAACTGCATATACGTAACTCCTATGAAAATTGCAGAAGTATAGAGGGCTCGCAACCAAAACGAAATGTCATCGTTTTGTGATCTAAAAAATATCATTGTCACGATCCACAAAAGAAGCATAATGATATTAATTGCGTGCACACGAGTTTCTATATTAGCTCCTACGCTCCTTATCATAGGTATAAGAAGTGCTAGATTAAACAGCGTAATAATAACTAGGAGCGTATTAATAGTGTCAAAAACAATTGAATTCATCGTTACCAAAAAGTATATAACAAAAAGCGCCGGATTTTATCCGGCGCCCCCCAAAGAGGGGGACAAAGAACTTTCATGACAATCTTTCAATGACAATCTCGTAAGGCAGACCTGGAATAGCCGCACAGCAAGGTGCTGCATTTCCGTATCCGAATGGAAAAGCGGGGAATGATTCCCCATTTACTCCAGCTAGGTGATATACTCTCACCACTTTTTCTTTTAGTTCTTCGAGAACTTTTCCGCTTGGTGGCGGATAGACCTCGTTTAGAACCACGGTCCTTGCTGTGAATCCTTTCATATGCTTTTTGATCGCGTCAGGAGTTGATATGTCAACCACTATGTGATTTAAAGAGTGGGCAACAAAAAAATCATGTTTATCTACCCCATACACAGTGACACCATTTTTCCCAAGAAGGCGAACTACCTCCCTCCCCACAAAACCAAGAGAGCCAAGAATGGTAACTATATTTTGGGGTCCATGATGCAAGTTTTTTCGTAGTGCAGTAATTGCCCTTACCACATTTTCTGCTGTGGCTTGTTGCTCAACGTTATCTCTACGCACCTTAAGACGCGCAAAAACTCCAGGCAAAATACCGGCAAAATGAGTAGTTCCACCCTCTTTACATATCCTCCTTGCTAAACCAAGAACCTCTTCATGTAGCTGTTTCAATACCTCCTCGTGTATGCCAGAAAGAAACATCTTGTCATTTGCTGTGATTGCGAGCGAAAGAGTCCGTCTACCGTCTGGGTGTGTTATGAATCCAGCAAAACGTGGTTTGAATCGCATGTTTTCTTGCCTGAAACGGAAGAAGTAGTGATCAGCATAACCCTGTTCTCCAGGGTACATGACAAACACTGCAGAGAATATCTTTCTCTTTTCCAAAAAAGCACGCCCACCCTTACTAAAAAGGATCAGATGCATAGCTTCGAGGAATAATTTTCGAATGAATGCTTTCAAAGGAGCCCTCCAAAAAAATTAAAAAGTAATGATGTGCGAACACTAACAATAACCTAAAGGCATACTGTAAGGTTGCTCTAATAAGTATTATACAATAAAAATATATTTTTGTATAGGCACCCTTTCTATCCAACCAAGCTATAGTCAATAATTTTGAGATCAAGGTTCGCTCCTTTTACTTTTATCTTAACAGGTGTTCCGATTTTCCACTCGATACCGCTACGCTCACCGAACACTCTGTTATTTTTCGCATCGTGAACATAGAAGTCATTTCCGAGATCGCGCAGCTTAATCATTCCTTCGCACTTACTCTTCTTTTCTTCTACATAGAGTCCCCACTCAGAAATACCAGAGACCATGCCATCAAACTCTTGTCCCACACGATATGACATGTATTCTACCTGCTTGTACTTGATACTACCGCGCTCAGCGTCTGACGCTTCCTTTTCCCGACGTGATGCCTGCAGACACAGCTTATCGAACAGACCCCTCTCCTCTTCTCTCGGATAATCCTTTTCGAGAACTCTCATAAGCAACCTGTGTGTGAGCACGTCTGGGTAACGTCTAATCGGTGACGTGAAGTGAGAGTAGTAATCAAAAGCAAGACCATAATGTCCGATATTTTTGGTACTATAAATCGCTTTCGCCATTGAGCGAGTGATATGCATCTGCAGGAGCGGCTTTTCTGGTCTATCTCCCATCTTTGCAAGGAGAGCATTCAGCTCTGTAGAAGCAATGAGCCCGTCCATAAATCGAACGTTATACCCGAGACTTCTAATATAAAGATCGAGGTCATGCATGCGATCAGCATCCGGCTTATCGTGGATACGGTAGACACAGATTGCTTTTCCTTCTCCTACTTTTTCTTCCTGCTTCTTGGTAATAAAATTGCTCACATACTTATTAGCTAAGAGCATGTACTCTTCTATAAGCTTATGCGTGTCGCCGCGTTCTTTAGTATAAACATCAATTGGCACACCTTTCTCATCAAGCTTAAATTTTACTTCTTCGGTCTCAAGTGAAAGCGCCCCTCCCTCAAACCGTTTCTTTGTGAGTGTCTTTGCAATCTTGTTAAGAATAGTTAACTCTTCGTAAAAGTCCCCTTTCCCGGTATCGAGCGTAATCTGCGCATCTTCATAGGTGTATCTCCTATGAGAATTAATAACAGACCTTCCATACCATTCACCATATACTTCCCCTTCGTCATCTAGCTCAAGCACACATGACATCACCAACCGGTCTTGTCCTTGCACGAGAGAACAGAGGTCGTTAGAGAGTACTTCTGGAAGCATTGGGATACATCTATCCACAAGATAGACGGATGTCTCGCGCGCGATTGCGTCTTCATCGAGCGCCATCCCTGGGCGGACGTAATATGAGACGTCAGCAATATGAACCCCAACTTCATAGCGACCATTTTCTAATTTTTTAAAGGAAATAGCATCATCAAAATCTTTCGCATCAATTGGGTCGACGGTAAACGTAGGCACCTGACGGAAGTCTCTTCGCCCTGCTTTATCTTCTTCCGTGATGCCGCGTGACTTAATGGCATTAGCCTCATCTACTACAGCGTGATTATGTTCGTCAGAAAACCCTCGCTCAAGAGCATAAGCGAGCATCTCGGCGTTATTATCTCCAGGCATTCCGAGCACCGCTGATATTACGCCGATCGGAGACTTCTTCGGATCTGACCATTCGATAAGGGAAGCTATTACCTTCATCCCAGGCTCTGCATCATGAAGATGATTAGCGTCTATCAAGATGTCGGTATACATCTTCTTATCATCCGGCACCAAGAAATACATACCGTGATCTTGCTCCAAGACACCTGCGTACCCTTTCTTGCTTCGTTCAATAACTTGAGTTACCTTGCCGTATAATTCTTGCTCTCCTTTCTGATTAGTGTGCTTACCAAGAAGTTCTACCTCCACTGTGTCATAGTGAAGCGCAGTATTAAGATGAGAGTGGTCAACAAAAATAGAACCCTCAGCCTCTAGCTCAGAAACACGTACATAGCCATCTTTTTTAGAGGTAATGGCAATAGAACCTGTATAGAGTCGTTGCATATAGAGGCTATTCTAGCACAAGACACAGACAGTAGACAGTAAGTCTACTGGGGTGCAGAGTAGTCAGCCAAGCTTTTAGTGATTTGCCTTTATCTTCCTGCACTTTCCTCATTCTCCCCAAAAGCTCCCAACCATTTCCATGCGACAAAAGTCCAGAATAACTAGAAATATACACTCTACAAGCGAAGCGGTCTAGATTCTTCCCCATCTACCCTCTCGCGTACCCACCTGCGTCTTTTAGGTTAATGGAGAGGAGCTTAGACCCGCCTTCTACGCCAAGCGTCACTCCGTAGAGCATGTCACAGTGATTCATTGTCTCACGGTTGTGGGTAATCACGAGAAGCTTACTCTTCTCTGCTAATCTCCTCATCATAGCGCCGTACTTTCGTGCGTTACTCTCATCAAGCGGTGCGTCTGTTTCGTCGAGCACCATAAACGGAGGAGGTGTCACCTGAGACATAGCGAAGAGAAGTGCGATAGAGACGAGAGCTCTCTCGCCACCTGAAAACATGGCGAGCTCTTTTACTTTCTTATTCGGAAGACTTACGTCTAAATCAATTCCCTCTTCCACCTCTTCATTACCATCTTCATCTGTTTTCTTCAAAGTAACACGTGACAACTTAGCCTTCCCTCCTGGATATACCTCGTGGAAAAATGTTGTGAATATCTTAGAAACCTCCTCAACACCATGAGCGAAGCGTTCGCTTAGCGTAGTCGTTAATTCTTCTATTAATTGAAGCAGTTTACCTTCTGTCTCACGAATATCGAGAAGCTCCTTAGAGAGATACTCCTCGCGCTCCTTGGTGGTCGCATATTCTGTAAGAATCTCTTCACGATTAGGAACACTCGCCTCTTCGATACGAAGCTTGGACCGCTCTATCGCACGTGTCAGGTCAGTATCTGACATAGCGACAACATTAGGATCGTCATTTGATTCCCTATACTCAAGAATCACTCTTCCAACAATAAGAACACCCTCTTCGAGGAGCGCTTTCCATCTTGCTGTCCTGTCGCCAAGCTCCCTCTCTTCTTGCTCACGAAGGCGTATCTCACTTCCGAGTTCGCGGAGCTTGCTCTCTAAAAGCACCTTTTTCTTTTCTTCCTCATGACGAGAGATGATTCCTTCGTTTACAGAACTACTCAACCTTTCTATCTGTTCACTTACAATTCTTACCGAACCAGTAAGGGCAAGCGCTGTCTTTTCATGTTCACTGATTCTTTCACTTACTTCACTAATGTCTTTTTCTAGGTCCTCTTTTCTCGTCTTGTCGTCATACAGATACTTTTGGAAGAAAGAGCTGGCCTCTTCTTTTAAAACGTCTACTGCCTCAATAGCTTTCTCCTCTTCTCCAGTAACAATGGCACGAGCAATGGAGGAGAGCCCATTTTCAATAAGTGTCGCACCTGCTCGCAAATCCTTTTCTTCTATTGTGACACTAGTCACTTCTACCTCCCTCTTTAGTTCACGCTCTAGATATGACTTCTCAGCCTCAAGTCGTCCTAGGGTTTTCGTTACTTCACGAAGCTTCTCTTCATTAAGCGACTTTTCTGCATAGAGTCTTTCTTTTTCTAGATTAATAGATATGGCCACATCTTCTCGCTTAACGCTTTTTAAGAGCTCGAGCTCCTTCTCTATTGTGTCTCTGACAAGATGAAGCGACGTCGCGGTGCCTCTTTCGTACATTTCCCCTTTCCTTCTTTCAAGCTCACGTTCTTCTCTTTTTAAATACACGACTAAAAGTCTATGGAGTTTCTGACGCTCTTCTTCTTGTGACTCTATTTTTTTTACCTGTCGTTCCAGGTGTGCAAGGTGTGGCCTTATCTCATTACGAAGGAGTTCTATCTCTCGCACGTGAGATTTTACTTTTTCTAACTTACGACTGCTTTCGTTCAACCGAAGATGAAACACACGGAGCCCAAGAGCGTCTTCTAGTGCTTCTTTTCTTTCACGGGGGTTCGCTAACAGTATCTTATCGGCTTCACCTTGATTAATAATGGTATGAGCGCTACCACCAATACCTGCGAAGGACAATAATTCCTGCACGTCCTTGAGGCGAACTTTTGCATCGTTTAACGTATACTCACTTCCTCCATCTGCATAAATAGTACGCGAGAGCGTAAGTTCATCATATACAAGGTATGAAGCAAGGTCTTCGCTAATATGAGAAGTGCTGATGCGCGATTTATCCTTGTTATCTATGACCATCGTGACAGTTGCTCGCGACATGGGAGAAAGATGTTCAGAGCCCTTAAAAATAACATCACTTCCTGACTTGGAACGCATACTCTTCATTGACTGCTCACCCAAGACGAAGCGGATTGCTTCTGCGATGTTACTCTTACCACTTCCGTTTGGGCCAACAACACCTGTCACCTGATGTGTGACATCGAGAGTAGTTTTCTTGGCAAAAGACTTGAAGCCGTGGACAGTAATGTGAGATAGATGCATAAGGGTGGCGTATAGTTGCTAGGGTGTAGCGCATAGAAAAACCAAAACCAGCACCCCAAGATGAACAAAGTGTAGCACGAAGATTATCCCACTAATTGTTTATAGAGTAAAAAGAAAGATGAGCCCAAAGATGAGCAACATGGTCACAATACCCCCGACTAAAATTCCCCCTACTATGTCTTTGTAGTCGTGCACCTTACCCTTAACCCTAGCTAAAAGAATTATGCCTGACGATACAGCAATAAATATAGAGACAGGATCGCCGAGAGTGGAAACAATAAGTGAAGAGAGTCCAGCTGCATGACTAGAAGGAAACGCATACATATTACCTGTTGTAAACATCTGCTCTTTTACATTTCTTTTCTTGGCAATAATCCGCTTCAAGAGCTTGGTCATAAGGACTGAGATACAAGAGAACATCCCCGACAGAATAAGAGCAACGGGGAACCCTAGGATAAACAGAAAGTAAGCACTCACCATGACGACAACAATATAGATATAGTATTGTGCGAAAAATCGGATTAGGGGTGTTTTCATGAATGTAAGTATAGCATTCTGTCTTTGCCTTAGGTGGCGCACCAATATGCTACACTTCTCTAATGACTATTATACAATCTATACTTTTTGGAGTAGTGGAGGGTCTCACTGAGTTCCTCCCTGTATCATCCACTGCCCACCTCATCATCACTTCGCATCTCCTTGGTATCGCTCAATCTGACGAACACATACTCTTTGAAATTGCTATCCAGCTAGGAGCAATTAGTGCCGTCCTTGTGATGTTCTTTAAAAAGTTTCTGTCATTCGCCAGGATCAAAAAACTCGCCTTTGCATTTATCCCAACCGGGATAGCAGGGCTCTTTATCTACCCCTACCTTAAACTTATTTTTAATACACCGATTATAATTGGATTCACACTTTTAGTCGGAGGGATCATCATCCTCTTCGCTGAGCATTTCTATACTAAAGCTGAAGCAAAAGGAGAGGTAGAAGCAAGTCACGAGATAACACTCGCTCAAGCGCTCTTCTTGGGATGCTACCAAGCTCTCGCCATCATACCTGGAGTATCTAGATCAGGCGCCATGATTGTTGGAGGGCTTTTCCACAAAATGGAAAGAAAAATACTCACTGAATTTACTTTCTTACTTGCAGTTCCGACAATGGTAACAGCTACTGCGTACTCGCTCTACAAAAACAAAGAAGCTCTCTTAGGCGGCACTCATGACTTGCTACCTTTTGGCGTTGGTTTTATTTCGTCATTTCTGGTAGCTTCTTTTGTCATAAAATTCTTCCTTGATTACATCAAGAGGCACTCTTTCGCCCCTTTCGGTTTCTACAGAATCATCTTGGGTGTCGTCGTGATTGTTATGTTTTTGTAAAGAAAAAGTTAATGGCGGTAAGTTAGGGCAACGCGCAGCCTTCGGCTGCGCTTTGACCTTCCTCGCTTCTAGAAACTATCTTCTATACTTCCTTGCAATCTTAACCCTGTTTAATTCTCGTTCGATTGTACTCTCAATTCTTCCTACATCTAAGTCTTCTTCTTTTTCGTCCTTTATTTCTTCTGCGCGCTTAAGAGCCTGCTCTATTTTCTCGGTATCAAGCTCGTCTACCTTATCTGCACTTTCTAGCATTACAACAACTTCGGTAATGCCTTTGCGATGAGGGCGCACGTTAACGAGACCTTTATAAACAGCAAAACCAAAACCTGCTCCTTCCTTTCTAACAGTCATCTCCCCTGACTTAATAATCGAGACGATAGGCACATGCTTATTAAGGACGGTAATCATACCGCTCACCGTAGGAAGTGACACACTTGTCACTATCTCATCTACCAATATTTTATCTGGGGTAACAAGTTTGAGTTTTAACATACTAGTTATTCATTATTAGTTATTCGTTCTACTACACTAATTACGAATTACTAATTACTTGTGTTTACGTGTTTAGCTGTTACGTCATCAATAGACCCCTGCATATAGAAGTACTGCTCAGGGACATGATCATGCTTGCCTTCGAGAATTTCCTTGAAGCTTCTTACTGTATCTTCACGCTTTACATATACACCCTTAGCGCCGGTAAACTGTTCTGCTACGAAGAACGGCTGTGAGAGGAACTTCTGAATACGACGAGCACGAGCAACAGTCTTCTTATCTTCATCTGAAAGTTCGTCCATTCCGAGAATAGCAATAATGTCCTGGAGATCCTTGTAACGCTGTAGTACCTTCTGCACACCACGCACCACATCATAATGTTCCTGTCCCACAATATCAGCCTGGAGAATTGTAGATGATGAGTCGAGCGGGTCAACCGCTGGATAAATACCAAGCTCAGAGAGCGGGCGAGAAAGCGACACCGTTGAGTCGAGATGAGAGAACGTAGTAGCAGGAGCTGGGTCTGTGAGGTCGTCCGCAGGAACATACACCGCCTGGATCGATGTAATGGATCCATTTTTTGTGGAAGTAACACGCTCTTGAAGTTGCCCCATTTCTGTTGCAAGCGTTGGCTGATATCCTACAGCTGATGGCATACGACCGAGAAGAGCAGAGAGCTCAGAACCAGCTTGTGTGAAGCGGAAGATGTTATCGACGAAAAGGAGGAGATCCTTCTTTTCTTCATCACGGAAATATTCTGCCATTGAGAGTGCAGAGAGTGCCACGCGAGCACGAGCCCCTGGTGGTTCGTTCATCTGACCGAACACGAGAACTGTTTTAGCGAGCACGCCGGACTCTTCCATTTCTCGATAGAGGTCATTCCCTTCACGAGAACGTTCACCAACGCCTGCGAAGATTGAGTATCCACCATGCTCCGAAGCGATGTTACGAATAAGCTCCTGGATCACCACTGTCTTCCCTACCCCCGCACCACCGAAGAGCCCCACCTTACCACCCTTAAGGAAAGGACAAATGAGATCAATCACCTTGATACCAGTTTCGAGCACTTCTGCTTTTGTTGACTGTTCATCAAATGAAGGTGCAGCACGGTGAATCGAATACTTCTTCTTCGTGACCACATCAGGCTTCTGATCTATTGGGTGACCTGTTACGTCAAACATGCGCCCGAGGATCTCTGGTCCAACTGGCACTTCAATCTGAGCCCCTGTGTCAACTATTTCCATACCACGTGTGAGTCCGTCTGTCGTTGACATCGCGACTGCTCTAACGTCATTGAATCCAAGATGCTGAGCTACTTCAAGAGTAAGCATAGAACCATCTTCGCGCTTAACTGTAAGCGCATTCTTGATAGCAGGAACTGCTCCGTCGAATGTTGCGTCTACTACTGGTCCGATAATTTGTGTAATTGATCCTTTCATAAATAGTTATTAGTAATTAGTTGGTGGTTAATAGTTAATGGTTGATAGTTTTGCTCGGTGGTTTAAGTTGTTATGCCGAGTAAGTCTTTTAGTTTTTGTTTTTCCTTTTCGTCTTCACTGGCTTTTTGAAATATGGCTATTAAATCTTTGTTTCTAAAACTTGGATTATCTTTTAATTCAAGTAACTGTTCAAAGGAAATTAATTGTACTTCTATTTTTTCACCCGGATCATTGGTCGGATCTTTTTGTTGTACAGCGTCTTTTGCAATATAATAATGGTTATTCCAAACCATCTTACTATAACCAAGCACGTCTACAGAAAACCATTCCTTCCATTCCTTGCTTACATATCCCGTCTCTTCGAGTAATTCACGTTTTGCGTCTTCAATAAAAAATTCAGATCCCGTGTCGCCAGCAGGAAGAGAGATAAATTTGCCCACGCTTGGTTGTTCTTCGTGATTAATAAGAATCTTATCACCAGCAACAGCAAGGACCGTAACCGCATCACGCCTCCTCAACATTTCAAATGTAGAAAAAGAACCGTCGAACATTTCCTGTTGCCACTGATAAACATCATGAAGAACCCCTTCAAATACCTTCTTTGCATTGTCTGGAATTTTTTTCATAATAGTTATTGAGCGAGCGCCGCGGCCCCACCTACGATTTCGGAGATCTCTTGTGTTACAGCGCTTTGACGGGCTCGGTTATAGTAGAGCTTAAGATCCTTTTGGAGTTCATTTGCATTGTCAGTCGCACTCTTCATTGCTAACATTCGAGCTGAATGCTCAGAAGCATAGCTCTCAAGAATTGCACCATAAATAAGATTATGTACCATCATTGGAACAATAGTTGATAATACTGAATCTCGATCGGGTTCATAGCTATACCGAGGCTCTCCCGTTGAGTCAGGAGAAGACTCCCCAACAAAAGGGAGCAGCTGGAGCACGACCGGCTCAAAAGAAGAAGCGCTCACGTAGTCGGTATAAATAATACGCACTGTCCCCACCTTCTTTTCTTTATACCACTCGACAACTTTATTTGCTGTAACACGCGCATGATCTCCGGTGAGTACTGGATGGTTAAATGAAGCGAGTGTTTCTATATGAAGCTTCTTGGCAACTTTTTCTGCATACTTACCAAAGGTAACCATCTTCAGTTTCTTCCTTTCTTCCTCAGAATAAGCTTCGAGCAGCTTACGATATATGTTCACATTAAAACCTCCGCAGAGGCCTTTGTTAGATGTAACTAGGATGACGAGTTCAGTATCCACACCATTATGCATAAGTAACTCATGTCGCATGAGCGGATCAAGAGACATGTCTTCTAAAATATGCGCTGCCTCTTTATGAAATGGTCTAAGGGTGAGCGCTTGGTCAATCGCCTTTTTCATCTTTGCAGCAGAAATCATCTCCATTGTCTTGGTGATTTTCTTGATACTGCCGACACTTTTTATTTTTTGGCGAATTGCTTTTGTTTGCATCTTTTAATGAATACGCATAATTCTCTAAACACTACGCGTCTCAGAGTAAGAAGTGAGAGCATCCTTAAGGGCATTCTCTGTCGCATCATCCCAACCTTTATCAATAAGCTCAAGCGTTCCTTTATGAGAAATATCTAGATACTCATGCATTCCTTTCTCCCACTTAGTCACGTCAGTAACTGGTACTGCGTCTAAAAAACCATTATTCACTGCGTAAACAGATGCAATTTGAAGTGAGGTCTTAATTGGGTTACCGTTTGACTGCTTGAGCATCTCGGCTGTTCTCTTGCCTCGTTCTATTGTCTTCTTGGTTTCATGATCGAGGTCAGAGTCGAACTGCGCAAATGATTCAAGCTCTCGATATTGTGCCATAGCGAGCTTCATCTTCCCTGCGTTTTTCTTCATAGCTTTTGTCTGTGCTGATCCTCCTACACGCGACACAGAAAGACCTACGTCAATCGCTGGACGCATACCCTTATAGAAAAGGTTAGAGTCAAGGAATATCTGACCATCGGTAATTGAAATAACGTTTGTTGGGATATACGCTGACACATCTCCTGCCTGTGTCTCAATAATTGGGAGCGCTGTGATTGAACCACCTCCTGCATTTTCGTTACGACGACATGCACGCTCCAGAAGGCGTGAGTGAAGATAAAAAACATCTCCTGGGTACGCCTCACGTCCTGGCGGACGACGAAGGAGAAGTGACATCTCACGATACGCGACTGCGTGTTTAGAAAGATCATCATAGACAACGAGCACATCTTTCTTTTTGTTCATAAAATATTCTGCAACCGCAGTCCCTGAGTATGGCGCAAGGAACGACAATGCGGCCGAGTGTGACGCACCTGCAAGCACGACAACGGTATACTCCATCGCCCCTGCTTCACGGAGCTTTTCTACGATCTGAGCAATCTTGGATTCTTTTTGCCCAACCGCAACATAAACACAAATAACACCATTACCTTTTTGGTTAATGATTGTATCAATAGCAATAGTGGTCTTCCCTGTTTGTCTGTCACCGATGATAAGCTCGCGCTGTCCACGCCCAACTGGAATCATGGCATCGACCGCCTTCACACCTGTCTGAAGTGGAACATTCACAGGCTCGCGTTCCATTACACCAGGTGCGATCTTCTCTACGAGCTCACGCCCGTCTATATCTGTTAACTTAGATCCATCGAGAGCATTTATAAGGGGGTCAACCACGTGACCAAGAAGCCCCTCACCCACTGGAATAGAAAGTACCTGTTTTGTTCTTTTCACCTCTTCACCTTCTTTTACTTTTTCTCCACCACTTACAATCACCACACCAACCAAATCACTCTCTAGGTTAAGTGCGAGTCCGCGCGCACCAGAAGCAAAAATAACTTCTTCCATGCTCGCTACTTCGCGAAGCCCGGATACACGAGCAATACCGTCACTTACAGAAATAACATTCCCGATATCACTCACCTCAAATGAGGTTTCGAGGTTCGCAACTTTCTTTTCAAGTTCTTTGATTATTGTATCTACTGACATAACTTTTGGTACTAGTTTGTAAATTAGAATTGGTAGGGATTATTAATAATTTTTTGTGAACTGCTTAATGATTCTCTCAGCACTTCCGTCGTACATCACATCTTTATATTTAGCTTTGAATCCAGCCAAGAGGTTCTCATTAATTGTCACTGAGTGCCTGGCTTCGCTTGCTTTAACTAGTTGTTTAATAAACAGGAGCGATTCTTCGTTTAAGAGGAAAGGAGATTCGATCTCCACCATTTCTTTTTGTTCTCTCATCTTTTGTTTACGAGAGAGAATTCTTAGTATTTCTGGGAGCAGTGACTGAAGGTTGTACTTACCGAGAACCTCTTCTAGGTCTTTGAGAGTAGTGTTACTAGTTTCTAGATATAGAGCTATGGAGCGAGAGAGAGACATATCAACTACTTAATACGGGAGATAAAAGCGTTATTCTCTGACTCATTCATCTCCCTTTTGAGGGTTGCAGCGTACAGCGCAGCAACAAGTGCTGGAGCTCTCTCGAGAAATTCTTTTTCCACCTTCTCTACTATTGTTGCCTCTTTAGCACTTAACTGCTCTTCTTTTACGTCTATTTCTTTCTGAGCAATAGTCTTCATCTTGGCCACAAGTTCCTGACCTTCTGTTCTAGCTTTTTCCAAAAGGGCGTGACTTTCTTTTTTAGCCTCGCTTAAGATAGCGCTTTTCTCCTCTTCAGCTCTCGCTAAAAGCTTCTCGCCATCACTAGCTTTAGTGAGACCTCTTTCAATTATCTCACCTCGTTCTCGTATGGTTCTCCCAAGCTTCTTAAAGAAGAAGGTATTGAGAAGAAAAAGAATAATAAGAAAGTTAACAAAGTTAGCAAGTGCAACATGCCAATTGAAACCTACTGATGAGAGAATTTCTAGAATGCTTTGCATAGTAATTAGTAGCTAGCAACCAGCAACCAGGGCAACCCCTGATTGCTATTTACTAATTGCTTTCTACTTATTTAATGAGGAAGAACGCTACGAGCGCAAAGATCGCAGTAGTTTCTGTCATCGCGATTGCAATAATCATCTTAGAAAAGATGGAACCTTCTACGTCTGGGTTGCGTCCAATGGCTTCCATAGTTTTACCTACGAGGTAGCCTTGTCCGATGGCTGTTCCTAGCATTGCTAAGATACACATTCCTTTTGCGATATAAATTGCTGCTTCTGGGGTCATAAAATTAGTTGTTAGTTATTAGTTGTTAGTTATTAGTTGAATGCAAAACACATTCAAAATTCTAACTGCAACATTTCAATAAAAATCTGCCCTACCTAGGCTTTAGCTTGTAGTATAACAGAAATTATCCTCTCAAGCCAGTTAGTTCTGCTAATGCCCATTACCTTCTTTCTTTAAAACAAGAGAGTAGTATACAGTAACGAGCGCGACGAATACTACCGATTGTACAACCCCAACGAGTACACCCATCCCCATCCAAATCGCAGGCACACCGTATGCAAAAGCCCCTAGTAAAATAACAGTTAACACTTCGTGTGCGAACAAGTTACCAAAAAGACGTAGCGAAAGTGAAAGCATCTTGGCAAACTCAGAAATAATTTCGATAAGACCAACTAAGAAACCAACAATGGAAACCAACCCCTCTCCGAAACTTTTTCTAAAACCATGGTACACCTGCTTCACCTGAATAAAATGTGAGAGGTACCCAAAAACCCCCTGCTCTTTCATCCCAATCAGCTGCATCATAAGAATAACCGCGAGCGCGAGACCGAATGTAGTATTAAAATCTGTGGTCGCGCCTCTAAAAAGAGTGACATGTTCTCCATTCGCACCGGTGACATAAAAAGCGGCCACCCCAGGCATCATAGGGAGAAGGTTCGCTATGATGAGGTACACCATGAGCGCACCCACAAATGGCACCGCCTTTTCACTTTTTTCTTTACTTCCAAGAATTGATGAGAGGAAAGAGACGACAGCCTCATAAAACATTTCCATAACATGCTGAACCTTACCAGGAATAAGCTTAGACCGGAGAGCAAGTACACAAAGTGCCGTAACAATAAAGGTAATCAAACCAACTGTGACTGTTGAGGTTGCGATAGAAAAAGGCCCAATACTTCCGAGAATTGGTGCATCTATAGTCGGTAGCGGTTCATGAACCTGGAAAAAAGAGCCCGCTGTCTCTCCGTGTTCTGTAACTGGTGTAGCCATAATAGTCGCTATTCTAACACAAGAGAGCTACTTCTTAAAAATGGGGTTCGGGTGAATATCGTCTTTAAGCTCAAAACTTAAGTATAGCGCCACAAGGCCGAACAGACTTGTAAGAATAATAACTATTCCCTTAAATAATAGCCAATCTGAAAAACTGTAAAAATTGCGGACCAGTTCATTAGTTATGGCAGTTATCAAAAAGTAACCAATCCATAGATGTGTGAGTCTATTCCATGCTCGGCTGGTAAGCGGGAACACTTCCTCAAATGCATACTTTAGGAACGGCTTCTGAAAAATCATCCCAATGACCAGAGTGAGTGCGCACGTCATGTCATATAACGTATCTCTCATCTGTATGAATTTAATATCATGCGAGGAAATAGTAAGGTACCCAAACGTAGTAGTAATAAGTGCTATATAGAGAGCAAGAAAAGGCACCCTTCTCTGGAGACGATACGTTACGAACGTAGATATAATAGTAGTAACCATGAGAAGCACGGTCGACTCATATATATTCATATATTCAGTCGATGCTAGAAAAGCAAGGACAGGACCAAACTCAAGGAATGCAGAAAAGATAACATGACGCAAGACGCGAGCAGAGAAGAAAGAATGTTTTTGTTCTGTCATGGTATGATTGTTTATATAGTAAATAGAGTATAAATCATATGGACACAATTACAGAACCAGAACATAAACATACAGCTGAGATGGGAATAAAATCTCATGCCACTCATAAGAAAAAGTTTGAACTTACCACACCTGTTGCGATCATACTTGGGTCAATTATCATCGCGGTTTCACACATAGCATACGGAGTACTTGTAGGACCTACTAACTCTCAACCAGTAACACTCTTCGCTGGGGCGCCGATCACAGAAAAAGATTTCCCGACTGGCGATGTTAAGAGTGATGTTGTTGTTGTCGAATACTCTGACACAGAGTGCCCTTTCTGTGCTCGACTCCATCCTACGATGACCCAGATACAATCAGAGTACAAGGATAGAGTAGCTTTTGCTTACCGCTACTTCCCGCTGACTCAGATACACCCTAACGCGTTCGCTGAGGCTCAAGCTATTGAATGTGTTGGCAAGCAGTTAGGTGCAGCAAAACGTAGAGAATATATCGACCAGATGTTCCAGTACAAAATCACCAAGAATTCCATGACACTTCCAAAAAACGGCAAGGAAGACCTGGCTAAAAACTTCGGGGTCAATATGGCTACATTTAACTCTTGTGTCTCTGGTGAAGAATCATCTGCAACAGTAACTGCGGGAATACAGGATGGTGTGGCAGCTGGTGTTACAGGCACCCCAGCAACTATTATTCTCAAGCGAGATGGTGACGACTACGAAGTCTTTGCTCTCATAGAAGGTGCGAGGGAGTACGAGTACTTTAAGGCAGCCCTAGATGCTGCGTTAGAGTAGTAAAGATTAAAGCAGGAATACAAAAGGGCGCCCTTCGGGCGCCCTTTTGTATTCTAAACAAACAGCCTCTTACTTAACTTCAAATGACGCTCTCACTATCGCTGTCACTTTCTTTTCTATAGTAGAGGTGTCATAGGAACCATAATCACTCACCTCGATACTATTCCTTTGGGTGACCTGAAATACTCCCTGGGACGCACTACGAACTCCGCCAATTCTATCCCCAGTTGCCTTCGCGATTGCTTCTGCTCTATCTTTAGCGTTCTTACCAGCTTCCTCTAACAGTTCAACACGAAGGTCTGCTAGCTTGTTATAGAAAAACTCAACCTGATTACTTTGGATAAGTATTCCTTTCTGACTAAGCGCCTGTTGCGCTGTGAGTGATAGATCTCTTATAAGCTCTACATCTTCTGACTCTACAATAGTCGTCGCCGTAATAGAGTAGGTGTATGGACCGGAACATTGCTGGCGCCCAAGACTGTCATACATTACTTGGTTTTGAGACTGACAAACTACATTCGATGTAATCGGCTGAACAGTAATCTGCTTTTCAGTAATTCCCTTTTCTACCAAGTATTTAGACGTAGCGACTTGTTGAGCACGTATTTCGTTAGAAACATATGAAAGCTGACTAGGTTCTGCCTGTTTAGTGATAGAAAAGGTCCACTTACCTCCATCGCTCTCGACCATCCTTTCTGCTGTCCCGGTTACAGAGATGCTGTTATTCTGGCCAACTGCCTTTACTCCACCTGCGAGGACTAAAGACGCAGCGATGAGCATCACCCCTCCTAGCACACACGCCGTTACTACATTATTTTTAAAAAGTTCTTTAAATGAGTTCATGTAAGCAAAAATTATTTTTATATTTTTAAGTATACACCCGAGCTTTGACAGCATAGAGAAAGTCTTTACATTTAGAAGAAATATTGTATAATATATTTGCGGAATATACCGTGCATTCTACAAGAGGTTCCTATGGCAAAAAAGCCAGCAAGAAATATCGACAAGCTTTCAAGGACTCTCACCCTTGCAACAACGAGAAAAGGGGGGTTGTCCCTGCTTGTGACACGACAAGGTGGTGTCGAAATCACCCCCTTTCGTTTCATTGTCACGAACGAACTTGTCCTTGTGAAAACAGGGCAAGGCGGACGGATACGTGTACTTTTCGGAGTACATGAAGTAAGGCTCGTCGGAGGAAGGTCAGCCAAGAAAGCGCTCATTGCCTGGGCTAAACAAGCCAACTACTCCCAACAGGAAGCGAAGGGTAAGCTCCTTTACGGTCAACCAAAGCCGCATTTTGGTCTGTATTAGGTAGATCTCTCCACTAAACAATCAACCAAAAATGGAGAGGCAAAGAGGGTGTCGCCATGCGACACCCTTTTTTATATACGCACAAGTACACCTTGCAACAAAAAGGAGGGCGCTTAGCAACGCCCTCCAATCTCAAGAAGCAACACCCTCACGATTCATTTTTTTATCGTGTAAGGACCGAAATATTTATTTCTTCCATCTTTTGCTTCATCGGGTGACGAGTAGACCCGGCACAGGATAGCGTCATAAATTGAATCACATGATCCGCCGAAAGAAGCCGAGAGTACGTAGTACTGCCGTTTGCCGCGAGTGTCGGCCACATACCCATTCACTTCCCTTATCGTACAATATTCGGGAAGAATGATGAGTTTTGATGGGTCTCCGTGCAAAGGTTTAAAATATCTCGTGGCATGCCAAGAGACAACCATGTTGTGATCTTTCGGAGTAACAACATAGCGCTTATCTTCGTAAGGCACCGCTTTTGCCAAGATACCCCGTATTTCAATTAAGTGTTCATCTTGATTTCGTCGCTTTGCAACCATTAGAATACCCCAAAGGGAAGGAACTAGAGGGGTTCATCATAGCAAACATTAGTGTTAAGTCAAATACGTATTTTAAATATCTCCTTTCACCTCCCCTACGTGCTCCTTCGGCTTCACCTCTTCATACACCTTTGCTATCTTCCCCTCTTCATCAATCAAAAAACTCATTCTCTCTATACCCATGTATTCACGCCCCATAAACCTTTTCTTTCTCCAGACGCCGTACGCTTCGCAGACCTCCCCTGTAGTATCTGATAAAAGCGGGAACGGGAGCTCGTACTTCTCTGCGAATTTCTTGTGACTCTTTACACAATCTTTACTAACACCGAGCACGACAAGTCCAGATTTCTGTAACTCTTCATAGTTATCTCTAAAGTTACATGCTTCTGTAGTACACCCGGGTGTATCGTCTTTTGGATAAAAGTAGAGGAGAATTTTCTTCCCCTTATATTGCTTTATTGTATGCGTTTCTCCATTCTGATCTTGTAATGAAAAGTCTGGCGCTTTGGTTCCTGTAGTTATCATATACAGGAAGTGTACCACTTAGTGGTGGTGATGAGTATGCGAAGCGTGAGTAACACTGTCGTCTTTCTTCATCAAAAAAACTGCGATGAGTGTGGTGAGTGGCACGGCAGCTAATAGCCCGAGAGACCCAACGACCGTCCTCACAATCTCTGTTGTAATAACCTCGCTATTAATAAGCTGAATAGTGGGTGTCTCGCTCACATAGAGTAAAAGTACCAGCGGGAGAGAAGCTCCAGTGTACGCGAGTATTAGCGTGTTCACGACAGCACCCATATGATCCTTGCCAACTTTCATTGCTCTAAAATATAACTCCCCTCTTGAGAGGTGCTCGCCTGCGCTCTTTAACTCCATTACAACAGAAGCTTGGGTGATGGTAATATCGTCTATTACACCTATAACACCTATGATAATTCCACCGATTAAAAGCGCGACAAAGTCTAGTCCACCTTTTGTTGCAAGGTTAAGGAACACAGACTCTTCTGATGCAAACCCCGTAAGAGCTGTAGCCTTAACGGCAAATGTAGCTGCCACAAGCGTTACAAGCACCGAGCCTACACACCCTAGATACGCAGAGACAGTTAGCCTAGAAATACCGTGCGTAAGGAACATCACAACAAAGAGAGATAGGAGAGCCCCAAGTGTTGAGATAACGACAATATTCGCACCCGTCAGTATCCCTGGGAACAAAATTTTAAATATAAAACCGAAAGAAACAAAGAGTGCAACAAGAGAAAGGAACCCTTGCCTCCCCCCAATCACTACTACCGCCACAACAAATATTCCAAAGAGTAACAAAATTGTAGGGAACCTGTAGATATCAAAGACACTAAAGTATTCTGTCCCGTCACTGGAGAGTACGTACCTAACATATACCCTGTCTCCGGCTTTTATATCAAAAGTAGAGTCTGTTATCTCGCTTTCCTTGCCTTTCAAGTCACCTTCTAAAAAACGAACCTTAATTGTCGAATAGGAAGCACTTGTCTCAGTATTAGGAACAACTTTTTCCGAAGAAGAAACAACTGATATAACCAGAGCCTTCTCTACAGTCTCTTTACCTTCCACAAACTGTGTTGGTTCGTTAACAGCAAATGTAGACGAAGTGAAGCTCGCTGTAAGCAATAAGGAGATGAGGACTATGCGCAGCTTTTGCATAGGCCGTATATCTCTATTGAATGTGTAGTGGTGTTCTTGAACTTCTTACTTTTCTTGAGCATCTTCTTAATTGCGTCTTCGACGGAGATGCCTTCTATTTTTTCTATCGTCTCACATTTACCACACACTATTTGGTGAGACGCCCTTCCAGTTTCTAGTTCGTAATGAGCGTGGCCATGGTTAAAATCAAGCCTGCGAAGAAGCCCAGACTCATGAAGTGAGTTTAAATTACGATAAACAGTTGCCTGGTCGATGTTTTCCTTCTTACGGAGAAGCTCAACTAGCTCATACACTGTGATCGGCTGCTTTTGACGAGCGACAATATCTAATACGAGCAACCTGTGATCAGTCACACGAAGCCCGGCCTCTTGAACCATCGTCTTAAGTTCATCTTTTGCGTATGTCGCCATATACCAACATACTATCATGTCTTGTCTATGTTTGCTAATGCGAATCTTTTGCAAAAAATAGCCTAAGCGAGTATACTTGGGTACACAATGACTACAATACTTATTACCTTCTTTAGCGCCTTAGCACTCCCAGTTCTTGCGGTAATTGCTATTCTCCTTCGTAAAGAGCTCATATCGGGGAAGGCGAAACTTCTCATGCTTGGGGTCGGCATTCTACTCCTCTCATACGCAGTGGTATCTGACATCTTGCATCACGGCGAAGAGTTTGGACCGAGAGAATTAATAGCTTCTTTTATAGTTGGAGGAATAACTCTTTTTATTCTGGCGTCGTTTAACAGATATCATAAGCACTCTCCTGCCGAAGGAGGGGTAAAAGGTATTGTAGTGAGCGAAGCATTCCACTCCCTTATCGACGGCGCTGTAATTGGTGCGACTTACCTAGTTAACCCAGTCTTGGGGGGCGCTGCAACTTTAGGAATAATCGTTCACGAATTTCCTAAGATACTTGGGACACTCGCCCTATTCCGAGGACTCAATCTTTCTATTAAAAGGACGATTATATATGGCGCACTCGCTCAAGGGGGAGCACCAGTTGCGGCGCTCTTCATCTACCTTCTCGGAAAAGAAGTTGACCCTGAGCAATTCCATACGCTTGAGATTGCTAGTCTCGCATCACTTGCAACAATTATTCTTTGGATAATCTACCTAGAAATAAAGCACCATAGGAAGCATCCTAGACACTCTCACTAAAACACATTTGCGAACTACTTGCGTTTATAGAGTCTCTATAGTACGATTGGTCCTATGATACTTGGCTTTTTAGGAAAAG
This sequence comes from uncultured Candidatus Saccharibacteria bacterium, assembly GCA_964577675.1. GTDB lineage: Bacteria > Patescibacteriota > Minisyncoccia > Phycocordibacterales > UBA5272 > UBA11704. Next base: position 69,067 of record CAZNZQ010000001.1, read on the forward strand.
GAGGTAGCGGGAAAAGCACTCTCTCCTACAGATACATACAACTACTCAACAAAAAAGAGGAGGTCGTTTTAGCGGTAGACGCAGACCATAACATGGACCTAACCTATAACCTTGGAGTAAACGAGGAGTTTAATTATATGGGCGGAGCACAAACTGATATCCGGGTAATGCATGGCGCACAAGAAGACGATGCCCCTTCTGCTTTGGCACTACTGGAAAAAACACCCACTTTCACTATTTCCCCAAAGGATGCCTTTACTCAGAAATATTCCTACTCTATTTCCCCTAACCTGTCCTTGATGACCGCAGGTCCTCATACTGACGATCAGCTCTATGGACAAGCCTGTAGTCACTGGCTCACTACAGCCATAAAAGTATACTTGCCTCACGTATCCCTCAAAGAAAGGGAGCACGTTGTTGTTGATGAACGAGCGGGAGTAGATGGGGTTGGAACTGGGATGACTCTAGGGTGGCATGCGGCAATAATAGTCGCAGAAGCCACAGAACATGGTATAAAAGCTGCTAATCAGATCGCAAAAATGGTTTCCTTTTTTGGAACACCATATGAGTTCGCTCTCAATAAGGTACGAGAGACTGACGATGTTAGCGAACTACACAAGAAACTAATTAAGCCTGCCATATTTGTATTTATGCTAGAGCCTGCAATGACAAGAAAAGAGGACGCAGTCACTGAATCATTTGAACAAGAGTTAGAAAAAATATACACATGGGAGCAGAAGCTAAAAGAGTTACAAGACGACCGACTTGAAAGAACTAAAGAAAAGGTTCTTGCCAACAAAAACTATGAAGAAAAAAGGGGGTTGATTGTCTAAACTTTTTTGTGTAGAATATAAAAAGGTTATGCGAATAGTTCGCATAAATAAACATAAGGAGCCACCTCTTGAAAACCACCCCCATCATTCCCGCTGCACCGAGCCCACAAAGGGTCTCGGCTTGCCCTCCGTGCATCGGACCCGGCATCAGCCCAGGCTGTTCTTGGGAGAAACCTGAGTCGGGCAATATCGACCACGTTCTTGCCGACACTCAGTACCACTGCGCACGCTTCCCAAAAGCCCGCACGGTAGTTCTCTCTGATGGAGCACTAGCCCTCACTCACGGCAACAAGGTGCGCCGCTTCAGGCCCTCGGCGATTCCCGATATCGTTGCCCGTGCTGGTGATGATGTTCAGGCCCTCGCCGGTATCCAGTCGCTCTTTGCAGCTGTGAGGAGCAATGGTGCAGGCAACACTGCATAAGGGAGCAGTCCTCACCTTTGCTGTGGAGGGACATGCAAAAAAGTGGGAGTTCGACAAGGTGATTACTATTATAGTGTCGCCTGAAAGAACCCTGGTCGGAAGATCATGTACGTCAGACGCCCACCCGTTCCACTTGCACCCGCCAGGGTTTGCTCAACTGGTGCAGTCAGTAAGCAGTGAACCTACAACAATTCCTCAAGAAGGCATCTGCCTGATTGAGGAATGGAACAACACCGAAAGAACCATTATCGGCCAAAAAGAGCGCAAGCTCAAAGCGGCCGAGGAAGCCCTCAAGCACTGGTTCGAAGGGCTCGCATAACAGCGGGCCCTTTTTTAATTTAAAAAAATCTTTTCACACCTTCGTGTCCAGATGGCCGCAGTGAATACCAACCCAGACGGCACTGACATGCTCTAGTGTCTCTCACTTGACGTAAGTCAAGTATGTGCTAATATTGCACTTACCCTTTGGAACTGGTCCAGAGGGCAACACGAGGAGTTGACTGATGCAGATCAAAATCCCTGGCGGTCGCCACCGTCACAGCCACCGCAGCCGGCGTGAAGCCAAGCCGCAGGCCGACAACGGTCGGCGAACGGTGATCACGACGGCGTACAGCCGCCAGAAATAGAGGGCGTAGACCCTCAAGGCCAAGCGGCCCCCCCCCGGGGGCCGCGGGGTACAATCTTAAAAAATTACCCCCCGCCGCGGCCCCGCGCCGCTCGGGGAAGACGTCGAGCAGCGCGACCTGCACGGTCGGGAAGGCCGCCCCGGTGCCGAGCGCGATGAGCGAGGGCCCGATCACGGCATACGGCAGCGTGGGACCGAACCGGAGCGCGAGGAC
>CAZNZQ010000001.1:71170-93021 GCA_964577675.1 uncultured Candidatus Saccharibacteria bacterium
GGCAATAATTGTTGGGCTTTGACCCTCAGGGCCCGGCGGGCGCCCCGGGGCGCCCGCTTCTTACATTCTAAATAATTACCCCCCCGCCGATACACCTCTCCTTGTCGTAAAGCACAAGTGACTGCCCCTTTGCTACAGTTAGCTCACCACCAATCAATTTGAATGTCGTAGTGGTGAGAGCTTCTAGTTGTGCTAATGGCGCCCTGTACCTCGCCCTTCCTTCATAGATATTTGCTTTTACCACTACTTCCGTCCAGTTTGTTTTTTCTAGTTGGATGACATCACCCACAGCTTCTTCTTTCTTTATGTGCGATACGGTAAGAGTATTATTTTTAATATTTTTTGCGATAACAAAATAAGGCTTCTCTTCGGTACCCTTTTTAGTAATGACAAAGCCGTGACGCTCACCAATTGTATAAAATGTCACACCTTCGTGTTTACCAATCACTTCATCTTTTTCATTAAGAACATTCCCTTCCATCTCATCAATATAACTCTTAAGGAGAGTCTTCACGTCAATCGTTCCAACAAAGCACAACCCTTGACTGTCTTTCTTCTCTGCCACGGGAAGCATGTGCTCTCGTGCAAGCTCACGCACACGCGACTTTTCGATAGCACCAACAGGGAACAGGATATGTGGGATTATTTCCTCTGAAAGAGTCCACAGAAAATACGTCTGATCTTTGTTTTCATCTTCGCTTTTTACTAGAGACCTCCCGTTATGCTTAGCGTAATGACCGGTTGCAATATAGTCAGCACCCTCTGCTCTTGCCCAGTCAAAAAATGCTCCAAACTTTACGAATTTATTACACATCACGTCTGGATTCGGGGTGCGCCCTGACCTGTACTCTTCAATCATGTAATCTATTACTCCTTCTTTGTACTCTTTTTCTAGATCAAGTGTAAGAAAAGGGATGTCTAAATGGGCAGCAACACGCATCGCATCTAATCTGTCTTCCTTCCACGTGCATTCTATAAAGTCAGGCTGCCACACCTTAATAAATACACCCGTAACGTCATACCCCTGCTGCTTAAGCAACAGAGCTGAGACAGAAGAGTCTACTCCGCCTGACATCCCGACATACACTTTCTTTTTCATACATACCACTCTACCATACTCAAAAAAAGAAAATAAATGTGGTAGTATGTTTGGGAGTCTAGTTCTTACAACCAACCATGGAGATTATCGTGAGTCAGCAGTCCAAAAATATCATTCCACTTCCAGGGAATGACGGCCTTGACGAGGAGAAACACATCTCGCAAGAAGCTGCGCGATGCGAAGAAACATATCACGGCTTCCACATGGGATGGAGTGATGACATTCCGAGAAACCCTGAGCGTGTGAACAGCGGCATCTCATCCTGAAATCAACTCGGGACGCCTGCGCGCCGCTTTGCGGCGCGCCTGTTTTTTTAATACTAAGTGTTTCGAATCTAATCATAGAAAAAACAAAATACACCCGTATGGGTGTATTTTGTTTTGGAACAAAATTTGTTTACTTCGCAGTAAGCGACTCTAGGATATCGAGACCTGGAGTGTCTTCGCCTTTCTTAGATTCCGCCACCACTAGCCACTCGCCTTCCTTCACAGCGGCTACGTGCCAAACACTACTAACCCCTTCTACTACAGTCCACTCATAAGAACCAACTGTAGTTGTCCCTACAATAGTAGCCGTGCTCACATTTGGAGCAATTACATTGTTAATATAGTCAGCGGGAGTATACCCGCGACCACCTTCGTAACTAAAGTACATAGCCGAGAGAAGCTCTCCCTCTTCTATTACACTAATGAGAGATCCATCACGACCTACTGTCGTGGTGGCCATTTCTGGCATATCAAATGCAAATCCAAGAACTCTTTCACCCTCAAAAAAACGAGTTACCGTTCCTTCAACAAGTGTTGTTGAAGTTTTGACAGTCACTTCTTCTTCCTTTACAGTCTCACGGTTTTTCATAACACCCTGTCCAAGATAGACAAGGACGAAAAGAACTACAATCCCTACGATATACGGTACATATTTTTTCATACAAGTATAAGTATACCTTTCCTAAAAAATGATGCAAAAACACAGATTAAAAGCTCTGTAAAGGAAGTGTCTTAAGCGGGGGCGGTGCCACAACTCTTTTTAGAAACTTTCTGGTACACCTGCTCCTTTGTCTTCTTTATCTTCTCGGGTGTGTCTATCTTTTAGAACCTTTATCTCATCACGAAGTATAGCTGCCGTCTCAAAGTCTAGCGCTTTGACCGCTTCCTTCATCTGTTTTTCTTTTAGCTTAATGAGCTTGTCTGGATTTTTCTTAAACAACTTCTCGTCAATCGAGAGTTCTGCGTTCACGGCCTTTGCGTGATCACTTTGTAACTCTTCTGTAATATCCTTAATATTCTTTTCGATGGTGGTTGGAGTAATACCATGCTCTTTGTTAAAAGCTTCTTGGATTGCGCGTCTACGGTTAGTCTCATTGATTGCCCGCTCAAGTGAGCCTGTCATAACGTCTGCGTACAATATCACTCGGCCGCGTGAGTTACGCGCTGCACGTCCAATTGTCTGAATAAGTGATGTCTCAGAACGAAGGAAACCTTCCTTATCTGCATCCAATATTCCAATGAGTGTAACCTCAGGCAAATCCAACCCCTCGCGAAGAAGGTTGACACCAACGAGACAGTCAAACTCACCTTTTCTAAACCGTGTCAGAATCTGGATGCGCTCCATCGTCTTCACATCTGAGTGCAAGTACTCGGCCCTTACTCCTTCGCCACGGAGATATTCTGCGAGTGACTCTGCCATCTTTTTGGTAAGTGTCGTCACAAGGACTCTCCCCCCCGTCTTCACATCCTTAACAGCTTCAGCTATGAAGTCTTTTATCTGACCCTTGTATGCACCTGACTCGTTTACTTTCTTTACCTCAAGTTGTGGGTCAAGGAGCCCAGTAGGACGAATAATCTGCTCCACTATCTGCTCTGACTCTGCTCGCTCATAGCTGCCTGGCGTAGCTGAAACATAAATGACCTCCTTTACCCTCTTTTCGAACTCTTCATAACGAAGTGGTCTATTATCTTTTGCAGAAGGAAGACGGAACCCGTATTCTACAAGTGTACCCTTACGAGACTGATCTCCTGCATACATCCCGTGTAACTGAGGAAGTGTAACGTGCGACTCATCAATCACTGTGAGGAACTCTGGGTTACCATCCTTATCATGAGGAAAATATTCAAGAAGGGTATCGGGTGCTTCGCCTGGTAACTTGCCGGAAAGGTGACGAGAATAGTTCTCTATCCCCTGACAGAACCCCACCTCACGAATCATGGCGACATCATAACGAGTACGACGCTTCAATCTCTCTGCTTCTAATATCTTCTTATCCTTATCCAACTCTTCCAGCCTAAGCTTAAGCTCTTCTTCTATTGTCTTAATCGCACGATCTCTTGTAGGCACATCGGAGATGAAATGCTTCGCAGGGAAAATAAAGTAGTCATCAACCACTTTCATAACTTTCATGGATACTGGGTCGACAATCTGAAGGTGTGACACTTTAGCACCCGCTATTTCTATCTGAAGCATGACGGTCTCAGATATTGGCATAATGTCGATACGATTACCAATGGCACGGAATGTCCCTGGAGAGAGGTCGGCGTTAGTACGCTCATAATAAATCGCCACGAACTTCTGCATGAGGTCGAATTTTGAAATAGTGTCACCAACAGAGATCTTGAGATTCTCTCTTTCGTAATCCTTTGGGGAACCGAGACCGTAGATACATGACACCGAAGCAACGATAATTGTATCCTTACGTGTAAGTAGTGCTTGAGTCGAAGCATGACGAAGTCTATCTATCTCTTCGTTTATCTGTGCATCTTTTTCAATGTAGGTATCAGTAACGGGCATATATGCCTCTGGTTGATAATAGTCGTAGTAGGAGACGAAGTAGTGCACAGCAGCATCTGGGAAGAATGTACGGAACTCTTGGGCTAGCTGAGCAGCGAGGGTTTTGTTGTGGGCGATAACGAGCGCAGGTTTCTGAACCTGAGCGATGACATTCGCAATAGTGAAGGTCTTGCCTGTTCCTGTCGCACCAAGAAGAGTCTGGCGTGGCATACCTTTTTTGAGACCAGAAACCAAAGAAGCGATAGCTTTTGGTTGATCACCAGCTGGGATGAATCCCTTTAATATAAATTCTCCTTCTCTCTTCCTTGACATAAGTAATATGTAATTATAGCATATATTTCACTGCAGTTCGTTTATAAATTTTTGCGGGAGACCGCATGGAGAAATCAGCATGAGACTCTTCTGGTGTACTCTAGGTGCCACAATTGTCACTTACTCGAGATACCTCGTGTTTTTCGAAGACGCAACCGAGCTCGTCTACGGAGGGGTGCTTCTGCTTGGGTTCGTTTGTCTCATTCTGGCAATAACAACGCCGAATCACGACCCCGTTATAGCGCTTTGCCAAAAGTTCGACGAGATCTTCAAAGACTTTGGCGACTTTGGCGACTCGTTCGAAAATTTAGCCGCTCCTCTGATAGCGATCACTGTTGGAATACTGCTGATTGCTGTCGTAATCGTCGCAACTCTCCTCTATCACTACACGAAACAAACCATGTTCGTCGTCGCGGTAGGAGGGCTAGCCTGGTTCGTCAATTACACAAGCGGCAGGAGAGCGGTATCCGCGAAGACAATTGAAACTGAGGAGGTCTACGATGACAGGAGAACCGTCTACGCCTTCTTCACGCTGATGGCTGTGGTCGTCATGATTGTGGCGACGCTCCTTTGGAGCTGGCCGAAAATCATCGGAACAGCCTTGGCGCTCTTTCTCTTGTACTACTTGATCGGGGAAGCCTTCGATAAGCGGGCACATAAGGAAGCCGGCGTTGAGCTGAATTAGCCTCGTCTCCTCGAGGCTCCGAACAAAAAGCCCCGCGCACGCGCAGGGCTTTTTCATATAGGGAACCATCTCTTTATTTGTAATACCTCTTAATAAAAGACTCTTTAAATTCTTGGAACGTTCCTTCAATCAGTGCTGTGCGCGCATCTTCACATAGTGTTACCAAAAACTTAAGATTATGCACCGAAGCTAAGGTACCAGCCAACATTTCATCTGCCTTGAACAGATGGTGAAGGTAGCTCTTAGTGAACTGATGCGTATACCATTCTTCTTTATCTGAGATGGGGCCCATGTCTTCTCTGTACTTTGCATTTGTAATATTAATACGCCCATCATAGGTGTAGAGGGCACCATTTCTTCCTTGGCGGGTTGGTGACACACAATCAAATGTATCAATCCCATTTTCTATGCCAAGCAAAATGTCTATTGGCTCCCCGATACCGAGCAAGTGCCTTGGCTTACCCTCAGGCAACTCTTCACATACCCACCTGACGGCTGTCCCCATATCTTCTTTTGTAAAACTTCCTCCGATACCGTAGCCATCAAAATCCATCGCACTTAGCGTGCGCGCTGACTCTCGTCTAAGTTCTTCATATGCACCTCCCTGTACAACACCAAAGAGCGCCTGCATCTCACCCGTTGCAGAAGAGACACCTAACTTTTTATGATGCTCAAGGCTTCTCTTAGCCCATGAGTGTGTTCTCTCTAATGCCTTCTTTTGATACTCGATTGGCGCAAGTGGTGATGTACATTCATCAAAGGCAAAGAAAATATCCGCCCCAAGATTATGTTGTATCTCCATGCTACGCTCTGGCGTGAACCTATGCTCACTCCCGTCTATTACAGACTTGAATGTGACACCATCATCATCGATCTTTGCAAGCTTTTCGTGAGCTCCTTCGTTTTTGATTTCCTCTGATTCGCGCTTGCTTATCTCTTCACTCGTTGCAATCTTGCCCACACCATGACCTAGCGCCTGCCCAAGAGAAAATACCTGGAACCCTCCCGAATCAGTAAATGATGGCCCATGCCATCCCATCATCTTAGGGAAACCCCCATGTTTCTTCACAATCTCATCCCCTGGCTGAAGATAAAGATGATATGTATTGGCGAGCACCGCTTGCGCACCCGCTGCATCACGAATAAGTTCTGGGTTAAGCGCTTTTACAGTCGCTTTTGTCCCGACAGCAATAAATGCTGGTGTCTTAATATCACCGTGCGGGGTATGTATGACTCCTACACGAGCAAGCGGCATTTCTTTAGACTTTGTAACAATCTCAAAGGAAAATGACATACATATACTCTATCACAATTGTAAGAAAATTGACGTAACTATAATTATAATGTAGTGTGCAACTACTGTTGTTCATTCCAATAACCCACCTGTAAAGGATAATCATGGACCTGATGAATATCTACGCTTTGGCGTGGAGGATGAATCTTCACACTCCGTGTAAACACGATACAACGATGACTCACCTGACAAACCTTGTCTCGTTCATCATCACTGAAGCCGAAAAACACTTCAACAAAAAGCAAGTTGCCGACATCATCCTTGCAATGCTAACCTCTGCTCTTTGGCACAAAGGTTACTATCGTATGGACCGCACTACTCCATACGTCATCCATCCACTTGAGGTGATTGCATTATTATTTACTTGTGAGGTACATGACTACAAGCTAACAATAGCAACCATCTTACATGATGTCGTAGAAGACGAGACTGATAGGAGACTCCGTTACAATAAACGGAAATTTATCACTCTTACATTCGGTGGTGCTGTGCGAGACATCGTCGAGCTCGTCACCAAATCAAGACACCCTCACAAACGAAAGCTTTTCTTTCCCTTGCTTACCGCTGAGAAGAGGGTGGCTGTGGCCTTCCGAGGGATGCTTTTGAAACTTGCTGACTGCGCAGAAAATACAAAGACTTTCGGTGTATTTGATGAAAAAAAGAGAGAGGAGAAAATTGCGGAAGTAAAAAGAGAGTACCCTCCTCTGTTCGAAAAAACCATCAAGAGAATCAGAAGGCTTTCGGTGTCAAAAGAAAGGAAAGGTCTCCTTTCGGGTGTCGCCAAAAAGCTCTACGAGCAGATAGTGAGAAATATCTCACAATATGAATAACTGGTCGCATCGTTCTAAACGATCCGACCGGTTTTCACTTTATATATAACAGACTTTGCAATCACATCAACCAGCTCTTTATTAAACATTGTTGGTAGAATCGTGTCAATTGTCGGATTCTTAACATGAGAAGCGAGAGCGTGTGCTGCGCGAATAAACATTGCTGTTTCGAATTGCTTAATATTGTTATCAAGAACCCCTTTAAAGAGACCCGGGAAGATAAGTGAGTTGTTGAGTTGATTGGAAAAATCGCTGCGACCTGTTGCTATTACCGCGACTCCTGCTTCTTTTGCTACTTCTGGCATAATTTCGGGCACTGGATTAGCTAGGGCAAAAACAATAGCATCTTTGTTCATACTCTCTGCCATTTCTTTAGTTAAGGCCCCTGCTTTTGATACACCAATAAATACATCTGCACCTTTCACAACATCAGCAAGACCCCCATCAAAACCTTTAAGAGAACTTTTTGAAATAAGTTCCTTCTTTTCTTTATTCATCTCGTCTCCACGTCCATCAAAAATGATTCCTTTACTGTCACAAAAAAGCATATTCGTATACCCTGACGCTAAAAGAAGGCGTGATATAGCTACACCTGCTGAACCTACACCATTCACGACGATCTTTACATCTTTGCCTTCTCCTCTTCCGGTTACTTTAAGAGCATTAATAAGACCGCCGAGTACAACCGTTGCAGTCCCCCACTGATCATCATGCATCACAGGGATTGGAAGCTCTTTACGCAACCTTTCTTCTATCTCAAAACATCGCGGAGCTGCGATGTCTTCTAGATTAACCGCACCAAAGACGGGGGCAATTTGCTTTACTGCTTTAATAATCTCTTCTGTATCTTGCGTATTGAGACAAATCGGAAATGCGTCCACATCAGCAAATGATTTTAGAATTGCAGCCTTACCCTCCATGACAGGGATCGCAGCATGAGGACCGAGATTTCCGAGTCCAAGAATTGCTGACCCGTCAGATACTATCGCGACAGTGTTACGCTTAAGAGTGTACTCACGCGCGTTCGCAACATCTTTAGCAATCTCCTTACACACCTCCGCAACTCCTGGTGTGTACGCTCGAGAAAGATCGTCTCTATCGTTCATCGGGACTTTCGTTTTTAACTCAATTTTCCCGTGATGGGTCTTATGTAAGTCGAGCGCTTCTTGATTGTAGTCGTGTGACATAGTTAATTGTTTCTAGTTAATAGTCAGTGGTTTTAAATACAAACACTTTAGAAACTTTAGTATATACTAACCGTTATGAAAGAATCTATACGAAAATACCTCCCGAGCTTTGTCTATGGAGGATCAGATGGGACGGTTACGACGTTTGCCGCTATGGCAGGAGCAGTAGGAGCAGGAATAGACACAAGAATAGTGATAATCCTCGGTCTTGCCAACCTTGTGTCTGACGGATTCTCAATGGCCTCAGCTGATTACATGGCAGAAGACTCTCGTAAAGGAGAAAGTAAAGCTACTGCGCTTAAAAATGCCATTGTTACCTTTTTCTCTTTCGTCCTTATCGGCTTCATCCCAATTCTCCCGGTTATTTTTACGACGGCAGAAAAACAATTTTTGCATTCCATTATTCTCACCATGGCGACCTTTGCAACGATAGGCTACTTACGAGCGTACATTCTTAGACGTAACAGAGCGCTTCTTGCACTTCAGTCTGTTGCAATCGGGAGCATCTGCGCGACGCTTGCTTATGTTGTTGGTGTTTATGTCTCAAAACTAGTCTAAAGTGTCGCAACCAAAAAGCAGCACCCAAGGTACTGCTTTTTGGTTGCGGAGGAATCTATTATTTCATATAAAGCTCCATCTTCGCTTTCACCACCTTCTTCATTTCTTCCTGACCTTCATGACCAAACTTGTACGGCGCAACTTCATTTGGGTGTTCTTGGAGGTAGTTCATCTCGCCATCACGAAATGCTTTACGAATCTCTGTGTTGATATGAATGATAGCAACACCGCTATCAATAGATCCCTTGAGATCTTCATCCGTGTTCCCAGATGCGCCGTGGAGCACAAGTGGCACATCAACGACGGCAGTGATTTCCTTAAGACGCTCAATATGAAGTTTGGGCTCTTCTGCATCAATAAGCATTCCGTGTACGTTTCCAATCGCAGGAGCGAACATGTCGATACCTGTACGGAGCACGAAATCCTTCGCCTGATCTGGTGTAGTAAGATTTTCTTCAGTGACACCTTCTGGTAACGCAGTGTTAAGCGATGACGACTGACCAATATACCCAAGCTCAGCTTCTACCAACACTCTTTTCCCAGTCTTTTCTTCATACGCACGCACAAAATCAACACAAGACTTTACGAGTGTGACATTTTCTTCATACGGAAGCTTCGCTCCGTCTACAATGACACTGTCATAACCTGCTTCAATCACTTCTATAACCTTTTCTTGTGAGTAGGTATGATCTGCGTTAAGGAAAATAGGCACATCGTATTCCTGGTTAAGTTCATCAACTATTTTTCTCACCATCTCCACACCCATGTACTCACGCTCACCTTCACTCACACCAATGATGACTGGTTGATTAAGTTCTTGCGCTACTTCTGCTATTGCACGCGCCTGGTCTAGATTGGAAACATTAAAATGAGCGATTGCTTTACCGTCCTTTTTATACGTATTGATAAGTTCGATGTACTGCTCACTTTGATTCTGTAATGTCTTCATATTAACACAGTATAGCTGGAGAGACTGCTATACTCCAAGGTATATGGAAAATAACCAAAATGTAGACTTTATCGCCTTTGGAGATACAGTTGTTGACGCTTTTATTAAACTTTCAGTAGGCCACATTGAAGAAGGTGCTCACGGGAGGGATCTATGTATCCCTTATGGGGCGAAAGTTCCTTTTGATGATGTTTCTATTCTTCCTGCGGTGGGGAATAGTGCAAACGCTGCCGTTTCAGCTGCTCGACTTGGCTTGTCCTCTGCCCTTGTTGCTTCTGTGGGTGAGGACGACAATGGCAAGCTAATACTGGAACAGTTACGAAAAGAAAACGTTATTACGGATTTTATGCAAACCGTCTCTGATAAAAAAACTAATTATCATTATGTACTTTGGTACGGAGATGATAGAACCATTCTCATTAAACATGAAGAATATACCCCTGTTCTCCCAAATATTGGCAGCCCTAAATGGATGTACCTAAGCTCTCTTGGCAAACACACCTTACCTTTTCACTATGAGCTCATAGATTACGCAAAAGCTCACCCAGAGATTAAACTAGCCTTCCAGCCAGGAACATTCCAACTTGGCTTCGGTGAACAAATCGCTGATTTGTATAAAGTAACAGAAGTGGTATGTATGAATAAAGAAGAAGCAGAGGGTCTTCTTAAGAAAGAAGGCGTACCTATGAAAGAACTTCTAGATGGGGTAGAGGCTCTCGGGCCAAAGGTAACAATCATCACGGATGGACACCAGGGTGCATACATGAAGTACGAAAACTCATATTTCAACATGCCGATCTATCCAGATATAGCGGCACCTTTTGAAAGAACGGGTGCGGGCGACGCTTTCTTTTCTACATTTATTGCTTATCTCGCCAAAGGATACGACCCGAGTTTTGCTATAAAACGTGCACCCATCAACAGTATGAACGTAGTGCAGCACATTGGTGCACAAGAAGGGCTACTGAGTGAAGCTGCGATTGAAGAGCTTTTAAAGAAAGCTCCAGCTGATTATGAGCTAAAAATACTAGAGTAGAACATGATAGACCTTAACGCTTTAGTAAATAAAAGTAAACTAGAACAACCGGCACCAACCCCGACGAAGCAGGAACGAATTAATGTTTTAAAGACAGAAATCGCGAAGCTTGAGGATAAGTTAAAAGAGCTCGAGACTAACCCATCTACGGTAGACAAAGAGGCTGAGGCAGACGGCGTAACCCCTGAAAAGATACTTAGTCTATGGAGACTTAGACTAAGCACTGCTCAAGCTGAGTTGCAGAAATACGAAAGCGAACAGGACTCAAAATATACCTCTAACTAAGATAAAGAAAACTAAGACTTACGTCTTAGTTTTCTTTTTTGTTATCCATATTTTGTACTCCGTGATGCCTTCAGTGATTAGTGTAGTGTCTCCCTCACCTTCTGGGCAATGTGCTTCGCTGTTAGTCCGTATTCCTCATATAAATCAGCTACCTTTCCACTCTGGCCGAACCTGTCTTCAATACCGACTCTCCCTATACGTATTGGGTGATGCTCACTTAGGTACTCTGCAACGGCCCTCCCAACCCCACCTGACACCTGCTGCTCCTCGAGGGTCACCACCGCTCTTGCGTCTTTGGCAACACGAAGAAGGTATCCAACATCAAGAGGCTTCACTTGAGGAAAATTAACGACCATCACACCTATGCCTTCTTTTTCTAAAATAAAGGCAGCTTTTAATGCTTCGTATAAAATAGGCCCGCACCCAACTATCGCAACTATGTGCATAAAGTCTCCACCATCTTTATGCTGAGCTAGGTGCATCATATATCCCTTACCATGATTCCAAACATAGTTATCAGGAAGCATAATCGGACTCTTCTCTCGTGTAAGACGCAAATATGTTGGTGACTTAGTTGTGGCGATATGTTCGGTAATCACCCTAGCTTCTACTGAATCACATGGAACGAAAACCTGCATGTTGGGGATCATGCGCATAATGGCGATATCTTCTATCGCCTGATGAGTGGCGCCGTCTGGTCCGACAGAAATACCAGCGTGCGCACCGACAACCTTCACAGGCACATTATTATATGCGATAGTCGTACGAATCTGTTCCCAGTTACGTCCTGGACTAAACATCGCATAGCTGGCCATAAAAGGAATATACCCCATCGCAGCCATTCCAGAAGCTAGCCCAGACATCGCTTGCTCTGTGATACCAACCTCAAAAAATCTATCGTGGAATTGATTTCTAAATGCATCCATCTTTACACTCTCAGTGAGATCAGCTGCGAGCGCTACCACACGCTTATCTCTCTCCCCTGCATTAAGAAGACCCTCGCCAAACCCTTCGCGAGTAGCCCTTTCTTCCTCCTGTGCTGTAAATAGCGTTCTTCGTAACATACAATTAATCTAGCTCTGAATGCTTAATCTTCCCTCGCATTGTGCGAAGCTCTTTAAGAGCCATCTTCGCCTCATCTGCGTTTGGCGATTTTCCGTGCCATCTATAATCTCCCTCAAACGCAGTCACCCCCTTCCCTGGAATTGTATGTGCAATAATAACAGTAGGCTTATCAAGCGCACTCTTAGCCTTCCCTACTGCCTGTACAATATCACGAAAGTTATGCCCGTCTATCTCTATCACATGGAAGTTAAATGCTTCCATTTTATCTTTGAGAGACTCAAGTGGAAGCACATCCTCTGTGTAACCATCAATTTGGATAGTGTTACGGTCGATGATAGAAATTACTTTGTTAAGCTTGTACTTATTTAAAAGAAGAAATGATTCCCATACTTGACCTTCATTAATCTCCCCATCTCCCATACAGCAATAGAAGTATCTATCTGGCTTATGTCCTTCTAATCTATCCATAAGAGCCATACCAATTGCCTGAGAAAGCCCACAGCCAAGAGGCCCAGAAGAGGTCTCAATCCCTGGGAGAGTGCCGCGGTGTGGGTGCCCCTGAAGACGTGAACCGAATCGCCTGAGCGTCTTTAGTTCTGATACAGAAAAATACCCAGCGTGTGCCATAGTCGCGTACAGGACAGGTGCGATGTGACCGTTTGAGAGAATCACTCTGTCACGCTGAGCCCACTCTGTGTGTCGAGGATTGTGATTGATAATTCTAAAATAAAGCGCAGTGAAAACATCCGTCATACCAAGCGGTCCAGCAGTATGTCCACTCCCAGCCTCTGTTAGCATCTTGATAATGCTCTCACGAATGTCTTCGGCGCGAAGGGTAAGCGCTTGTACTTCTATGTCAGTAAGAGAGTGCATGGAAACAGTATATAGTTACTAGGTAGTAGTTACTAGTGGATGAGCGGCAAGATTTTAGATATCGAAACTTAGTTTAAAGTACATTCTCCGCTACTCAGCACTAATCACCAAAACTTAAGTAAAGTGAGTCGATGATCTTCCTGATGTTGTTACTTCCAAAAATATAAGAGCCTATGACTGCACCTGTTGCGCCCGACCGTTTAACTAAGAATAGTGTCTCCGGGTTCATCGAACCATCAATCTGAATAGGAATACCCTTACAATTTCTCCTAATGTATTCAATACGAGCCAGAACCCTCTCATCAAACGGTTGACCTTGTGCACCTATTTTGTTGATACCCATTAGCTGAACAAATATTCTGCTATGACGACTTTCCGCCTCTAACACACGCTTAGCCAGCATCTCTACTTGCCCATTGTTCGTTATAGAAAGTCCTAGTGACACTAACGGATAATGAGAAAGTACATCATAGAGCATGTCGAAATCATGATCCTCCCAATCATCAATATGCATAACCACCCGTTTCGCACCAAGTGATAACACCCTTGGTAAAAATTTCATCCAATCCTCTACCATGAGGTCAAACTCGTACTCGAACCCTACCGGGAGATGCGTCTCTTTGTATGGCAGCCACGTCTTCTCAATCCCCATTCTACCATCACAGAGATCAATCTGAACCCTGTGGCTTAGCCCCTCAACACGAAACAATAAGCCATGAAGCTGTTCAAAGCTCTCTGGCAATATAGCTGGAGTAATTTGCATATGAAATAGTATATAGTTACTAGTTGATGGTTACTAGTGGAAGAAAAGCAGGATATGGACTTTATTTTAAAATTAATACGTACAAGCTTGGTCCCTGTATTTCGAGTGTGCAACAAATGACTAGCAGCCAGATCCTGATTTCAGATTCTTAAGGTTCTAAACTCTACATTCTATACTCTAAGTTCTTGGTTTTACTTAAAATATTTTGTATAGACAGACACATATCCGACAGAGTCACCGCAGTTATCGTCAAGAGCATCGCACGAGTCCGTAGAATCATGTGGAACAAACGGCACAAACATAATCGCCAACAAGAGTAATCCGATAACAACCGCATTATATTTAATATTCATAAATAAGAGTATACACCCAACTAAATAATGTGTTTTGCAATTTCGTCTATCTGTATAACTCGCTCTGAGTGTCTTTCCTCGTGTGAAAATGGCGTAGAGAGAAAGAGCTCTATTGCTTGAGCAGCCTCTTCCTTGGTAACAAAGCGTGCACCTATTGAGAGGACATTTGCATCGTTATGCTCACGTCCAAGCTTTACAAGTTCGAGATTGCCTCCTGCGTATACAACAGCACGAACATGTCGATATCTATTCGCCACGATAGCCTCGCCCTGCCCTGATCCGCCAAAGATAATTGCCATCGACGGCTCATGCATTGAATCATGTTGTACCTTTTCTGCTGCAAGCGCGATAAACTGAGGATAGTCATCTCCGGGTTCAAAGGTCAGAGCCCCGCAGTCATATACTTCGAGCCCTTTCTCTTCTAAGTACCCCTTAACTTCTTCTTTAAGGTTGAATCCTGCGTGATCTGTAGCTAAATAAATTTTCATATCCCAAAACTACACGTTAGAAACTATTGTAGCCTCTGCGGACTTCCCTGCTTTTACTACATGCTCAATAAGCGTGTTGGTATATCCCATCTCGTTGTCATACCAGGCTAGAACTTTTACTAAGTTGCCCCCAACTACACGAGTCATCTTAAGATCAGCGATTGATGCATACGGTAGGCCAACAATGTCACTAGACACAAGCTCCTCGTCCGTTGCCTGGAAAACACCACTCCACCTATCTTCAAGCGCCGCTTTTCTCAGTATGTCGTTTACCTCCTCTGCTGTAGTCTCACGCTTAGCAATGAAGGTAATATCAGCGATTGACCCAGCTGGCGTAGGCACACGGATAGAGACACCGTCGAACAATCCTTCGAGCTTAGGGAAGGCTTTTGTTACAGCGATTGCTGCACCAGTTGATGATGGTACGATGTTCTGTGCGGCAGCGCGCCCCTCACGGAAGTCTTTCTTATTAGGACCATCCACGATTGACTGAGATGCAGTATATGAGTGAACTGTGTTAAGTATTGCTTTATCAATACCTATAGCCTCGTCTAAGATTGCGATAACAGGTGAAGATGCGTTTGTGGTGCAGGATGCATTGGAGGTCACCTGGCATGTGCCGAACTTGTCTTCATTAATTGCCATGAGGATAGTCTCCCCTTTTACAGACTCATCTTCACCCTTTTTCGCTGGAGCTGATATGACGACATGCTTAGCACCACCCCTCAAATGAGCTGATGCTTTGTCGTATGCAACAAAGAGTCCGGTAGATTCTACAACCACGTCGACATCAAGCGTTCCCCAAGGGATAGTTGCGGGATCTTTTTGCTGAAACACAGTTATCTTCGCCTCTCCACTATCACCTGAAGTAATGAGATACTGATCTCCAGACTGCCCTTCGACTTCGCTTGCGTGGACTTCCGCACGAACATCGAAATGTGACACTTTGTATACCGTATCGTACTGGAGCAGATACGCGAGGTTATGAATATCTCCCAAGTCGTTAATTGCAACAACTTCTATATCCGACCTATCGTAAGCAAGCTTGAAGAATGCTCGTCCTATGCGCCCAAAACCATTAATACCAACGCGAATTTTTTTGTCCATATAAACTTTAGTATATAGTCACTGGTTGGTAGTTACTAGTGGAAAAGGAGTGTTTTTAGGTATGACAAGAGGGTTGTCTAGTCTTGATGTTGGGCTCAGATTTGATACCATGTACAGAATGAACGTAATAGAGGTACGACATCTCTCAAAAGAGTACGGCACAAAGAAAAAAAGCTCAGCCGTTAAGGATATTAGCTTTTCATTGCAGAAAGGATCTGTTTTTGGTTTTATTGGCCCAAACGGTGCAGGCAAAACTTCAACTATGAAAATACTAGTTGGACTCTCCCGCCCAACAAGCGGCTCAGTTACTATTTTGGGGACCACACCGTTTGACATAAGGACGAAAGAAAAGATTGGCTTCATGCCCGAATCACCACAATTCTATCAATATCTGACAGGAGAAGAGTTCTTGTTAATGGCCACTGAGTTCTTTGCACTTAGTAATAAAAAACAAAGAGTTCATACAGCTCTAAAAGAAGTCAATCTGCTTCACGGAGCAAAAAAGCGTATCCGCACTTACTCCAAAGGCATGTTGCAGCGACTAGGACTGGCGCAGGCTATGATTAATGACCCGGACATCCTACTGCTTGATGAGCCGTTAGACGGGCTTGATCCGCTCGGTCGTGCAGAGATTAAGAAAATTATTCTCGATCTGAAACAACAAGGAAAGACAATCTTCCTTAACACACACATCCTAGGGGACGTCGAAGAGATATGTGACACCGTAGCTATTATTGACCAGGGTAAAATTATCACTACCGGTAGTCCAGAAGAAATAAGTAGGGGCTACAAAGATCTGGAAGATGCTTTCGTAAAAATCATCAGTAAAAAAAGAGAAAAAGAGCAACAAATATGAAAACCATCTTTACTATCGCCAAGAACACGTTCAGGGAAACAATCAGAGACAGGATACTAATGTCTACATGGTTTGTCATCCTTGCAATAATTCTCTTCAGTCTCTTTATTGGTTCTATTTCTCACGATAACTCCATAAGGATCATTACCAACTTTGGTGTGACTGCTATTTATTTGCTGCAAGTATTTATCGCCATCTTTGTTGGATCAATGCTCATCTACAAAGAGATTGAGAGGAAGACTTTCTACCTGATTATTCCAAAACCTGTTTCAAGGCTCGCTATCGTATTAGGTAAATGTCTTGGACTAATAGCTACAACAACACTAGTGACACTTTTGTCGACACTATTTTTACTTGTTGTAGTAATTCTAAATGGAGGCAACTCTTACATTCCAGGGATACTACTATCAACTTTTCTTGGTCTAGCGGAAGCGGGTCTTCTCGTTCTCGTGTCCCTATTATTTTCGAGCTTAACCTCACCGATACTAGCATTTCTCTCAACTATTGTTATCTATCTTACCGGCCATGCGGGGAGCATCTTCGAGTACATCTTCATGACGACCAGCACCCCTATTATTGAGGTACTCATGAAAGCTGTTTATCATATCCTCCCGAACTTAGAAAAGTTCAATATTCGTAATGACATAGTCTACGGAACCCTCCCCACTCTTTCTATGGTTGGCGTGAGCCTTTTATATGGACTTATCTACGGCGCTTTCCTTCTCTTCTTAACCGTCCTCGTCTTTAGAAGAAAAGATTTTTAAGATGATTCTACAGAGCACGACACTCATAAAATGGTTGCGGGGGAAAGCGGAGTTAGTAATCGTAGCGCTTTTTCTGTGTGTCATCGTGGGCACGCAAATCACATATGATACTTTTGCCCCACCTTTCCAAGTTAAAACCAAAGAGTCTAGAAAGGACTTACTCCCCGCAGCACTCTTACCGTATATGCACTTTGGTTTTTCTAGTATTATCGCTGACATCTATTGGATAAGAATGATCCAAGACCACATCACTTGGGACGGCAAAAGATCTTTCTTTATAGACTATTTTAAAAACATAACAACACTTGACCCGCGGTTTGAGCAGCCGTACCTTTTCGCGATTTGGGCCATACCGTCTGACAGGGATGATTTAGCAAGACTAGACGAAGTCGCAAGAGTCGCAGATAAGGGAATAGTTTCAATTCCGACCAGCTGGCGCATCCCCTACTACCTTGGGACACAATACTTTCTCTTCACCAAGACATATGACAAGGCTAAAGAATACTTAAGAATCGCAGCAGAAAAGAAAGATGCGCCACCCGGCGTCTATCTTAACTATTCTTCTTTCGTTATTAACGAAGTAAAAGGCTATCGTGCCTCATATGACTTAGTAAAAGTAATCTACGATGCAACCAGTGATGAGACCCTTAAAAAAATACTTGCCGCTGGCTTAGAAAAAGAAGTTATTAATACCATGCTAGAGCGTGGTATCTTAGCCTACAAAACAACAACTGGAGTGTATCCGTCTAACCTCGAGCAACTTATTGAAAGAAACTTTGTTTCACTTCCTTCTGCTTTTTTGGAAAACTTTAGCATCACTTTTGACAAGAAGACAGGTGGATTTAAGATTGAGGAAAAGAGATAAGAACTTTAGGGTATAGATATTAGAGGTTAGGGTTTAGAATACGGACTTATGAAGAATGAACACTACGCTTGATACCGCGAGGTATTCAGTGCGAACAATCAACTTGTGACCTCTGTTATTCACCACGACTTGTAAAGCCTGTCAGTTTCCATTCTTCCGCAATGGAAATACTAGGCACATTTTTCCTCTCGGACTGACTTACTAATCACCCACCTTTTTTCCTGGTTCGACTCTTCGTCCCTCTTGGTAGCCAAATAAACAAAAATATCCAACCTCAGTTAAAGCTGGATATTTTGTTTTGCGGGCCCACAAGGACTCGAACCTTGGTCTGCTCTTTTGGAGAGAGATATTCTACCTCTGAACTATAGGCCCATTTTTTTAGCTAATATAAGTTTACTGGCTAATAATGTACGCTTAATACTAACATCAAAATACTTAATTTGCACACACCCTCGATATCCTTCTTTTTTATTTATACCCGATTCTTTCTTCCGAAAGGATTTAAGAAACTTTGACTCCGGGATTCCTGTTACTTCTGCCCAAAAACGCTTCTCGTTCGCCTCGTCATGATAGCCATGAAGATGCATCATCACTCGAAACTTACTTTCATCAAGAGAAAAGCTCTGACGTAAAGACGAGAGAAAGATACTGACAAGTACTGGGTCAGAGTTAGTAAACTCAAGAACACCGAAGTTACTCTTACCTCCTTCACATTCATAAACTACAGAAGCAATAATAAACATCAGGTCTTTGCTTATTTTAACCCTATCAAGAGTCTCTTGCGCGTTGCTGTGAGATGCTAACTGTCTCTTTATTCTATTCTCCACCAAAACATTAGTAGCTTTATTTCTTCCTAGTTTCTTTTTTTCAAGCAGAATCCCTTTTGCCTTCTCATCAAGAACTACATCTCTCACCAAAAGAGAGACCGTGCTCTGTGCGATACCTAAATCAGCAGCAATTTCTTTTACAGAGAGACCTTCCTTTCTTAGGGTAACCATCTTCTTCCTTATATGTTCTCTAATCATAGGATACATATATTATATTCTACTTCTAAAAGCACATACGTTGATAAAACAAAAACTAGCCTTAGGCTAGTTTTTGTTTTCAAAGAAAGTTTTTACTTCTTAGCTTCCTTAAAAGTAACATGCTTACGAAGCTTCTTAGAGTACTTCTTAAGCTCTATCTTGCGTTCTACCTGCTTGCGGTTCTTGGTGGTGTGGTACACCTCGCCTGTCTCCTTATTCTTGATGATGATGAGGTGGTCTTGTACTTTTGACATAGTTAATGGATTATATCATGATATTTCCTAAAATTCAACCAAAGTGAGCTCTGCTGCCGTTGTTTACCTTTGAAGATTTGGGTTATCTTGTAGAAGCTGGATGGAATGATTTATGAGTAGGATTGTACTCTATATCTACAGAACCGCCGCCACTTTGTAGCGTACCTAGATCAATATGAGCGACAGTTGCTGTAAAAACATCTCCACCCTTAAAAGTAAAATGGATTGAAGTATATTTTACTGGGTTACCATTTGCAGCTATTGCATTGAAAAAGAAACCGTTCCTTTGGTTGTTATCTGCTCCTGGAGAGAGCGGCTCGTATAAGAACCACCCCTTCTTGCCATATAATTGCCCCTCTTTGATCTGAATACCTTTTGCTTTAAAAAAGTTTGACATAGTGACATCCTCAGTGGTCAAAGTCGGTCTCTGCATAATTTCCTGCCGTTTTTGATTCATTTGATTTTGAACTGCTATTTGCTGCTGTCGCAGAGCCTCGTTTCTCTGAGCGTTATTAACCGCAGCAACAACTGCCTGAGGGTTCACCCCCGTTCTAATCTCTCCTTGCTGATTCATGCCAAAGGTAATTACAGGTGCACCAAAAGACTTGTTGACACCTGCTACAACACTGGCAGCAATAACTCCTTTGGTAGCTGTCTCCACATTCTTACCAAAGCTCTGTGCCTGAGCCGGAGCAAGGGCAGCTGCCGAAAGTGCAGCGGCTCCAACGAGCCGGCTGAGAATCCTACACCCCCCCCTCATAACACTGCTTTCTGGCGAGATCTGTGAAAGTTGCTTCGGGGTAGCGGGCAAGGAAGTTGCTTCCTGTTGATTTTGGGTCAGATTGCTAGGAGAAAATTCCATATATCACTAAGTATACATTACCTGACAGTCTTTAAAAGAAGACTACTCCCACTTTCAACGAAGATACGAGGATTACCCTTTAGCCAAGATGCTTCTGAAAATACTGAACGAGATCATTAATCTTCACCCTCTCTTGCTTCATAGTGTCCCTGTCACGCACAGTTACCGCATTATCAGTGAGCGTGTCGAAATCAACAGTCACACAATATGGTGTACCAATCTCATCCTGTCTACGATATCTCTTACCAATGGACTGAGAAGTGTCATACTCTGTCATCCACTTTTTAGATAGTTGCTTCCACAGAGACAGTGCAGGTGTAGTAAGTTCTTCTTTCTTAGAAAGCGGAAGCACAGCGACCTTAACCGGAGAAAGTCTCTTGTCTAGTCTAAGAACCACGCGGGTATCGTCACCGACGACCTCTTCCGTATATGCATTATCAAGAAACGCTAGGGTCATACGCGCGACCCCAACAGAAGTCTCAACAATATGTGGGATGAATCTCTCTCGTGTTTCTTCATCAAAGTAAGAAAGGTCTGCACTGGAAAACTTTGAATGCTGAGAGAGGTCCCAGTCGCCCCGCGCATGAACACCTTCTAGTTCTTTAAAACCTCCGAGCATTGCGTAGTTATACTCGATATCGTAAGCCTCACTTGCGTAGTGTGCAAGCTTATCATGCTTATGCCAATTAAGTTTAGTTTCTGGAATCCCATACTCTTTGTAAAAATTCCACCTCGTTGTATGCCAATCTTCAAAGATAATCTTTGTGTCTTTTGCGTGGTGGAAGTACTGCATTTCCATTTGCTCAAATTCACGAGTTCTAAAAACGAACTGCTTGGCAACAATTTCGTTACGAAATGCTTTACCAATTTGCGCAATACCAAAGGGTAGTTTTGGATGAAGTGAATCAATAGTATTCTTATATTCAAGATAAATACCTCCACATGTCTCAGGACGTAGATACATAACATTCTCCTCGGAAAGAGTGTCGACAGGTGACCCAAGATTGGACTTCACCATAAGAGAAAATCTTCTTGCTTCAGTAAGGTCCGCACTTTTGCAGTTAGAGCACACTAGCTTTTTTTCTGCTCGCAATTTGTCTAACTCGCTATTTATCCATTCAATAGGCTGTTTATCTGCATTAATATCAAATTCTTCTAAAAGATGGTCCGCCCTAAAACGTGACTGACACTTACGACAGTCAACTTGCGGATCATCAAATCCGTCGACGTGACCAGACGCTTTCCATGTCGTTGGATGCATAAAGATAGCACTATCAAGACCGACTACGTCGAGTCGCTCTTGTACCACTGCTTTCCACCAAGCATTCTTAACATTATTAAGAAGTAGCGTTCCATAATGCCCATAATCATAAATACCTGAAAGACCTCCGTAAATTTCAGAAGAAGGAAAGATAAAACCCCTCCTCTTGCAGAGACTTACAATCTTTTCCATTAATTCTTGAGAGTTACTAGACATAATGAACCATTCTAACACAGAACCTGTTAGGACGTTAGGACGTTAGGACGTTAGGACGTTAGGACGTTAGGACGTTAGGA
>CAZNZQ010000002.1:0-60350 GCA_964577675.1 uncultured Candidatus Saccharibacteria bacterium
TTATCAATCAAAACAATACCGGTACTGATGGTGCCAAGGTGATGGTTAGAATACGGTACTCCTGAAGTTATCTTTTATCCACTAGATTGCGCTTTCTTTGAAACAACATAGCTGTATACTTTTACTATATGGCAAAAAAAGAACAACACGGAAATAGAGAAGCAAAAAAACCAAAAAAAGTAGCGAAGAAGTAGTGTCAAAAGTTAGTAGTAACTTGTAGTGAGTATTAGTAAACAAACGAGCGAAGCCTACGGCTTCGCTCGTTTGTTTATACTGTATAGTTATTCAAAATTGGCAATGAAAAAACCCAGCCGACGGCGCGATGCCGTAGCTGGGTCTTGGACGGGCACCGAAGCGCCTGTCATTCCGTCTCCTTGATCTTGTGCCACACACGAAGCGTGACGGCAATCCCGACGATGCCGACGAGGAGTAGTGCTCCTACGACCGGGGTGTTATCGGAACCCGTGCCCGCGATGCGCAGACGCACAAAGCAGGTCAGGGCGAACTGCGCCCCCAGAAAGAAGAGGGTGTACACCAGGAAGGCGTATGGCGCGAAAGCGTTCCGCAGCCCCAGAGCAAACGTATCGAATGCCTTGAGTGCTGCCGGTAGCCAGAAGAGTGTTCCGCCGACCACCCCCAACTGGAAAGCAAAGATGGTGACCTGGTATGACCACTCTTGACCAATCTGCTCGTCGAGCAGTTCACCAACACTCACGAACGTGAGGCCGAAATTAGTGATCCACTGGCTGTAGGCCAGTAGGAAGAGCGCTGCAGGGGTTCCGAATAGGAGCCCCCAGAGCACGGTGACCTCGAACACCTTGGAGGTGTTCTTGGACCAGAATTTCCGGTATGCGTCCATGAGGACTCCTTATGGTGTTGCTTTTTGCAGACGGAAGTGGAGGGTGAGGACGGTAACCACGATGAACGTGGTCGCGCAGGAGAGTGCGGTCAGCATGACCACACTCTCCTTGTCGAAAGACGTGTGTAGCTGTGACAGTGCGAACGCCGTAGTGAGGCTCGCTAGAAGTGCGCACGCAACACGATTGTCTGTGGTCCAGAAGCTCTCATACGTCTTGTTGAGACGGGTGTTGAAACTTTGGAACCACTCGGCGCAGCGGATGGCGAACTTGTTTTCGCCGAACTTGCTCACGTCGTATGTCGGCACGGCAAAGCTGAGCTTCATCGTGCACGCGCCGATACAGATTGGGCCGAGGAGCATGCCGAGCACGATGCCTGCGCACCGTAGCATGTTCAAGAGTTCAGCATCGAACGGCAGCAAGATGAACAGCAAAGCTGCCAACTGAAGGGGTATCCCCAGAAAGTTGGTAATCACACCAAGCAAAAAGCTGGTCTTGACGATATCAGACATGTGGAACTCCTTCGAGTATATTAGAGACAGGAAGACTGACAATGAGCTGTAAAATAGCCTTTTATTATTATACACGATTAATATGATATTGTCAATATGTACAAAAGACAGAAATATTGTATAAGTCCTTACAAATAAAGGCTTTAACTCTCTACTTTTACTGGTAATTAAGCACTTTTGACTATATAATGGGTCATATCATGCAATTAACTCCTCGGATAAACGAGGCGATTAGACTTTCGTCCCATCTCCATCGTAACCAAATAAGAAAAGATGAATACCATACACCGTACGTTAGCCACCTCTACTCAGTAGCTGCGCTTATCTCATCTGCTACTGACGACGAGGATATTATTATTGCTGGGCTTATGCATGATTCTCTAGAGGACGTGCCCAATTATACGTATGAAGAGCTAGAAAAGACTTTTGGCGAGAGAGTGGCCACCATCGTCAGGCATGTCACAGAGCCCTTTGATGCTAACAAAGGTGAAGATGAGCAAAAACCATGGCTTGAGCGAAAGGAAGCGTATCTGCAGGTGTTAAGAGCAGGAGGAGAAGAGAGTGCGATAGTGTCTGCGGCGGACAAGATACACAACACTGAGAGTTTTATTTTGGATATGAAACAGGAAGGCGATGCGTTTACCTCCAGGTTCCCTTCGAGTTTGCGTAACAAGGTTTGGTTCCACGAACAAGCGCTCCATATTATTAGAGAAAAGTTAGGCGAGGATCACCCGCTTGTCATTCGTCTCGTCACCTGCACCGAAGAGTTCAATCAGTTAGTAGCTAGTAATGAGTAACCATAAACATGACTTGCTATTAGCTCGCCAGGAAAACTACATTAACATTCTGGCTTCGTCAACATGGCGTATACTAGGGACATGACAAAGCTAAGTGAAGAAAGAACTGATTTCAATCAATCGTTTGAGAAGAGACATAAAGGGTTAAATGACGCACAGAAAAAGGCGGTTGATGCGATAGACGGTCCGGTGATGGTGATAGCAGGACCAGGAAGTGGGAAGACGGAGCTCTTGTCGCTTCGCGTTGGTAATATTTTACGAAATGGGAATGCGAGAGCGTCCAACATCCTGTGTCTCACATTTACCGAGACTGCGGCGCGTAATATGCGGGAGAGATTGGAGTCGCTCATTGGGCCGGATGCATTCCGTGTCGCAATCTATACTTTCCACTCATTCTGTACTGATGTTATAGGGAGATATCCAGAATACTTTTTTGATCATATTACTTTTAAACCAGCGAGTGACTTAACGCAAAGTGAAATATTAGAGGATATTTTTAAGCGACTACCACATAAGCATATACTAGGCGCATACCACCCAGAACGCGGGTATGCGTATCTCAAGGAGTGTCAGGTGAGAATAAAAGATATTAAGAAGGGAGGTCTGACCCCATCACGATTCAAAGAGATCTTAGACGAGAACGCTAAGAGTTATAACGCTCTTCATAAGGTGCTCGATCAGTATCTTCCAGAGCGTATAGGTAAAGATGCTCTCTCGGCGTTTGAGAGTATGAAAGATGCTTTCACTAAGCTAGATACCAATCTCTCACGAGTGCTCGCTGCCACAATCTCATCTGCCATCAGTGAGGCCGAGGTGAAAGAGAAGAATACCCCACTTTCAGAATGGAAAAGTTCCTATACTGGTAAAGACGAGAACGGCAACCGTGTCCTAAAAGAGTATCTAGCTCTTCCTAAGCTCTACGCTCTCACGGATGTATACGAAAAGTATCAGAAGGCGCTCTACGAAGGAGGACTCTTCGACTACGAGGATATGATTATTCAAGTGGTTGAAGCGCTCTCACGTAACGAAACACTGCGCGCAGAGCTAGAGGAGCAGTACCACTATATTATGGTGGACGAATTTCAAGATACGAACAACGCTCAACTCTCTCTTGTTAAAGCGCTCTCAAGTAATGAAGTGCATGAAGGGAGAGCAAACGTCTGTGTGGTAGGGGACGATGACCAGGCTATCTATAAATTTCAGGGAGCAGAGATTTCTAACATCCATTCGTTTAAAGAGCTGTATAAAGATGTAGAGGTTATAGTGCTTACTGAGAACTATCGTTCGACACAGGAGGTGCTCGACTTTTCACGCATCATCGTCACTCAAGGTGTGAATCGTCTGGAGAATCATTACAAGGAAATCTCGAAGAACTTGGTTGCCAAGAATACATCTCTTCCAAAAGGAAATATTTTTACCTACTCATTTAGAACAGAAGAGGAAGAGTATGCATATATTGCAAAAGAAATTAAAAAGCTTCTAGATTCTGGGGTGCCAGCAAAGGAGGTGGCGGTGATTAGTCGTGAGCATAAGGGGCTTACCACGCTCCTCCCGTATCTCGACAATCAGCGCATTCCGTATACCTATACACGAAAGGAGAACGTGTTTGATGAGCAGCATGTGAGGGAGCTGATTACCCTTTGTAGATTCCTGGCGAGTGTGGGGAGTGTTGCGTCAATTAAGGATGACTTGCTACCAGAGATACTTTCATTTAGCTTTTGGGGCATTGACCGAATCACTGTTTGGAAAATAGCAGAAGAGGCTAAGCGTGAACATATCTCATGGCTAGAGGCTATGCAGCGGTCTGACGTAGAGACCGTTAGAAATATTGCGTTATTCTTAACAGAGCTCGGGGTTCTGTCACTTACTACACCGCTTGAAATTATCTTAGACACACTCATTGGCAGTAAAGATATGCCGCTAACGAGCGAAGACGAAGAGGAAGATTTTTTATCATACAGCACACTCACACTTAGCACATCGTATACTTCGCCGTATAAGACATATTACTTTGGTGAAGAAATCCTCAAGCATTCGCCGAGTAAGTATATTCACTTTCTGTCTTCGCTCCGTGTTTTTATGCGTGGGCTTAGAGAGTGGCGTCACGGCGACATGATTCAGGCAAAGGATGTTGGAGACTTTGTCGATATGCATATCGCGTATAACATCCCGCTTACCAATACGACCCCCTTTGCTCACAATGAGAACTCTGTAGAACTGCTCACATCTCACGGTGCTAAGGGGTTAGAGTTTGCGTATGTCTTCGTTATCTCACTTAATGATTCAATATGGGCGGGAGGAAGAAAGGGGAGTAAGATTAGCTTTCCTAGTAACCTGCCACTTGCAAGTGCCGGAGATAATGAAGATGATTTCATCCGTTTGCTTTACGTAGCTCTCACACGTGCTCGTCATACACTGTATCTTACGCACCACGAGGCACTGCTCAGATACCTTCAACATGAAAATATTCCAAAGAGTGAAATCCAAGAAGTCAGCGAGTCCTCTCTTCATATTGCAGCTGGGCTTTCGCCATACCATGCGCCACCATTTGCAAAAGATGAGCAGGCTCTTTTGAAAAAGGTGATAGAGGGGTATAAGTTATCACCAACACACCTCAACAACTTTTTGGACGTGACTAAAGGCGGGCCGATCACATTCTTGGAGCAGAATATCTTGCGGTTCCCTCAGTCCAAAACCCCAAGTGGTGTATATGGGTCGGCAATTCATAAGGCGCTCGAAAAGGGTCAGGTATATGTCACAAAGACACGGAAGCTGCCACCACTTTCGCTACTACTCGATGCATTTAGAAGAGAGCTTTCGTATGGGAGACTTCTTACTCACGAGGAAGAAAAGTTACAAGATAGAGGGGAGAAAGTGCTTACGAGGTACTATGAACTCTCTAGTGCTACTTTTGACGGTAGGGCTATAGTTGAAGCTAACTTTGCTAACGATGGTGTAGTGGTTGACGGCGCTCACCTAACAGGGAAGATCGATAAGATGACTGAAAAAGAAGACAAGGTTCTTTCTGTGGTGGATCTCAAAACAGGTAAAGGCTTTTCTTCTTTTGAAGAAGGGAAGTTAACAGAGTATGACGAGATAAAACTCCACCATTATAAGCACCAGCTTTTATTCTACAAGCTACTTATAGAACACTCTAGAACTTATGAGGGGTATGCGGTAGAGAGCGGCGCGCTTGAGTTCGTTGAAGAAGAGGAAGATGGGGAAATACAGGTACTTACACTTCCGTTTCGTGAGACAAAAATAGAAGAAGAAAATCTTAGAAGACTAGTAGCAATTGTGTATCAGAAAATAGTCACACTTGATTTCCCTGACATTAGTACGTACGAGAAAAACATTGAAGGGATTAAAAAGTTTGAAGAGGATCTGCTTACTGGAAGGATATAAAAAAGATAGCTCGCCGGTTACATTAGGCGAGCTAGCGAGCAGACGAGTCCGGGTGGAGCTTTATAAGAATGACTGCCGTTAACTTGTCGTGCGAATAACGCAGCAGTTCTCGAAGAGATCGGGTGTCGATGTTGGCAAGCGTTTCAACCGAGCTCACTCGGTATGAAGCTAACTTCCTTCGAATATCTGCGTTTAGTCCAAGCATGGCAAGCGGCGTACAGACGTTATGTTTCCGGCCGAGACTGCTTGCATAGAGCTTAGTCTCTCGGACGGCCTTTCTCCATGTGACGAGAGCTTTTTGAGCGGCTTCGCCCTCCGGTGTTGGCAGTTGTTTCAAGAACCTTTCTACCTTGATGAGCCTCAAGATATACCCTCTTCGCCCTATTCTTTTTGTCATTGTATACCTCCGTATTTGTGACGCCTTTAGCTTACTCTAAAAAGAAGGAGAGGTCTAGCTCACTCTGATATACTCTTACAATACATATGTCAGACAAATACACAGCCACCTGGGTATCTCACTCCTCAATGGGGGACTATCTCAAATGCCCGAGACTTTATTATCTTCACAATGTTTACAAAGACCCAAAAACAGGACGCAAGATGACCACTGTCTCTCCCTATATGTCGCTCGGTATCGCGGTGCATAATGTGGTAGAAGGCCTAGGAGATTATCCGTCAGAGGAGAGAATGAACCGAGACCTTCAAGCTTGGTTTGATGAAGAGTGGGAAAAAGTGAGCGGCAAGAAAGGTGGCTTTATGAGTGATGAAGAAGAGAAGCTTTTTAGAGAGAGAGGTAAGAAAATGATAGATACAGTTGTAAGCAATCCAAGATTTTTGCTCAACAAGCGTATTAAGCTTCCGAGGAATGAGATGCCATGCAACTTTTATCTTTCAGAGGATGACAACATCATATTAAATGGTTTAGTTGACTGGATTGAGTACTTACCGGACCTGCCTGTGCCGCGCCCCGGACAGTTTTGTGTATACGTTCTTAAGTGTTCAGATGGTTCTTTTTATATAGGACAAACTGAGAATTACGAAAAACGTTTAAAAGAACATGAAAGTGGTCAAGGAGCAGAATGGACAAAGAACCATCTACCTTTTGAGTCAATTCACTGGGAGGTTTTTAATACAAGAGATGAAGCAATAAAGAGGGAGAGTGATTTGAAAACTGGATTTGGCCGCAAGTGGCTCAAAAGGGAATACGACAGACAGGGCTTAGCGCGGCAGGCAGGTGACACGCTACATATTATCGACTTTAAGACAGGTAAGAACGAGGAAAAGGAGTCATCGCTACAGATGCCGATATATCTTCTTCTTTGTAATGCTCTTCAGAAGAGAAAGGTATCAAAAGCAAGCTATTGGTATCTCGAGACAGACACATTAACAGATAAGGAGCTTCCTTCGTACGAGGATGCTTACAAAGCTGTATATGATGTTGCGATACAGGTGAAGCGTGCGCGCGACGAGAAGAGCTTTGACTGCCCAAAAGGGGAAGCCGGGTGTATCCATTGCAGACCCTATGAGGATATCCTTCGTTTTAAGAAGGGAGAAGATGTCCCGGTAGAATATATCGGTGTAGGTGGTTTTAATCAGGACGTCTATCTTTTTGTAAAGTAAGTCGCCTTACGTAGTCCTAAGGCCGATCTGAAATGGTATACTTAAAACATATGACTATATTAGGAAAAACAATTGTAGCTATCTTACTCATTGGTGGGGTTGGAGGTGGTGTTTTCTATGCAACTAATTTTATGAAGAATGATGCGTCGACTGTAGGTGAACTGGAGATGACGACGCAGGTAAACGAGACTGCTCAAGAAGAGGTGGCAAGCGGTGAAGAAGTAGAAGGGAAAGTTTTTACAGACAAAGATATGTCGTTCCAGGAACTTATGAAAAAGACTGGATCATATGAGTGTACTGTAAAGCAGGCGGTTATGGGTGTGACTACAGAAGGGAAGATTTCTATAAAAGGTGGGAAGATGAGTGCTACATTTTCTAGTTCGGTGCAAGGCAGAGCCTTTGAAACATCTATGATAACTAGAGATGGTTATGTCTACACCTGGTCTAGTGTCACTCCAACCACTGGTATCAAGACTAAAATTGCTACACCGGTAGCACAAGGAAGCTCGACCGCTGCTCTTTCTGCAGCATACTCCTTTGACGGAAAAGATATTGGTTCCTATTCATGCGTTGTAGCAAACGTTTCTGAAAATGCTTTTGCTGTACCAGCGTCTATAACCTTTACTGAGGTCAACTAATACAATTCTGAAAGACTCAGTATGAACAATAAGGACGAGATATACATATACGGAAAGCATCCAGTAACCGAGGCATTAAGTGTGGCAGGTGGGGCACGCGCTATTCGTGAGCTTTACATAACTAAGCAGAGGGAAGGAGAGCCGGACTTCATGGGTGCGGTTCAGAGCTCCAATATCAAATATCATAAAGTGACCGAAGAGGAAATCGAGAGTAAGGTTGGTCGCGGCGCAGTGCATCAAGGGGTGTGCGCTCTGGTAGACACATCCGAACTATATATGTCTTTGGATGAGTATCTAGTAAATGAGAATAAAGCGAGTCCTTGCCTCGTGTTGCTCGACGAGTTAGAGGATCCGCATAATGTTGGGGCGATTATTCGTTCGGCGGTAGCGTTTGGTGCTAGTGGGATACTGTTACCAACCCATGGACAGGTTCATGTTACCGGGACTGTTGCCAAGACTTCTGCTGGGACTATTTTTTCTATACCGCTCATTAAGATTGGAAATGTTAACACTACATTAAGAGACCTAAAAGAAAAGGGGTACTGGACTTACGCTCTCACAGGAAGTGGAGATACCTCCTTATACAATGCAAAGTTTGATAGCCCAACTGTTATCATCATCGGCAGCGAAGGAAAGGGTGTAAGGGAAAAGACAGAAGAGCTGAGCGACTTTAGACTCTCTATCCCAATTGACGAAAAGTGTGAATCATTAAACGCCTCAAACGCAGTTGCTGTTACGCTCTACGAGTGGGCTAGGCAGCAGAAGAATAGTAACTAGTATTAGTAAAAGCGCGAAGCCTTTGGCTTCGCGCTTTTACTTTTGCTATACTCTTCTATATATGATAATTGATGTACGTACAGAAGAGGAGTTCAATGATGGTCATGTAGATGGTGCAACTAATATATCTGTAGCTGATATTGGTACAGCTAAGCTTTCATTTGATTTCGAAGAAAAGCTCGAGGTGTACTGTGCAAGTGGTGTTCGCGCCCTCGCCGCAAAAGAGATTCTTGAGAAAAGAGGGTTTACTAATGTGGATCTTTACAATGACGGGAAGTATCAGAGGTAAAAGGTCTTAATTGCTTATCAATAAAGACAACGGCCGTGATGGGTAAGCATCACGGCCGGATGCTTCCCACTCTACAGTCAGAGCTGGGAGTGTTTGGATGGTTCTCCGTCGTCGCCAAAGATTAATCTGCGCGACGAGCCGAAGAAGATGCTTCCAGGAACGTCCGCATCCCCTCCATTCCTGTGCTCGACAAAACGGCATTCGACCTTCCCGCTCTCAAGCGTTCGATCTCGATGCGGTGTGATCCAGAGAGAAGAAGTGTCAACTTCTCGTCCACGTGTCCTCTGAGGTCCACTTCTTGATTTTCTGCTGCGAAGTGGTCGTGACTTGCTTCAGCAAAGAAAAGGTGATGGGCGGTGAAATATCTGCTATTCGAACCTTTCTTCTCTGCGAAGAGTAAAGACTTCGCTCTCCTTGATGTTGGCGATACTCTGAACGCCAAGCAGTTGAGAGACCCGTGTTGTAAGCGCGGTGTTTAATGGTGATGGATTCAGGTGCATGACAGCTCCTACCAGTTCCAGAATTCTCTTTTGAATTAGAACGAGAGTGTATTCTATAATCTATGGCAAAAAATTAAAGAAAAGAAAATACGACCGTTCTAATTGAGGCCGTGCTGCGGGGTTGGACAACCTTTAAATACTACATACTATCTCATCTCTTGTAAAGAGATACCACTTTACTCTGTACGTGTTAGAATACGCACATGTTACAGCGATTCCTTCAAGGTTTTTCGAATGATATTGGGATTGATTTAGGTACCGCTAACACTCTCGTTTACCTGCGCGGTAGAGGTATTGTTATTGATGAACCGTCGGTTGTTGCGCTTAATCAGAAGACGAATCGCGTGGTTGCTGTAGGTATAGAAGCAAAAAACATGATGGGGAGAACCCCGTCACATATCCGCATCGTGCGTCCACTTGTGGATGGTGTTATCTCAGACTATGAGGTAACAGAAGAGATGCTCAGTTACCTCATCAACAAGGCTAATAATATTGATCGGAAAATTTTTCGTCCACGTGTGGTTGTTGGTATCCCAGTTGGGGTAACCAATGTAGAGATGCGTGCGGTGTATGATGCAGCTAAATCTGCCGGGGCTAGTAAAATTTATATTGTAGAAGAGCCAATGGCTGCAGCAATCGGAGTGCATATGCCGATTCATGAGCCAGTCGGGAATATGATAGTAGATATCGGAGGAGGCACAACGGACATCGCAGTGATTGCTCTTTCTGGAGTGGTCCGATCAAAGAGTCTAAAAGTAGCAGGAGATAAGCTAACAGAAGATATCATCGCTTATATGCGCGACGAATTTAAGATGCTAATTGGAGAAAAGACAGGTGAGCATATCAAGATGACTATTGGTTCAGCTCTCCCTGGTGAGGAGGGAGAAGAGCTAAGTATTAAAGGGAGAGACTTAGTAACAGGACTCCCTCGTGAAGCAGTTATAACTGACACTGATATACGTGAGGCTATGTATTCTTCTATAGCACAGCTCGTTGACTCTATCCGAGAGGTTCTCGAGACTACCCCACCTGAAGTGTTGTCAGATATTATGCAAAAAGGAATGACTCTCACGGGAGGAGGTGCGCTCATTAAGCACTTACCTCACATGCTTGAGATGCAACTTAAGGTGCCGGTTACTGTGGCAGATGATCCATTAACAGCAGTTGCGCGCGGTACTGGTATAATCTTAGAAGACATCAAGTTATATAAAGATGTATTAGTAGAAAACACGGATGACATATCGTTTAGATAGAGGAAATGACAAAAAAAATAAAGTAACACTCGCAGTTGTAGGAGGGTTGTTTTTTGTTACTATTTTTTTCTGGCCGAGCATTCAACCTTTTTTGTATAAAGCGACAGAGCCTGTTACCAAAAGAGTTTTCGAGTTAACTGGCGGGGTTTATATTATCCCAGATTTTATCAGGACATATTTTTCATCTCGCCTTACGTTACTCAATGAAAAGAAGCTGCTGAGAGCTCAGATCGAAAGTTTAGAAAATCGCGTTGCCGAACAAGATGCTCGCCTAGAACAGCTGCTCGGGTTATTTGAAGACGCGCCAGAGACTTCTGTTAAACGCACGCCTCCAGTCACTGCGTCGTCACTTGCCCGAGATGTAACCCAGGTCTATGCCACCCTCATACTGTCTAAGGGGTTCGGAGATGGGGTTGAGGTTGGTGATAGGGTCTATTTAAGAGGGAGGCAGGTTGTCTGTTTGATAAAGGAGACCTATTCACGCACTTCTTCGTGTGAACTTTTCTCTGGTTTTGGAAATAAAATTGAAGGCGTTACTTCATCGTCATCAGTTAACATTATATTAGAAGGGAGAGGTGGCCACTATATTGCTAATATTGTTAGAGACACGAAAGTTACTGTAGGCGAAAAAGTCTTTTTGCGCGAAGATCCAACATTTACACTAGGCGAAGTGGTCGAAGTTTTTAATAACGATCAAGACACCTCTTGGCATATTCTCGTGCGTAGCCCCTATAACCCAGCTGCCTCATCTCAGTACTATATAGAAAGACCTAATTAAAAAGACTCATAATGGCAGTACGACACTTCTTTTTCCTAATAGCAGCAGTAAGCGCGCTTATTATAGATACTATTTTTGCTATAGGGAGGTACCCGGTTTTGACGATCTTCGTTTGTGTTATAGTTGTAGTGTATGAACTTGTTTCACCGTTTATCTACACGTCGCGCTAGAAAGGCTGCTTCATACGAAATTGATCCAGAGGATGTTTTCTTGGACTCCGAAAACCTCTCATCTCTAGACACAGACCAACTAGAGGGGCAGCTTGAGCGTCCTCTTGGTGTGCATGTTTTCTACGCGACTATATTTGCAACACTGCTTCTTACACTTGGTTTTTCTTATAGACTCTTCTCTATGCAAGTGATCGAGGGCGATGTTTACCAAGAGAAGTCCGACAATAATCATCTAAGAAGAATCCCACTTTTTGCACTTCGAGGAACTGTGTCAGATAGAAATGGTGAAATTTTAGCGTGGAACAGCACAAGCTACGGCACCTCAACAGATGAAGATCTTAATAAAGATATCCCGAAAAGACTGTACACGGAGACGAAAGGCTTTTCTCATGTACTTGGGTACGTGAGCTACCCTAAGAGGGACCAGAGTGGCGTCTTTTGGCAAGAAGAGTATGTTGGTAAAGATGGTGTAGAAAAAATGTATCAGACTGAGCTAGCAGGGGTAAAAGGCGAACGCATTATAGAGGTGACCGCTCTTAAAAAGGTCGAAGCACAGAACGTAGTTGTATACCCAACAAACGGAGAAAATATTGTCCTGTCTATCGACAAAGGGGTACAAGCAAAGCTGTATGAGAGCATGGAGTCTCTAGCAAAAGAAGTTGGGTTCACTGGTGGAGCTGGAGTAATAATGGATGTAAGAAATGGGGAAGTCTTGGCGATTACTAGTTATCCTGAATATAATAATACACTTATTACAAATGCTACCACTAAAGAAGAGAAGAGTAAGGTGGGAGAAGAACTAACAGACAAGCGGCAGAAGTTCCTAGACAGGGCGGTGAGTGGCCTCTTCGTTCCTGGTTCAACAGTAAAACCCTTCTTCGCATACGCAGCCCTTGAAGAGGAAGTTATAGATCCAGAGGTAAGTATCTATAGCTCTGGAGCTCTTGTTATTGAAAATAAGTACGGCGGGCCAGACACGGTCTTTAAAGATTGGGAAAAGCACGGTTACGTCAATATGAGGCAAGCAATAGCCGCCTCATCAGATGAATACTTTTATCAAATAGGCGGAGGGTATAAAGACCAACCTGGACTTGGTATAAAAAGATTAAAGGAATACGCCGAGAGGTTCGGGTTTGCTACGACTACAGGTATTGACCTCCCCGATGAAGAGTATGGGGTTATTCCTTCGCCAGAGTGGAAAAAGAAGCTATTTGATGAAGACTGGTTAGTGGGTAACACATATCACTCTTCGATCGGTCAGTATGGATTTCAGGTGACGCCTCTTGAATTGTTACGTGCAGTTGCAGCCATTGCTAACGGAGGATATCTTGTGCAGCCTCATGTATTACAACGTCTAGAGACGTCTTCTTCATCTATTGGTCTTTCGCCGAAGCATCTAAAAATTATTCGAGAAGGGATGCGTATGGCAGTGGCGGGTGACATCGGAACAGCTAAGGGTTTAAGAATCTCTGGACTAGATGTAGCCGCGAAGTCAGGCACAGCAGAGCTCGGCGTGAGTAAGCAGTTAGTTAACTCTTGGATCACGGGCTACTTTCCATACGAGAATCCACAGTACGCGTTTGTTGTGGTTATGGAGAAGGGGAGCCGCGATAATCTAAAAGGTGCTGTATTTGCTGCAAGGCAAACCTTAGAGTGGATGAGAGATAATACGGACTATACGAAGTAGTGTTTAGTAAAGGACCCCCCATACAATCCTCTGAGGGCAGAACTCGAGTGCTCTTCTCTTGAGAAGAAAATAGCGCAGTGCAATTTATTTTTGTCAAGATTATTAAAAGCAAACTTTTGTGATATCATTTTAATCAATAAAAATATGGAATATCTAACAAAAGAGAAAAAAGCTGAGCTCGAAAATGAGCTTAAGCATTTACAAACGGTACGTCGTAAGGAGATTGCAGACGCACTTGAGTATGCTAAATCTCTCGGAGACCTTTCCGAAAACGCTGAGTATCACCAGGCTCGTGAGGATCAGGCTTATTGCGAAGACAGAATCACACATGTTGAACAGATACTTAAGAATGCGGTTGTTATGGATGGTCATCAGATTGGAGTAGTGAGTGTTGGGTCAACTGTTACCGTGTCTAAAAAGGGAGACAAGGGCGAGAGAGTGTTCATAATAGTTGGAAGCGAGGAAGCTAATATCCCAGAAGGGAAAATTTCTAATGAGTCACCGCTCGGCGCTGCTCTTCTTGGAAAGAAAAAAGGAGATAAGGTTACCGTAATTGCTCCTAAAGGAGAGGTGGAATACACTGTTGTTGCCACTGCATAATCAGTGACGTTTATCGGATGTGACTTTAGGAACGAGCCCCCCCCACGGGGTCGCTCGTTCCTTTTCTAATGTTTTGCGAGAACTCATCGACCAACCGCTCTTCATTTGCTATCATATAATCATGTCTACTATTGTTTGACACTCCTAACGTCCTAACTACTAACCCTTAACACATTTATTGCTATGGCCTCCATCGAGGAACTTCGTGATTCAAGACTAAAAAAGCTCGACACCCTCAAGCACGCCGGGGTATATCCTTACCCGAGTAAGTCGGCTAAGACTCATGATCTGGAGATAGTTGAAAAAGATTTTGTCCTTCTTGAAGGGAACAAGACAGACCTGGTTGTGGCGGGTCGTGTTATGACCTCTCGAGGGCAAGGTGCGATAGCTTTTCTTGATCTTTATGACGGGACTGCGCGTATGCAAGTGGTAGTGAAGTTACCAGAGTCATCTGAAGAAACGATGGCTTTTTTGCGCAACTACGTTGACGTTGGTGACTTTATTGAGGTGAACGGGGTCGCCTTTACAACGAAGAGTGGTCAGCACAGCGTTCTCGCTACACAAATTTCCATGCTATCTAAGGCGTTGCTTCCACTTCCTGACAAGTATCACGGTCTTCAAGATGAAGAGTTACGTATGCGCGAGAGATATCTCGATATTTTAACTAACCAAGAACTTAAGGATTCTTTTGTTAAGAAGGCGAAGTTCTGGAAAGTGGTAAGAAACTTTCTCGATAGTCACGGATTCTTGGAAGTAGAAACACCAACAATTGAGGTAACAACAGGCGGGGCAGAGGCACGACCATTTAAGACACACCACAATGATTTCGACCTCGAAGTATACATGCGTATTTGTATAGGTGAGTTATGGCAAAAGAGACTAATGGCAGCAGGGTTCCCAAAAACATACGAAATCGGTAGAGCGTATCGTAACGAAGGCTCCTCACCAGACCATCTTCAAGAGTTCACTAATTGTGAATTTTATATGGCGTACGCAGATTATGAAAAGGGTATGATCTTGGTACAGGAACTCTATCGCACGATTGCAAAAGAAGTATTTGGTACTACTTCATTTTCTACACGTGGGCACACGTTTGATCTTGATGATGAATGGAAGAGAATAGATTATCGTGAAGAGATACTTCGTCAGACTGGGGTTGATATAGATACTGCGAGTAACGAAGATGTCGAGAATAAACTAAGAGAGCTCAATGTTAAGTATGACGGCAATAACCGTGAACGACTCACCGACACGCTCTGGAAGTATTGCCGTAAAAATATAGCTGGTCCCGCGTTCCTTATTAATCATCCGAGCGTTGTTGCACCTCTTGCTAAGAATAATAGAGACGGAAAAACAACGCAGGTGTTTCAACCTATCTTAGCTGGTAGCGAGCTTGGGCGTGGGTACAGCGAACTTAACGATCCTCTTGATCAACGGGCGAGGTTCGAGAAGCAGCAAGAGCTTTTAAACGCAGGGGATGAAGAAGCGATGATGGCTGACTGGGACTTCGTCGAGATGCTTGAGCACGGTATGCCGCCTACGTGCGGGTTTGGATTCGGTGATAGATTATTCGCTTTCTTTTCTGACAAACCGATTCGTGAGACACAAATGTTCCCACTTGTTAAGCCGAAAATAAATGAAGTATAAATTCTTATAATGGTGCATTAAAGAGCTTCAGGGGGTACTAGTTGACAAGCTGTTAATTAACAGATAGTATCTTGAAAGACTTAAAAGAAAGGGTTCACATAATGAACAAACTAGCTCTCATTGTATATGATTCTGATTTCTACCATCGTCGTCTAGCGGTAAAATTAAAAAACTATCTTACCAGTATTAGAGTTACCGTAGAGACCTGCCCAGTTAAAGATGGGGCACTTTCTCGGTTATCACAAACAGCAAGTAGATGCGGTGAAGGAACAGTGTTTCTTTTGGTGTATATTGGACACGGAGAGAAGATGGGGTGGAAGAACATTGTGTCATACGCAGATATAGCCCAAGTTTTAAAAAACATTGGACCATTGGTGGTTATCAATGAAACTTGTTACGGATTGCGGCTGTTGTCGCTTTTGAGAAAAACTAGAGAGACTCGAAACACTCTCTTTATAAGTCCTTTTGGATCAAGAGGTGAAACGTATGCAAGAGCTGTAGAAGATGTTTTGCGCGCATGGCCTTATGCTCGCACACTAGAAA
This sequence comes from uncultured Candidatus Saccharibacteria bacterium, assembly GCA_964577675.1. Lineage (GTDB taxonomy): Bacteria > Patescibacteriota > Minisyncoccia > Phycocordibacterales > UBA5272 > UBA11704. The sequence goes on from CAZNZQ010000002.1 coordinate 16,074, forward strand.
GCTTTTGTGGCGGAATCATCCAGCTTCGTTCTTTTGGAAATTCTAAAGTGTATCCCCCTCAAGTCAGGTGGGGGGCAGCATATGAACCCCATTTCTTTGGGGACAAGCAAAGGCCAGACCTCGTTCAAGGATGTGCGACAACTCTCCCGCCTGGTGGATTTTTAAAATGATATTTTTCTTTAACAAAGCGAGCACATACTCGCTTTTTTTTGTAAAAAAGTAAATAATCTTTTAAATAAACCGATTCGTGAGACACAACTATTTCCGCTTGTGAAGCCAAAAGCAGAGCAAATATTTAGTACTACTAAAAAAGCGCAGAGACTTAAAAGCCTCTACGCCTTTACTCTTTAACGAATACTTTTACCAATTAGGGTGTGGTGAGTACTGTTCGCTAAGAGCTTATATCCGTAATCGATTCAATTAGTGTATGAATTCAACTTCGGTCAATACGTATCTCTCATATCAGGGTTCCCAATAGAGTGAGATAACGGCAGGAAACCAACATTCAGAAGATCTTCTCTGAATCGCTGGTCCATAGCAAAAGTCGTGTCATACGCTTTCGTGATGAGTCCTCAGTATCCATTACTTGACCTTTGGCAAGAGGCTCTTTGCTAGTAGAGCGTCTGATTTCTTTTCCGGTATTCATAGGGTTTACCTGCTTTTTTTGCTTCGATACCATGAAGCTTACAGATATTTTCTTGAGTTCCAATGTTGTTTACTTTCAACGATTGGAGAACCCTCTCAATACTCGTGCATTGTATGGTGTCAATCACAAAATGTCTTTGGGTTAAATTGCTCAGACGTGCGCTACGAGAGTCGCTATCACTTCCTTTGATATCTATCATGAGATTCTCCTAGAGAAAGTGGTTATTGTAAGGCGCAGGGTACATAACCATGCCACTGTTTTAGTCTGTTAAAGTCAAAATTCCAGAGACTACTTGGTTAATACCTTCATAGCCAAAGATATCCACATTTTTCAGCTTTTTTTATAACAAAGTGGGGTATAATGGGGCTTAGTGGGGGGAAGTGGGAGCTTCTCAAAAATATGCCAATTTTATCCCTACTAACGAATTATGCTAATCGGAAAGTACACTCACGACCTAGATCCTAAAAAAAGACTGACGCTTCCCTCAAAGTGGCGCACAGACTTAGGGAAGAAAGTAGTGGTAACAAGTGGACTCGATTCTTCGCTCTTTGTCTTCGGTGTAAAAGAATGGGAAGTCGTCGCACAGAAACTATCTAACAGTGGTTTTGGTAACCTCGACAGCAGAAGCTTTAATCGCTTCATGCTTGCGAATGCTTATGAGACTGATGTTGATGCAGCTGGACGCATTGTCATCCCAGATAATTTAAAGGACTTCGCTAAGCTTTCGTCTAAGGTAGTTCTTGCGGGTATGTATTCCCGCGTAGAGCTTTGGAATGAAGAAGCGTGGAATGTAAATATTTCAAAAGTAAATGGTGAGGCGGACGCGCTCGCGTCTAAGCTTAGCGACCTAGGAGTTCTTTAAGACTATGGCGATACATATTCCGGTTCTGCTTAGTGAATGTTTAGAAGGTCTTGCGATAAAAGAAGCAGGGGTTTATGTAGACTGCACAACTAATCGCGGGGGGCATAGTGTAGAAATGGCGAAGAAGATAGGGAAAGACGGGGTGCTCATCTGTATTGACCTCGATGAGGATGCGCTTCGTGAAGCGCGTGAGAATTTGGAAAAGGTAAGGAACCCTCCAAAGGTGCATTACATCTGCTCTAACTACCGGTCGCTACCATCTATCTTGGCAGACCTAAAAATAAGCCATGTGGACGGAATTCTCGCTGACCTCGGTCTATCGTCCGAAGAGCTTGAGATTTCTGGTAGAGGGTTTACTTTTCTAAAAGACGAACCCCTCCTTATGACATTTAAAGCTCATCCAGAGGAAGATGTTACGACTGCGTATGACATCGTTAACCTTTGGAGTGAGTCGACTATCGCAGATATCTTATATGGATTTGCGGATGAGACGTATTCAAGAAGAATAGCTCGCGCGATTGTCGAAAGAAGAGCTGAAGTACCAATAAACACAACTTTCGATTTGTTAGAAGTAATAAAAAAGGCAGTTCCTGTGATGTATCAGCATAGAAAGTCGCACTTTGCCACAAAGACGTTTCAAGCGCTCAGGATGGCGGTGAACGACGAATTGGGAGGTATACGAGAGTTACTTGAAGCGCTCCCTAACATTCTCGCTTCAAGTGGAAGAGCTTGCGTCATTACATTTCACAGCACCGAAGACAGACTTGTTAAGAATAGCTTCCGTTCCCATGAAGATACTCTTAAGATAATAACCAAAAAACCCATAGTGCCTAAAGAAGAAGAGTTACAAAACAATCCACGTTCAAGAAGTGCACAGCTTCGTATCGTAGAGAGAATCTAATTTTAATATCAATTTATTTATGCATCTGACTTACAAAAATCTAAACGAAAGAATAATCCACACAATGGCTGGAACTTTAACAATTCTAGCCCTTGTCTACATAGCTGTACTTCTTTCACTTATTTTTTCTGTAATAGAGAGGAAGCAAAACATGATAGCTATCAAAGACGCTGCTTCCACCCTTAGTCAGATGGAAGGAGAATACGCAAACACAGTTTCTTCTATAACAGAAACAGAGCTTTCTGAAAACAATTTCGTACGCATCGATAACGCCACTTTCGCTGTCCGCAAAGATGACATTGCAAGCTATACTGTGCTGTATGCGCGCTAAGGAGATACCGCTTACAGAGGATCAAGAACGGAGGTCGGTAGATAGAATTGATTTAGTTCTTCTCGGATGGACTTTAGTCGCGCTCATTTTACTTGGGAGAGCTTTTTATATTCAAATAGTGCAACATTCATACTTTACTGGTTTGGCAGATAGACAATATATTTCAAAAGTCCAGACCAACTTCGACAGAGGAAGTATTTACTTTTCAAGTTACAAAGGAGCGCTCGTCCCAGCTGCTAACCTTTATACTTACTATCGTCTCGCAGTTGCTCCTAACCTTGTAACAGATGGACCTGCTCTCTACTCAAAACTCAATGCCGTTATTCCATTAGACGAAGAGCTTTTCCTTAAGAAAGTTTCTAAAGAGAATGATCCATACGAAGAGATAGCTAAAGATCTTACCCTTGACCAGGTCAATGCAATAAAGCTTCTAAAAATAAAGGGAGTAAGTTTTGTTAAAGATAACAAGAGATCTTATCCTCAAGAAGAGGTGGGGGCTAAAATGCTTGGCTTCGTTGGGAATGATGGGATACGAGTAAAGGGTCAGTATGGCTTAGAGAGATACTACGACGATGTTCTTTCTAGAGGTGAGAGTGGTTTATCTGTAAATTTCTTTGCGGAGCTCTTTGCTGATATCGAAAGCACTATTGTTTCTAACAAAGACAGGCAGGAAGGCGATATTGTCACTACGATAGACGCAGAAGCGGCTAGGGCGCTACATGCAACCCTAAAGGAGACCCGTAAGACTTGGAACTCAGATATGATCGGAGGCATTATAATGGATCCAAAAACAGGAAGGATTATTGCGATGGAGTCGCTTCCAGAATACGACCCGAATCAGTTTGCTCCTGTTAAAGATAGTAGTTTGTTCCTTAATCAGTCTGTTTCTGGGGTCTACGAAATGGGAAGTATTATAAAGCCGATAACGGTTGCAGCTGCGCTTGATGCCGGTGCCGTTACTGAAGAAACTACCTATAACGACACTGGTTTTAGAGATTTAAATGGTTACAAAGTGCGTAACTTTGACGAAAGGGCTCGAGGTCAAGGTACTACTATGCAAACAATTTTGGACAAGTCGCTTAATGTCGGTATTGTTTTTTTGGTTGAACAGTTAGGGGTTGAGCGTTTTCAGTCTTATTTTAAGAAATTCGGCCTTGGAGAAGAGACAGGTATAGATCTCCCCGGAGAAGCTAGTGGTCTCGTTAAAAATATACAGAGTAGCGTTTTTGTAGATAATGCAACGGCTGGGTTCGGACAAGGGATAGCTATTACTCCAATTCAAACAGTCCGAGCGCTAGCGGTGCTAGGTAATGGCGGTAAGTTAGTCACCCCTCATTTGACTGACAGTATCATTTATAAAAATGGCGAGGTCAAAAAGGTGATGTCGGACGAGGGTAAACAGGTAATTAGTCCCCTAACAAGCGAGACCATTTCTCGTATGCTAGTGCATGTAGTTGATACGGCCCTAAAAAATGGAGAGTACAAGATGGATCGTTACTCAATAGCGGCTAAGACCGGAACTGCGCAAATGGTGCGACCAGGCGGTGGGTACTATGAGGACAGATACCTTCACTCATTCTTCGGCTATTTCCCTGCGTACGAACCTCGTTTTATTATTTTCCTTTTTCATACCCATCCTAAGGGTGCAGAATACGCTTCCGCAACACTTACTGATCCATTTTTTAAGCTAGTGAAATTTCTTATTAGTTATTACGAAATTCCTCCTGATAGATAAAGGAGCATATATGGACAATAAGATATCTGACTTTAAGACTAAAACTATTCTGTAATAATATGAGTTATACTGACCTAATGTCAGTTAATCCTCTTAGAGCCAAGAAGCTTTCCGAAAAAGAATATATAGGTGGAACTGTCATATACCAGATGTGTCGTGATATCCGTGCGCAGGACAACGATGCACTACTATTTGCACAGGAACTAGCCAAGAGTAAAGGGTCACAGCTTATTGTTAACTACGTTATTTGGAACTACGAATGGGAGGGGGCGACCAGAAGGTTCTATGACTGGGTGCTGCCGTCCCTTAAAGAAGTTGAAGAAACTCTTCGTAATAACAACATTCCGCTTGTGGTCACTCTAGAAGACGAGAAGCTTTTTGTTAAGAATAAGTTTACAAAAGTCCCCGAAAACGTAGGTGCTGTAGTCATCGACCAGCTCCCTCTCCGTTTTATGAGAAAATGGAAAGAGCATTTTTTGGAGCTAGGGCAGCACGTTTCTCTTTACGAGGTTGATACACATAACTGTATTCCAGTATGGGAAACTTCTTCTAAACAGGAGTTCGCAGCGCGTACCATAAGAGGCAAGATACACGCTAAGCTACCTTCCTTTTTAGAAGCGCACGGGAAGCTGCTCTCTCATGATGAGAATGAGGAACTTCTTAAAAGCCTTAAGGGTAACGACTGGCAAGCGGTTAGTTCAAAAATCAAATGTAATGAAAGTGTTATAGGGGTTGGCCTATTTACTCCAGGTGAGAAGGCTGCTAAGGAAATGCTTAATCACTTTTTGTCAGATAAGCTCTCACACTACGACACTTCACGCAACGACTTTACGGTTGATGGACAGAGTAATCTGTCACCATATATTGCGCACGGGAACATCTCAAGGAGAACGATTATCCTTCAGCTTTTGAAAATAGCAGAACTTAAGATAGAAGATGCGTTTGACCCAGTTATGAATGGTTCAAATGGGAGGCTCGGTAGTGTTGCTGCGTTTATAGAAGAGTGTGTGGTGCGCGCTGAACTCTGTGATAACTTCTGCTACTACAACGCCTCGTATGATAAGGTTGAGGGCTTTCCTGCTTGGGCGAAGGAGACGCTCAGTAAAGCAAGGACTGATAAGCGCGAATATACCTACAGTCAGAAGGAGCTTGAAGATGGCAGAACGCACGACGATATCTGGAACGCGGCGCAGTCTCAGATGGTCAAAACAGGTAAGATGCATGGGTATATGAGAATGTATTGGGCAAAAAAGATTCTTGAATGGATGTCCACTCCAGAAGAGGCGATGAAGGCGGCAGTGTACCTCAATGATACATATGAATTAGATGGAAGAGACCCAAATGGGTATGTTGGTTGTGCTTGGTCAATCGGAGGTGTGCATGATAGGCCGTGGTTTGGTCGTCCGATATTTGGAACAGTTAGATACATGGCGAGATCGGGTGTTGAAAAAAGAGGAGATGTAAAGGTCTACGAACGTAAGTGGTTAGGTGGTGAGCAGAGTTTACTGTAGAATAAAAAGATGAATAAAAAACCTCCATTTAGTGGTCCTGAGAAACAGAGCGCTCATACAAAAGTCTCGGTCAGAAAAGCGCCTCTTGGTGCAAAAGTGAGATATCAGAAGCCTAATGAAGAAAAGAGGGAAAAGAAAGTAGATACGCAGGCTATGTCGCCAACATCATGGGGGCCGGTTGCTTCTTGGTATGACAACCATTTAGAAAAAGACACAGATTCGTATCATGCAAAAGTGGTGCACCCTAACCTAATTCGGATGATTGGAGACGTTAAAGGAAAGCATGTCTTTGACCTTGCGTGTGGGCAAGGGATTTTTTCTAGGTTACTTGCTGGGCAGGGTGCGTATATTATAGGTGCAGATATTAGCAAGGAGCTCATCGCTCTAGCAGAAAAAAATAACTCACAGTTTACATTTAAGGTGCATTACTTTACTACACCGTCGCATGACTTGTATATGGTGAAGCCAAAAACACAAGACATACTCGTCTGCGTGCTTGCCATTCAGAATATCGAAAAGTTACAGGAAACAGTGGGTGAGATATGTCGCACTCTTAAGGATGACGGAAGGGCGTACCTAGTTCTTAATCATCCGAGCTTTCGTAATCCGACACATACACATTGGGGGTATGATGAGCATGAAGATAAGCAGTACAGGAGGGTGGAAGAGTATATGAGTGAGTCAAAGATAAAAATAGACATGACCCCAGGGTCTAAGAATGATAAGAAGTTCACTATGTCGTTCCATAGACCGCTTCAGGTGTATGTAAAGGCTTTTGCTAAGCATGGGCTAGCAATAACAAGACTAGAAGAGTGGGGAAGCCACAGGGTAAGCGAAAAAGGTCCTCGTCAAAAAGCAGAAAATACTTCCAGAAAAGAAATCCCTCTTTTTATGGCAATAGAGTTACAGAAAGTAAAAGAGGATCTACAACATAAAGTGTAGATGAAGAGAAAAGGGTTTGTGCTTAGTGGTGGTCACTTTATAATACCTACTGTCTACTGTCTACTGTCTACTGTCTACTGTCTACTGTCTGGGCCCATATGGTATACTTTCTGACATTATGAAACATATCTTGCCACGTTTTATGACTACAACAGAAGGGAAGTTCTTTTCGGCTGTAGCTCTTATTATTATCACTTTATTTGCTTATTACTTTTATGCAGGGTCGCCATCAACATCTAGTGACGGAGAGATAGCAGATATCACAATCTCAGAAACAGACCATGTTCGTGGTGCAAAGGACGGACAAGTTACCTTGGTAGAATTCGGTGATTTTCAGTGCCCAGCGTGTGCAGCATATGAACCAATCGTGAAGCAGGTATTAGCTGATAATAAAGATACACTTAAGCTTGTCTATCGCCACTTCCCACTTACCCAGATTCACAAGAACGCTCTCGGTGCAGCAATAGCAACGGAAGCTGCAGGGGCTCAAGGTAAGTTTTGGGAGATGCACGATATTCTCTATGACAAACAAGGAGAGTGGGGGAACGCACTTAATGCTAGAGACTACTTCTTAACTTACGCAACGACAATCGGATTAGATACGAAGAAATTTCAAGAAAGCCTAAGCAACGAGTCACTTGAAGCTAAGGTGCTTGCTGAACTAAGAGAAGGAGTGCGTCTTGGGGTTCAGGGCACACCAACCTTTTTCCTTAACGGAAAGAAACTAGATAACCCTCTCGACCTCGCAAAATTTAATGCCCTTATAAAAGAGGCTGCCCAGGTACAGGCGCAAGCTACTACTAACTAGTTTTTATGTAACCATGATTAAGGAATTTTTACTAAAACAAGCAGTTAAGCACGGCACAAAGAACCTCCCAAAAGAACAGGCTGAGATGCTTCAGCTTGCTGTGGAGAAGAATCCAGAGCTCTTCTCAAAAATTGCCAAAGAAATAGAAGCGCTCAAGAAACAGGGCAAGCCAGAAATGTACGCAGCACTCGATGTGATGAAGAAGTACCAGAAAGAACTACAAGGGCTTTTTCAACAGTAGTCTCCTCCGCTCTGGCAAGTTAGTACACTATGACAGAACACCCCAATGATCCACTCTACGGTAAAACACTTTCTTCTATTGTGGGGTATTTAGTTAAGGTGTATGGATGGGAAGCGCTCGGGCAGGAAATCAGAATCGACTGTTTCAACACTAATCCTTCGCTAAAGTCCAGCCTCACTTTTTTAAGAAGAACACCTTGGGCAAGACAAAAGGTCGAAGGGTTATATCTTGAGACACTGCAGGCAGAGTTGCGTAGAAAATCATAATGATAACATCACTTGTTCTTTTATTACCTTCAGGTTTCTTGCTCTATCTGTCTGAGTTCTTCTTCGTGTACAGTGTACTTTTTGAGAGAGTAGAGACCCCCATTCTTTCACAGCAATCGTATGCTGCTTTTGAATATTTTTCGGATACGTATGCCAGAAAGTCTCTAAGGTAACGTCTGGTTGACAGAAGAAGGTGTCTCGTTGTTTAATGTGAGTATTCTCGGGGTCGGCTTATGTTGAAAGCCAGCTGCATGCAGTTGCCAGGGGTAGCCCTTAGGGGAACCTTGCTGAGATCTCGGGCGCGTCGCAAGACGCGCCCTCTTTTTGTCTTAGTTTAGTCTTGGTTCAGACTTTGAAATAAATTCCGTTCAGGTATAGTAATAACTAATACCCTTTATGATAGACACAGAGCACGAGCTAAAAGACGAGATTATTGCGGAGCAGGTTTGTCTCGGAGACAAAGAAGCGTACGGCATCCTTGTCGAGAGATATGAAGGGAAACTCTCTAGGTATATTAAAAGATTCACCCAAGTAGATGATGATGCCTCAGATATTCTCCAGGTCGTTTTTATAAAGGCGTATACCAACCTGCGCGGGTTCGATACTGGTCGGTCGTTTAATTCTTGGATATATCGCATCACCCACAATGAGTGTGTTAATCATTTGAAGAAGAGGGGCAGTGAGAGGGTTTCCTTCATAGACTTTGATACTATTTTGCCACACCTCTTCGCAGATGAGGAGTCTCACACTCTCGCTGAGAAGGAAGAGACCAAGAAGTTGCTCGAGACATCTCTCGGCGCCATCTCTTCTAAATATCGAGAAATACTTATTCTCTACTACTATGATGATTTATCATACGAAGAAATAAGTGACGTCCTTCAGATACCAACTTCCACCGTTGGTGTAAGGATAAAAAGGGGGAAGGGGGCATTACACAAAACATTAGTAGAAAAAAACTATCACCATGACAGACCTTAAAGATACAATACTTCGAACACTCTCAAGTGGAGAGATACAAATGATACCAAAGTGGCGTCTTGCTCTTTACTCTTTTGGCGCGGCTCTGTCAGTGCTCTTCCTTTTCCTTCTCGTTGTCTTCTCATTTAGTTTTATATTCTTTACGCTATCTCGCTATGGTTTTATGTACCTTCCAATGTTTGGATTTATGACGACACTCCATATGTTGAAGGCGATCCCGCTCCTGCTTTTGCTGTGTACAATAGCCCTACTCTTAGTTATAGAACTTATTTCACGTAAGAATGCTTTTAGTTTTAGAAAACCACTCATGATTACGCTGCTTTCCATAACTTCTCTTGCCGTAATTTTGAGTTTCCTTATAAGCATTACTCCGATGCACGAATATATGCGTGACTATGCAAGGGAGCACAATATACCCCTTGTTTCTAAGGCGTACCGTAGGCCTATCCCTCTTGACGGTGGTAGAGAGATGACAGTTCTCAGGGGTACAGTTGTAGCTGCATCTTCTAGCTTTATCACAGTGCGTCTTTTTGACGGAGTAGAGGTTACAGCACGTGCGAGCACCACACTAGGAGACATCACTCTTTCTGTAGAGAATAGTGATGTGCTATTATTTGGCGCTTTCGTAAACGGTAGTTTTGAAATTACTGAAATAAAGAATGCTCCAAGAATCCCATTTGAAAAAAGGAAAAGAGAGGTGCGGGATACAGATATGAAAAGATCTCCACCACAAGATGAAATAAATATGTTTAGGCAAAGGTAGTAATAAGCAAGAAGGGAGACAATAACATTCGCGCAAACTTCCTTCTTATAGAACTATAACTACGACATACATATGAAAACAACACTAACAAAAAGAGCACTCCTAGGAGTTGCCACAATCGCAGCAGCTGGAGCACTCTCCGCTTCTGCGATGGGAATGGGAGGAATGATGGGCAACCTCTCGGCGGATGAACTTGCTATACGTCATACGCAGATGTTTCAAGAACAGGCTACACTCATCGGAGCAACAGTCGATGAAGTAAAAGCTGCTTGGGCGGAAGGCAAGAGTCTGCCTGCTCTTGCTAAAGAAAAAGGAATAACAGAAGAACAGCTTCAGACCAAGTTAAAAGCTGAACGTGAAGCTAAGATGAAGACACAGCTACAGAACCTAGTAACTAAGGGAGTAATCACACAGGCTCAGGCTGACAAGCGTCTCAGCACAACGCAGACAAAGGCTGCTAATGTAAAAGAAGGCAAGCGCGGCGGTCATGGCATGAAGGGCGTCTTTGGTTTCTAAGTCACAAAACCAATCTCCAGAACAACACGAGAAAAGTGTACACACAATCTATCTTTAAAAAACACCGGAGGGACTCCGGTGTTTTTTGTTTTGCAAAAACTGTAACAAGGTGTAGTATCTCTACAGGTTCACGTAGGTCGTGAAGTGGAGATCTTGTATGGCAACTTTTTTATGCCAGCAGCCCAATTGTATAACAGGTGACGGTAGATGTGCCTGGTACCCAGTTTGCTCAAAAAAACAGCATGATGACACTACACCCAGTAGTCCTTCGGTGGTGACTCACACCTGTACTTACCCCAACTGCTTGGACCGTGGTCCCGCATGCGAACATGGTGGCATTTGTCCGGAGTGGGTTGGCAGGCAGCGGGCTGGTCGTGGGCAGTAAAACCAACTGCCCAAGCACACAAGGGAACGCCACTTACAATGGCGTTTTCATTTTATGTAACATATAGAATCTATTCTTCCTTTTTGTTATAATTGAGAAATGTCTAATCAAATTCTCACTGTTAATCAAATCCGTACCAAGTTCCTCTCTTATATGAAGGAGAAAGGACATGCTATTGTCCCGTCCGCGTCTCTTGTCCCCGAGAATGATCCAACTACACTTTTCACTGGGTCTGGAATGCAACCAATGCTTCCATATCTCCTCGGGCAACCTCACCCACTAGGGAAGCGTATCGCAGACTCTCAGAAGTCATTCCGTTCACAAGATATAGAAGAGGTGGGGGACAACCGTCACACTACATTTTTTGAAATGCTCGGTAATTGGTCTTTTGGCGATTACTTTAAGGAAGAAGAAATTACATGGATGTGGACCTTTTTAATTGATGAGCTTGGACTTGATCCAAAGAATTTTTATGTAACATGCTTTTCTGGCAACGAGTCTCTTGGTGTCCCACGGGATACTTTCTCGGCAGAGCTATGGCAAAAGCTCTTTGCTAGTAAGGGGATTACAGCATTAATTTCAGACACCCCAGAAATGGGAATGAAAGATGGAGAAAAAATATTTTATTTTTCTGAAAAAAAGAATTGGTGGTCACGTAGTGGTGTGCCAGCTAATATGCCTGACGGCGAGCCGGGTGGCCCAGACTCCGAGATGTTTTATGATTTTGACCCAGATCTTTCTAAGAAGATACATGAGAATAGTAAGTGGGCATCTGAGCCATGTCACGTGAATTGTGACTGCGGACGATTTCTTGAAATTGGTAACAACGTTTTCATGCAGTATAAAAAGACGGTAAGTGGATTCGAAGAACTCCCTCAGATGAACGTAGACCACGGGTCAGGTCTTGAGCGTTATGCAGCTGCGCTCCGTAATGATCCAGATGTTTTTAACGTAGATGTTTTTGACGAACCTAAGAAAACAATAGAAAGACTCTCAGGTAAGGCATATGGTGTAGACGATGTTAGTACGTACGCATACCGTGTTGTGCTCGACCATATACGTTCTGCTACATTTTTGATAGGGGACGACGTGCTACCTGGGAATAAAGACCAGATGTATTTCGTGCGTCGATTGATTCGACGTGCGGTGAGGTTTGCACGTAACCTGGGCGTGATGGAGAATTTTACAAAAGAAATTGGCGCATCATTTATTAATGTCTATAAGGATGAGTATAAGAACTTAGAGGAGAAGTGGGAAGTTATTTTGAATGAGCTTGATAAAGAAGAAAGTAAGTTTAGGAAGACACTTGAGAATGGGATTAAACAATTTGAAAAGTGCGTCATAGAGATAAGAAAATCTGTTGAGGGAAAAGATGTTTCAGCAGATAGACATATATCGGGTCGTGATGCTTTTGACCTACTTCAGTCATACGGCTTCCCGATCGAGCTAACAGAAGAACTTGCACTTGAAAGAGGTATAACAGTAGACCGTGCTGCCTTTGATGAAGAAAAGAAGAAACACTCTGAAGAGTCTCGCACGGCGTCAGCAGGTAAGTTTAAAGGGGGGTTAGGTGGGGGCGGAGAGACGGAAGTGAAGTACCACACCGCAACACACCTTCTTCACGAAGCGCTCCGTCAGGTGCTCGGCGATCATGTGTTACAAAAAGGGTCTAATATTACGGCAGAGCGACTGCGATTCGACTTTTCTCATGGAGAGAAAATGACTGATGAGCAAAAAGCTGAAGTAGAGAAGATGGTGAACGACGTGATCGCAAAAGACCTGCCGGTGCATCGTGAAGAAGTGACTTATGACGAAGCGCGAGCGCGCGGCGCAATCGGGGTGTTTGATAACAAGTACACTGAGAAGGTGTCTATCTATACTATTGGTAACGAGACAGGTGTGCGCGGGCAAGCTAACCTTTTCTCGATGGAATTCTGTGGCGGACCTCACGTAGAGCGCACTAGTGTGCTTGGGAAGTTCAAGATAGCAAAAGAAGAAGCTGTGTCCGCTGGGGTCAGAAGAATAAAGGCTGTACTCGAGTAAGGGAAATACAAAAGGCCGATGCTGTGGGCGTCGCCCTTTTGTATTTCCACTAGTAACTAGTAACCAGTAACTATATACTATCCTTATGAACCAAGACGCGTTCCTCACGGTTGCTGTAGGAGACACTTCAACACTCATCAACTATATTGTTGATGGGCATATTGTTGTCTCACATGTACACCCATTCGGATATAAGAACATAGAAGCAGAAGAGATGAACATAACAGCGGGGTCTAAATTCATGGACGGGATCCTGTATACTTACGAATTTATTTCTCTACATGATAGAGTGCCGACTGAAGTGCGTCTCATTGCTAAGCGCTATGCAACATGGATCGGAGAGGTGATAGAGAATACGTCTTATTCACAGTTCTATACAAACGGGGTTCCGGTGAGTGTTACACTAGAAGGGATTAAGGACGTTCCTCTGTCATATGCAAGACATTCGCAAACCATACACTCGTTCAAGGTCTAGCGAAGACCTTTCTGCTCGCCTTGAGCGCTTTCATGATGACCGGAATCGAGACACTCGTGGATACGAAGACGAGGAGTCTGTTCGCATTCCTGTGAGAGGCAATAGAATGCAGGGAGGTATTACAAGACGCAGAGACTACGAAGAAGATGTCGATTGGCAGGACGAAGAACCATACCGCCCAAGAGTGCGAGACGTGCACGAGCGTCCTAAAATAAGAAGACAGAGACCGAAAGCCTCATCATTTGTTTTCGGTACAGGCCTTATTCTCTTCGCTGGAGCTGTTCTTCTCTACACATACGTTTTTGATAGCGCAACTATTACCATGGTGCCAAAGTACAAAGACGTTCAAGACTTTAGTCGTGTTGTTACCTTTGCAAAAGAAGGGGACGGCACAAACTCAGTGCCCTATTTAGTTGAGACAGTGTCACTCTCAAAGTCCAAAGTCCTAACTCGTTCCGAGTCTCGTAAGGTTGAAACTAGGGCTTCAGGTCGCGCGACTATCTATAATAATTTTGATGACGAACCTCAAAAGCTCATCAAGAATACCCGCTTCGAATCATCTACAGGTAAAATATACCGCATTGGTGAGTCGGTTACAGTACCAGGCAAGACAGGTGCTTTGCCTGGCGCTGTTGAAGTAACTCTTTTGGCTGATAGTGCAGGCGCTGACTACAACATTGCCTCGACCGACTTTACTATTCCAGGCTTTAAAGGGACGCCTAGATATGAAGGCTTCTATGCAAAATCAAAAACAGCAATAAGTGGCGGCTCATCTGGTTCCAAGTCCCTCGTTTCTCTTGCTGACATCAATGCAGCAAAAGATGCACTAGCAATTGAACTGGAGAAAGAGATAAAACAAGAGCTGTTAAAGATTAAAAAGGACGGTTACGTGCCCGCTGTGGACGCAGTCGAAGTTATCTATGAGGATAACGAAAGTGAACTATTAAACGGAGATGGGGAAATGTACAAAGTGACAGCGACAGGGCATGTGATGCTTGCTAACTCTTCCAGATTAGCAGAAGTCATAGCATCCACAATAGTTGGTTACGACAAGGCTCCGGTTCGCTTGGGGTACACAGAAACCCTGAGCTTTGTAAGAAGAGAAGCTAATCCTATCGTGAACGCTACTTCGCTGCCGATCTTAGTAGAAGGTGTCCCTCGGGTTATATGGTCAGTAGATAAAGAAGCCATAAAGACAATGGTCTTAGGCAAAGATACAGATGAATTTAAGACCTTAATGAAATCAATTCTTTCTATTGAGAGTGCAGAGATTCGCTTCTCGCCTATGTGGCTTTCTCACTTCCCTAATAGTGTAGAAAAGATAGGGATAGAAGAATCTCTCCCTAAGCGTTGATTTTAAAGGATAATTTTGATACACTTTCAGTCTTGCTTTATATGGATGAAAAAGAAAATCTAGAAGATGAAATTGAGACTATAGAAGGACGTGTTATAGAAGCACTCCCTAGTACTCTTTTTAGAATAGAAACATCAAAAGGCCAAAGCCTCATATCTTATTTGGGCGGGCGCATGCGAGTCCATAAGATTAAAGTTCTCGTGGGTGACAAAGTTGTTGTGCAGGTTGATCCATACGGAGGGAAAGGAAGAATCATCAAAAGACTGTAAAAAATTAGGAGATAGTAGTTGTGAGTTAGGGGGTAATGCGCTAAGAATTCCAGAGCCTGCCTCTAACCCTTAAGTACTAGCCCCTAAACTATAGAAATGTTTGCATTATTTATCAAGATATAGTATAATTGGACCCATATTTTTCATGAAAGTACGATCATCAGTAAAGAAGATTTGCTCAAGTTGCCAAATGCTTAAACGCGGTGGTGTTCTTCGTGTTATTTGTAGCAATCCTAAGCACAAACAAGCCCAAGGGTAAGTTTTAGTTTAACCACATATTCCAATCATTATTTATGCGTATCTCAGGTATTACTCTCCCAGAAAATAAAAGACTAGAAATAGCTCTTACAGCTGTGTTTGGTGTTGGGCGTTCTCGAGCTATGAAGATTATCGAGAAGCTAGCGCTTGACCCAGGGATGAAGACTACAGAACTCACTGGAGATCAAGAGAACCTTATTCGTCGTGAGATTGAAGCTTTCAAGACTGAAGGTGACTTACGTCGTGAGGTCCAGCAGAATATCAAGCGTCTCAAGGATATTAAGAGTTACAGAGGAACTCGTCACATAAAGCACCTTCCTGCGCGTGGACAAAGAACAAAGACTAACAGCCGTACTGTCCGTGGTAACAAGCGTGTAACTATGGGAAGTGGTCGTCGTAAGGTTGAGAAGACCTAAAATATAATTATTAATATCGTACACCTATGGGAAAGAAACGTATCGTAAAAAAGAATAGCTCTGGTGTTGATAGCGCTCTAAAAGCGAGATCACTAGCTAAAGCAGTAAAGAAGAAGATTGTTGAAGGAACACTCTTTGTTGAGTCTTCATACAACAACACTCGCCTAACACTATCTGATAAGACAGGTAACGTTTTAGCGTGGTCATCATCAGGTGCTCTTGGCTTCAAGGGTGCTAAGAAGGGGACCCCTTTCGCTGCTTCTAAGATTGGCGAGCTTATTGGTGAGAAGGCACAGCAGATTGGCGTTAAGGAAGTTAACGTAATAGTTAAGGGTGTTGGTTCAGGAAGAGAATCAGCTATCAGAGCTTTCTCAGCTTTTGGCGTAGATATCATGTCTATTGTAGATAAGACACCTGTTCCACATAATGGACCTAAGCCTCGTAAGCCACGTCACGTCTAGTAGTAATTATTTAAACAGTATGCCAAGAATAACTTGTAAAATTTGCCGAAGACTAGGAGAAAACGTTTGTGGACGTGAAAAGTGTGCTTATAAGAAGCGTCCTTACGCTCCAGGTAAGCTCGATAGCGAGCGAAAGCACCGTTCTAATGTTTCTGAATACGGTGAACAGCTTCGTGCTAAGCAGAAGATGCGACACACATATGGTCTTACCGAAAAACAGTTTGAGAAGTATGTGAAGCTTGCAACTAAAGCTCATGAGACAGGTGAGGGTTCAACAACACCAGCGCTTAAGCTTTACCGTGAGCTTGAATCACGTCTTGATAACATTGCTTTCCGTTCTGGATTCGCTAATACAAGAGCGCTCGCTCGTCAAATCGTTTCTCATGGCCACGTTACAGTGAATGGTCGTAGGGTAACAATTGCTTCTCATCAGGTGACAGTAGGGGATGTTGTAGCTATCCGTGAGGGTAGTAAGACAAGTAAACTCTTTACAGGACTTGAGGAAAAGTTAACTAACGGAGCACCAACATACACTTTCTCTGCTAACCCTAAAGCGTTATCGATTGAAGTTAAGGAAGCCCCTAGAGAGGTGGAACCAATATTTGATACTCAGAAGGTACTCGAATACTACTCTCGCTAAGTTTTTGCTTGAAGTGTAAGCTTTTTCCACTAGCATACACTTGCACTTTTCGCAAATCTGGGTTAGAATAATACAACTTTGTTCTAAAAGTGCAAAGTGCGCGTCACTTATTAAGCTTAAATACTAGTCTAACTTTTATTGTATATGTCTTCACATTCTATCATTTTGCCATCAAAGCCGAAGATCATTAAGGAGGATGCTGCCTTCGGTGTCTATGAGATCGACGGTCTTTACCCAGGATACGGACACACACTAGGAAATTCGCTACGTCGTATTATCCTTTCGTCTATTCCAGGAGCGTCTATCACTGCGCTCTCAATAGATGGTGTAAAGCATGAATTCTCTACAATTGATGGAATCAAGGAAGACGTTATTTCAATCATCCTTAATCTAAAGAAGACTCGCTTTAAGTTACACGGTGACGATGCACAAAAGGCAACTCTTCACATCAAGGGCGCTAAGACAGTTACAGCAAAAGACATTTCTCTGCCTTCACAGTTAGAGGTGATGAACGCCGATCAGTACATTTGTGAATCTACTACCAAGGATCTCGATATTGCAATTGAGATTACAGTGGAGAAGGGGCTCGGCTATGTACCTCGTGAAATTCTTCAAAAGGAAAAAGCTGACATCGGAACTATTTTCCTCGACGCATCATTTACTCCAATTCGTCGCGCTTCATACGAGGTCGAGAATATGCGTGTTGGTGACAGAACAGACCACAACAGACTAAGGGTTACTATTGAGACTGATGGTACAATCTCTCCTCATGACGCACTTGAGTCATCAATCCAGACTATGATTACACAGTTACAGTCAGTGGTTGGGTTCCGCGAGACAGTTATTGACTACCCTAAGGATGTAACAGAGGCACCAGTTGCTCAAATTGCCGAAGATGAGACCGACGCATCTAAGGTAAAGATAGAAGACCTTGGCCTCTCTACTCGTACAGAAAACGCTCTCGTCGCAGCAGCTGTTCGTACTGCAGGAGGGCTTGCACGCAAGTCACAGGATGATCTATTGGCTATTGATGGTTTAGGTGAGAAAGGAATCTCTGAGATTAAGAAGGCGTTAGAAGACCTCGGGCTAGAGCTTAAGGCTTAAGTATCATTAATAAAGCAGAAATTAGTTAACGGCGTATGAAACATCACAATGCAAAGAGAAAATTCGGAAGAGAAAAGAACGAACGTAAGGCGTTTATTCGCTCCCTCATGATTAACCTTATAAGACATGGCTCAATCGAGACTACCTTAGCTCGCGCAAAGGAGATTAGGCCACTTGTCGAGAAACTGGTTACACTTTCAAAGGAAGATACAGTTACACGTCGCCGCCTAATCATGTCTCGTCTTCTTAATCAGGACATTGAAGTAGGAAAGCTTTTTTCAGAATATGCGCCTAAGTATAAGGAAGTAAATGGTGGTTACTTGAGGATTCTCAAGCTGCATACCCGTCTTTCTGATGGTGCTGAGAAAGCTGTAATCGAATTCGTTTAATAAAATAATAACTATCGTATGAAGAATCACGTAATTGACGCAACAGGAAAGCCACTAGGAAGACTCGCTTCGGAAGTAGCAGCTCTTCTCAACGCAAAGGATAGTGTTACTTTTGTTAAGAATGTTGCAGCTCCTGTGACTGTCACTGTAGAAAATGCCAGCAAAGTAAAAGTAACAGGGAACAAGATGAATGAAAGTGTTCATAAGTCATATTCTGGCTACCCAGGAGGACTTAAGGAGCGCCCGCTTAAGTATGTGGTTGAGAATAAAGGCTACAGCGAGCTCATCAAGCACGCAGTAATGGGTATGCTTCCAAAGAACAGACTTCAGGATGTTCGCATCAAAAATTTAATTATTAAAGACTAACTAAGGAAATATGTCAGCAGATACAAAAAATCGTTATATAGAAGCTGTGGGACGCCGCAAGACAGCGACTGCTCGAGTTCGTGTTACGCCTTCGACCAAGCCTTCATTTACAGTAAATGACAAGGATGTAAGAGAATATTTCGTAACAAGCGACCTGCAGTCAATTGCTCAAGAAGCTATCTCAAAGTCAGAAATTGGTGAAAAGTTTCAGGTAACTATACAGGTAGTAGGTGGTGGTATCCACGCTCAAGCTGAGGCGGTGCGTCACGGTCTCTCACGTACTCTCGTCCTACGTGACGAACAGGTGAAGAACATCCTTAAGAAACTAGGTTTCCTTAAGCGTGATCCTCGCCAGGTTGAACGTAAGAAGTTCGGACTTAAGAAAGCTCGCAAGGCTCCAACTTGGTCAAAGAGATAGCAAAACTATTTCACATACTTTGCCACTACGGGATTTTTCTCAATCAGTGTATTGCTCGTACACCCATTCCAAAAATCCTTAGGCTTTTTGTATCTAAAACAGTTTTGTGTCTCTTGAAATTAAGAGCGTTAGTTGTTTCTATTTTTTACAATACAAAAAGCTCCCAGACGGGAGCTTTTTGTTTATAGACAATCATTAAAATTGGGGGCGAGTAGTATCTTTAGTGCGAATGTGTTTCAAAGCGTAAGTACCTCTGCCTGTTCTCATTGTATTCACGTATTGCCTGGTCAAGCGTAGCGACCGCTTCGACTGGATGCTTGCCGAGAGTTGTTTCGTCTGAGAGCATAAGATACGTTGCGCCATCAACCAGAGCCTCAATGGCATCTGTCATCTCAGCTCGTGTTGGAATCGGGGACTCTTTCATGGAGGTAAGCATTTGGGTGGCAACAATCACGGGAGTATTCTTGTTGTTAGCGATTAGGCATAGCTCCTTTTGCACCAAAGGAATTTTCACAGCAGGTATCTCAACCCCCAAATCGCCTCGCGCGTACATGACGATATCGGAAGCGTCTAAGATTGTGTCTAAATTATGAAGCGCAAGCTTGGTTTCAATTTTAGAGATAATTTTTGCTTGAGAACCCATGTCGTCCAAGATTTTTCTCAGATTTGTGACGTCTTCTTTGGTTCGTACAAACGACAGTGCAACAGCGTCTACTTGCATAGAAGAGAGGCTGTTTTTCAAGTCTTGCATGTCCTTTTCGGTGATGGTGTCAATTGGGATAAGTGCATCGGGAATATTTACTCCTTTGTATCCTTCCAGCACTCCCCCTCGTATAACCTCACACAGAGCATCATCCTCCTTTACCTCAAGAACACGTAGTTCCATTTCTCCGTCGTGAAGGAAAATGGACATAGAGGGTTCTAGGTATTTATGTATCTCTGGAACATCAATTGCGAGAGATTCTTTTGTGCACATCAGCGACTCGCTTCGTATGAAGACTTGCTCCCCACTTGTCAGCTCAAGCGTGCCGTTTTCAACAGCACACAAACGCATTTTGGGGCCACGTAAATCCACAAAAAACATAATGTTTTTATTCATTTCTTTGGCAACCGTCAAGATTCTTTGTTGTCTCCTTGTGTGCTCTTCGTTATCGCCATGACTCATGTTGAAGCGGAACCAAGAGACGTTCTTAGAAATAATTTGTTTAAGTGTGTCATCGTTATCAAGACTCGGGCCGGCTGTTACTATTATTGAAGTATCTGTAAGCGTGTTCATGATGTTGTAGGCTTTCTAATAATGCGTATCGAAATATACAGAGGGCGTCTCCTTCACCTCCTTGTGCGAACTTTTCCCGGTGTCGTCTATGTCATATATGACAACCCCGCCGAACATCATTTCGACGTTCTGTATATCTTCGTCGCTTATGTTTTCAATATACTTTATAAGTGCACGAAGAGCGTTACCATGAGACACGACGAGGACATTTTCTCCGAGCTTGAGACGAGGAAGAATCTCGTTAATATAATAAGGGACTATTCTTTCGTATACATTACGTAAGGTTTCACCATTTGGTATTGCAACGTCCCAACCTCTCCGTGTTCTTTCAAAAAGCTCTTCGCCTAAGATATTCTTCATCTCGTGCTTATTCTTTCCGGTGTAGTCGCCGTAATCACGCTCATTAAGGGCTGCGTCTCTTGTAATTGGTACAACTGGCTGCTGTATTGTGCCAAGGATAGAGGACAGTGTTTCTAAGGTTCTAATTTGAAGTGATGCGTAGGCTCTGTGAATGGTTATCGAGCGGATAGCCTCACCAAGAAGTCTTGCATCCTCGAAGCCTTTTAAGCTTAGCTTCGCATCTCGCGTTCCAGTCCATATACCCTTCTCGTTCCATTCAGATTCTGTGTGCCTCACAAGGAGGAGTTTCCCTGTCGTAACTACATTTCCATGCACCTCATTAATAACTGTACCACTCAAAAAAGAGGAAATGTTCTCACCAGTTGTTGCGTTAATCCTCCCTACCGCTTCCTTGGTGTTGTACGCAATATGAGGAGTAAGAATAACGCGCGGATGGGCCAATAGGGAATTGATAAAAAAGGACTCTTCGAGAAGTTGGTGAGGCTCGCGATGCGAAATATCTGTTATTTTACAACGCTCCTTAAGAAGTGTCTCCCCCTCGACAACATCGAGTGCGCACGCTCCTACTTTGTTGGTGTCGAGTGCTACGATGAGTGCTTTGGTATCAATGAGCTCACCTCGAGCGGTATTGATGATGTATACACCAGTTTTCATGAGGGAAAACATCTCACTATTGAGAAGATGGTGATTTTCTTTAGTGAAAGGACTATGAAGGGTGATAACGTCCGAGGACTTACATAGATCCACGAGGTTGCAGTATTGGAAACCAAGCGTCACAGCTGCGTCCTTATCCTCGTGAGGGTCAAACGCGATAACATCCATTCCGAATCCTTTTGCTATTTCTATGACGCGCTTTCCAATCTTGCCGGTGCCTATAATCCCAAGGGTCTTTTTATTAAGATCCATGCCTCGGATAAGGGGTGGGTCAATACATACATTCTCTTTTACAGATTTTATAGTTTCTGGGATCATTCTACTTAAGCTAAGTAAGAGTGAAAAAGCGTACTCCGCAACAGTGTGTTCGCCATAGCTAGGGACGACCACTACCGGAATACCACGTTCTTTTGCTTTTGCCATATCAACGTTATTAAACCCTGCTGATCTGCAACTGATTAGGCGCAGTGAGGGCATCGCATCGATAAAGTTACTAGAAAGATTGCTTGAAACAAAGATGGAGATTATTTCCGCATCGCTATGAATGTTGCCCTCCGCAATCGATTCCGTATAAAAAGCGCATTCGTGGCCTTCTAGAGATGCGAGGAGCGCTTCCTTATCTCCTTCGTGTATATCGTAAAAATAAATTTTTGCCATAGGTATTTACTGCAGTGTATCACTTTTTTATAAAGTACTTGAGGATATCTGTTATACTTTTTTAATATGAAGATACAAAGTATTACCCCACGCATGATACTAGACTCACGTGGGTATCCAACAGTAGAGGTTGATTGCGTTTTGGAAGACGGCTCCACTGGAAGAGCGAGTGTTCCTTCTGGCGCATCAACAGGTTCTCATGAGGCGGTGGAGTTGCGTGACGGTGGAGTGGAGTATGATGGGAAGGGTGTCTATAAAGCAATTCAAAACATCAGCGGACCTATTACAAAAATGCTAATTGGTAGAGATATTGTTTCTCAGCGTGAGCTCGATGCGCTACTTATAAAGCTAGATGGTACTGACAATAAATCCCGATTAGGCGCCAATGCCACTCTCGCAATGTCACTCGCATACGCTAAATCATGCGCTATAAGTAAAGGGATCCCCCTTTATAAGCACTTACGTGAAATATACGTTTGGTCAAAGGATCCTGTGGTGCCGGTGCCACTCATTAATGTTTTAAATGGAGGAAGACATGCAAGTTCTTCTACAGATATTCAAGAGTGGATGATAGTGCCAATTAAAGCAATCTCATTTGCTCAAGCCATGGAGCAGTCGGCAAAAGTTTTTTACGCACTAAGAGAGATTATGAAACAGAGAGGGTCTTCGGCGGTTGGTGACGAAGGAGGGTTCCCAATTTCAAATGTATCTTCAAATAGACAGGCTCTCGCCATCTTGATTGAAGCAATAGGCAAGACGGATCTTATTTTAGGACAAGATATTGCCTTTGCGTTAGATGTCGCTGCTAGTGAATTTTACTCAGATGGCGCTTATTCTTTACAAAGGGACAACGTAACTCTTTCTGAGTCACAAATGATAGTGTATCTAGAGGAGCTTGTGCGCGATTATCCGATTGTGTCTATTGAGGACGGGCTCTCAGAAGACTCCTGGGGTGGTTGGCAGCAGCTGACTAACTCCTTAGGGGGCTCTGTTCAACTTGTAGGAGACGATCTCTTTGTTACTAATACGCAGTATATTAAGAAGGGCGGAGAAGAAAATGTAGCAAATGCAGTATTAATTAAGCCAAATCAAATTGGAACTCTTTCGGAAACGGTAGACGCAATAGAGTTAGCTCATAAACTAGGGAAGCGGACCATTGTGTCTCATCGGTCAGGTGAGACAGAAGATACGACAATCGCTCATCTAGCTGTCGCCTCTGGGTGTGGCCAGATTAAGACTGGCTCACTTTCTCGTTCAGAAAGGCTGGCAAAATATAATGAGCTTCTGAGAATTACAGAAGATGGGGTTCCTTATGCCTCGAAAATAGTCTAAATAATAGCTATAATTTTGCCATTATCAATGACACTTGACATATTACTCAGTCTAGATTATAAAAATATGGTACGATAGGTATTCCTGGCAACCTCAGACCTCGATAGACACACCGAACGATACAAGAAATTGATAATGATTATTGAATTAAGATTTAGTTTCTTTTACAACCTATGACTGAAGACCACAAAGAAGAACATCTAGAAAACGAAGAAACTCAAAATGAAGAAGTAACTTTTGAAGACGTAAATGACGAAGGAGAGCTTGACGCTAAAGCTACGCTTAAAAAGCTGCGAGAAAAGATCAAAAAACTTGAAGTAGAAAAGCAAGAGTATTTAGATCTTAGTCAGCGTACTAGAGCAGACTATGCTAACTTTAAAAAAGAAGTAGAGGCATCTAGAGTATCTGATCGAAAGTTCGCTTCAAAGCGTCTCATTGAAGATTTGCTCCCGACGCTCGACTCATACGATATGGCCAAAGGGAATAAAGAAGCGTGGGAAAAGGTGAACCAGAATTGGAGAGTAGGCATCGAATATATATTCGGACAACTTCGCACTGTACTCGAGAATCAAGGTGTTGTGCAATTTGGAACGGTTGGTGATGTCTTTGATCCGCAACTTCACGAAAGTATGGAAATGGTTCCTGTTGTAGATGAGAGTGAGAATGACAAAATTGTGAACGTTCTCCAGTCCGGGTACCGCATGCATGACACGGTTCTTAGACCAGCAAGGGTTAAAGTGGGGCATTTTGAAAAACAAAATTAATAACAACTAAATACATATATATTTATGGCAAAAATAATTGGAATCGACTTAGGAACAACCAACTCAGCTGTCGCTATTATTGAGGTGGGTCAGCCGAAGATCATTGAGAACATCGAGGGTAATCGCACTACGCCATCTGTTGTGTCAGTCAACAAAAATGGTGAGCGTTCAGTTGGCCAGATTGCAAAGCGTCAGGCAGTAACCAACCCAGAGAATACTGTCTACGGTGTTAAGCGCTTCATGGGGCACTCATTTGCTGACAAAGAAGTACAGTCAGATATCCCTCGTGTAGCGTACAAAATCAAATCTAGCGACAATGGCGGGGTGCTCATCACGCTCGGAGGTAAAGAGTCTCGACCAGAAGAAATCTCAGCGATGATTCTTCAGAAAATCAAGGCAGACGTAGAAGCAAAGACAGGAGAGACCGTAACCCAAGCAGTTATTACTGTGCCTGCTTACTTTAATGATACACAACGACAGGCAACCGTGGACGCAGGCAAAATCGCAGGACTCGAAGTGATGCGCATTATCCCAGAACCAACAGCAGCAGCACTCGCTTACGGATTCAACTCTCAGAAGAATGAAAAGATCGCTGTGTACGACTTTGGAGGAGGGACTTTCGATATCTCTATTCTCGAGGTGGGTGAAGGAGTTGTAGAAGTGAAGTCTGTAGATGGTGACTCTCATCTAGGAGGTCGCGATATCGACCAGAAATTCGTAGAGTATATCGCTAGCGAGTTCAAGAAGGACCAGGGGATTGATATCTCAAAGGATCCGCTTGCGCTACAGAGACTTGATGAAGCAGCTGAGAAGGCTAAGCATGAGCTCTCGACTCAGGTAGAAACAGAGATCAACATACCGTTCATTACCTCAGGTGCTGATGGACCTAAGCACTTACTTATTAAAGTAACGCGCGCAAAGCTTGAAGAAATTGCAAAGGAATTCGTTGACCGTTCAATTGAGATAACCAAGCGCGCTATCGAGAACTCTCCATTTAAGAAAGAAGAAATTCATGAAATCATTATGGTGGGAGGACAGACTCGTATGCCAATGATTGTAGAAGCTGTGAAGGCGCTCTTCGGTAAGGAGCCTAACCGATCTATCAACCCAGACGAAGTGGTCGCCCTTGGTGCTGCTGTCCAGGCGGGTGTTCTTCAGGGAGATGTAAAGGACGTGCTTCTACTTGACGTTATCCCGCTTTCTCTTGGTATCGAAACCATGGGAGGAGTAGCGACTAAGCTTGTTGAGAAGAACATGACTATCCCAACATCAAAATCGCAGATCTTTTCTACTGCAGCGGATAATCAGACGTCTGTTGAAATTCACATCACACAAGGTGAGCGCGGTATGGCATCTGACAACAAGTCTCTCGGAAGATTTATCTTAGATGGTATTCCGCCAGCTCCTCGTGGTGTCCCTCAGGTTGAGGTTACCTTTGACGTGGACGCTAACGGTATTCTTCAGGTGAAAGCTAAGGACAAGACTTCAGGCAAGGAACAGTCCATTCGCATTGAGGCATCTTCTGGACTATCAGATGAAGACATTAAGCGTATGCAGCAGGATGCAGAAGCGCATGCCGAAGAGGATGCGAAGAAGAAAGAATTAGCTGAAGAGAAGAACCTAGCTGACGCGCTTTCTCACACAGCAGAAAAGGCGCTACGTGACGCAGAAGGGAAGATCGGAGATGACATCAAGAAAGAAGTAGAAGAAAAAATATCTACACTTAAGACTGCTCGTAATGGCGATGATAGTTCTGCTATTAAGTCTGCAACCCAAGCTCTCTCTGACGCCATGATGAAGATAGGTGAAGCTATGAAGACTGCGAATGATAACACCTCAAAAGAAGCTGAGCAGACAACGGCCGCTGAATCAGAAACCAAAAAAGAAGACGAAACAAAATAAGTAAGGTGTGCTAGAATAACCTCTATCTATGGCAAAAGACTACTACAATGTTCTCGGTATAGAAAAAGGTGCGACAAAAGACGACATAAAGAAAGCTTTTTACAAGCTCGCTGCTAAGTATCATCCAGATAAGAAAGGTGGGGACGAAGCTAAGTTCAAGGAAATTAACGAAGCATACCAAATTCTCTCTGACGAACGAAAGAGGAAAGAATATGACACCTATGGTCAGACTTTTAACGGAGCAGGACCGCAAGGTGGAGGTTTCGGTGGATTCAACCAAGGAGACTTCTCTGACATGCAGTTTGATTTTGGTGACTTAGGAGACATCTTTGGGGACATGTTCGGCGGAGGTTTTGGAGGAGCCAGAGAAAAGCGTGGGCGTGATATCTCTCTTGAGATTGACGTGCCTTTTACCGAGGCAGTCTTTGGAACAGAAAGAAACGTTCTTATTTCAAAAGTTTCATCTTGCGTAACCTGTACTGGAACCGGGGCTCGTCCTGGAACAAAGAAGAAGACATGTACTACATGTAATGGGCAAGGAAAGGTGAGAGATGTGAAGAAAACATTCATGGGGAGCTTCCAGACTGTTCGTACATGTGATGTATGTCACGGACAAGGACAGGTGCCTGAAGAGAAGTGTAACGACTGTCGCGGTGCTGGTGTGCTCAACAAGCGTGAAGAGATTCACATCACTGTGCCAGCAGGCATTTCTAACGGCGAAATGATTCGCATGTCAGGCATGGGGGAGGCTGTTCAAGGAGGTATCACAGGTGACCTTTATGTAAAGGTGAATGTTATCACTCATAAGCTTTGGAAGCGTGAAGGCAATGACTTGGTTATTACTCATGAGATAAAGCTAACAGACGCTCTTCTCGGGGCGAAGCATTCGATAGACGGACTAGATGGCAGTATCGACATCGAAATTATTCCAGGAGCAACCCACGGCGAGACGCTTCGTGTTAAAGGACGTGGTGTTCCCCATATCCACGAAAAAGGTAGACGCGGGGACGTGCTAGTAAAGCTCTCAATAGCTATGCCTAAGAAACTTTCACGCAAGGCGCTCGCTTTCGTCGAAGGGCTAAAGGAAGAAGGGTTGTAGAGCGAGCTGGTAGTTACTAATCACTGGTTACTAGTTAGGAAAGCGCGGCCGAAGGTCGCGCATTCCTTTTTCATTCAGAAGAGTAGAATACGGATATTTATAGGTAATCAAGAAAGTATGCCACTTACTATTTCCATAGTTTTTTATGCAGTCGTTATGCTGGCAGTTGGACTCTACGCTGCTCGTAAAGTAAAGACATCAACAGACTATGTTTTAGCTGGTCGCTCACTCCCATTTTATATGGCGCTCGCTACAGTCTTTGCGACATGGTTTGGGAGTGAGTCAATTTTAGGCACGTCGGCTAATTTTGCACAGGGAGGTTTTTCTAATATCATCGAGGACCCGTTTGGCTTCGCTCTTTGTCTCATCATTATCGGTATCTTCTTTAATCGCAAGCTCTACGGTCTTAACTTCCTAACAATAGGCGATTATTTTAAACATAGATATAACACACTCATCGCTGTATTTCTTTCTACGGTTATTATAGTGAGCTACTTTGGTTGGGTGGCTGCGCAATTCTTGGCGCTTGGTCTAGTTATCTCAACACTGTTTGCAAGTATCAGTTTGCCTGTGGCGATTATTGTTTCCGCGGCGCTCGTTGTCCTCTACACATATTTCGGAGGAATGTATTCAGTCGCAATGCTCGATACTATACAGTCTCTAGTGATTGTTATTGGGCTTTCTATTATTTCATTTTTCTTGGTGAGTGAAGTAGGTGGTTTCTCGCTGTTGTTACAGGGAACGCCGGAGTCCTATTTTACGTTTACTCCAGGATCGTCAGGGAATCTTACTGAGTGGCTCGTCTTCCTTACTGCGCTTATGACTGCAGCTTTTGGTAGTATTCCTCAGCAAGACGTCTACCAGCGTGCGATGAGTGCCAAGAGTGCTACTGTTTCTATGTGGGCGTCCATCACAGGCGGGTTCGTATATCTTATTATAGTGATGCTTCCGCTTTCAATTGTGGCTGCAGCTCGTATTCTGTATCCAGACTTGGCTGCTGCAGATATCGAGAACCTCCTGCTTAGAACTATACAAGAGCATACGCCAGTCGTGATACAAGTCCTTTTCTTTGGGGCGCTTATATCCGCTATTGTGTCTACCGCGTCTGGCGCACTGCTTGCCCCTGGGACACTTCTTGCAGAGAACATAGTAAAACCATTTTACAAAAATATTAGCGACACACTTCGTCTCCATATTATTCGTATAGCGGTGATTGTGGTGGCGGTAGTTGGGGTGTCTCTTGCTCTTAAGGACGATGCGCGTATTTATGACTTGGTAAGTAGCGCCTACAGTGTGACGCTTGTTGCTGGGTTTATACCACTTGCATTTGGTCTCTATACGAAATGGGTCAATGCGTTTGGTGCTTTCTTCTCAGTAACTGCAGGTATCATGTTTTGGCAAGCGGCTGAAAGAATAGGAACCGAATTCCTCCGACATTTATCGGCTTCTGTGCTTCCTTGATTGCCATTCTTGTCGGTTCCTACGTCGGGAATCTCATAGAAAATAATAAAAATATTCAAAACGTTTAAGAGACAATAAAATGAAAAGACCCTCGTGAGGGTCTTTTCACGAAGGTCATTAGCATAGATGGAGTTGCCGAGCGTCAAAGTAGCTAACTGAGTCAAAACCCTCCTCCTCGATGTCACGGCTCTCCTTTTCCATTAACGCGAAGTCACTCGCGTATGTGTAAAGCTTAGGGATGTGCTTTTTACCGAGTGCCAGCTCCCGTTTGCAAAATTGTCGGTAGCTGACCTCTAGCGGGGTTACGACACGTATAGCTGTCACTCGAGTGAAACCAGAATCTCTCAATCTTTCGACGAGTCTCGCCCTCTCGCTTTTATAGCCAGTGAAAGCGTCCAGCAGAACATGGTCGCTTCTCGCCGCCGCCGCCATCAGCGTCTCGAACATGTAAGCTATTTCCCATTCTGGGTTATAGCTATAGGGATTAAAGTATCTTTGTCCACCGTTGAGCTTGAGCCTGATGGCGTCTCGGTCGACGAGAGGGTATTCAGTTACCCTTGAGTAATATGAGGCCAGAGTTGACTTCCCGGTCCCTCTCCAGCCGACAAACAAAGAACATGTTGTCATTACGATAAACTCCGTAATATTAATTTAACTTACACTACAATATATTTTTTACTATGTAAATAAGTGTCTAAGTCACAGCAGGAAGGCAGCTTTATTATGGTAGAATGGTCACATATGGAACTATTATTGCCACTTTTTATTGTTGTATGTGTTCTCACTGTTAGCGGTCTTCGTGTTGTTGATCAATACGAAAGAGCGATCGTGCTTACGCTCGGTAAGTTCACTTCGATGCGAAGCGCTGGACTTACATGGATATTCCCAGGGATTCAGAGAATGATAAAAGTGGACATGCGTATACGAACAGTAGATATCCCTCAGCAGGAAGTGATCACGAAAGATAATGTGCCACTTAATATTAACGCTGTAGTCTACTATCAGATAGAAGATGCAGAGAAAGCTATTCTTAACATCCAAGACTACCCAGTAGCCGTTGCTGACTTTTCTCAGGTGGCGCTGTGTGATGTTGTTGGTGGGTTCGAGCTAGATAATGTTCTCTCTGAGCGTGAGGTAATAGCAGACAGGATAAAAATAATAGTTGATAAGACAACTGAAAGTTGGGGAATCAATATTACAGCCATCAAGCTTCAAGACATTGAGCTCCCTGATGACATGAAGCGTATTATGGCTAAGCAAGCGGAGAGCGAACGAGAGAGACGCTCAGTAATCATTAGAGCAGAAGGAGAGCTTGAAGCATCTAAGAAGCTAGCAGAGGCTGCCAAGGTGTTAGCTGAGACCAATGGAGGTCTCGCCATGCGTACGCTTCAGACAATTGAGAAGTCTAGCAACAATACCGTTTGGGCAATACCGACAGAAATATTACAAGGCTTCGCTAATTTTAAGAAATAGATATGTCACAGAAAGTTTTACTCTCAGGGATTCAAGCAACAGGGAAGTTACATTTTGGTAACTACTTTGGTGCGATGAAGCAAAATATCGACCTTGCGAATAGTGGTGACTACGAGCCGTATATTTTTGTGGCGGACTATCATGCGCTCACGACAGTAAAAGATAAGAACGCTCTCCGTGAGAGTTCTCTAGAAATAGCAGCTGCGTATATCGCGTGCGGCCTTGAACTTTCTAAAGCAACACTCTTTCGCCAGTCGTCAGTCCCTGAGCACACAGAACTAGCATGGGTGTTTAATAACGTGGTAACAATGCCATATCTTATGCGTGCACATGCATTTAAGGCACATATAGAAAAAAGTAAAAGTATGTTCTGGGGAGACAAGCTCGATGTGATTAGTAACGAGTTCAAAAAGTACGACCTCTCAGAAACTGAAAAACTAAATCTGATCACAGAAAATATGGCTATGATTATGGGAGAGCTTAACGTCGGACTTCTCGACTACCCAGTCCTCATGGCAGCAGATATTCTCATGTATCAGGCAGATATTGTGCCAGTAGGGCAGGATCAGAAGCAGCACGTCGAGTATGCTCGTGATATTGCAGGCTTCTATAATCGCGCGTGGAATGTCGAGCAGTTCAAGCTTCCAAAAGAAATGATTCTCGAATCTGTTGCTACTATCCCAGGTGTTGACGGTGCGAAGATGAGCAAGAGTAAAGGGAATGTCATCTCACTTTTTGGAACAGACGAAGAGGTGAAGAAAGCGGTAATGGGAATTGTTACTGACTCAGCGCGTCCAGAAGACAAAAAGAATGCTGATGAGAACAATATTTTTAATATTCATAAGCATTTCTTAGACGAAGCGAGTCAAGCAGTCCTTCGTGCAAAATTCGAAGACGGAGGTTATAGTTACAAAGAGGCAAAAGAAGAATTACTCGCGACGATAATGAGCTGGAGAGCAGGGAAGAAAGAAAAGTTCGACGAACTAATGAGTAACCCTGAACAGATTGTTGCAATCCTAGAAGGAGGTGGAAAGAAGGCTCGTGCAAAAGCTCAGCAAACAATGTCTCAAGTGAGAGAACAGGTTGGTCTATAAGATAAAGAAAAAGGCGCCCTAGGGCGCCTTTTGAACAAGAAGACATGCGCGACGGCGCTTATGTGCGGCCTTCGTTCTCCTGTGTTGCATCGTCGCCGTCTTCAGAGCCGGCGGCGATGTCTTCGCTCAGCCGCTGGTTGCAGCGAGCACGGACACCGCCTTCTTGTGGCGTTGCTGAGCCGGGGACGTGGTCCTCGGGGGTTTCTCGTGGGTTGGTGGTTGCCAAAGCGTTCTCCTTAAGATCGTTATCTGTTATGACGTAACAGCACGTCTAAAAATCCTATCATGTAAATAAAATGGAGACAATATAACTACTTTTTGCTATAATAAAACTTCTATGCGTACCTATATTAAAGATATTTCTTCATCTGTTGGGAAAGAGGTTGTTGTAAAAGCCTGGGTAGACATTCGTCGTGACCAAGGGAAAATGGTGTTTTTGGACTTTCGTGATGTTACTGGTAAGGTGCAGGGAGTTGTGCTTCCTAATCATACAGACGCACTCGAAGTCGCTCAGAAACTCCGTACCGAGTGGGTGGTAGAGGTAAAGGCTCAGGTCAATAAACGCCCAGAGAGAAATATAAAGGCAGGTGCTTTAAACGGCGATGTCGAACTCGAAGTACTCTCTCTCACGGTTCTTAACGAAGCAACGACACCAGCGTTTGATATCTCTACAGATGGATACGAAGTCGGAGAAGAGGTGAGATTAGAGAAGAAATATCTTGACCTTCGTCGTGCGCGTTTGCAGAGGAATGTGCAGATGCGTCACAAGGTAATTAAGCTTGTTCGAGATGAGCTCGACCGCCAAAACTTTTTTGAAATCGAGACACCACTTCTCACTAATCCGACACCAGAAGGGTCACGCTCATATCTTGTGCCTTCTCGTCTATGGCAAGGGTCATTCTACGCTCTTCCTCAGTCTCCACAGCAGTATAAGCAATTGCTTATGTCATCAGGTTTTGAAAGATACTTCCAGATTGCTAAATGTATGCGCGATGAGGATACTCGTGGTGATAGGCAACCTGAGTTTACTCAGATGGACTTGGAAATGAGTTTCGTAGAAAGAGAAGATGTGATGAAAGTTAACGAAGACCTTTTGATTAAGATAGTTACGAACCTTTTTCCAGAGAAGAAAATTCAGCAGGCACCATTCCCTCGTTTTACTTACAAGGAAGTAATGGAAAAATATGGAAGTGATAAGCCTGATATACGAGAAGACAAGAATGACCCTAATCTGCTAGCTTTTTGTTGGGTGACTGATTTTCCTGCGTTTGAAAAGACAGGAGAAGATAATGTGGATGACACAGGTGCGTGGACATTCACTCATAACCCGTTCACTGGTGTTTTAAATGACTACAAGAATGATCTCCTGGAGAAGAAGAATATTGAAAACATTATTTCTACTCAGTATGACGTGGCTCTTAATGGGTACGAGATTGGTGGTGGTGGTATTAGACTTCATGACCCAGTTGCACTTCGTCGTGTATTTGAAATCATGGGGTATAGCGAGGAGAGAATTAATCAGAACTTCGGTCACATGCTAGAGGCACTTGGTTCTGGTACACCGCCACATGGAGGTATCGCGTGGGGACTAGATAGACTACTTATGATTCTTCTTAACGAGCCAAATATTCGTGAGGTTATGGCATTCCCAAAGACAGGGGAAGGGAGAGACCTTCTCATGCAGGCGCCATCGGTTGCAACACCTAAAGTGCTCCGTGAGCTCGGTATTGAAGTAAAAAATAAGAGTAAATAAAAGTAAATCAAGTACGGCTAGGGGTAGTGCTGCAATTGACTTTATATGCATTAGTGGTATAATAATACCACTGCCAATTCGGCATCGTTGTTATTTACCAGGAGAAGCTTCATGAAATGGTTCATCAAGAACTGGCAGCTCATTGCTGCTGATTTCGCGGGCACTATCGCCTTCTGGGCAGCGACGAACGTTGCTGCCCAAGTGCTCCCTGAAAGCGCCAAGAGTGGTCAGGTGGTCATCTTGAAGGTTGCCACCATGAAGAAGGGTGATACCTGCATCGGGGTGACCAAAAGAGCTGGTCACCCGCTCTCCGGAGCGCAGTGCGACGCTCTGCTCAAGAGCGTGGGACGCAATGGCAAGGTGGATAGTCGGAATCCGATGATGCAGATCGTTATCCCACCGCTGTTCCAAGTGGGTGACCATCTTCTCTTCGTGCACAGTGGAGGGCAGAAGGGGTGGGTGATGACCCTGACCTCCGAGTGAAAGGCGTCAATGCGACGATCTGAAACATCCCTCCAACAAAAGAGCGGCCCGCCGGCCCGCTCTTTTTCATGGTATAGTTATTATATGAAAAAATTATTAGTAATTGCTCTCATTCTGAGCTCGTTTGAGTTCTCTTTTGCTGCTACCACCTTCACGAAGGCTGCCTGGATACCTTACTGGAGAAAGGACGATGGAGCAAGTACTACGCTCGCAAACCTCTCATCATTTACAGAGATTAGTCCATTTTCTTATGAGGTTACAAGCACTGGCTCTCTCAAAGACGCATCAAAGATTCGAGAAGAGCCGTGGGCGAGCCTTCTTAAAGATGCACAGAAAAGAGGGATAAAAGTATATCCGTCGATTCTTTGGATTGACCGTCCAGCAATGGAAAAAATACTAAACGATAAGACAGAACGTAAGTATCACATCGAAGAGATTGTTTCCGAGGTTGTCTATCATAAGTTTGACGGTATTGATATCGACTACGAAGGTAAGAGCGCAGAAACAAGAGAAGGGTTCTCTGCTTTTCTGAAGGAATTAAGTGCCGCTCTTAAGAAAAAGAATAAGAAACTTATCTGTACCATTGAAGCACGTACGCCGGTTGACTCTAGGTACTTAACAGTCACCAAAGAGCTCTTAGCTAGGATTGAATATTCGAATGACTTCAAGGTGATAGGAAAAGTCTGCGATCAAGTTAGGTTCATGACGTATGACCAGATAGATGGTGATGTCGTTCTTAGTAATGCATACAGGTATCAGTTATATAGACCAGTGGCTGATATTGCATGGGTAAAGAAGGTTCTAACGCTAGCTATGAGAGAAATCCCAGCTAGTAAAATAGTCGTCGGTGTTGCAACGTACGGATATAAGTATGAGTATACAGAGACTCCTAGCGGAATCAGTTACCGCCGTATTGGCTCGATGAATTACAAGTACGCAGATGAGCTGGCAAAATCAATCGGAATTACGCCAACAAGAAATAAAGCAGGGGAACTAGAATTCTCATACGCAACTACAACCGACTTAAGTAACAAAACGCCAGGCACTCTAAAGAACTACTATGTTACTTATTCTGATTCTGGCGCTATACAAGAGAAAATAAGAATCGCTAAGCTCTACAAGCTGGGGGGTGTTGCTATCTTTAAAATTGATGGAGCACAAGACCCGAAAATATTTGAAGTAATCAAGTAAGGGGAGTAATAACTAGCAACAAGAAACCACTAACTATATACTGTGCCCATGGAATTTACTATTAAACTAGAGCGCTTTGAGGGCCCTTATACCAAGCTACTCGAACTCATTGAAGCACGGAAACTCTCAATCACAGAAATTTCTCTTGTTACTGTTGCTGATGATTATATCGCCCATATCAAAACCTTAGACCAGAAAAATCTTGTCGATATTTCGCAGTTCATAGTGGTTGCTTCTACTCTCATGCTTATGAAAGCTAAGTCTCTTCTCCCTGGAATCGTGTATACAGAGGAAGAAGAAAAGCAAATCGAAGATCTTGAAAAGAAGCTCGAACTATATGCATTATTGAGCGAAGCTCAGAAGCACACTAAAGACATGTTCAACAGTCATCCGCTTTTTAGTCGACCATACAGGTCACAAAAAGATGTAACAGTTTTTGTGCCCGACGAGCGTGTTACGAAGGAGCTTCTGCAATCGATTGCTTCGATGACCATTATGACATTTCTTGAACCTAAGGCTTTGGTTAAAGTAGCGGTAGAAAAAGCTCTCCGCATAGAGAATATAATTGAGGCCCTGCTCTTACGTGTTCAGGGTGCGCAAAACGTAAGCTTAAAGAGTCTCGCGAATAATGCAGGGACAGTCGAAGAAAGAAAAAGAGTACTTATCGTTAACTTCATAGCTATTCTCGAACTGCTCCGTTCGGGGTCACTTATGGCTGACCAAGAGGCCTCTGGGGACATCATCATTTCTTCCGTAAAATAGAAGTAAAATGATACACTCTCAGTACTCGTTATGTTAGAAAAAATTAGCACAATACTTTACCTCTCTGGTGACCCTGTCTCTACGAATAAAATCGCAGAACTTACTGTAACAACCAGAGAAGAGGTGACAGCCAGCCTCCCACAACTAAAAGAAAAGTTGGAAGCACTCGGGCTTACTCTTATCGTGAACGAAACAGAAGTCAGTATTGTGACTAAACCAGAGTATTCGGAGTTAGTCGAGTTATTTAGAAAAGAAGAATTAAAGGGAGATCTTACACCTGCCACATTACAGGTCCTTACGCTTGTGGCCTACATGGGTGACGTAACCAGAGAGCAGATTTCATACATTAGAGGCGTGCAATCCGCACAGTCTATACGAACTCTTCTAGTAAGAGGTTTGATTACAAAAAAGGGAGAGTCTTGCTCTCTGAGTACAGAAGCGCTTCAGATGCTGGGGGTTACCAAGAGAGAAGAGTTGCCTGACTTTGACAGAATATCAGGCGAGTTCGTGAAGAAGCTATCTACCAAGGAAGAATGAGAAGAAAGAAAGCGCTTCGACATATAAAAAATGTAGGGGTGGCCACTCCCCATGTTTATACCTCAGCTCTTGTGGTTACCGCCTTTTTATTTCTCGTTGTACTTTTACGTGAACCGGTGAGCACTAACCTCGCATCTCGCGATAAAGAAAAGAAAGCTGCTGTGGAAAGTACTGTTACAATTTTTGATAAAAGAGCATTTGAAGGGATTACTCTTGATGCTAAAGCCTATATTGTATATGACATAGTCGGTAAAGAGGTGATTGCTTCAAGTAATCTAGAAGAGAGGTTACCGCTAGCTAGTATTACTAAAGTAATGACATCTCTCACTGCACTCTCGCTACTGAAAGACAAAGAAGAAGTTTTTAATATTGACCCTAGAGCAATAGAAGATGGTTATGATCTAGGTCTCAAAAAAGATCAAAAATGGCACTTGGAGGAATTGCTTAAGTATATGCTACTGTTTTCTTCTAACGATGCTGCTCTTGCTGTTGCTGATCACTACGGAGGTCAAAAATTTTTTGTCAAAGCTATGAATGACCTCTCTTTTACATACGGGCTTACTGCATCTTTTACTGACCCGGCAGGAAGAGATGAAGAGGGGCAGATAGGTGGGGTGGGCACAGCATTAGATGCGGCCAAGCTGTTTATTCTGACTAAGACCAGTGCCCCAGACTTGCTCGATGCTACGACAAAGAAAAGACAGAGTGTTTACCCACTCTCAGGTAGACTGACTGGGGTTCCTAACACTAATCAATTCATTGAGACTCTTCCTGGCGCTGAAGGGTCTAAAACGGGCTATACGGACCTTGCAGGCGGTAACTTAGGGGTTGTGGTTGATATTTCTTTAGGACATCCTGTGGTGCTGGTGGTGCTCGGTTCAACCAAGGAGGGACGGTTTAAGGATATTGATTTACTCTATAAAGCTTTACAAAAAAGTATTGGCTCTGTCCCCACGAAACAGGGGGAATAATTGTGATATACTAAGGGGTATATATGCTTGCGCTTGACCCATTTAAGGTGCTTTTGCCCGCGGTACTATCTTTTATAATCGGTGTTATTGTGGCTCCTATGGTTGGAAGGTTTTTAGTTCGCCATCAGCTTTGGAAGAAGAAAAATGTTTCAAAAACAATTGATGGGAAGGAGGCAACGATAACAGCTGCACTGCAAAATGATGAGCAGCGTCCCGCTCCTCGTCTGGGGCGCATAGTGGGCTGGGCGGCTGTCTTTGCAACTGCGCTCTTACTTTGGTCCATATCAAAAGTCTATCCAACTGTTTTTACAGAAAAACTTGATTTTATTTCTCGTAATCAGACGTGGCTTCCGCTATTTGCAATGTTGGTAGGGGCGCTTGTTGGAGGACTAGATGACCTTCTCGTTGTCAAGGCTTTCGGTAGTAATCTCAATTCATATATTGGAGGGGGACTTTCTTTCCCAGTGAGACTTCTCGCTGTTTCTTCACTCGGTCTTTTTGCAGGATGGTGGTTTTACTTTAAGCTTGGAGTAGACACAGTACATATACCTTTTTATGGAGACTTCCAGATGGGCGGACTGCTTTTTATTTTATTTTTTATTATTGTTACCCTGGCCACCTTTTCGACCGGTGTTATTGATGGGGTCGATGGTCTTTCCGGAGGTGTTATGTCTGCGGTGTTTA
Organism: uncultured Candidatus Saccharibacteria bacterium; assembly: GCA_964577675.1. Lineage (GTDB taxonomy): Bacteria > Patescibacteriota > Minisyncoccia > Phycocordibacterales > UBA5272 > UBA11704. The sequence continues at coordinate 53,605 of CAZNZQ010000002.1, forward strand.
CTGCGTATGGCATGATTGCATATCTTCATGGTCAGGTGGACATAGCCACCCTTTGCTTTGTTATTGTTGGGGGGATAATGGCGTTCCTCTGGTTCAATATCCCGCCAGCAATGTTTTATCTTACAGAGACTGGAATGCTTGCGCTATCACTGTCTCTTTCTGTAATTGCGTTTCTAACAGATGCAGTGATGTATCTTCCAATCATTGCGTTCCCGCTCCTTGTTACAACAGCCTCTGTGATTCTCCAACTCTTTTGGAAGAGAGTATTCAAGAAGAAGCTATTCTTGGTGGCTCCACTTCATCATCATTTCCAAGCTAAGGGGTGGCCTGCATATAAGGTGGCGATGAGATATTGGATAGTCTCATATATGTGCGCGATACTTGGTGTGGTTACAGTTCTCATTAGCTAGTGTGTATGTTTGATAGAGTAGATAAGCCACTCCTCATAAGTATTATTCTGCTTCTTCTTAGCGGACTTGTTTTTTTTGGCTCGGCTGCGCTCGGTGTTCTAGCAGTAAATGAGGTTAAATTTTTTTCCGTTGTTAAAACGCAGCTTATCTACGCTTTGGTTGTTGGTGGTGTGGCATTATCTTTAGGGGCACTTATTCCATACACTCTGTATAAAAGATATGCATACATTCTTTTTGGCGCCGCACTTATCCTAACATCTCTTGTTTTTGTGCCTGGCCTTTCACGATATCACGGTGGCGCACATAGGTGGATAGATATAGGCCCTTTCTCGCTCCAGCCAAGCGAGGCTCTGAAGTTCGCCTTTGTTTTAGTAATTGCCTTTTGGTGCTCAAGGTATCGTAACGAATTTAAGAACTGGAAGTATGGATTGCTTCCGTATCTCGTTGGGGCAGCTGCTGTGACCGCTATACTCCTCGCCCAGCCAGACTTCGGTACGTATATGGTAATAATGGGTGCATCTTTCATCACTTTTTTTGTTGGAGGGGCTAGGAAGAGACATATACAAATTCTAATAGCAATAGGCGTGCTCGGTTTTATCCTTCTCGTCTCTGTGCGACCATATATGCTCGAGCGAGTTAAAACATTTCTGAGCGCAACACATGACCCCCAAGGTTCTTCTTGGCAGGTTAATCAGTCGCTTATTGCTCTAGGAGGAGGCGGGTTAACAGGAAGAGGCCTCGGCCAGAGTGTTCAAAAGTTTAACTATCTACCTGAGCCAATCGGGGACTCAGTTTTCGCTGTTATAGGAGAGGAGCTTGGTTTTCTCGGCGCTCTCTACCTTATACTTCTTTATGGTATAGTTAGTGTTAGAGGCTACTTCATAGCCAAGAATGCAGGAGATCAATTTGGTCGTCTTTTAGCAACTGGCATCGTCTCTATAATACTCATTCAGACGACTCTGAATATTGGGTCTATGCTCGGAATGTTGCCTCTAACGGGTGTCCCATTACCTCTTGTTTCTCACGGAGGGACAGCGTTAGTTGCAGCATTATTTGAACTAGGTGTGCTTCTTAATATTTCAAAAACTTCTTCGAATTATTTATGAAAATTGTCTTGACTGGAGCTGGGGGTGGACATTTTTATCCGTTAATTGCGGTTGCTCTTCGTGTGCAAAAAGAAGCTTTTATACAAAAACTGATACAGCCACAGTTCTACTTTTTTTCTGATAAGCCGTATGACGAAGAGTCACTTTTTGAGATTGATTGTAAGTTCGTTTCAATCCCGGCAGGGAAGCTTAGGGTGTACCCTTCAATTCAAACAGTTGGCGACATGTTTAGAACTTTGTGGGGGTGTGTTGTTGCTGTGGCTAAGCTTTACTCTATCTATCCAGACGTGATTTTTGCTAAGGGTGGGTACGCTAGCTTTCCCACACTTTTTGCTGCTAAGTTGCTTTCAATTCCAGTCATTGTTCATGAAAGTGATACTGTTCCAGGAAGAACTACAAAATGGGCTGGGAATTTTGCCGAGAGAGTTGCGCTCTCATACCCAGAGGCAGCACCTTTTTATCCAAGCGAAAGGGTTGCTTTGACCGGGCAGCCAATACGAGACAGCCTTCTACCTGAAGAAGGTTTTGTGAGAAATTATGTGAAAAAAGATAGACCAGTAATTCTCATTTTTGGAGGGTCGCAGGGGAGTCAGAGGATTAATGATGCATTGCTTTCTATTTTGCCTACCCTTCTTAATAAGTATGATATCGTTCATCAGACAGGCACAGAGAACCTAGAGACGGTTAATTTAGCTGTTAAAACTATTTTGGCTGACCATCAGTTTAAGGATAGGTATTACGCTGAAGGTTTTATTGATGTTTCACTTTTTTATCCGAAGGTTGATCTTGTTGTGACACGAGCTGGGTCATCAATGTTTGAGATGGTTGAGTGGAGGTTGCCTATGGTTGTTATTCCAATACCAGAGACAGTGAGTAGGGACCAGAGAACTAATGCGTACACTATGGCCGGTTATGGCGCAGCTTCTGTTATCGAGGAGTCGAATCTTGGACCCAACACGTTAGTCTCAGCTATTTCTAGAATCTTGGACGACGAGAAAGAGTATATGAATATAGTGCGTCATGAAGAAAGGGTCCACAGCTCAAGAGGAGCAGCCACAACTATTGCGAGAGAGATTATTAGAATAGCCTTAAGTCATTTATAATAAACATACTATGTCTATTCCGATTGTCACACGTTTCGCACCAAGTCCTACAGGTCTTCTTCATATGGGGAATTATAGGACAGCCGTCTTCGCCTTTTTGTATGCTCGTAGAATGGGAGGGAAATTCATTGTGCGCATAGAAGATACAGATAAGGAGCGTAGCAAAGAGGAGTACAAAGATAACATTTTAGAAAGTTTGAAGTGGCTTGGCCTTAACTACGACGAGCTTTTTATTCAGAGTGAACATGTAGATACACATAGAAAGTATCTAGAGCAACTCATTGCCCAAGATGATGCTTATATTTCAAAAGAAGAGGCAAAGGATGGAAGCGGTGTGATGCGAGAGCTTGTGCGTTTTAGAAATAGGGGAGAGGTGGTTGTTTTCGATGACTTGGTTCGTGGAAGAATTGAGACAGATACAACAGACCTCGGAGACTTCGTTATTGCTAAGTCACTCACCGAGCCGCTCTTTCACTTAGCTGTAGTGATTGACGACCATGAAGAGGGGGTTACTCATGTGATTCGCGGAGAGGATCATATAGCCAATACACCAAGGCAAATTTTAATTGCAAGAGCGCTTAACTTTCAGATACCTTTATACGCACACCTACCTCTTGTTTTAGCAGAAGACAGAACTAAACTTTCAAAGCGAAAGGGAGCTCTTCCTGTGACCGCATATCGTGATCAGGGGTATCTCCCTGAGACACTCCTTAACTTCATGGCGTTTACTGGATGGAATCCAGGAGGCGAGCAAGAGATATTTTCATTAGATGAGCTCATTTCTATTTTTGACCTCTCTCGCATCCATAAAGGCGGAGCTATTTTTAATAAAGAGAAGTTGGCGTGGATGAACAAAGAGCATACGCGGCGACAAAGTGTGGAGGAGCAGACTAAGATGATTGCCCCATTCTTTGTTGGGTATGATGAGGAAATTTTGCAAAAAATACTTCCTACTATAGTAGATAGAATCTCTGCATACGGAGAGCTTTCTACAGTAGAAGAAGCTGAGTTTCGTTTCTTTAGGGATAGACCGAGTCTTACGGCAGAGAAGATTCTTTGGAAGAATGGTACCAGGGAAGACGCAATCAAACACTTAACCGCAATAGCCGACCTTCTTTTGTATTCTGACTATTCCTCGCCGGAGGTTGTTAAACAAAGTATTATGCCGTATGCAGAAGAGCACGGTAAAGGTGATGTGCTGTGGCCACTCCGTATGTCACTCTCCGGACAAGAGAAATCGGTCGATCCGTTCACTATTTGTTATGTGCTTGGCTATGATGAAACAAAGGCACGTATTCGCGCTGCCATTCTTCTCCTAGAGTCGTGAAGCAACTATCTCTCTATGTCTCGACGCTCTTTACTCATCTTTTCTCTTATACTTTTTACGGTCTTACTCCAGGTCAGTAGCGGTACTCACCCCGTCTTTGGTCAATCCGCAGAACAACTAAAAAGCGATCTAGATGCACTCTCTCAGAAGATAGATGCGCTTGACGCTGAGATTAAGGCGTATAGTAAGAAGATATCCGAGACCCAGGGAGAAGCTAAGACACTTAAACAGGCACTCGCTAACTTAGAGTACAAAAGGTCGTTACTTCTCAAAGAGATCGGATCAACTAAGTTAAAGATTACTAAAGCAGAGCAGAACATTTATTTTACCGAAGGAAAAATTAATACCACTGAGCTCACTCTTGAGAAGAATAAGACAGCGCTCGCAGAGTCGCTTAGATCTTTAGACTATGGTGACACCAAGATACCTGAGTTCGTAAAAGTACTCGCCCCGAACGCTAAGTTTTCTGACGCATTAGATTTTTCTAGAAGAAACAGTGAGGTGTCAACTGCAATTAATGAAAAGGTTCAAGCACTTGTTGATACTAAGCTCAGCCTCTCTGTTCAAAAGGCATCGTACGAACAGCATAAGAGTACTCTTTTACAGCTCAACAACAAGCTTACAGATCAAAAGGAGTTAGTAGATGAGACATCAAAAGATAAAGCTAGACTCCTAAAGGAAACTCAGAATAAAGAGTCGGCGTATCAAAAACTATTAGCGGAACGTAAGGTAAAAAAGACTCAGCTTGAGTCAGAAATGTTAGATGTTGAAGCCAAGCTTCAGACAATAGTTGATGCGACCAAACTTCCAAAGTACGGCAAGGGTATCCTCAAATATCCAGTTGATAAAGTCGTCATAACGCAGTACTTCGGGAACACTCCTTTTTCTAGTAAGAACCCTCAGGTCTATAATGGCTCTGGACATAATGGTCTTGATTTTGGTATTCCAACCGGGACTCCAATTCTGTCAGCCGAAAGTGGCAAGGTGGTTGGCGTTGGAGACACCGATGCTTCTTGCAACGGCGTGTCGTATGGTAAATGGATTCTGGTAAAGCACAACAATGGCCTCTCTACGCTTTATGCCCATCTCTCTGTAATACAGGCTAAGGAGGGCGATACAGTTACCGCAAGACAAAAGATTGGGCTCTCTGGAAACACAGGGTATAGTACTGGCCCACACCTGCACTTTACTGTGTACGCATCAGACGCAGTCGAGGTCAGTAACTATCGTAGTAAAGTGTGTGGTACTAATATGAGAATGCCGATTGCCCCACGAGCTGGGTATCTTAACCCACTTAGTTATTTATAATATACTGTAATACATATGATGACTTTTACTATCCCAGCTTTCTCACTGCTCATGTTCACTGCATTTCTTGGAGGGATGGTTTTTGGTATTTGGTTACTGTTGAATAAAATAAAGTAGAGTGGTTTTTCTACTGCTGCAGACTTTTACAAGTTCTGGACTTTAAACTCTAGGAAAGTCTTTTGAAGTGCTTGGAAGGTAAAAAGAGGGGAAAGAGTAGGGGGCATGGCTCTATTTTCTGGGAGGATCGTTCGCAGGTTTGAATTATAACCTTCAAGCCCCTTACCTGACTCCGCCGGGGGACGAAAGCTGCTAAATAAGTTATACATATCTTAAGTATATACGGCTTACCATGATGTTTCTGGTTAGATCATCATAGGAAGCTCCTTTAGCTCTTGATAAAGGGATGACTTAAGGAGCATACAGTTGTCAGAAATAGACTAGTTCCTGAAGTTGAATGAAATCCTTCGTAAACCTGGTTTTCTGGGATATATAGTCGTAAAAGATATATTGTGCGACATTAAGGATATAGAGAAACCCCTACAATAACTATATAATTCAACCATCTAGACAATGTCTTTTAAATAAAAAGATTGCTTGCATTTTGACGCCAAGGTTAGACATAGCAGCCCCGCCCTACTCCTCCTATTCCAGTTAGCCGCTTGTTGGTTAGATATTTTCTTCTTACTCTTAAACTAAGCGCTGAAGCTTCTGGTATTGCGTCTGTCTTCCTGTGCTTGGATCCATTGAGTTCATATTGTTTATCTCCTTAACCTGCCCAAGACGTACATAGTATCTCCGCTGTATAAAACCCTAGCCGGCATATCTCTGACTTTACCAGTATTTTTACTAATAAAGTCATTTATAAGTAGTAATGATTAGTTTTATCGGGCGCTTTGTATTTTCCACTCACCATTTCTTTCCCTTGAGCTCACCCACTTGTGAAGGATATATTTATAGCTAGCAAGTGTTGTTAGTTTTGAATCATTAAAAGTACTCGTCACCCATGCACATTATTCGGAGAATATCTATGTACTGGTTTAAGACTTAAATCCTTTTATAGCATCTATAATAAATAATTTAAAACTATTAGACCAAGACGATAGTTTAAGATCCGCGGTAGTAAAATGATATAGTACCCCACCTGCCCTTAGTTGGTATAAATATAAATCACCCCTACTCTTGAAGGGTGATTTTTATCAGATGTTTTCTAACAATTTTTACTATATGTCGCAAGAAGCTCCTCGATAGAAATAATTTCTGATGAATCGCTCGTTCTTTCCTTGATTTCTACCCCGCCCTTTTCTATAGACTTATCAGAAATCACCACCCTCATTGGAATACCAATGAGGTCACTGTCCGCAAACTTTTCACCAGCTGACGCTTCTCTGTCATCAAATAAAACTTCAACACCCCTAGACATAAGAGCGTTGTATAGCTCCTCTGCTTTCTCATAAGTCGCAGTCTCTGGTTTAGCAAGTGATACTAGGTGTAG
>CAZNZQ010000002.1:60360-89995 GCA_964577675.1 uncultured Candidatus Saccharibacteria bacterium
ACGGCAGCTGGCCATACTAGACCCTTATCGTCAGCTAGGCTTTCGCATAGTACTCCCATGATACGTGCCGGGCCGAGTCCGTATGAACCCATCCAGACAGACTGCTTGTTACCATGCTCGTCTTGGTAGCTGAGATCAAGCGCATCAGAAAAACGAGTTCCCAAGTTGAATATATTACCAACTTCCGAGGCCTTAGCTATGCGTAGCTCTCCTTCATTTATACCAAGATCACTTAAGACCTCTGGGAGCATTACTTCTTTGTTAATCGCAATCCTTTTACCATCGTGAATATAAATCTCGTCCTCGCCCGCATCACATATGGTTTGGAATTCGTGTGAGTACTTTGAGAATATTCCACCTGAAGCAAAAGTAATGTAGGTCTTCTCTCCAATGCCTAGACGGTTAAATATGGTAACGTAGGCTTCCTTTACCTTCTCATAGTATGCCTCTTGGTCAGCTTTTGTCTTGCAGAACGAGTACAAGTCCTTCATGACGAATTCGCGAGTTCGCATAATGCCGGATTTTGCTCTCGTCTCATTCCTAAACTTAGTCTGGAACTGGTAGACATATCTCGGAAGATCTTTATAGCTGCGTACAAAGTTAGTCATCATTTGAGTGATTGGCTCTTCATGTGTTACCCCAAGACCAAGCTCTGTGCCATTCTTGAGGTGTGTCTTGAACCACACATCTACGACATCGTCACTGTATCGCCCAGTCTTCTCCCAGGCGGCTTTATCTTGCAGTGCTGTGAGGGTTATTTCTTGCCCACCAATCTTGTTCATCTCTTCTCGAATAATCTGGACAATGTTATTAAATGTGCGAAGTCCAAGCGGAAGTAGTGTGTACACCCCTGCCATTTCTTTGTGTATGAAGCCTGCACGTATCAGGAGTTCTGCGTTCCTAGTCGTTTCGTCAGCAGGCGCTTCCTTCCTTGTTTTGGTAAAAAGATGTGATTGCCTCATAGGTTTTTTGTATGTTTCTTATCTTCTTATTGTACTAAAATTTAAATAAATAAACACTACGTTCTACTAAAATCGTTAATTGTCACAACTATTAGAAGTAAGATAAGAAGGAAGAATCCAGCTACGTTGACCCAAGAGTAGTAGTTAAATGGAATCCTTCTTCTAAGCATTGTTTCTATTGTAACTACCACGATCCGTCCTCCGTCAAGCGCCGGTAGTGGCAAGATGTTAAATATCGCAAGGTTAATAGAAAGAATCGCAACGAGCGTGAGGACTGCTACGTAGCCATATTCAGATGTTTCATCTACAATCTTGGCGATTCCAACCGGACCCGAAAGAGATTCGATGACACTCTCTCCTCTAAAAAGAGACCTGACTACATCCACGAGTCCGAGAGCTGTGAGCTCTGTCATCGTGATGGTTCGTTCTATGCCAAGAATGAACGACTCGCCTATAGTTGTTTTTACAGTACCAATTGTGTCTAATGCAATACCAAGAGCTTTTTTATCTGGAATAATTCCATAGACTGCGGCGATTGTGGTTGATTTAGCCTCCCCGTCTGGTGCTATGTAGTTCACAATAAAAGACGCATTTTGATTCTTTTCAATAAAAGAAATGGTTGCCGATGCTGTGGTAGTATCAGCATTTTTACCTACGCTTGTTACCGAGGTGATAACAGAGCCAGGTGTGATTCCTGCTTTAAATGCAGGACTTTCTCTTGAGACATCAGTTACCACAAGCTGTGCGCCTTTAACACGTGAACCGTAGATCGGGTCATCGGTACTAATTCTGACTTCACCGTACGAAATAAAAATAAAGATGAAGAGTGCCAAGACCATGTTCATTGCAACGCCAGCGAATAGGACGACTAATTGTGCCCAAGCAGGTCTGTTCCCAAAAGATCTTGGGTTAGTAGCTGCGCCACTTTCTTTCTTATCCTCCTCACTTCCATTTTCTCCCCATATCGAAACATATCCACCAAGTGGAATAGAGTTAAAGGCATACACAGTCTCGCCAACTTTTTTACTGAATAGTCTCGGCGGGAATCCAAAAGCGAACTCATCCACTCTCATCCCAGTCAATTTAGCTGCGATGAAGTGACCAAACTCGTGAACTATAACGAGAACTATTAAGATTACGACGAAGAGTAGTATTGCAGATATAGACATGGTTATGGATTCGTTTACATTAGATGAAATTATAAGGAGACATGGTTTATTGTGTGTTCCTTCACTTACTAGCTACGGAACCCTTCGATGCTCTACGCATCTTGACCCATTACTTCTAATTCTTTCTTTTCAAAAATTGTTTCTAACTCTCCGTTGGCTTCGTCGACAATCTTTTGCATTTCGTCACGGTAACGTTTCTTCTCATCCTCTCCGTACTCTCCTTCCTTGTTGCGCTTATCGATATCCTTATTCACATCTTCTCTTAGTGAGCGCACCCGCACGCGTGCGTCCTCTAATCTGTCCTTGAGTAGTTTCACTAGCTTAGTTCTAGTCTCTGTTGTAAGAGAAGGAAAGTGCACACGTAGTCCGTCGCTATCAGCGGCAACCGAAAGACCGAGGTCTGCCTCGTTGATAGCTTTTTCTACAAGACCAAGCACAGACTTGTCCCATGGTGTGACGCGGAGGGTTCGCGGGTCCTCTATGGTGACGCTCCCGGTATGAGCAATCAGGGTTCTTGCGCCATACATATCAATAGCAATGCCACCAAGCACAGCGGGTGTTGCTCGTCCGGTTTGAATTGCTTTATATTCATTCTTGAGCCAGTCTAGGATAGCTTCTTTGTTACTTTTGGTTGTTGAAAAATCGTACGCCATGAATAGATATAATTACTTTAATTGTAGTTAAGTATAGCACAAGATAGATCGAGAAACCTGCCCTGCCCTTCTATTTTACTTCAGGTAAGAGTAGTGACAGATACTCGAGTAAGGCCTTCGTAGAAGACGACGGAAGTCCCGCATAAGAAGCTATCTCCAGTGTCTCTGTCACGTAATGTGCGGATACCTTTTTATCTCTTAATGCTTGTGCAAGTTCTAATATGAAGAGTCGAACAGACTCCCGGTCTTTTCTGTCTTCTTCGTCTACTTTTGCCAAGAGCTCTACTATGTGAGGGAGTTTCATTCTCGTTTGCGGAGAAGTCTTCAAAAATGTTTCTGCGTCAAGGTTCTTAGGGGTCTCTTCACTCTCGTGATATATGTGGTTCAGGCGTGAAAGGAGTGTTGGTAGAAGGTTCTCTTTATTACTTGTTACAAAAATAAACTGTACATGAAGAGGAGGTTCTTCTACAATTTTTAGGAGTGCATTTTGAGCAGGCACTGTTATGGTGTGAAAAGAGACGAGACCGATTTTCTTCTGGTCATATGGCGTTTGAGCCCAAGATTGAATAGCACGAGCTGTATCTATATCAAGCACCGTGTTATCAAAAAACGTATGAGCCGGAGAAAGTTTCTGTAGTGCTCCCCAAAATTCTTGAGAAGATGTTTTTCTGTCAGTTTGTATTAAGAGAGTCGCGTGATGCGATAGAGATGAGATATCAATCATTATTACCTAAGTATACCTAAAAAATAAACAGCGAGTAAGTAAAACTATTTCTTAGCAAAGATGCTTCTCTTGTAGGTATCGAGATGTTCAAGCGCAACACCTGTCCCCTTGGCAACACAGTAGAATGCGTCATCAGCAAGCACTGCCTTAACACCTGTGCGTCTTTCTACGAGGTCGGGAAAATGTCGCAGCTGGGATGTTCCTCCACTCATTATGATCCCGTTATCGATAATATCCGAAGAGAGCTCTGGTGGCGTTTCCTGAAGAACGTCACGAATCGCTTTTATCATAAGCTTAAGCTCCTTGTCGATCGCCTTTACTATTTCGTTGGTTCGAATTTCTACTGTGCGAGGTAGTCCTGCTACGAAGTCTCGTCCTTTCACCTTAAGGACTAGTTCGTCTTCAACAGGAAGCGCAGATCCAATTTTTATCTTTATGTCTTCTGCGGTCTGGTCACCGATTGCTAAGTTGTATGTCTTCTTAACATAGTCAACAATCGCTTGGTCAATTTTTGTCCCAGCACACTTAACTGAAGTGCTACACACTATTCCCCCAAGAGAAATAACTGCTACATCTGTTGTACCTCCTCCGATATCTACAATCATTCTGCCCTTGGCTTCGTGAATTGGAATGCCTGCGCCGATTGCAGCAAGGATCGGTTCCTTTACTACGTAGGCGTTACGTGCACCTGCCTTAAGCGCTGCCTCGATAACGGCACGACGTTCAGTCGATGTTACCCCGGCTGGAACTGAGACCATCACGTCTGGTTTAAAGAGATTGAATCCACCGAGCGCTTTGTGAATGTAGTATCTAAGCATCGCCTCTGTCACCCTGTAGTCGGCTATTACTCCGTCACGCATAGGACGGTACGCAATGATAGAGTCAGGTGTCTTTCCAATCATATCTTTCGCAGCTTGTCCTACAGCGAGAATCTTATTACCGGTTTCAGATATAGCTACAACAGACGGCTCTACCAAGACTACCCCTTTACCAGGCACGTATACGAGAGTGTTAGCTGTTCCTAGATCAATTCCGAGTTTCTTGAAGAAAATTCCCATATTCAGTCAATTATAGCATATTTCGCATGAAAAAATAATTTAAAAAACCTTTACATAATAAGCTTTATTGGCTTTTTATCTTGGAATATGTTTGTATTTTTTCTGGTATACTAATCTGTGAACTACGACACTATGCAACTGCTAACAGTCTCTCCGCTCGTGAAAGGCATCCCTTATGAAGAGCTTTCATATTTCTCAAAACTTTCTGTTGCGCCTGGGGATTTGGTAGAGATAACAATCAAAAAAAGAGTGTGTCGAGCTCTTGTGCTTAAGGTAAGAAGCGTGGAAGAAGAGAAACAAAGTTTAAAAAATGCTTCCTTCGTTACCAAGAAAATTTCCAGAATTATCACACCATCATTTTTAGACAGAAAAGTTTGGTCTGGGATTGAATACGCTTCATCTTGTCTCATTCGTCCATTGGGCACACTTATATACGACCTTATCGGAGAGAAAGCCTACGATTCACTAAAAGCTATACACTCACCAAAGGAGGAACGTGGTCACGAGGTGCTCCTGCTAGAGCAGAGTCACAAGAATAGACTGCTTCGCTACAAGACAACAATACGAGAAATGTTTTCTAAGAAAAAAAGCCTTGTTCTATTCTTCCCGACCGTAGTAGACCTAGAGTATGCGAAAGAGGACCTTACGAAAGGAATATCTGAGCATGTTGTGTTACTTCACGGGGCACTCACTGAAAAGCAGTTCGGTGACGGAATGGAAAAGCTTCTTAACGAAGAGCATCCGCTCCTCATTCTCTCTACCCCATCCCTTCTCTCTTGGGTAAGAGAAGACCTTGGACTGGTCATTATTGAGCGCGAACACAGTCACTATTACTATACGCACGGGAGTGCGAGTTACGACATGAGGTTTGTTATAGAGACGCTCGCTAGATATACCAAAATCCCCTGCCTTCTCGGGTCACACATGCTTTCTTTGTTTGCGCATAAGCGCCATCTTACGAGGGACGCATCAGAAGTGATGCCGCTTCTTTATAGGAACGACACTAATATTGCTGTCGTACCCATGGTAGAAGAGAACCTCACTTCCTCGCCGTATCTGTCACGACCAGCGCTCAAGCTCTTAGAAGAATCTAAGCGCGCTCAGGCGGGACATATATTCTTGTATGCGCACAGAAAAGGCATGTACCCAAGCACAATCTGTGGTGACTGTGGTGAGTTATTCACATGTAAAAAATGTAACAGACCATATGTGCTTCACAAGATAGCGGGTGTCAGAACGTACGTGTGCCATGGATGTGAGGATATCGTGCAGTTGTCAGGTGACACTACGCTTGCGTGTGACTATTGCGGCGGATGGCGTATGACTACATTAGGCATCGCTACAACAGGTGTTGAGGAGGAGTTGCGGGCACTTAACGTACCTTTATTTGTAATAGATGGAGAAAGAACACCAACCAAATCTAAAGTAAAGAAGGTGTACAAGGAATGGTGTGAGGCACCGTTTGGTGTATTGATTGGGACTGAGATGGCTCACAATGTATTAACTGAATGTGATGCGGCAATTATCATGTCGCTCGACTCACTTTTTTCTTTGCCTGAGTACCGGACAGATGAAAAGATACTTTCTCTTGTCACTGAGATGGCGGAAAAGGTAACATCCCCTCCGTCTTCTTTTAAGACATTTATTCTTCAGACACGACTAAAGAATACCCCTGTTCTCAAGCAACTCGTCTCACCGTCGTTCAGAGATGTGTACGAAACACTACTTAAAGAAAGAGAGTCGTTTCTCCTCCCTCCGTATTACACTGTTATAAAAGCATCGTTTGAGAATCTCACTGAAGAGTTACGTGTGCGGTTCCAAGAGGAGCTCGAGCCCTATACTGTTTATTGGTTCGAACAAGGTAAAGGTGTCACACTACTTTTTGTCCATATCAAAGAGTCGACTTGGCTTAATAACATAGAGGTTAGAGAGCAGGTTAAGCGCGTGGTGTACGATGCATCTCCATCAGTTAACCCTCTCTACTTTTTTACTCAATAAGACAGCCGCTACTTCACGTAAAGAGTTCTTGTTCTTATCAAGTTATGATAGAGTATTTGCATGAAGTCAAGACCAATTATTCAAATAGACGACAACAAAGAAAACCCCCTAAGACTAAAAGCCGCGCTCGTTGCTAAGGAGGAGTTCGGAACACCTGCGTTAAAGAGTGTGTTATCAGACATGGAAAAAGCTCTCTCTAAAGAGTCAGATGGTGTAGCAATCGCTGCTCCACAGATCGGTGTCTCACAAAGAATATTTTTGGTCTCCCCTAACGCATACGAAGAAGATGCGAAGTTTAAACCACTCGTCTTTATTAACCCGACAATCTTAAAGCGTTCAAAGAAAACAGTAGTGATGCAGGAAGGGTGCCTCTCTGTCAGATGGATATACGGGAAGACGAAGCGTTCCGTTGCGGCAACAGTTGAAGCGTATGATGTAGATGGGAATAAATTTAATTATGGAGGGTCTGGATTATTGGCGCATATTTTCCAGCACGAGATAGACCACTTAGATGGCGTGCTTTTTATTGATCACGGTTTTGACTTAGAAGAATACACAGAGCAGGAAGTAAAGGAGTCGATGAAGAAAAAGTAGTTTTTAGTTATATGACACAACCATACACATATGCATTTTTTGGGACAGGGGCGCTTGCTGAGAGTGTGCTTGCAGAACTGTACCGTAGTGGGTACGTCCCTTCCCTTGTCGTCACTAAACCAGATACCCCTCAAGGACGTCACATGGTTATGACAGAGCCATATATTAAAACGTGGGCCAAGCTTAAAGGAATAGAAGTGTTCCAGCCAGAGTCGCTTAAGATACTTCCTCTCGAGTCACCTCTTCACTCTCACTCTTTTGACTTCTTTGTAGTTGCTTCATACGGGAAAATTATCCCGGACGATATTCTCAACCTCCCTGCACACGGCGTACTGAACGTGCATCCGTCTCTCCTGCCGAAATATCGCGGGCCCTCTCCTCTTGAGTCGGTGTTGCTAAGCGGAGATTCTGTCACTGGTGTTTCAATTATGAAACTAGATAGTGAGATGGACCATGGGCCAATCCTTGCGCAGAATGAGTTTACAATTTCACCCGAAGCAACCGCGGGGACCCTAGAGGTTCTATGTGGACAGATTGGAGGTGAGATGCTCGTGCAGTGTCTACCGCACTACCTAGAAGGAGTTCTTGTTCCTAAAGAACAGAACCACAATGAAGCGACTACTTGTAAAAAAATTACAAAAGAACTAGGCCTCATTACACTCTCTGATGATATCAGAGAAGTAAGGCGTAAATATAGAGCGCTCAACCCATGGCCTGGGATTTACTTTTTCATTAACCACGGCGAAAAGGATATGCGAGTAAAGATTAACGGACTCGACTTAGTAAACGATAAAGGCACGACCGAGGTGTCTGCATATATTCTCTCTGTGACCCCTGAAGGTAAGAAGCAGATGGACTTTGAAAGCTTTAAGAGAGGGTACCTGGGGTAGTTACTGGTTAATGTCAGTAGTTGATAGTTTTTAATACAAAAGATGGAGACCTTCGGTCTCCATCTTTTGTATTAAATGAATTTTCTAATTAGCTTACTTCATTTCAATTTTTTCAATAACAATATCTTCTAATGGTTGGTCATTAGGAGATGTCGCAACGTTTTCAATTGCGAGAGCAACCTCAATACCTTTTGTAACTTTCCCAAACACTGTGTATGAAGGAGGAAGCGGTACCCCAGGTTGTGCCGTGACGATGAAGAACTGACTACCATTAGTGTTAGGTCCAGCGTTAGCCATCGCGAGGGTGCCTAAGGTGTACTGTTCGCTACCTGTCAGCTCATCATTGAAGCGATATCCAGGTCCTCCTGTGCCCCAGGCGCTCTTGTTAACCACGTCTTTTGAAAGCGGGTCTCCGGCTTGAATCATGAAGCCCTTAATCACACGGTGGAAGCGCACACCGTTATAGAAGGAGCTCTCTGCGAGCTTGCCGAAGTTGCCAACAGTTAAAGCCTTTGAGGTATCAAGGTCTACTTCGATTACTCCTTTGTTAGTAGTGATGACCGCCTGAGTGTATGATTTATTTTCCATAGTATTAGTTGTAGTTGATATTTGTGAATTTACTTGTGCTTGAGGTATTGCCTTACTCGTTGTCGTTCCTGTTGATGTTTGCTTAGGTGTCTCCTCCGAAGGAGATGCTCCCTGTAAGACAAAAGCTATACAGAGCAAAAGAATAACGAGCCCTCCGATAATCCCATATGTAATTTTTGTCTCATTATCCATACTATGAATAAGTAGTGTATTATCCTAAACGTTTCAATAATTGTTTTACTTTATGCGCCCCTCTTCGCAAGATTGAACGTTCCTTGTCTTTATGTGTTGCAAGTTCTCTTGTGAGCATGTCTTTCAAAACGTCAATTGCTTTATACAAATCATCTTGAGTTGTCTTGAGTGCTGCGTCCTTGCCCTTGATGTGTAGAATAGCTTCGGCTTGGAATACTTCACCGTGAGTGTGATGGTTACTCACTTTAGATAGTTCGATTGCAAGCTTGGCGCTTCCGTCGTCTTTCGGAATCATTTTCTCAAGCGTACTCATTTTATCCATCGCGTACGAATGAATTGCTTCGGTCATCTCGATATGTATACCTGTAATAATGATGTGCATAGTTATTTTATGAAGATGCTTAACGAATAATGGTTACAGTATAGTATGAATTATATAAATGAGAATAACGATGCTTATGCACAGGTATCGTTGCATTAATTTGTATCACTCTGGAGTATACTTAGTAGCATATGAGTAGACATAATTTTTCGTTTAAAGATGCTTTTGTTTTTGGTTGGAATAAAACAAAGCAGCACTATTGGTTTTGTTTCCTAACTTTTTTACTAGTCACTTTAATTATTAATTCAGTTGGCCATGTCCCTCTTTTGAGAACTGTGGTTACTCTTATGGTTGCGCTTTCTGTGGTGTCTGTGTCGCTGCTTATTGTGAGGGATCACCACTTCACATTTGAGAATTTGTTCACCCCTCTTTTGTCACCAAAGAAGGTTGCTAAATTTGTTCTCATTTCTGTGCTCTACGCTATCCCTGTAATCCTGGCTGCTGTGTTTCTCTTTTTTGTCCCAGCAAAGTTCCTCGGTCTTCTTATTATCATACCGAGTATCTATCTTGCTGTACGTTTCAAGTTCTTCCCTTACGTTATAGTGGAAAACGAAGACGCTACACTTAAGAGTATTATTGATACCAGTCTCAGGCTAACTAAAGGTCACTTCTGGATGATATTAGGGCTTTTGGTTCTCATTGGACTACTCAATATCCTTGGGCTGGCATTCTTTGTTGTAGGTCTAGCTGTGACAATTCCTATTTCTATTTTTGCCACAGCATATGTCTACACCAGACTAAAGGATCATTCTCTTTAAGAACTAGTTACTAGGTTTGTCAATAAGAAAACCCTTTCTGGAATGAAAGGGTTTTCTTATTAGCGTACACATTCATATGCACAAAAATGAGCTTGCAGATAAGGCTTTTTTTTAGTAGAATTCTTATTACGTTTACAGATCAGTAAGTAAACAAAACTATATTCCGTGGTAGCTCAGCGGTAGAGCAGCTCGCTGTTAACGAGTTGGTCGCAGGTTCGATCCCTGCCCACGGAGCCCAATAGGTTGATTCTTGAGAAGGAAGGTGGTCTCATTTCTTGGACACGTCTTGTCGACGCTTTTAGACAAGATAAGCTGGTCTCATCGTCATAAATGTGACGACTGTGACAAAGTCTGGCGCCATAGCGACTGTCGTGGTGGTGACATAGCTGCTCACAGTGTCCTCGTTGTGGCAGTGAACAGTGGCGAAAGTACGGACTGTAATGGCACAACTATCGCTAGTCCTGTGCTCTGCCCCGCCTTATGGCGGAACCGTCGTAAAAGGCGGTTTTGTTTTGTCGGACGTCATAGAATGAACTTCTACTTTCCCTTGCGTATACTTACGCATGCTACGTATACTTTAGTTATGCTAAAAGTCCACAATCTTACAAAAGTATTCGGTAAAAATAAGGCGGTTAATGATGTTAGTTTTTCAATAGAAAAAGGAGAAATATTTTCTCTGATTGGTCCTAATAGCGCAGGTAAAAGTACTCTCGTTAAAAGTATCGTTGGATTGCTACAGCCAACCTCTGGGATTATAACTGTAAACGATCATAATATTGTAAAAAATAGCGAGAAGGCAAAAGCAGATATCGGATATATTCCAGACGAGCCATCTATTTGGTCACATATGACAGGCGGTGAGTTTTTGAACTTCACTCAAGCGCTTTATGGTATAGACGAGAAGACTAGGGCTAAGGCTATCCCTGAACTTCTCAACACCTTCAACCTTCAGGGCGTAGAAAATAATTACTTTGAAGACTTTTCTCGTGGTAATAAGCAAAAGTTTAGTATCTTAGCTGCGATGTCGCATAACCCTAAGTTACTTCTCATCGATGAACCAATAGTTGGACTCGACCCGACTGGAGCCGAAATTGCAAAGAAAATGTTCGTAGACTACGCAAAGAACGGTGGCGCGGTGCTTCTCGTTACGCACACACTTCCTGTCGCTGAAGAAATATCACATCGTATCGGTTTCTTAAGAAATGGGTCTCTAGTTGCATCTGGCACTTTGGCAGAATTACGAGAAAAAGCAGGACTTCAACAGGACGCAACGCTAGAAGAGGTATATAAGAAACTAGCACAGTAATCTCTCGCCTATGATGAGACTCTTTTTACAGTTTGAGTTAGGGAAAGTGATTAAGTACTTTAGAACTAAAACACTAGCGAAGGTTATCACCTCTACCCTTTTCTTGGTTGTCTTTAGCTTTGTAGCAATGGGGATATATTTTTTCTTTGTTACTGGATTCCGTTACATCAATATAGAAGCAGTTGATGACATAAAGCTTGCTCTCACGCTGTTTCTATATGAGGCATTCTTACTTGTGCTCGCTGGTATAGTTATAGTGAGCTCCCTTGTCTCCGGTATCTTTAACTCATTTCGCGGTGAATATAACAACTGGATAATAAGCTCCCCAGGCTTTACTCTCTTTCCTAAAGTAGTCTTGCTACGCAGTATTCTTATGTCCCTACTGCCTTCATTTATTATGTTCCTGCCTGCGATCTTGGCGTTTAACAAAGTCTACGACGTAGGAAGTGTTAGCCTCTTCTTTATACTCTGTTCTGTTCTGTTCTTGGTTCTTTTACTTAACGCAGCAACTCTTACTGCTCTACTTTTGGTAGCGGAGGTCTATTATGTGGCGTCCAAAAAAGTACAACAACTAACTTTTAACCTAAAAGGTTTGGTTATCCTTTTAGCTGGGTCACTAGGACTAGTCGTTGCCTGGGTATGGAATAAACTAGTGGCGATAGATCTTGTTCAGTTGTTCAAAGCAGAGGACGTAGATACTACATTAAGTGTCGCAAACATCGGTTCGTACTTTAACGGGTTACCTACACATACTTTTGCACTTGAGATAGTAAGTTTTCAAGCTGGGAACATCGTTTCAGCTCTTGGATACTTCTTTACACTTGGACTTATCAGTCTGGCTTTTGCTTTAGTGTGGTGGGTTGTCTCACCTCGTTTTTACCCAATGTGGCAAAAGCTTCAAGAAGGAAGCGGTGCCGGCCTTAATCAGAACGCAGTCACGGGAATGACGTATAGCTTTAGTGGAGGTCCGCTTTATGTTCTCTTTAAGAAAGAGCTGTTGGTTTCTTCTAGAAACTTTAAAGGAGTGTTATGGTTTCTATTCCTTTTCTCGATTTGGTTGCTTCAAATTGCTATGAGTGTGCTCCTCGATAACAATATTAGAAAGCACGAAGCAGATGTGAGCGCTAAATTCGCTGTAGTTCAGGCGCTACAGTTCATTATTGCGATTTACTTTATCGCTGCGTTCGTGCTGCGTTTCGTTTTCCCTGCGTTTAGTGTTGAAAAGAAGACTTCTTGGATACTTGCAAGCGCCCCTCTTAGTTTCAAAAAAATATTCTACGGGAAATATTTCTTCTACACAGTATTCTTCACGCTGGTTGGGTCACTCATGAGTTACATCAACGTCCAAGCATTGAACTTGTCTTTATCTAGTGCCTCATACATGTTTGCTCTTCTGATATCGGTCATACTTCTTATTGTTACATTCGCTCTTTCGCTCGGTGCTATCTTTCCCAACACTGAAACAGACGACCCAGAGGCTATCACGACAAGCATGGGAGGACTCTTCTTTACGGCAATGTCTCTCATCTATGGCACAGTAAGTGGATGGCTATTGTACCTGTCTGTTACAGAAAAGGACGTTACACATTTGGCAATCTTCATTGTGGGTACCCTGCTTCTTAGTCTCCTCTTTTTACTTAAGACCCCAGTAATTGTTGCTCGCAATTTCTTTAATCGGTAGTAAAACTGTACAATATACCATGATATAAAATGACACCGCTTGGTGTCATTTTATTATGCATTAGTTCCCGCTATATACCCAGTAGTCCAACATAGCTGCAGACTATACCCACCCGACGGCCTGTCTACATCCAAAACGTCGCCCACAAGAAATAGTTGTGGATGTATCTTCGATTGCATGGTCTTAAAGTCTACCTCAGTGAGAGCGACTCCACCAGAAGAAACAATCGCTTTCTCTTTACCCATTAGTTCTTTTACATGAAGAGGTATTTCCTTCATCTGTCTAACAAGCTTTACCCTGTCTTCAGAGCTCACACTGTGACAAAAAGTGTCACCATTGATTGAAGAGAGCTCTAAAAGAGTGTTTGCAAGTGACGATGGCACAAAAGTAGGAAGTACGTTTTTCAGCTTCTTATTACTCTCCTCAACTAGGTACCCTTGGAAGCGCTGACGGAGTGACCCAATGTCAATGCTTGGGAAAAGGTCAAGCATGAGAGTCACTTCGTCATACTTGAGTAAATCACCAATTTCTCGACTCATATTAAGTATGGTAGGCCCACTAACGCCAGTGTGCGTAAAGAGAATCTTACCCTTTTCAGATAGCTGCTTCTCTTTGTTTTGGTAAACGGTTATTTTAATATTCTCTAAAGTAAGACCGCTCAACTTTTTTGACCACTCGTCATTAAGGAGAAGCGGGACGAGTGCCATGTCATTTTCTTTTATGGTGTGACCAAGCTTCTTGAGCCAAAGTAGTCCTTCCCCAGTTGATCCAGTCTCTGGGCGTGACAGGCCACCTGTCGCCACTATGCAAGATTTGGTAAAAAGCTGGTTACCGCTTTTGGTTGATACACATACGTGGTTAGTTCCTTTCTCTATAGATATTCCTCCAACAATGCTTCCTTTTTGAATTTTTACCCCACCTTGTTCCATGTACTTATAGAGCACATTGTAGACAGTTTCTGCTTTGTCCGTGACAGGGAACATTCGACCTTCGTTCTCCTCTTTGGTTTCTAGTCCTCTTTCTTTAAAAAAAGTAAGGGTATCGTTGACATCAAATTGTGAGAATGCAGAAAAGAGAAACTTATCGTTTCCTTTGTACTTGGCTAACATTTCGCGGGTATTTGTTTTGTTGTTGGTGATATTACAGCGGCCGCCTCCTGTGATAAGCAGTTTTTTACCCAGCACCCCATTCTTCTCAAGAAGAAGCACCTTTTTACCCATACTGCCTGCTTTACCTGCTGCGATCATCCCAGAAGGCCCGCCACCTATAACTATTACATCCCACACTGTATGTGTTTCTGCTTTCAATATGATAACTATAGCACATAAAAGTCTCACTATTGACCCTGTAATGCTTAGCATGCTAAGATTGCGGTGTGACAAAAAAATTGACAACAACCTGTGATCCGAAAGACTGTAAAATGCTCACTTCAGCAAGTGGAGAGCTTATGTACATGTTGCATGTTCTTCATGACGAGCTTGAGAAGAGGATTGAAGCGGTGCTAACTAAGAGAGAAGACATTTCGCTTAGTCAGTATTTGGTTTTGGTTGGTTTCGCTACAGGAATAACCCCCTCCCTCTCCCAGGCAAAACTCGCCGAGAGATTGAGATTAACTGAAGCAACTGTTAGTCGTCACATCGGAATTCTTATTACAAAGAAACTTTTAGTACGAGAAAAGGAAGAGCATAACAAAAAGTCATACTCATTATCCCTTACCCCGCTTGGGCTCACGGTTTTTAAAAAAACAGAAGCAACCATATTAGAGGTAGTAGAAAATCACTTCTCTGTTCTAAGTAATCAGGACAAAATAGCCACCACAGCAACATTAAAAAGAGTCGTACAGACTATCACTGAGTAATTTAAATAAATATGAACAAACATATAAAGAAAATAATTGACTACACTAAAGGTATCAGGGCTGAGTGGGTTCGGTTACATAAAGAGCTTCCCCGTAATAAGAAGTACGCACTTATCGCAGGCGAGGTGGTTGCTGTTATTGTTTTGGCTAGAATACTTGTCCCTTCAGGTGATGTTACGACTAGAGTAGAGACACTTCCAAGAAAAGTCGTTGTTTCCTCACTCTCCGCGCTTTCGAGTAACGAAAAAGATCTCCCTTTGATTGGTATGGTGACTTCAATTAGTGAGGCAACTATTCGCTCTGAGTCGAGCGGAAAGTTAAACCGAGTGTATAAAAAATTAGGTGATACGGTGTACGCTGGCCAAGTCATAGCAGAGTTTGAGAACTCGGGAGAACGAGCGTCTTTACTCCAGGCTGAAGGTGCCTATGAACAAGCAAAAGCGGCGCGTGATATTACTAGACTTAATAGCTCACAGACAGGATCATCTCTTTCTGATACAAAGAATCAGTCTCTCAATGCTATATACAGTGCATACACTGTAATGGATGACGCTGTTAGAGGTAAAACCGATGGAGCCTTTTCTGACGCAAAGTTCGATCAGGCAAAGTTTCTTCCCTCAGTACCAGATGCGAACCTAACTATTTCTATTGAAACCAAGAGAAAGTCTATAGAAAAGATGCTTGTTGCGCGAGAAGTAAAAAATAAAACTCTTAACATAAACAGTGACCTAACAGCAGAGCTCACTACAGTCCAGTCTGAAGCTCAGCTCGTAAAAACATACTTAGACGATCTCTCTTCTGCATACAACAAAGCAATACAGGATACTTCATACCCTCAGTCATCTATAGACGCTGGTAAAATAGCAGTACAAGCTGCGCGACAGTCAGTCCTCGGATCTCTAACTGCCATTGTAGCTTCGCGTCAATCTCTGTCATCGAGCATTACCGCAAGTCAGGTCTCAGGGTCTCTAGCTTCTGAGACGGCAGGTAATATTGCTAGTGCTGAAGCCCAGGTAAAACAGGCACTCGGCGCGTATAACGCCGCACTTTCACGTTATCAGAAGACAATAATCCGCAGTCCGATAACGGGGACAATTAATTCTCTTTCTATTAACACCGGGGATTACATTGGTGCATTTAGTCAGGTGGCAGTCATTTCTAATAATGGTGCGCTAGAAATTGTTTCTTCTGTTAACGAAGACGATGCGAAGCGCGTTACTGTCGGGTCTAAAGCTATGATTAACAACACAATAGAAGGAGTTGTTACTCGCGTTGCTAGCGCTGTTGACCCCATCACTAAAAAAATGGAGGTACGTATTGGGGTTAAAAATAAAGGGACCTCGCTTATCAATGGACAGTCAGTAAGAGTTTCTGTTGAAAGAAGTACATCAGCTACCGTATCTCAGGCCGTTGCGTCTCCAACCACTACAGCCATCCTTATCCCCCTCTCTGCTCTTAAACTCACCCCACAAGGAGCAAATGTCTTTACAGTGAGTACAACCAGCACACTAGTTGCTGTTAAGGTCAAAGAAGGTGCTATTTTAGGTGACCAGATACAGATTCTAGAAGGTCTCTCAGGACAGGAATCTATCGTGGTAGATGCACGTGGCCTAAAGGAAGGAATGGAGGTGGTTATCGCAGAATAATAGAACACATATGCTTACTCTCTGGCTTTTCTTTCTTCGTAAAAAAGTATTTACCTATCTACTCATGTTTGCGCTAGTGATTGCTGGCCTCTATTCTCTATTGGCTATACCAAAAGAGTCTGCGCCAGAGGTGATTGTTCCAGTCGGCATCGTCTCGACCGTCTTAAGAGGCGCCTCAGCAGAAGATGTCGAGAAACTTATAACAAATAAACTCGAGCAAGAAATACTTAATGCAGAAAACATAGACAAGGTTACTTCGTCTTCACGTGAAGGAGTGTCTGTTATTACGGCACAGTTCGACGCTTCTGCAGACATTGAGGATTCTATCGATAAGCTGAAGGAAGCGGTTGATAGGGTGAAGGGTGAGCTTCCAGAGGATGCAACTGACCCGATGGTAAGTAAAGTTAATTTTTCAGAACAGCCTATTCTTATCATTTCAGTTTCGCAAGATGCAAGTCCTGCTAGCTTACGAGTGCTAGGCGAAGATGTTAAGCGCGAACTAAAGAAAGTCGAAGGTGTTTCTGATGTACAAATAACTGGTACCCGCAAAAAAGAAGTACAGGTAGTAGTTCGTAAGGATAGACTGGCAAGCTACGGTCTTTCGCTTAACCAAGTTATAGGAGCGATACAAAGCGCGAATGCATCTCTACCTATTGGAAATATAACTGTAGCTGATATCGACTATCCGATTAAGTTTTCTGGTGCAATTGATGATGCGGCTCTTGTAGAAGATATTCCCCTTACGACACCAAATGGGAGTGTGGTGTATTTACGTGATATTGCATTTATAGCAGATGGACTAGCTCCCCCGAGTACTTTTTCTAGAATATCACTTGATGGTGAGCCATCCCAGAACGCAATTACGCTTAATATCTACAAGAAGTCTGGTGGGGACATAACAGTTATTGGACAAGCAGTAAAAGATAAGCTAGACGAGCTGAAAGGAACGCTCCTCATCGGGTCTAATCTCGTTATTTCTTACGATGCAGGAAATGATGTAAAGAAAGATCTCCGCCAGCTTACGCGCGTAGGCCTTGAAACAGTAACACTTGTAATGGTAATGCTCTTCCTTACTATTGGCTGGAGAGAGTCACTTGTGGCTGGGCTCTCTATACCACTTTCCTTCGTGATCGCTTTTATCGGTCTTAATGTTTCTGGGAACACCATTAACTTCATCTCTCTTTTTTCACTGATTCTTGCAATAGGTATCTTGGTGGACTCTGGTATCGTTATCGCAGAAGCAATTCACACAAGAACCAAATTACTAGGAAGTGCTCATGAGGCGGCCGTAGCTTCGCTTAAAGAATATGCATGGCCGCTTATCGCAGGAACAATGACGACCGTAGCTGTTTTCGCCCCGTTATTCTTCCTCTCAGGTGTTACTGGACAGTTCATCTCTTCTATACCGTTTACGATTATCTTCGTTTTGCTAGCATCTATAGTTGTGGCACTTGGTATGGTGCCGCTGCTCGCTATATTGTTATCTAAGAATGAGGTAAAAGAAAGTAGGTTCACAGAGCTGCAGGAAGAGTGGTTCCATAAAGCACAAGACTGGTACAAGAACTTTCTTCGTACAATTCTTCACAACAGGAAACTTCAAGATAGGTTCTTAAATACTCTCGCAATACTTTTTGTAGCTTCACTATTTTTGCCAATAACTGGGTTACTGAAGGTTCAGTTCTTCCCACAAGATGACCAAAGTTTCGTATTCGTCTCAGTGGAGAAACCTCAAGGCACACCCCTTCTCTCTACTGACTTAGCCGTGAGGCAGGTCGAAGAGTTGCTTTATGAAGAGCTTTACATAAAGTCATTCGTTACCACCGTTGGTGCCGGATCAGTGTTCTCCTCAGACGGAGGAAGTGCTAATACCAAAATAGCCAACATTACCGTCCTCCTTAAGGATGACCGCGAGTTGACCTCTAGTGAGACTATTAATGTGCTCAGAGCAAAGCTCTCGCCGATTCAAGACGCAATAATTAAGGTAGACCAAGGAAATAACGGACCACCAAGTGGGGCGCCAGTACTCATAACATTTAAGGGTGATGACCTAGAAGCTCTCTCACTTGTAGCTGATAAGGCAGAAACCCTACTAAAAGAAATTCCTGGTACAAGAGATGTAGTAACCTCCCTTGGGGACAATGGGACACAGTTCACTGTTGAGATAGACCGAGCAAAAGCATCTCAAGCAGGACTAAGCGCACTTTCTGTATCTCAAGTTCTAAGAGCTGCTGTGTCTGGTGTGACTGCATCGACAATAAAAAAGCAAGAAGATGACATAGATATAGTCGTTAAGGTAGACCTTAACCCTAATTTTATTAACCCGGAAGATACAATCAAGACTAATATTGATGCAATAAAGCAGTTGCCTATAGCTACGCCGAACGGCTCAGTATTACTAGGCTCGATTGTAACGATTTCTGTTAGCGAGAGTCGTGCAAGTATTAGTCATGAAGAAGGTAAGCGTATCACCCGTGTTTCTAGCAATCTAGAAGAAGGCATGACGGCCCTTGAGGTCGTGGCTGCATTTAAGGCAAAGGAGGGTCTTCTAGATATACCAGAATCGGTTGAAATAAAATATGGAGGAGAAAATGAAGATGTAGAAAAAACCTTTACTGAAATGTTCCTGGCACTCGTTGCTGGAATGGTGGGGATGCTTGCTATCTTGGTTCTTGAGTTTAACTCAATACGTTACTCTCTTTACCTCCTCTTAACGATCCCCTTATCACTTATCGGCGTACTCTTCGGGCTCACGCTCACTGGGCAGGCATTATCGTTCTCTTCGATGCTCGGGCTAATAGCACTAGCTGGTGTAATTATCAACCATGCAATAATCCTGCTCGACTCTCTTCTTCGTAAATTAGAGCATGATAAGGAAAAAGAAGGTGTTACTTTATCTGAAGTAATAGTAGAGTCTTCTGCTATACGACTTCGCCCAATATTCTTAACTACAGTAACAACGGTTGTAGGGATGATACCACTAGCCTTTGTTTCAGCGCTTTGGGGGCCGTTAGCATTTGCAATCATGTTCGGACTATCCTTTGCCATGGTTCTTACCCTCGTGCTTATCCCGGTCTTCTTCTACCGTTATCCAGGGAAAGAGTACAGACATCTTAAGGTAGAAGAGATAAAGCCTGAGTCGTGGATACTATTAAAGAAGTGTGTCTCATTAGCAAAAATGGTACTACACTACACGTATACAAAAATGCAATATGTCACAACAAAGAATATCAAAAAGTAGTCTTCTCTATTTAGTTTCACTTGTCAGTATAGCGGTAGCCGTCTACATCTACTTCCTAAAGACTGAAGAGAGATATAAGAGTATTACTTCATTTGAATCTTGTGTTGCCGCTGGGTACAAAGTACTTACTACTTACCCTGAACAATGCAAGATTCCAGGTAAAGTATTCACTAATCCAGGTCAGAAAAAGGAAGTCGTAACTCAGGCTTTAACTTCTTCTTCGACGAAGACATACTTTGATCTGGAGTACCTGATAAACGGAACAAAAGTTACCTTAGGCACAGGAACAGAACCATTTCTACCAACTCAACTTGGATATGTTAAAGATCTTAATATGGATATGTTAGTCGACGTTGTATTTATTGTTGAAAAGAAGATTAACGAAGAGAGCTCAGAATACTATCTATTGCTTGCTCTTGGTCTTCATAGTGGCGAGTTCGCTCCAGCTAACGGACTGCTGATAGATGTTCTAACGACCGCAGTTCGTCCAAGTAATATCTACATAAATAAAAACAATGAGATCGAGGTTGCGCATTCATGTATAGAAGGGCACGAGTG
Source organism: uncultured Candidatus Saccharibacteria bacterium (assembly GCA_964577675.1). GTDB lineage: Bacteria > Patescibacteriota > Minisyncoccia > Phycocordibacterales > UBA5272 > UBA11704. The sequence continues at coordinate 80,616 of CAZNZQ010000002.1, forward strand.
CTTTTATAAGTATCGAATAGTGAATGATATACTCAAGGCACTATAAATGACCCATATCAAAAAATTCCTCTTAATTGTTCTCGGACTTAGCCTTATTCTTATTGGTATTTTTGGTCTTATCCTCCCTATTCTTAATGGAACTCTGTTTTTACTGGTGGGGATTATCCTACTTTCATTTGAAAGTACACGTTTAGAAAAAATAGTTCTTTCTTTCGTGGATAGAAATGATACGTTGAAGAAGTGGTACAAGAAGTTAGATCAGATTCTAAGAAAATTATTTAACAAGTAGCGCCAGCTATCAAGTAGTTAGATACTACTCTGTTACATCCAAAGTGTCGCCTTTTTCGAGCACGGCTGCTCTAGTTCTCGTAAAGATTGGATTTTCCATCCAAGCAAATAGCTGTGTCTTTTTAGAAAGTTCACGTATCTTGATCGTATCTATTACGCCATAGATTGAGTTAGGCACTGTAGCTAGTGAGAACCGTTTATCAACGAGCAGTATAAGCTTGTTGTTTTTACCGACTCCCCAAGTCCCCTGAGCGACAGGCACTTCCTCCCCAGTATCGGTCTGGGTGTAAAAAAGCTCAAATGTAGTGTCGTCCAGTAATATAATTTTAACCGGGTACTGACAACCATCTTCCTCTATGCACTCATATTCACCGGAGAAGAGTTGTGCTATGGTGACACCCTCTTGGGCTTCTATTGTTTGAGTGATTGCCTTGGTAAGCATATCGCTGCCCCCAGAGGCTCTAAAATAGTAACCGGCGTATCCCAGGATGAGAAACGTCAATCCTATAATCATATGCTTATACATCTAAAAAGTATATCACCACCTTCCTTCTCCTGCTGTTGAATACTGAGGGCAATGTTTAGACACGGAAACAAGCAGATTACATGACGAAAAACGAAAAATATGGTAGAATCCTATAGTTATTTTGATATATGGCAGAAAAAATAAACCCACTCGCCGGAGAAGCAGTGCTTCGATTCGATGACGTAACATTTAAATATTCTGAAAATAAGCCAATACTCATAGAGAGTACTTTTGTTCTACGTAAAGGGTCTAAATTCACTCTCATGGGACCAAACGGTGCAGGTAAGTCTACGCTCTTTTCTCTCATCATGGGAGAAATGAAGCCTGAAGAAGGCAGGATTATCCTGGGGCAAGGGATGAAAATAGCTATTGCTAAGCAGTTTATCCCACATACTAAGTGGCATCTTACCGTCCGAGAGTTTCTGCAGGAACCTTTTGACACCAAAATCTATGACATTGATAAGCGAGCCATGTCTGTCTTTAAAACTGTAGAACTTAATGTCGACATGGACAAAGAAATCAAGCTTCTCTCTGGCGGACAAAAGGGTCGTCTTCTTATAGCTCAGGCACTTATCCAAGACCCAGATATCCTCCTTTTGGACGAACCAACCAACAACTTAGACAAGGCTGGCATTTTCATGTTGACTGAATTTATGAAGTCATACCCTAAGACAGTTCTTGTCATCTCTCACGACGCGCAGTTCCTTAACTCCTTCACCCATGGGGTGTTATATATCAATACACAGGAGTACAAGGTAGAACAATATGTCGGTAACTACTTTAAGGTAGTAGAAGATATTAAGCGACAGGTAGAACGAGCAGAGCGTGCGAATGCTCAGCTTGAAAAGGAAATACAGGACAATAAGGACAAGGTAAACTTCTTCGCCCTTAAGGGAGGCAAGATGCGTAAACTTGCAGCTAAGCTTAAGGAAGAAGTCGAAGAGCTTGAGGACAGTAAGGTAGAAGTGCGCAAGGAAGACAAAACAATCAAACCCTTCACTATCCCCTGCCAAGAAGATATAGGGAGTGTTATTGTGAGCTTCGAGTCAGTTGAAGTACTTCACGACGGTAAGCCTGTAAAGAGAAATGTTTCTATTGAATTACGTAAAGGCGAGAAGCTTCACATAACCGGACCAAATGGTATTGGCAAAACAACATTACTTGAGAAGATTGCGAATCGTAAAGAAAAAGGAGTCACCATTAAAGACGGTATTACTGTCGGTTACTACAGACAAGACTTTTCAACGCTCGACTTTGAAAAAAGTCCCTACCAAGAGCTCGCTAAAATTTTCAAAAGACTTGATGATCAGCTCCTCAGGTCTGTGGCTGCCAGCATGTTGCTTGGTGGACAGCAACTTGCTTCCAAGATTGGACTTCTTTCGGAAGGTCAAAAGGGTCTACTTATGTTCGCCTATCTCAGACTACAACAGCCGGGACTTCTTATACTTGACGAGCCGACTAACCACATAAACTTCCGTCATACCCCAGTTATTGCTAAAGCTATACATGATTACCAGGGTCCTGTAATTGTTGTCTCTCACGTGCCAGAATTCGTCAAAGAACTTGGTATTACACAGACTCTTGACTTAGGAGCCTTATAAATAGAGGGTTTTCTCACTGTGTAAAAGGTCGACTTTTAAATAAAAATGTGGTATAGTAGAGGGAAGTAAGCAATCTCACGTTTTACATTGTGTATACACATACTCCTCTGTGCACGTGTCGCTTATGGTTACCAAGTTAGTTAACAAGTAAATGAACACAAAACTTTACGTGGGTGGAATCCCTTACTCATCAACAAATGATGATCTAAAGAACCACTTCGCAGCAGCTGGAACAGTAGTTTCAGCACAAATTATTATCGACAAGATGACCAACCGCTCAAAAGGCTTTGGTTTCGTGGAAATGTCATCAGAGGCTGAGGCTGAAAAAGCTATCTCTATGTTCCACGACCAGGACTTCCAAGGACGTCGTCTTACCGTTAACATTGCGCGCCCACTCGCTCCTCGTGAAGACCGACCTCGTCGTTCTTTCTAATTAAGTTAGGAGAAGTAAAAACCTCGCAGCAATGTGAGGTTTTTACTTTGTCTAGAGGGGAACTTATTTATAATGAAAAGCTGGCAAAATATTCCTGATTACCATCACCTCCAGAGATGACGCACTTGGTTATCTGTAAATTTTTAACCCTGTACTCTAGAAGTAGGGACTCATACGCACTGAGAGTCTCTGAGACAAGATGGGGGTCTTTCACTACTCCTTTTTTTGTATTCCCCTTTCCCACTTCAAATTGAGGCTTAATGAGTAGAAAGAAATAAGCACCTTTCTTACCAAAAGAGATAGTCTTTTCAATAACATTTTTAAGCGGAATAAAGGATAAGTCCGCGACGATAACGTCATACTTTTCGTCCGTAGAGAAGTCTCGTATATCGGTGTTCTCGAAAGATGTAACCTGTGTATTCATCTTAACGTGTTCATGAAGCTGCCCGCTCCCAACATCAACAGCCGTCACAAAAGAAACCCCATGCTGCAACAGGAAGTCAGTAAATCCTCCAGTAGATGCTCCAATATCAAGCGCTGTCTTACCTTGCAAAAAGTCATATACTTTTTCTTCGTCACCAAAGATAAAATTGAACGCCCCAGCAAGCTTTTCACCGCCCCTGGAAACATATCTTCTAGTAGAGAGCACCTCTAGAGCAGTCCCCTCGTTAACGTCCTTGCTCTGCTTTGTGATCGGAACACCGTCAACCAATGCGTGACCTTTGTCGATGACTTCCTTTGCCTCTTGCCTTGTTGAGCAGAGTCCTTTTAACACCAGAAGCTTATCCAGTCTCATAGACCTAAGACGCCGAAACCCACCCCTTAGCAACTAGAGCGCTCCTTGCAGCAGAGGTCTCGGCTTCTTGTTTACTTTTACCTTTACCTTCTGCGATATACTCATCACCAAAGAAGATGGCAACCTTAAAAAGTTTGTCGTGGTCTGGACCTTCCTCTGAGAGAACCTTATATGTTGGGGTAAGGCTATATATCTCTTGGGATTTCTCTTGTACAAAACTTTTAGCATCCCTATGGAGACCTTTTCTTATTATCTCTTCGGTTTTAATGAGGAGAGTGGTAGCAATAAATTTATGAGCCGTCTCATACCCAAGACCCAAATAGACTGCACCAATCACAGCTTCGTACGCATCAGCTAAAATAGAGGAACGAGCTCTGTGTACGTCCTTTGCTTCACCTTTTGATAATCGAATAAGGTCGTTAAAACCAAGTAACGTCGCAACCTCACCTAAAGTAATAGCGTTCACAAGAGCAGATCTATATGCTGTTAAGTCCCCTTCATTCTGGTGAGGATACTTAGTGTACAAAAACTCAGTTACTACAAGCTCTAACACTGCGTCCCCAAGAAACTCTAGACGCTCGTTGTGAGTTGTTCTTACCCGAGGGTTTTCATTAATAAAACTACGATGGATAAACGCCTGCTCAATAAGAGCATCATCCTTAAACAGGAGATTGTTAATTTCTTTAAATTCTGCTATCGTCATATAATCTTGTTGCTAATCACTAATTATCGCAATCGCCTTTTGAATAAGAGGCTTGATGTCGTCATACATGCGAAGAGTCTGTAGATCTTCTAACGGAAACCACTTAGCCTCATCTAATCCACCTTTATTTTCCAAAACCAGTTCTGATCTAGAAGAGGAAGCAAGGAAGTAGCTCACATGTTTAATCACCTTTCCTATCTCTGGCTTGTTCGCTATATATTCGTTCTCTCCTATTTTTTCTACTACTACAACGTCTAAACCTATCTCCTTTTTGATACCCCTAAGTAGCCCCTCTTCTTCAGTTTCTGTCTTTTCTATATGACCCTTTGGAAGAGTCCAATACCCGAAAACATCGTGGACTAGAGCAATATTATGCTTATTATTACTGCTTGAATAAATAACTGCGCCGACTAGAATTTCTTTTTTGGAACTATCTAGGTCTAGATTTTTTGGCTTCGTACTCTGCGCCTTCTCAGGTTCACCCATTTCTTTGTAAATAGCACCGAGAACTCCGTTGACGAAGCGACCCGAAGTTTCCCCACCGTATGCCTTAGCTAGTTCAATTGCTTCATCGATAGCGACCTTTGGTGGAACCTGGGCCCTGTCTCCAAAAAGAAGCTCTGTAAGACCTATTCTTAGAACATTGCGGTCGATAGTTCCAATCTTATCAAGAGGCCAATCTGGGGCAGCTCTTGTGATTATGTCATCAATAGTAATTCGCCTCGAAAGAGCACTGTTTAAAATACCTTTTGCAAAAGTCATATCCTTAACCCCCTCTCCAAATTCTTCCTTATTTCTGTCTAAAATATTAGCAACTAAAGTCTGATCAGCTGAAAGATTTTCTTGCATGTCTAATTCAAACAGAGTTTGTAGAGCAAGTGTGCGAGCAATGTGCCGAGTACTCATATTCTAGAAATGTGTGGGGAACAAAATTTGTTAAAGAGCGGATAAAACTTTTAAAATTTAGGCTTTCTTGGCTTTAGCTTTTACAGCCACCACTTTTTTGCCTTTGTAAAAACCACAAGCGCTACATACTGTATGCGGTGTGTTGAGTGCGCCACAGTTATTACACGCTACCAAGTTCGTTGCTTTTAAGGCATGATGGCTTCGTCTATTAGCTGTATGTGCACGTGTATGTCTCATTCGTACTACCATAATCCAACTATTATACATGAAAATCTCAGAAATAGCAATCCACAATTTGTTCTATAAGACTTAGGGTAGGTACTAATTTTCTCGAGAACCGCGAACAGTAGAGACGTATTCATAGATGATCCTTGAAAGAGCCACCGCGTGTTCTTTTGCTTTATCCTCAGTATCTTTAACAAAAAGACATATAGCATAAGGTCTAAGTGGTACATAGGTAATTCCACAGTCGATAAAAATATTTTCCTTTGTTTCAAGTTGTGAAAACACTCCAACCTTATGGGCAACCGGAATATTTGGCGGTATTGGTTTAGAGATACTATCATCAAAAAGACTGTCGGTCATTATTTCTAAAATATAGTTAGAATTCTCTTCAGATAAATAAGATGAGAGGTATAGACTCCTTAGTATAGATGAGTATGATTTAGGAGACACAAGAGGGCTAGTATTATCAAAAGAAATTACGATCTCAAGGTTATCGTATACGCCATTCACCTCAGTCGGTGTTAATAATCTAAAAAGAGATCTATACGCAGTGTTGTCAGATTTTTGTAAACTTTGTTTTAAAAGTTCATCTATAGTCAGCCGTGCTCCAGCCCCCCTTTTCCATAACTCCCCAAAACTAGAATCCAGGTCAGATTCAATAAGAAGTACTGTGTCTTCAAGATTTAGATTGCCTTCCTCAATTTTTTTCATTATTGCCATAGCAAGCGGAACCTTAGATAAACTAGCGAGCCGCACATCGGTCCTGTCATTAACTCCTATGGAGATACCAGAAGGTAGGTATTCAAAATATATACCAACCTTACCTTCTAAACTATTCACATACTCCCTCAAAGCATAACGCAGTGGGTTAAAATTAATGATTATATCATTTTGATTTTCGATTAGAACCCTCTTTGAAAGGAAGGGGTGCTTTTTACTTAATTTGTCAAATGAAAAGGAGTCTGAAGAAAAGCTAGTAGTAACGATAAGAAGGACGACACCTAATAAGGTTATCAAAGAACCCAAGAGAAGTATGATGATCACTCCCCACTTTTTATTAAAAGAAACAGTCATGACATCTGATCCCCCTTTTAGAAAATTTTTCATACTATAGTTCGAAACACAGTATAATATCTAATTCATAATATTTAAAAAGAATAAGTAAGTTATCACTGCATTTATTTAGAATAGTTCTATATTTTAATACCTTTAAGGACTAGAAACGCCTGTGTTTGATTCTTCTGTCGGCACATTAACATTACTTGTTAAATCCTGATCAGCGACAAGGTCTTCAGTCTGTTGAGAAGAAACTTCCTGAGTATTATCTGAAGGCACTATGGTTAGTCCTGTTTCCTGTGGCGACAGAGTTGTGTCGGTAGAGGTTGCATAATCATTCTCAGAACCCCCTTCTTCTGGTGGCGTCGAGGTCGATGTCTCTGTGGTGTTAGTTGAAGACCCCATTATAACTCCTTGCTGGCCTGAGATATTAAGGATGTTTGTAAGAGTATTCTTGTCAATACAGAGATCTTCTAGACACAGCACTTTAGCTACTATGCGTCCATTTTCATCAATCGACCATGTGCCGCTGGCTGAAGCGATCGATTTCACGTTGACAATCGCTACTCCGTTGGCATTAAGGTCAATATTACCCAAGGTTAGCATTCCGGTAGTAGTAGCGTTCTTCCCGGTCACATCAAGCTTCTGGAAGCTATTTTCTACCAACATAAGCACCTTATCTCTTCCTGATTGATAATCTGAAAGAGCTCGTCCGATTGATCTTCCGTCCCCAGTTAACTTCATGGCGTATCCAGGTATTGTGTTAGACACAGTAAGATAGTCACCTCTTCTAACTTCGCCGTTCTCTGTAGTTACTTTAACAGGAATTCTACCTTGGAAGGCAACAGGCACTCCATTTCTTACGTTCTTTCCAAGTGTAATTCCTGGATTGGTTGAGATTACACCGACTGCTTCATAAGCGTCAACTGCTTTTCTTACTGTACTCATTGTGAAGCTATCTTCTGTAGAAGTGCTGTTACCGGTAGACCAGTCAGTGGTGGTTGCGCTAAAAGCAACTACAGTACCAGCATCAACCGCCTCCACAGCTTCAAAATTCTCAGCCAAGTCAGCAGCTGCATCTATATCGAATCCGGTAGCCCTAATTCTTCCTGAAACACGAAGCTTCTCATCAGCTAGCTGAGTCCCGTCATTTCCTATACCAACTATGCCAGCAGATGTAACTGATATTGCGTTAACTGGGACACCTGCGATTAGAATTGTAGTTGACGCATTAATCAAAGCACTTATTGATGCGATAGTAGTGCTTGCAGAAATAATTGAGTTATTAAGAGTGTTGTAGTTGCTGTTGACAGTAGCTGTGAGGGCAGCAAACGTAGAGCTAGCCTCATTATAGTTGGTTGTTACGGAGCTTGCGAGAGCTAAAAGTGACGCTGACGATGAGGCATAATTATTAGCAACCTGAGCTGAAAGAGTTGTCAGCGATGATGAAGCTGTATTAAGTCTATTACCCGCTTCCTTAATGGCCTCTATAGAATAAAGTTGGAGAGCTGAATAGTTAACTTGCCTGAACCCTTGCGCCCCCGTAACTACAAGCTCAGGGAATAGTGATTCTACGTTCTGAGCCAAGAAACCTGTGTTAGTTGCCGTTGTATCATTTCCATACACCTGCTGAGCAGTGGCATTCCAATTAAAGTTAACGACTCTTAGTGAAGTGAGGCGATCTAAAACATTGGTAATATCACTAACATTAGTTTTTAGGTTTTCATCAGAAATACAAGTACCAGTAAGAGTGGCTCCTCCGTTACCTTGTATACAACCATTAGTACCTGATGTTCCGATACGTATATCTCCTGCTACACGTAGCGGTACAGTTGTAGTACCAGATACTGGGGTAGTTGTTCCAATTCCGACATACCCGGATGCGTTAACAGAGAATGCGATAGCGCCATATGAAGACGCTACAACAAATCCTAACTCTCCTGCTGCTGGAAGGACAGATAGTTTAGCAATTGGAGTTGATGACCCGACGCCAACACGTCCATTAGAAGCAACTTCAAAGAATCGAGCGCCGGAAGATGAAGCTATGGTGAGAATATTCTCTGCAGAGCCTGATGTTCCGATAGTAACAAACTTAGCCACAGGTGTAGAGGAAGCACCTACCACCGTTCTTCCTGCCTGGTTAACAGAGAAGATGGCGGTTCCAGTAGATGAAGCTATAGTGAGAGGGTTAGTTCCAGCTGTGCCTGTGAGTGAGAAGGTAGAGATTGGAGAAGAAGTACCTAGCCCTAGTCTTCCTTGTGTAGTAAGAGTAAGGAGCTGTGCACCAGTAGACGATGCCACCACAAATGGGTTAGTGGTGGAAGTTCCTTGCACAAAGAGTGTTGCTGACTCTGTAGTGGTACCAAGTAAGAGAGAGCCTTGTCCTGTGATACGCGCACGTTCTGTAATTGATTGACCAGCAGTACGAGTAAAGAATGAGAGAGCGGACACTTCGGATCCATTAGTAGCGGTAGTTAAGATAGATGCAATACGAGAAGTAGTAGCAGTATTCCCTGAAGCGTTTTCAGAACTAAAGAGAATACCTGATCCGATACCAGAGGCTGCTGTACCTGAGGTTCCCCTATCTACTGATAGTACATCTAGGATAGAGTTAGTAGAGTTATCAGATAAAGAGGTAGAGAGGGCGCGTAATGATGCAAGTGATGCAGTAGTAGTAGATACGTTAAATGCAGATGATCCTTGTGTATAGATACCTCCTAGTCCTACAGAGAGAGAGGTGTTGGCAAAGATTGATCCATTTGCTTGTATATCATTACGTACTGAGAGGTTGCCAGCCTCTAGTGAGTGGATGAGGGCTGAGGTGGATTCGAGGCCGCCTAGGTCGA
>CAZNZQ010000003.1:0-72632 GCA_964577675.1 uncultured Candidatus Saccharibacteria bacterium
GAGTAAGTCGTAACAAGGCACGGCTAGCGGAAGCTGGTCGTGGATTAATTCAATGTGAAATCGTTGGTAATGACCACTGGTCATTCCATCTTTGTCGATTCTGTTTTATACAGAACAAGAATGTTTATTACTTCATTAAAAAGTATTCGTGTTACTACGAAATGTAACAAAAGTCGCATTCATGAACTATTAAATGTTCGCGCTAGGGAGTGACAAAAGAAAGGTAACAAGCATGTGTGTAATGTAACCATGAAAGACCAGATAGAAATATCTGGCTTTTTAGTGTTTGAGTATTGAAATGATAATTGGCCGGCGCTTGCGCGCCGGCCAATTTCCTCGGGTTTCAAAAAAGCCTGGTTGCTCGCCTCTTGGCAGATTTTTTGCGCGGCTCTTTCTCGACCCTTGGTCGATACTCCGTTGCTCTTTCTCCAGGGAAGCTGTGGTACACCTTGAAGAATTCTCGGTATACTTGGACTCGCTTGAGAAGAGTATCAACGAAGCTTTCTGGAACCTCATAAAACTTGGTGAGTGTGACCTCACGAAGCGTTACTTGGGTGCTTTCTTCTGCGATTCCGAGCATCTTGAGACCTTCGGTAATCGCGTTGTTGGTGAAGTTGTTTCCCTTTTTCTGAGGCTTCACTTTCACAAAGAACCTCTCTCCTGGCTTGGCAACAGGGAGCTGCATGACTGTTCTCCTGGTAGTGCTGACTCCTTATTTCTACTCTAAAGCGCGAGCCTTGGCAACCGTTGACGACAACGTATAATCGTGTTATAATAAAACCCTGTTTGATAACGGAGAAGCACATGATAGTTCGCTTTGAGCACGTTGGCATCTTGACCGGCGTCGCCCTCGCCCTCTTTTCCATGGAGTCCATTGTGACCCAAGGGCCGGAGACCACTCCTGGACATCAGATTCTGTTCTGGGGCGCGCTGCTCCACGGTGTTCTGTGTGTTGCTTGGTTCGCCAAACAGCTACCCAGGAAAACGGTGATGCGGGGCGTGGTCGTCATTGCGCGCCGAAAGATGCGCCAGTGGCTCTGATCAGAGCTACTTTTGACCGCCACAGGTCAAAAGGCCCGCCTTGGCGGGCCTTTTTCTATTCACAAAAACCCCATTTTGTGATAGTATGATCTTCACTTGTGAATACAAGTTGTTTGGTTTTGATTTGATTTCTACGCTTAAAAATCGAATATGCGCGAATAGCTCGAGACGGCTCGGCCGCGAAGACTTCGAAAGTTAGCAAACTTTCGAAGCGGCTGGTAACTTACTACCAAACGTGCAAATAATCAGCAGGTAGAAAAATATAATATGCGCGAATAGCTCAGCTGGTAGAGCACTCGACTGATACTCGAGCGGTCCCAAGTTCGAATCTTGGTTCGCGCACATGAAAACAAAAAGATGACAGTAGTCCTGTCATCTTTTTATTTTTACTGCGAGCCAAGATTCGAACGAGGAAAGGGGTCGGGAAAACGTGAGTTTTCCCGTGGCGGAGGAATCGGAACCGAGGGGTTCCGAAATCGCAACGAGTGATAGCGAGCGAAGGTTGTTCGATTCTTGGTTCGCGCACAAAAAGAAGAGCTCCCCGAAAGGGGGTTCTTTTTGTTAACGAACAGGAAAGTGCCTGCGCACTTTCCGTCAAGATTCGAATAGGGGTCGCGAGAGCTTCTCGAGCGAAGCGGGTGCTCTTGTGGCCGAATCTTGGTTCACTTGTGTGTTTCGTCCAGATTCGATGGGTGGAGCTTATCGAGTCAGTAGGTGAGACAGCAAGGTGTAGTCGGAGAACTTTTTGAGCGACGGCGAAGAAAGATTTGTCAGAGAATCTTGGCTTACGAATCATTGGCGGCGCATAAAATTCATAGTAGTGTTTCACTATTCTTTCTTTATTGAGGAGATGTAGATGGTCGAAGAATTAAATAAGATCAGAGGGGCTTCTGCCGCCAAAGGTTAGGAAGCTGAGCCTTCGAAAGGGGTACGCATTACGCTCTCCGTCTGCGATTGCTATAAGAGCAATACGCTGACGCTCGTGATCAAGCCCTCGCAGACCGTCTGTGGCATTCTCGGTATCGACAAGCAGCAACTTGAGTGCTTTGCCGTGACAGCAATGTTCACGGGTAAGCCGCAAGTGGTTGCGTGCTACAGGCAGAAGGACATTGCGGAGGAGAAGCTGAATCAGCTCGAATCCCAGGTCCCCTTCATCGCCAGGGCTTGCCATTCATTTGGCTTGCTCGAAGAAGAATGATTCACCGCTGAAGCAGAGCTGCTTCGGCGGTTTCTGTTTGTATACGACCTCGTACTATTTTGCTATCCTAGTACCATGGAAATAAAAACCGTTTCAATGAAAGACTACTCTTCGCTCCGTGTTGGGGAAGAGGGGAAGGTGGTAGAAGTGTCGAGTGTGGAAGAGTTACAGGAGGCGCTGAAGCACGCGAAGGCCGCAGGCCTTCGCGTGCATATTCTGGGACAGGGCACTAACTCATATTTTGGTAAAGATTTAACATCTTTTCTTTTCATTAAACTCAACCTAAAGGGTAGCACATTGTCGGAGGGGCTACACGCTACACGCTACACACTACACGCTTATGCATCAGAAACTTGGGACGACATTGTGGCTCTCGCGGTCGATAACAATCTTCGAGGTATTGAAAACCTTTCGTACATCCCTGGGACAGTTGGGGCTGCTCCTGTGCAGAATATTGGAGCATACGGCGCTGAACTTGCCGACGCTTTCCTGTCATGTGAAGTTTTTGATACCGTAGACAGCACTGTAAAGACGCTCAACAAAGAAGGTTGCAAGTTTGCCTACAGGGATTCTATTTTTAAACATGAGATAGGTAGATATGTTATTCTCTCAATCACACTAGTTCTCTCAAAGGAGAGACCTTTTACACTTACATACAAGCCGTTAGATGAGTTACTTAGTAAAGCAGACTTATCAATAAAAGAAGTAAGAGAACGGGTCATTGAGGTAAGGAAGTCTAAGTTACCAGAGTGGAGAGAATACCCTAATTGCGGTTCATTTTTTAAGAATCCAATAGTAACAACAACTCATTCCGAAGAACTGAGACGGAAGTACCCAGCTATTCCATTGATTGATCGCGGAGATGCATACAAGGTCCCAGCCGCCTGGCTCATTGAACACATCGCACAGATGAAAGGTGTAAAGATGGGCAGCCTTCGAACATGGGAAAAGCAAGTGCTCGCCATTGTGAACGATGGTGATGCTACAGCGGACGACATAGATGCTTTTGTTAAAGATATAAAAGAAAGAGTAAGAATAGCGACAGGTATTGTCTTGGAGCAGGAGGTTAACAGGGTAGGATAATTTTAGACAGAAGACAGAAGACAGAAGACAGAAGCGTGCGTCTTGCGTTTATTATAAAAATATGTTATTATATATACATCGACGGCAGTTGTGCCGCCGATTTTCTTTTCTCAAAAAATAGAGGCTTAGGAGTTCTTTGTGCCAGTAGCAGTAGCAGACGTAGCAGACGTAGCAGACGTCAAACATATGGGGGCTTTCGAACTTGCCCGCCTCATTCTGAAGAATCACAAGTGCGAGCACGGTGATCCGCGAATGGTTGAGGTTGGGATGGAAGAAATGTGGGGGCGCGCGCAGGCGCACAGTCGGCTGCCCATCCCTCACGATCCGAAATGTAGGTGGTAAGTTCCTCTTCCCACGAAAAACGGCCTCCCCGGAGGCCGTTTTTTAATTATGTGGTAAGATGGTTCGATGTCTATTCGTATCGGAGTGTTTGATTCAGGTGTTGGTGGTCTCACTGTCCTAAAGGAAGTAGTAAAAGTTATCCCTTCTGAATATGTTTATATTGGAGATACTCTCCGTGCTCCATACGGTAACAAGTCAAAAGAAGAGCTTCTTGTCTACACGAAAGAGTTATTAGTATTTCTGCAGACCAAGAACGTAGATATTTTTATTAGTGCCTGCAATAGCCTATCCACGCTTGATATTATGCCGATACTAGATGAGCTTGGTATTAAGAAAGAGCAATACTTTGATATGACGATGTTCGCAGAAGGTGCAAGCAGTTCTATTTCTCCTGATTCGCCACTCCTTATCTATGCGACTGAGGCGACGATACGAAGTGGTATTTATCAAGAGCTGTTTTCTTTATTTTCTCCGCAAGTCCTTGCCTCTACTAACCTCGCAAGAGCGATAGAGGATAAGCATGATATCGAGATAGACGAAGAGGTGGATGTTCTCGTTGACTATGTTCTAGAGAATAATATTAAACAGGTATTTTTAGGCTGCACCCACTACCCGCTCATAGAAGACTACCTGGAGAAGAGATTTTTGGGGAGCGGCGTCACATTCATTAACCCAGCGGCGTATATTAAAAAAGTTCTCAGTGAAGTCAAGGACGGAGAGCTCAAGGTGTCGCTATTTTTTACAAAACTAACACCACAAGCAAAAGAGCTATCAGAAGAGTTTTTTGGGAGATCTGGCGAGCACATTTTATTGTAGACTGGGTGTTGTATGGTAGGATGCACGTATGTCTAAGACGCTCTACATCGTCCCAACCCCAATAGGGAATCTCGAAGATATGACGTACCGTGCGGTGCGTATTTTGAAAGAAGTGAGTATCGTCTTTTGTGAGGATACCTCCGTTACACATAGATTGTTTAAGGAATACGGTATAGAGACTAAGACTTCTGTCTTTCATGCCAACTCCACAGAGCGCGACTTCAGAAGAATTATTGACGCTCTCACGGAGGGGGGTGACGTCGCTCTTGTGTCTGACGCAGGGATGCCAACCATCTCTGATCCAGGGGTTTCCATTGTGAAGCGTGTCTATGAAGAGGTGGAAGGTGTACAGGTGGTAGCACTTCCTGGGGCGACTGCGCTTACTACAGCTCTTGCTGTATCAGGTATTTCATCTGCTACGTTTACCTTCTTTGGATTTCTCCCGCAGAAGAAGGGGAGAGAGACAGTCTTTGGAAAAATTGTTGAGAGTGAACGCGCGTCAGCCTTTTATGAGTCGGTACATAGGATAGAAAAGACACTCGAGTCTCTCAAAGAAAAGTTAGAAGATGGAAGAATGGTGGTTGTGTGTAAGGAGTTAAGTAAGATGCACGAAGAGGTGGTGAGAGGTACAGCTTCACAGGTTGCAGACTATTTTACAGTACATAAAGATAAGATACGAGGTGAGTTCGTTGTTATAGTAGAGGGGAGGAGATAAGGTTTACACAGGCTTTAAGACTGAGAGAAAGAGGACTTTTAGACTGCGAGCCGTGGTTCGTCTGACTAATCCCTTCATGGAATCTTGCCTAGACAAGACCTGGGTTAAAATAACTATATAAAAAGCTTGAAAAGTAAGCTTTAAAACTATAAACTAGTAACTATTAACTAACAACTACCTTCATGTCACCACTTGGAATCAAAAGAGCAGTAGCGGTACTCCTTGTACTCTCCCCATGGATATTCATCCCAGATCTTACTAAAGATGTTATTTTCATCTTTGCTGGAATTCTGCTTTATATAAGCACCCTAGATTTACGAAAAAAGCAGCAAGCTGTTGCCCCGCACTACCAAGAAACTGAAAGCAAACCTGTAGCGCCTGTGGTCAACTCATGAAGCACTATTTTATTGGTGGTGTTTTCTCGCTCATTATCTTGTTCTCTATTTTCGGCACGCCTTCATCAGTAGAAGTTTACTCCGGGTTTAGTGAAGAGGGATTAGTTACAGATAAGGAAGTGGAGGCTGTGGGTACCGCAACCACGTCCGAAGCAGTCTTAGATGAGGCAAAAAAAGTTTCTCACCTCAGTACTCCAGAAGTCCTCAAAGCCGTATACATATCAAGCTGGGTTGCGGGCACGCCATCTGTCAGAGACAGGATTCTCGCGCTTATTGATGAGACAGAGCTAAACGCAATAGTGATTGATGTAAAAGATAACACAGGGGTCATCACCTGGGAAGAAAGAATGAAAGAAGAAGACCTGGTGAAACTTATCGAAGATCTTCATACTAAAAACGTATATGTAATAGGTCGCATAGCTGTATTCCAAGATCCTAAATATGCAATTGCACATAAAGATCATGCAGTAAAAAAACAAGACGGCTCTCTTTGGAAAAGTAAGAAAGGTGAGTACTGGGTAGATACTGGCTCTAAGAAAAAGTGGGAAGACACATTAGCATTAAGCGAGCAAGCATACGCTCTCGGTTTTGATGAGATTAATTTAGACTACATACGCTTCTCGACAGAAGGGGTAAAAGATAACCTGGTGTTTCCTCAAAGTGGCGCGCGAGCCGTAAACGACAGAGTCGGGGTTGTGAGTGAGTTTTATGCATATATAACCGGCGAGTTACGAAAGAGAGGGATACCAGTGTCAGGGGACGTCTTTGGGATTATCACTACATCGAGCACAGATATTCCAGTGCTCGGCCAAGACTTACATAAAGCATTAGAATACTTCGATTACGTTGCGCCTATGGTATACCCATCACACTATGCGCCAGGTACTTTTGGTTTCTCTAACCCAGCAGCCAATCCAGGTGCAGTCATCCGGGAGTCTATGCTCGGTGCAGTGAGAATAGCAGATGAGGTGGCGAGCTCAACGGGCCAGTCCACATCCACTGTGCGTGCGAAGCTTCGCCCGTGGTATCAAGACTTTGATATGGGCGCAACGTATACAGCTGAGATGGTGCGAGCTCAGATAGAAGCAGGTGAGAGACTTGGCATAACATCATGGATGTTGTGGGATCCGTCCAACAAGTATACGCGAGGGGCGTTGAGGTAGACAAGAAGACTCACAGACCTAGTTACGCGAAAGCCTAACAGTTGCAGGATACTTATCCGCTAACGGCTGCCTACTGTTTCCACTAGCAACTATTAACTATAAACTATAAACTATTCCTATGTCAGATAACCAAAAAGTTACCTATCTCGGTAAGGTGGATTTTCGCAACAAAGAACTTACCTTCGGAATCAAAGAAAAAGACCGCACGAAGCACATGTATATCATAGGTAAGTCAGGTATGGGAAAGTCTACCTTACTCGAAAATCTCGCCATACAAGACATAGAAAATGGTGAAGGTATGTGTTTTATTGATCCTCATGGATCGACCGCAGAGAAGCTACTTGATCATATCCCAGAGTCCCGTATTAAAGACGTTGTGTATTTTGCGCCATTTGATGGAGAGTGCCCGATAGGATTAAATATGCTTGAGAAGGTTCCTGCCGATAAGCGTTATTTGGTGGCGAATGGTCTTATGTCTGCATTCAAAAAGATATTTACTGACTCAGACGGCAAAGGAACGTTTTCTGCTCGTATGGAGTACGTTCTCAACAACATTATCCTTGCACTGCTTGAGAATGAAAATCAGACACTTCTCGGTGTTAATCGAATGCTCTTTGATAAGGACTTTCGTAAATATATAGTTTCGAATGTGACTGATCCAACAGTAAGAGACTTCTGGGTAAACGAGTATGCGAACTATACCGAAAAGACGGCCCAAGATCTCGCACCTGCTATTCAGAACAAGATTGGTCAATTCGTCTCTAACCCGCTCATTAGAAATATTATTGGGCAACAGAAGACGTCATTTGATATTAGGAAAATAATGGATGAGAAGAAAATTCTCATAGTGAATCTCTCCAAGGGTAAGGTAGGTGAAGGGAATGCTAATCTTCTAGGGTCTCTTTTTATTACCAAGATTTATCTTGCTGCTATGTCGCGTGCCGATGCTGGTCCGTACGAAGTTGAAACACTCCCCCCATTTTATTTTTACGTAGATGAATTTCAGAACTTTGCCAATGAGTCGTTCGCTAGTATTCTCTCAGAAGCGCGTAAATATAAATTAGCGCTTACAGTCGCCCATCAGTACGTGGAGCAGATGACCGATGAGGTCAAATCTGCGGTGTTCGGTAACGTAGGCACCATGATTACCTTCAGAGTAGGAGCGACAGACGCTGAAGTGTTCGAAAAAGAATTCGCTCCGTACTTCATACTAGATGACTTCGTCAATCTTTCTGCATTTCAGATTTACCTGAGACTCATGATTGATAGTCAGGCGTCCAAACCTTTTTCTGCAAAGACATTAAGTCCTATCCAGAAACCTCCGCAGTCATATGTTCAGATGGTTATAGCGAACTCAAGAGCAACCTACGGCAGACCTCGATTTGTTGTCGAAGAAGAAGTGGCCCAGTTCTATGCGCCCGTGGTTATTGAAAAGAAGAAGAAAGAAGAGCCAGTTAAAGAACCTATAAGAGAAGAAAGGAGAGAGGAGAAAAAGACAGTGATACATTCAGAGACGGCACAAAGCCCCTCAGAAAAAATTGTCAGAGTAAGAAAGATACGAGACGACACACCACTTCCACCTAGAACAATGCCTAGAAGGGTAGATCAGACAATCGTGTCCAGTGATGGGGGGAGGGCTGTTGAAGAGGCGTTCCATCGACCGCCCAGGTCTGGCGAACGAGGGAGACAAAGAAACCCTGACTCTCGCGACAGAAGAGTTGAGCAAGTAAAGGCGATAGACACACCTCTATTTGACGAGAAGCCAGCTCTTTCTCTTAAGGATGCTTTGGCTAAAGCTATGAGCGAACACACCGAAGAAAAGAGCAGAGAGGTTAAAGAAGTCCCTGTGCAAGAAAGTTCAGTTGAAGAAAAAAGAAAAAGAGAAGTAGAAGAAGAGGTGCTAAGAAAGCTCCTCGAAGAGTAATTCTATGAAAAAGCTGCTACTACTTTTGACACTTTGTATAGCAAGCCAAATAAGAGCAGATGCTCTTATTGTCAATGAAATTTTTTCTAATCCAACAGGAGACGATAATGGTAGAGAATGGGTTGAGATATATAACGACACAGAAAGTCAGGTGGATCTTTCATCCCTTAGTATCTCGATAAAAGGGGGCGCACCTATAGTAGCAAGTCAGGTATCGGGAGGAACGGTACTGCTCCCTGGCGCATACGCCATTATTGGTTCGACAGTAAGTGGCGCAACTAAGTTTTTACAAGATTATCCAACATACAGTGGAATACTTTTAAAAGCAGCAATAAGTTTAGTAAATACCGGAGTCACATCTATTGATGTCAGAGTCTCGGGGAATGTAGTAGATACAATTTCGTCTTACGCAGCAGCAAAAGAGGGTTCGAGTTATGGTAGGCAAGGCTCAGGCTCATTTGGGGTTATGAGTCCAACGCCAGGAAAAGAAAACACAGCAGCGACCACGGTAGAGACAACAGAAACAGGCACAGCGCCAACCTCAGGCACGCAGACGACTATTCCTCAGATGTCTCCGCCTCTTGCGGATATAGTTATATATTTACCAACTGAAAAGACTGTTGTTGCAGGTGCTCCAACAGTGTTTTCTTCGAGAGCACTTACTCAATCGGGTAAGACGATTGATAACATCCGTTTCGCTTGGGCCTTTGGTGATGGTGGACAGGGCGTAGGAAGCAGCACCACCTACAGTTACTTCTACCCCGGAAGATATGTTGCATATGTCGATGCGTCTGACGGGCTCGTGGCAGGTAAGGCGAGAATGCTTGTGAAGGTGGTGGCGCCAGAGCTAGAGCTTTCTCAAATAAAAAAGTCAAAACACGGGCTATACATAGAAATCTATAACCCTAATGCATATGAGCTAGATATTTCCACATGGAAGCTTGCAATAGATGGTTCTCAGTATGTTCTTCCGCTCAACACTGTCGTACTATCAGGCGCCACCATTCTGTCAGGAGTGTCGCTTGGCTTTGCGAGTTCGACGGTGAGCACTAGTTCGATTATCAAGTTACTATTCCCTAACAATGAAGAGGTGGCAAGAGTACTTCAGCGGGAATTTTTTGAGGTCGGAGGTGCTGCAGCTATAGTCACGGCAACATCTAATCGAGCTTCCTTGCCAATAGTTTCTGCGCCGGTAAAGATAACCCCTACAACAAAAAGGGTACAAGTTGCTCCTAAATCCATAGCAACTACAACAATAAAAGTCACTTCGACAACAACCGTTAGTACCGATAAAAAAGACCGTAGGATTGCCGAATTTTTCCGCTCCTGGCTTAAATAATAAGATGTATTTCCTTTTTTAATGGGCGTGATATAGTGGAATGATGAAGACAGTTATGGTCACAGGAGGAGCTGGGTTTATTGGTAGTCATTTTATCCGACTGCTGCTCAGTGCAAAAGAAGATGTGAGGGTTATAAATGTCGATGTGCTTTCTTATGCTGGTAACTTGGAGAATTGTATCGACTACAAAGACAGCCCTCGTTATTCTTTTTATAAAGCAGATATCGGAGATTGCGATACTATCTTGGACATTCTCAAAAAAGAGCAGGTAGATACTATTGTAAACTTTGCAGCTGAATCAGATAATAACAAAGCAATCGGGTCACCGCTTGACTTCGTGAAGACAAACGCGCTCGGTGTAGCAACTTTATTAGAAGCATCTCGAGTAGCTGAAGTTAAGAGATTTCACCACATCTCTACATGTGAAGTATTTGGCCAACTTGATTTAGACAGTCAAGATACTTTTACTGAAAATTCTGCGTACAACCCAAGAACTCCATACAACGCCTCAAAAGCGGCGGGGGATCACATTGTCATGAGCTATTATCACACCTATAATCTACCTGTCACGATAAGCTATTGTGCCAATAATTACGGTACGCACCAATTCCCAGAAAAGGTAATTCCTGTGTTTGTTGCTAAAGTTGTGGAAGGACAGGCGATTCCTATTTTTGCTTCGAGTGGTAATAAACGAGAGTGGATTCATGTTGCAGACCACTGTAGGGCGATTCTAGCGATACTAGAACGTGGGACAATTGGTGAAAAGTATAATATTGGAACAGGGGTTGAGAAGTCTGTTATGGAAATAGCAGATACTGTTATCGCAGCGCTAGGTAGAGGAGAAGAACTGAAGCAGATTGTTCCGGACAGAAAGGGTCACGACTCACGGTACCTGCTTGATTCTTCAAAGATAAGAAATGAACTCGGTTGGAAACCAGAGATTACTTTTGAAGAAGGGATTAAAGACGTCGTCAATTGGTATGTGACTAATGAAAGCTGGTGGAAGCCTCTGTTAGAAAAATCTCATTCTTGGAATAAATAATATGAAAGTCTACATACTCGGAGCTAGTGGTTTTATGGGAGAGAAGTGTGCTGATTATTTTAAAAGCAAAGGCCATGAAGTATTTACTGAGCGGGTAGACATAACTGACGTCACAGCCTTAAGAAGCGCTTTTGAAAAGTCTTCGCCAGATGTTGTCATTAGCTTCGCAGGAGTTCGTGCGCACCCAACCATCGACTGGTGTGAAGATCATAAGGAAGAAACAGTGGCAGTGAATGTCGGAGGCGCTATTAATGTTGCTCTGATAGCGATAGAGAAGGGGATATATCCGATACAGATAGCAAGCGGTTGTATTTACTCTGGCGATGAACATAGAGCGTTCACCGAAGAAGATGAGCCTAACTTTACAGGAAGCTTCTACTCCCGCATGAGAATCGTCATGCAGAACGCTTTGAAGGAGCTCCCTGTGCTACAGGTTCGTATCAGAATGCCAATATCAATGTCAGCTCACCCAAGGAATCTTATTACAAAGATTGCTTCGTATAAGAAGGTGATATCAGTACTGAATTCCGTCACCCTGATAGAAGATATGTTTGTTGCTCTCGAAAAGCTTTGTGAGATGCGCCCAACTGGAATACTTAACCTCACTAACGATGGATATGTAACTCACAGCAATCTACTTTCTGTCTACAAGAAAATCGTCGACCCTACTCATGAGTACGAACTAATTGATGTAAAAGAATTAGAAACAAAAGTAATAAAAGCTGGAAGAAGTAACTGTGTCCTCTCAAATATAAAAATGAAGTCACTCAGTATACAGATGCCAGCACTCGATGAAAAGAGACTGGCTGAGCTTTTGGAGCACTATAAAACGACACTACAATGAAAGGAATTATTTTAGCAGGAGGAACTGGGTCACGACTGTTTCCGTTGACTAAAATTACCTCCAAACAACTACTGCCGGTTTATAACAAACAAATGGTCTTTTACCCGCTCGAGACCCTGAGAGATTCCGGTATACGTGAGGTTTTGTTTATTAGTGACAGAAAGAATCTTGATAAATACAAAGAGCTCTTAGGTGACGGTTCAGAAATTGGGCTATCCCTTACCTATGTCATTCAAGAAAAACCAGAAGGGCTTCCGCAAGCTTTTCTTTTAGGAGAAGAGTTTATTGGTGACGACGATGTTACTCTCATACTAGGGGATAATATTTTTGGTTCATCTTTTAAAGAAGAGGTTTCTACATTTAAGAGAGGGGCGAGGATATTCGCAAAGTACGTTAAAGACCCAGAACGTTTCGGAGTGGTAGAATTCAATAGTGATAACAAAGTGCTATCTCTTGAGGAGAAGCCAGTTAAACCCAAGAGTAGTTTCGCTGTTCCAGGTCTATATATATTTGATAGTAGGGTTGTCGGATTCGCTAAACAACTCACGCCAAGTAAGCGAGGGGAGCTAGAAATTATTGATATTCAGAAGAGGTATCTAGAGATTAAAGAACTTGAAGCGTACGAAATGAAAGGGGATTGGGTTGATGCTGGGACATTTGATAGCTTGGTAGAAGCAGGTATATGGGCCAAGGAAAGAGCCAAGAAAGGTGTGGCGCCATTAGAAGGAGATTCAGTCACAGTTCTGGTGGCTCTTGCTGCCCAAGATATGTCACAGTTCGACCAGGTTGCTAGCCGGATAAGTATCGAGAAAAATGTCACACACATAGTCGTCATATGTGAAGTGACTTGTGATGAGTCTCGTATTAAAAAGTTATTAGAAGGATTTGAAGGAGAAGTTATTGTTGCTCCACTTCCCGGCGCTTTTTCACCAGAGTCAGCATTTGCAGAAGGATTGGCTCGCGCTCAGTCGATTAATACAGATTATGTTTTTCTTATTGAAGGTCACAGTTTACCTGAAGACTCAGCTGTAGAAACTTTACTTGAGACGAAGAAGCGCTTACCGGAAGATGATGTTATTTTAATTTGTAATCGACCGAATATATCTGGGTCGTCAGCCATCTTTTATCAAAAGCCAATAAGTGTTCGTGGTAGACCAATGTCTATGTTCCAGGGGCTTTCTTATGAAAAGATGGTTAGATTTTTTAGCATAGCTGTGAATAAGCATTTCCAAAGGGGGAGCTTTCAGTTTATGCCTGTTGTTCCGGTTGAAGCTTTTTCCTACACTGGAGCCTTTCTACCGATTGAAGCGGTCAAAATGACGACCTTGCCACAAGGAGGAGTTGCTTATGGAGCTGACCTTGAGTATTCCTGGAGAATGAGAAAAAAAGGCTATATCAGCTATGTTTGCTATGACCCTAAGCTTTATGACCTTAATCATAAGAGTGTTCCAGAAAATGACACCGTCGGACTCTTCTCAGGGAGAGTGTCTCTTACTACTGTTCGCACTAAAATGAGTGACATGGTACTTATCTCCAGAAGGAACAGTGAGCAGAATCCTGTAGCTCTTCTTAGTCTCGTTATTATATGGACCTTTTCTTTATCTATTTTAGGTTTGGTGCGGTACGGTTTAAGAAAGCGTTTCTTAGACACTGTTTTTGCACTTATGTCTGGTATCTATAGTGGGTATAAGCGCTAGCGCTAGTCTTTGTAGCTAAGATAAACATCAAACAGTCTTTCCACAAACTCGTTACCCTCGTGTGCTCCCACAGACTCAGTGTTCTTAAAATACATAATATGGTCGGCAAGGTCTTGAAGGGAGACTGTATATTTTTTGTTCATTCGATAAAAGCCTTCGTTATCTTGATCAAAGTAAGACGGATTTTTCCCAAGCACTATATCAATACAAGAGCTTATAAAGTCGTCAACGTGCGCGAGAACTATTTCTTTTCCAGGGTCAGATATTTCTATTGGTTCGCCGTGTGCAATTTTGTGACAAAAAGTCGCGACTACTGAATGTGCGTTTGGCTTAGCCCATCTACCAAAAGTATTGGTGAGACGCACGATGTACACCTTGGCGCCGGCCTCTTTTTGGTAACCTAAGAGAGCTTCTTCTGCCCTTCTTTTACTTACACCGAAGTCATTTTCTAGTACTGCGTGTATTGAAGAGGTGTAGAGGACGTGGGTTGCAAGCCCTTCTTCTTTTAGGAGGGTAACAATCTTTTCTGTAAGTTCACTATTACCTTTGTAGAACTCTTTCGGGTCCTGTGGTCGACTGATACCAGCTAGGTGGAATATGTAATCAGCTTTTTTTAGACTGTCACGTAACTCTCCGTCTGTTATGTTTCGTGTCACAGTGAGTAGGTTAAAGGAAGGGTTTTCGGCGAGTCTGGCTATTAAGTTTTTACCGATAAACCCAGTGCCACCGGTGATGAGTATTGTTTTCATATAATTTAGAGAGCTTGGATATTTTTATAAGCAAGGTCAAAGAATTGCCCTGCATCCCAAGCCGTGTAACCTTCTTCTGCTAGTTCGTAAACGAAAACTTTTGCAGCTGGCCCCATGGATACCATGACGAGCACCTCCTTCGGAGTGTAGTCGTTTTCCTTTACTAGTTCGCGGAATGCTGTGCGAATTTCTGCTATCTTGTCCCATCCGTCGCTCTTGGGCGCCTCTATGAGATGGGTAGTCTTCCCAAGTGAAATATCTTTAAAGCGTTCAAGGGAAGAGGTAATGATAACAACGTTCTTTTTCAAAAAGTAGTCTTTTAGTTTCTTGTAATCTATCCCTGTGTTAACAGCAGGGTAGAAGGCAAAAGAGCTACCATAGACTCTACCTTTTTGTACGTACTTATGAAGGAGAACTTTGCTGTTAATCCAGTATTTGAATTCATCACCCTTACCAATCTTTTCTAGCTCTTCCCTTGTCTTTGTCAGATGGTCACCTGGGAGACAGATGATCATATTGGCTGACTTTGAGGACAGGATGCTTAGCAGTCCTTTCTGTAGACTTTTATTAAACTTTTGGCGCCAGTCGTTGAAGTAGACACTTGCTCCACGCATAAGACCGAATTCTCCGTCACCTAGTCGTACAATAGAGCTGTCGTTATCTATTATGTAATTAAATGTCTCCTCAGGGGAGAGGAAGTTCAGTCTTTTGTATAATGGGACATGTTTATCGGCTGCGAATTTATCATATAGGTTTCTTTTCAGGAAATAGAAAATTGCACGAGGGTTATCAATAAACTTTTGCACACGACTTCCCCATACGCTTGCAGGCATCATATACCCTTCATTATAACAGATTTTTTAAGCGTGTTTTTGGCTAAGAAATAAGCTATAATTAAGCCACATTTATGGAAAAAACTAATAAAAATAAAGTTATTTTCATTACCGGGGCTACTGGGTTTATTGGAAGAGCTCTCACAAAAAGGCTTCTTTCTAACGTTCAGGTCTCAAAACTTATCGTTCTTTCCCGCCATGATTCTTTTGAAGAGTACAAAGATAATGCCAGAGTAGTTCCTGTCCTAGGAGATGTTAATAATCTAAGCATGTTGGTTAGAACTCTTGAGGAGCATGATGTCACTCACATATATCATCTTGCGTCAGAGGCCATTGTGTCGACATATACTAAGCACCCCCTCGAAGCGTATCTCTCTACTGTACAGGGTGTAACAACGCTACTTGAGGCAGCAAGAGTCGCTAAGATTAAATTAGAAAGAGTGTTAGTAGGAACGTCATACAAAGTCTACGGCAGCTCTACTCCACCTTATAATGAGTCAACTTGCTTCATGCCGGGGAACACATATGAGACCGCAAAAGCCTGCCAAGATTTTATTGCCCAAGATTACTACCGTACTTTCAAGGTACCTGTTATCATTTTTAGATCAGTGAATGTATACGGCCCAGGGGATAGTCATCTCACAAGACTGGTTCCGAAGGTTTGTAGTGACCTCATCCATGACAGAACTCCAACCGTCTACTCATCTGTAAGAGATAGTCTTCGTGAGTTTATTTATATTGACGACTTGCTCGATGCTCTATCTGTCATTGAAGATAAAGGAGAAGCTGGTGATGTGTTCTGTATTGGAGGACACCGCGAAACAATTTATAATATTGTTGAAAAAATATGTGAGATTGCTGAGCACAAAGAGAAGCCGCTTATTGCGAATGTCGATCGTGCTGCAGAAACAAAAGAGCACGCCCTTGATGACTCTAAGATAAAGAGCCTAGGGTGGGGGATGAAAGTTTCCTTTGAAGAAGGTTTAGAAAGGACGTTCCAGTTTTACAAGAGTAAACCGCTAGCCTAGCGGCTTAACGTTCGTAGAATAAAACTTTTTCTCTAAAGAATCGTGCGTGCAATGCATTATATATTTTTGTATATATTTTGTAGATAGGTTTTGCTTTCTTAAGAATAGTCCTTACTTGCTTCCAAAGAGTCACACTTTTAACATCAAGCTCTGACTGAGCTCTCTTATATTTTCTTTCCCAAACTTTACATAGTGATATAAAGATTCTCTTCTC
Source organism: uncultured Candidatus Saccharibacteria bacterium (assembly GCA_964577675.1). Lineage (GTDB taxonomy): Bacteria > Patescibacteriota > Minisyncoccia > Phycocordibacterales > UBA5272 > UBA11704. Next base: position 16,424 of record CAZNZQ010000003.1, read on the forward strand.
ACGCTCAGATTCGGATATCTCCTCATTTCTCGTGAATAAGAATAGGCCCCAGCCACTTGCGTGACAGAGCTCCGTTAAATCCCATTTTGCATAGGGGAGTTTGTCAAAAAGTATCCCTTTGTCGTTACTCCTGATGTCGTCTATTGCAACCAGTGCTGTGTCTGCTAAGAGATGTTGATAGACTTCAAACTCATCTTCAAGTTGGAAGTTATAGTGGAGCGTATCTGTAAAGAGGAGGTCAATATTTTTTGGCAGTTGCTTGATAATTTCATAACTACAGACATCACCAAAAAGAAATGATACCTGAGAATCGGTGAACATCTCTGGTGGGCAAAAGCGCTGGTCCTTCTCCACATCGATTGTATATAAGTGAGCATTATTTTTCTTTATTGCTGCATATAAGGCGACGGTCGACATGCCAGTTTGGTTACCCAACTCAACCACTTCTTTAAGGTCCAATTTGGTGACGAGGTTATTCAAGAATTTCATGTAGTAACCACCTGTGCCGTTAATGTACGAAAGGCAGGCAACGTGCTCCTCGTTGTTGGTATCAAAGCGAGTCAGATATTTTTTATCAATAGTAAGCGAGTCTTTCTCGCTTTGAAAGTTTTTGATGATTGTGTCAATTGTTTCTTTTGTTGTTTTCATGGTGATTTTCTACGAAGTGATTCCAAGCTTCCCTAAGAGATTTTTATCTTGAAGCTCTTTGTCCTTATGGAGAAAGAGGTACATGTATACCCCTTGCTTATCAAAGTCAGGAGTTATTTTTTCTAGTTTCCCATTATCTGCGATGTAGGACTCGTATCCGATATTTTCAAGCGTGCTAAAGATCTCTTTAAAGTTATGGTTGGTAAAGTCTCTGCCAATGTTTGCCAGATGAAGGGCGATTTCAATAAAGAGCACCGGACGAGATTTTTCCAACAGTGACAACCCTCCTTTAATGGCAGCATATTCATGCCCTTCTACGTCGATTTTTATAAAATGAGGGTCTGGCAGGTTCTTTTCTTTCACGTAGCCATCTAGGGTTGCAAGTGTAATCGTCCTCGTAGGACTTTCGCTATTTAGAAAGTCTTTTTCCAGGGTTGAGCCAGAGCCAGCAAGGTGGAGTGTTGCCTCCCCGGATTTGTCGCTTAATGCAATTTCGTGAAGGGTCACACGCTCCTCGTACCTGTTTAACGTAACTGACTGGCGAAGGGTGTCTAGGTGCTCCTTAACTGGGTCAAAGCTATGAACTTGTGCCACAGAGGAAAGAGTTAGAGCAAGTAGGGAGTAAGGTCCAGTGTTTGAGCCAATATCATAAAACACGTACGGCGAACCATGATCGCTATTATTAATAATAGCCTCAACAATAGACATGTCTGCTTCTTCGACTGTGCCATTGTTCGCAAAACCGTAAGCGATATCAGTATAGTCAAGAACATTCCCACAGTACCAGAACCCAAACTTGGTCTTTACGGCTAAGTTGTTTTCGTTGGCATACTTACCCGTAAAGTAAAGAACATTCTTACCAGTAACGGAAGATAGGTATCTCAGTAATGTGATAAATAGGTTTTGCATAGTTAAGAAAGAATTTCGTTTACAATTGTAAGCATATCACCTTGGTACTTTTTCTTAGAGAACGTCGACTCTGTTTTACTTTTGGCTGCTTGTACCATTTTTGCCCATACGAGTGGGTCGTTCTTCTTTAATGAGATAAATTCTTTCATAAACTCAAGATACTGGGCTACATCATTGCGCTTCGCGATTCTTGCAAAAGAGGAATCGAGGTATTCAAGATGTGCGTTCCATAGATGGGAAATATGACTAATAATCGGCTTACCTGCATACATAGATTCGTTGATATTAAGCCCCTGTGTTTCCCCGTCAAACCTAAAGTGCGCAAGAGCGTCTATTCCAAAATAAAAAGACCAGAGCTCTTCCTCTTTACCTGTCGGAGGAAGAAAGTGAACGTTTGGTATTTTTCTACTCTCTACAATGTGTATAAATTTAGGAGAAGGGGAAACTATCACATAATGAGCAGTGGGCTCATCTTTTACTAACAAGTCAAATGCCTCAATCCCAATCGGGTCGAATATATCATCCGAATTTCTTCCGATTCTTCCAAAGATAAAGGATTCGTCGGGGATTGAAAGCTGTTTACGTAAGGATGTTACACCCTCTGCTGTCTGCTCTGTGCTGATTGGAATGTACATGGCTTTATTTCGGGAGAGGTGGCCAGTGTACTGTTCGGAATGCTTGAGAACTTCTTTCGATATGTAGATAATTTTCTTTACATTTGACTGTAAGCATGGCGCCCCAAAAATATTGATGAGGATGATGGGGATGTTTTGTATCGTAATGAACGGGTACTCTGATTTTCCTGTTCCTGCGGTAATGAGCAGGTCTATGTCGTAAGCAGAAATGACATCTTTAATATGTGGGTTCATCGACTCAATATAATGAGGGTAACTCTTAGATATAGAGTCATATGTAAAATGAATGAGTGTTGCAAATTTTTCGACCTCAGCCTTGCGATTTGGCTTAGAGACGTCACTTGCGTGAAGAATAAATACATCGTACTCGCGAGAAAGTCCCTCCGCGATTATCTGCAAACTCTTTTCTGTCCCTGCGTAATATAGTGCTGTTAAGTGATAAATAAGAACCCTCTTTTTACTTTTGACTGGAATAGTTGGCGGAGCTGTTTCCTTGCGCAGGCCTTCCTCTCTGTACATCTTTGTGCGGTAGAACTGTTCTGTGGCAAGGAGAATGACACGCCTCACACATACGGGCATTTTTTTGTAGAGATTTTTTAGAAAGAATCTCATGTTTACGGAATTATTTTTATCACAATTCTGCGAATCATATTATAGATTTTATTAAGGAACCATGAGGTTTTTGCCGCAGTACCCATCTCGATGGTAGGGAGCTTGCTATCTGACCTCACTTTTGTCGCATAGATTCCACTTGGGTAACCGGCAACATCAATATCAAGAAATATAACCTGCCACTCATTAAGATGAGTTCTCCACCAATCTTTACTCCTTACATGCCACATGTCCCAGTCGATGTTTTCATCATAACGCTCATCGAAGAAAAGTACAGACCCTGGCGGTAAGGCAGAAAGGGTTCTCAAAAAGTGTGCGACGTAGTAGTTTTCTATATGATTAAGCACTGTCGCTGTTGTGACAAAGACCGGCCCTTCTAGGTTCATCTTCTCGAAAGCGTTTACCATGTCATCGTTAATAAAACTAACGTTTACACAATCTCTGGTTGTATCTTTTGCTACATCTATTCCTTTGCTTGAGGGTTCAATACCAATACTCCTTTCAAAGTGTTGGTTTAGCGCTTTTAAAAGCCACCCATTCCCAGAGCCTACGTCTATGTGAGTCTTTGGCAGAGAGGAAGTAAGCTGTAGTGCAAGAAGGAACCCAACCCTCCTTGCTGTTTCATTCTTCTCGTATTCAGCAACTATTTTTTTAGTAGTAGCTAGGTTGTTGCTCTCTGAGTGGAAGTCTTTATCATGAGCTAGATAACTTTTAAGATCTTTTTGCATACTATTTTTTCTTTGAGAGAATTTTTTTAAGGTAGGCTAACCATTCGACAAGAATTCCTCGTGGTCCGATATCTCTGTAAAGCCTCCAAACCTGTTTTTCGTTTAAAGGTGAGCCTGTATAGTATTCGAATATTTCCTTTCCTGAGCCAAGCCAGTTCTCGTAGAAAGTAAAATCATTCTGCCACTCCAATCTTAGGAACATAGAGTTTTTGTGCTTAGGGTTCGTTGTATTTTTGTTCACAGTATGCGAGTGAACTTGCATGTATTTAAAAGTAAAACGAAGTTGCCCTTTTTCATCCAAGTCTACAATCCATCTGTGATGAGAGGCCCCAGCCAAATTTTTAATCTCAATACCGAATGTTGTTTCGTATTGTCGGGTTGGTACTTCAATATACCCGGCTTTACTAACTCGCATCATTTCTGAGCACACCCACAAAGGGTCGCGGATGTCTTCTAAGACATGAGAACAGACACTAAGGTCAAATTGCTTATCTTTAAAAGGCCAAGGTTCTCTGCTGCAAATATCATGTTGGGTAAAATTTTCTTTCTTAACTTTATTTCCATCACCGCCTTTACTTTGTGCCCAGTTAATAGACTCGTATGGCACGATATCTATCAGCGCAGTAGCTCTTCCAAAGGGGCTAGATGCTCCTCCAACATCAAGTATTGTCTTGTCTTTCGGTAATGTTTCTAAGGTTTCAACCAATGGAGTCGTTATTATTTTAATCATAAGAAATGAATGAATTTCATTATACCACAACCTTTTTTAGTTTTCTTTTTTCATTAAAAAGATGAAAAAGAAAGTAGACTGTAATACAGTTATAGCTAATAACCGTTGCAAGTGCCGCTCCGATTCCTCCATGGTTTGGTATTAGGTATAGGTTAAGCAGAATATTTACTAAAGCAGGAATGGCAGCGATTACTACTATCTCCCAGATTCTATTACGAAGAAGCAGATCTTGGTACAGGACTCCAAGAATCAGTGTCCCAACCAAAGAGAATATGTACATATTGAGGAGGGGGATACTCCCATGGAACTGTTCTCCGTACAGAGTAAGCACTAGAGGCTTGCTTAGTAGTAGCGTTGCTACGCCTATCAAGAGACCTGTGCCAATCAGCCCCAACCCAAGGCCCCCGATTCTTTTAAGGTATTCTTTTGAGTTGCCTTGATTAAAGGCATTAGCAAGTGCTGGGAAAAAAGTTGTAGAAATGATGAAAGAAACAAAATACCATACTTCTGTTAGCCGCACTGCTCCAGCATAAAGACCGACAGCAGTTACATTTTGGAGGTTCTTCAACATAACCATGTCGATTTTAGAATATATTTCTGAAAAGACGCTGAAGAGAGTAAGTGGGGCCAGGAACGAGATAAATGTTAGAGCTCGCTTCTTTGAAGGAATTAGCCTTAATGGTCGGCCTAGTCTCTTAAGTACATACAGTGACAAGAGACCTGATATGAGAGTTTCGAGACTTTGAATAAGAATAAAGAGAGCAATAGATTCTGTGTAGTAGAGTGCAGAAATTTTTAGACTACTTGCTATGAAAAGTGTGCTTATTTGAATAAGGCCAACAGTTTTTGTGTCTCGCTCCTTCAAAAAATCAAAATAGAGCAACGAGAGCGGTTGAGTAAGGTATGTTATTCCAAAGAGAACAATAAGTAGCTTGATAAGCGATGTCTCTCCAGAGAAGAAGCTTGCGGCACTTAATGCTAAGAAGGCAATGGATCCGGCAACGATCTTAAGAACAATGGCAGTGCTCAAAATCTCATCCCTGTGTTCAGGGTCTTCGGTCAATTTTTTGTAGACTAGGTTATCAATACCGAGCCCAACAAAGACAGCTATGATTGTCCCAAAGCTTATAACGTAGTTAATTATCCCAAAAGACTCTGGCCCAAGTAATCGGGTCATTATAGACATTGTCCCAAGCGAAATAATAAGAGAACTTATTTTAAAAAAAAGAGACCAGAGTAAGTTACGGGAGTAGAGGAGTACACCACTTCGAGGAAGAGTTGGGAGTATGTTGGTAAGCTTCATTGAGATAAAAAGTTACGCACTTTATTTTTTATATCATTACAATATAAAAGCAGACCAGGGTATGTTGACGCTCTTGGTGCGCGTCCTGTTTTTTTAAGGAAAAGTTGTCTAAGTTCTTCCAGGTACCAAATGTCGAGTGGTTCAAAGTATAGGATGCCTTTTTCCTCGAACAGATTAACAATCCTTTGCAGAGGCAAAGAAAAGTCAGCTTCTTTTTGGATGAGCACTTTATTTTCTTCTATGAAAGAATCTGTTACCCGTACCGCATTCTTACTAGAAAGATCTTTTGTGAAATCGTAAATCATGTTAATTCTTCTAGGGCTTTTGACCCCCTCTAGTAGTTCGTTACATCTGTACCATGCCTGTTTGTATTGGTTTCTTTTAAGAGGGATATTTTGGAAGTGATAAACACAACCTTTTTCAAAATCTATTTTTTTTGCAGAGTCATTGTTTCCTGGCGTTCTCTCTTCTGATAGTGCTCTATCAATAAAACTGACCTTTTTGTCATCACAGAATGCGAAGTCTTTGTAGTTATCCTCGTATTCCTTAGAGTAGACAAAATCTTCTAGAGAGCGGTTAATAAGAATCCAGGGGAGTAATAGCTTTTGTCCTGCCGAAAGTTGGAGCAACTCCCCCCTTATATTTTTAGTTAGACCATCCGATATAACTTCGTCTGCGTCTAAGCATACAAAATGTGTCCCACCGGATGCTCTTCCAGCCTCAAGCAGTTTGGTCCTTCTTTTAGACATATTGACATGCGGGTCATTATCTTTATAGGGGATGACTTTTACCTTTGGGTATGCGGACGCTACTGCCACCGAGTCATCTTCAGATGCATCATCGAGTAGTAGTATCTCATCAGAAAATAAAGAGAAATTCTTTAAAGAAAAATCGAGAATCCAAGATTCGTTTTTTACTGGAACAAGAGTGATTACTTTCATAGCTTCTTTATGCTAGGGAATATTCTTAATGTAAGGCTCATTATTTTTTTACCAAAGATAATGGTGAGAAGGGAGTAACTACCAATTAGGTTAATGGCATAGAAAGAAATAAGTTTTTTCTTAAGACATCTCCTTAAAAAGTTTAAAAATGAATGCTCCCCCGGGAGATTGATAAACCCAAGCAGTAGCCCGTTTGTAATTAACTTCCTTGATGTAAAAGCCGTAGGGAGGTGCTCCTTATAGAAAAGAAAATAGTTAATCAGGTGAAAGTCTTTTGCATTAGTTGACCTGGTGTCCTTCTCATCTAGCGAGTGGTCGGTTATATAGATGGCGCCTTCTTCTATAAACGCCGCCCTGGAAGAAGAGTTAATGAGAATATTATTGAGGTATATCTTGTCACAGAGCGTATAGTAGTTTTCAAGGTCGAATTCACCAGATAGTGTACTTCTCCTGTAGACAATAGAACCGAACATAAAAGGCACACGCGATAAAGACGCCTGCATAAAATCTACTGCTGTGTATATTTGTGGTGATTTTGAAGAAATCTTCGATAGAACAAACCCCTGCTCACGCCTCGTCCAGATTGGGGCTGCGACAACAAAGGCAACATCATCTCGACTATCTAGAACCTTTACCGCTTCTTCAAGATAGTTAGACACCAGGAAGTCATCTTCGTGATGAGAGAGAATATATTGAGAGTTGCAAGGGAAGTTGATACTAAATTCGAGGTTCTTCATTGCGCCAAAGTTTTTCTCATTTGTATGGACTCTGATAGCGAGTCTGTCCCTGAATTCGTTAGCAATACTTTCTACGTCTATCTGAGAATTATCATCAATGATTATCACCTCAAAGTCCTTGAATGTTTGGTGAGTTAAAGCGGTGAGAGCTCTTCGTAGCTCCTTAGGTTGTCTGTATGAAGGGATGGTAACCGTAAGCTTTTTGTCCATAGACTGCATCTCTAAATTATAACATTTTTAAAAGGTTTTTGAGGTGTTATACTTTTTTTATGAACTTCATCTCACAATTCTTCTTCAAGGTACTTATATATATCGGGCACAAGAAAGGAGATTACATATTTGAGAGAAGTAAGCGACATGTTACTTCTTGGGGAGAAAAGACATACGGACAACCAGAGATTATTTGTTATGACGGTAGGAGTAAGTTATCTGTAGGTAAGTACGCCTCTATTGCGAGTAATGTGTCTATTCTTTTAGGTGCGAATCATAAGAGGGGGTTACTTACGACGTACCCACGTTCCCTCATCAATAAAAATATTTCTCAAGAGGAAACTAATGAGCGTGGAGATGTAACTATTGGTAGTGACGTTTGGATCGGGCACGGTGTTACGATCATCGGGCCTGCTGTAATTGGCGATGGGGCAATCATAGGTGCGTCAGCTTTAGTTCTCGGAGACGTTCCTCCATACGCAGTTGTGGGTGGTGTGCCGGCCAAGATTATAAAGTATCGCTTCGACGAAGAAAAAATACAGAAGCTGCTTTCGGTGAAGTGGTGGGATAAAAGTGAGGAGGAGATTGTGGCACTAGAGAATACGCTATATAGCGGTGACGTTGAGAGTCTGTTTAATAAAGCTTAATTTAAGCTAGTCTGTAACCATCTATCGTAGCTCCGATAACTGTCTTCATCCTCCTAAACATAAGCGGGAATGTTGGTGCTTGAATGAGTCCCATCATGCAGACGATAGTAGTTCGGATTAAAACGTTAAGGAATAATGTTAGAGAGTTCTGGTAGGTGTGCTTTCTTGAGGTATAGACTGCGTTACGTACATGGTAGTAAACATCCATATCTTTTGTGGCTGGATTAAAGATGCCGAACACATGGTTACTCTTTTTCTTGTCAGATGACGGCTTTCTAAAGACAGGTTGTGAGCATGCGAAGAACGAGTAACCCAGCTCTCCTAACTTCCATGCGTATTCTGTATCTACTCCAAACATTACCAACGATTCGTCAGGTACTGGTGCATCTTTTATAGCTTGGAAAGGAATGAGTACTCCTCCTCCAATGTATGCGCTAGTTCTAAAAACTGGCAAGTCATGTGACGGGGCGCCAAGACGTAAGAAATGTTTTACAATTGTTACAACTTTACGGATGCTGAGGATCTCAAAGAGTGTGCCATCGCGGAATTTCTTTCGGTCACTTGTGCTGTAGTATGACTGCTCTCTGTTAAAGATGTCTACGGTATTACCTATCATTATTATCTTACCCCTCTCTTCTGGTTTAAAAAATTTGAGATTATCTAAAAAGTTATTTATCCAATTTTCTTCTGGTGTTGACTCATCGTCTAGGATTGCTACATAGTCAGATGGGTGCTTTTTACTTTCGTCAAAAGCTTTACTAAATAGTTCTGCTTGAGTCAGGCAACTCCCGTCTACTATCAGCAGCTTTTCTTTATACATCTTCGAGAAGATGGTGACGTCATAAAAGTTCTCATCTTGAGATGAGATGGCAAGGATGTATTTCTTTACTCTTTTTTCGCGGATGGTGGTGTCAATTACAGGCTTAAAGGAAGACCATTGGAAAGGTTTGAGGAATGTCACTACATTGATGCTGACCGTTGCCGTTATGTTCATGTGCCCATACTATCAAATCCTCAGATTTTGGGTAGCAGAAGCCTGTTTGGCTTAAGATTGAGTTTCTGTCCATATGCTGGTAGTATCAAGGGATATATTAGGTCATATGCTAAAAGGTGAAAAAATCTTTATAACCGGGGGAGCTGGCTATCTTGGTTCTAATCTCGTTAGGCGATTTTATGATGACAACGAAATCACTATTTTTAGTCGTGACGAAGCTAAGCACTATTATCTCAAAAAGAAATTTCCAAAGATTAAATGTGTGGTAGGGGACGTAAGAAATGGTGACCTGCTAACGAGGGCTATGAGAGGGCACACTATCGGAATATTCACAGCGTCACTAAAACAGATAGAAGCGGTAGACGAAAACATTGAAGAAGCAAACGAAGTGATTATAAAAGGTGCTTTCAATTCTCGTCACGCAGCTATCGCGAATGGACTAAAGGCCGCCGCGTTCGTCTCTACTGATAAGAGTCGTGCGCCAACGACGCTTTATGGCGCGATGAAGTTCGTAGCAGGGGAGGCGTTCATACTAAACGCCGAAGAAGAGAAGACGAAGCTTTCATCTGTTATTTATGGAAATGTTCTTAACTCAACCGGCTCTATCATCCCCCTCATCTGGGATTCTATTAAGAGAGGGTACGCTCTTAGATTGTACGGTGAATCAATGACGAGGTTCATTATTCATATTGATGAAGCGGTTGACTGCGTCGTGTATGCTCTAGAGACCACTGGGCATAATGTTATACCTAACCTTAAAGCGCTCAAGGTAAAAGACCTCTTTGAAATTTATGAGGAAGAATTTGGCCTCAAGTGGACTAAGGGTGAACCTCGTATCTCAGAAAAGATTCATGAACAGATGATTGCCCCACAAGAGATAGATAGAGTGTTCTTTGATAAAAACAAAGACATGTACCTAATGCACTATAAAAATATTCACCTCGATTCAGGGCTTCCTACAAGTGGGCTCACTTCAGAAGAGTGCGTTATTAATAAAGAAGAGCTGAAGCAGCTCCTTCAGAAGGATAACTACTTTAAGCCGGAGTAGTGCAAGGCAGTTATTTGCCTAATACAAGTTTTACTAAGCGTACGGACATATAGAGCAAGAAGTGCACTGAAACTATTTTTTTAGAAGTGGCTTCATAGAATATTTTTGCTAGCGTCTCGTACTTTTCCTCGAAGGTTCTCTTTCTAAAGTTAAGGCCTGACTGTTCGTCATATCCGTCCGTTATGGTGCTGTTGTGATCAGAGTAAAAGATGCGAGTATTCTTCCCGAGGTGATAAAAGAAGAACCATTCTTCTGCCTGTTTTACATGCTTAAGGAAGCGAATGTTGTATTGGGTAATAAGTCTAGTCTCTATGCAGTGTGTTGCGTCACCTTTTATTCTTTTAAGAAAAAGGTAATCCCAAAAGTATGTATACGTCTTCTCATCTATTGCGCTGGTCGTAAGAGGGGATCCGTTCTTAAGCGCGCGATTAGTCATGAGCCACTTTTCTTCGCCGTGGAGTAGAATGAGATCGTGGAAGTTTTTGAGCGTGTCTGGGGCAAGGGTATCGTCATCATCTAAGAAAATAACCCACCTAGAGTCAGCACCCAGGCGGTCTAGCCCAAAGTTCCTGGAGAAATTGACACCTCTATTCCTGTCGTTAACAAAGTAGCGGATACGTGGGTCGTTAATCGTACCTGAGAAATCGAAGTAACTCTCATCTGTCGGCGAGTCGTTGATAATCACTAATTCCCAGTCTGTGTATGTCTGTGCTTTTACTGACGCGACCGCACGCATAAGTTGTGTGCTTCTTTTAAAGGTTGGTGTAATGATACTGAATTTCATATGATCAAACTGAGCTAAACGAATCGCAAGATTTTTTTAAGTAGGTTCTTGATACGGAGGACTTCAACAACTTTTTTACCAAGGCCATACACCCCAATTTTTTTGAAAAACTTATTAAGCGGGTGCCCCCAGGAGTAATTCCAGAGGTGTACACCGTAGACATCATCGGGGAGTTTTTGCCCTGCGTACTTCTTTATACTCTTCTGGTCAAACGGGTAAAAGTAATGAGGGGGATAGACTGTGATGCCACTTTTGTTTTCCATCTGGTTAAAAATCTTGGTGAGCACTACTGGGATCGTGGCAAGCCCCCCCTCATGCTTGTCATAATACTCTCTAGCTTTTTGTATATACGGATGTTGGGGAATGGCTGCCATCATGCCAGCACTGATGATGCCTGGCTCTTCCTCACCCAAGATACAATCATTAGTTGAGAGGGGAGACAGTGACCGAAGCAGCAGCATGTCTGTGTCCAGATAGAAACCTCCCTCTTTTTCTAGTATCTCTATACGAGCATAGTCTGCAACGAAGGCCCATTTCTTGGACTGGTGCATCTTTTTCGGAAATGGGTGAGCCGAGACGTCGTAATTTTCTTCCGTCCACTCCTTTATCACAAAGTCTGGACAGTGCACGTGCCAGCTCTCAATGCAGCGTTTTATCAGGGAGTTCTTTTCATTTTTACCGAACCAGCAATAGTGTATAACTTTAGGGATTGAGCCTTGAGACATTGGGTTAGTATAACATTCACTGTCCTTCACCTCGAATTTTATTATTGGTCAATATAGAGGTGGAGGCGAGGGCGTGCTACACTTTGTGGCAACTCTTTATTTAACCAAGAGACCTTATATTGTAGCGATTATTCTATGCAAAGTTATATTAAAAAAATAGTATGGGCGTGTCTCCTTGTGGTGCCGTTTATTGCGCTCCATGTGGCAAATGGTGGGCCGTTCGACGTCGTGAGTTGGTTTACAGGAAGCTCACTTTTCTTCCCGTTCATTTCTGGTAAGAATCTCATCTTTAGAATCTTGGTTGAGATAGCTCTTGCCGGATGGGCAATACTCGCGCTTTCTGATCCCCACTATCGTATCAATATCAGAAAGTCTCCAATTATCTTGGCATACATGGCGTTCATGGCTGTACTCTTCTTTGCTAACCTTTTTGGTGTAGACACAGAAAGAAGTATGTGGAGTAACTTTGAGCGTATGGAGGGATTCGTTGGACATATCCACCTCTTCGCGTATTTCTTCGTACTCACTGTGATGGTGAGATCGCTTGAAGAGTGGCAGCGCATGTGGAAGTTTTTCATCGCAGGCAACGTTTTAGTTCTCATCTATGGTTTCTTCCAGTTCTTGGGGGCAAAAGGTCTTATTGTCTCAAAGATCCTCCCTGGTCTTTCTCTTTGGTTCGGTGAACGCTTCCAGATTCACCAGAGTCTTAATCGTATTGATGCTACGATTGGTAACTCTGCGTACTTTGGTGTTTTCTGTCTCATGTACACGTTCATCGCTGCGATGATGTGGTCACAGTCGGCGAATCCTAAGAAGTCATGGGGTTACCCAGTCCTTATTGCCGCTAACCTTCTTGGAGTGTTTTACTCTGGAACTAGAGGCTCGATTATTGGTCTCATTATTGGAGGTCTCGTAACGCTCGGACTCCTTGCTCTCGTAGAGAAGGGTAAGATGCGAACACTCTTTATCAAAACACTTGTTGCGGTCGCGATACTCGTCTCAGCGATATTTGTTTTCAAAGAAACTTCTCTCATTAAATCATCGCCAACACTCTACCGTTTCGCTAGTATCTCTCTTAACGATATAACAACAGCGAGCCGTTTCTCAATCTGGAAGATAAGTTACGAAGCGTGGAAGGAAAGACCCGTCTTGGGATACGGACAGGATAACTTTAGCCACATCTTCGCACGTAAGTTCATCCCAACTGAAATGTGCAATCTCGAGCCTTGGTACGACAGATCACACAATGTGTTCTTCGACTGGTTGGTAGCGGGAGGTATCCTTGGGCTTGTCACATATCTCTCGCTCTACGGAGTAACGCTATGGTTCATGTGGCGTAAGGAGAATGACATGACGACCCTCGAGAAAGCTATTATTACAGGGGCTCTCGCTGGGTATTTCATCCATAACGTGTTCGTGTTCGATAACCTCACTAGTTATATCCTATTCTTCGCACTTCTCGCGTACGTAACTGTCAGGACAAAGCATGGTGTTGCTCACGGTAAGCCTGTGGTATCTGGCGACTCACTTAACTACTTGGTTGCACCTTTGATTGGTGTCGTACTTCTTGTGACTTTGTATTACGTCAACTACAGACCACTTGTCGTGAACGGTCTAGTGATTAAGGCGATGAGTATCAGTCAGTATATGCAGACAATGCCTTTTGCTGATGCTGTAAAGATTCAGCAGGACGCATTTACTAACGCTATCGCTATGAATACTCTCGGAAGCATTGAAGCTCGCGAGCAGTTCCTTCAGATGGTCCCACGCATGGCCCAGATTAAGCTCCCAGACACCATGCCACAAGGGGATAAGCAGGCAGCCGTTCAAGCACTTAATAATCTCATCATAGCTGCACGAAAGGATGTAACTGACTCATATCCTAAGTACCAGGAAGATGTCAGAATGCTCTCGCTCTACGGACTATTCTTTAACGGTATAGGAGACGGAGTGTCTGCTGATGAGGTGCTCACTAAGGGCCATACTATCGCCCCTAATAAGCAGCTTCTCACATTCGATCTTATTCGTTCTAAGTTACTACAGCAGAAGTTCGCAGAAGGGTACGCTCTTGGAAGAGAGACATATGACCTAGACATCAAGTGTCAGAATGCTCAAAAGTGGTTCCTCATTAGTGCTGCGTACGCAGGCGCTTATAAGGAGGCGAGAGATTACTCTATCTCTAAGGGGCAGCCTGTAGTTGCGGACCCCGATATTATCTCAGGCCTTTTGGCTACTAATCAGACCACTCTTGTGATAGAGCTCCTACAGGAAATCAAGAAGCAGAGACCAGAAGAGGCCGCATCAATTGATGCTTACATAAAGCAATTGCTTACGCCAGCTAGGTAGGGTATACTTTTCTTGTGAGTGCGCAAAAGTTTGCTCACAACAAAGATAAATAAATGCCAACGCAAATAGTCATCGAAAGATGGCTATTTACGTTTCTCGAAGAGTGAAGAACGACGAAGATGTCCGTAGACAGCGGTCGAAGGACGGCGCTTCTTGATCTACTTTGTTATTACAGAACTTTTTATCGTCAATATAGCGCTAACTACACCTCCTCAAAAAAGTTCCTATACTCCTAGCATCTTAAGATGTTTTAGGGCAAAAAGTTTTTTGTATTTGCGGGTTGAATAAAATATGTCGTCTAGTTCGACGGAAAAGCAAAGAAGAAAAGTTTTAAAATAAGAAAATAAAAGGTTGAATGAAATATGCGGGTATAGTACACTCACTACAGTCGGTTGCGCTTACCTTTGGTGGGCGACCGCACTCACATAGGCATTTATCTTTGGAGCAAGCTACTGCTCACCAAAAGTGAGCGTAACCTAGAGATAGCAAAAAATTCCCGAAAGGGAATTTTTTGCTACTTACTTCTTTCTATTTCTAAAATCTACTACCTCTCCCTAACAGTCTCCCACAGACCATGACCCTTTGGCAGATAGTTTTACGCGAGGCTTCTCGTCATTTGCGATATGGAGTAGCCCAGCTGAAGCAATCATGAGAGCATTATCGGTGGAAAGGTTTCTGTTTGGAATAAATAGTGAAAAGCCTTCGCTGTCAGCTAGTTGCTTAAGGGCGAACCTAATATGTGTGTTGGCACTTACTCCACCACCAATAATGAGACTCTTAGCCCCAGTCTCGTAGATTGCTTGCCTCACTTTCGCCACCAGGACGTCAGTCACTGAGTTTTCGAACTCAAGCGCGAGCATCTTCTTCACTTTGTCGTCGAGCTCTCCCTCCTTTTTCACTTTGGTAAGTACGGAGGTCTTTAATCCGCTAAAAGAAAAGAACAGGTCTTTGCTGTGAAGCATCGGACGTGGGAGTCTCAGGTCTTCTCTAACAACGAGACTTTCTTTTCTTGCTTGTTCTGCGAGACGAGAGATTTCTGGTCCTCCGGGGTAAGGGAGTGAGAGCATGCGTGCCACCTTATCAAAAGCTTCACCGACCGCATCATCTTTTGTCTTTCCTATAACTTTGTACGAACGGAGGCGAGGGATGTGAGCTATCTCCGTGTGTCCACCTGAAATGAGTAGTGCGCACGCCGGGAGTTCAAAATCAGTTAACTCAAAGAACGTGTCATTTTGCGAGAGGAGAGCTGCGATAATGTGCCCTTCCATGTGGTTCACTGGGTAGATAGGGATATCCCAGACTGTGTTTAGGGCGAGGGCTGCATTAATCCCAACCCAGAGCGCAGGCTCAAGGCCTGGGCCTTCTGTAACTGCAATCGCGTCAATCGCTGGCTTTTGTATTCCTTCAAAGAGCACTTTCATAGCATTTAGCATCTCAGGCTCCTTCTCAAGTAAAACCTCTAGTTTTTTCCTGTCTCCGTTTGGAATGTGGTAAGTATTAGTTCTCTCTACTAAGACTTCAGCTTCACCGAGTGCCTCTGCGATAAGTTGTGTGATTGCTTTTGCATGCTCACGCTTGGCGAGAGCAGGGAAGACGCCGCCGTATTGTTTATGAAGATCTATCTGTGAAAGTATGCGATGAGACAATACCTCGAAGCGGACATTCTTTCCGCGCACACGCTTTACTATGGAGATGGCTGTCTCGTCACAGCTAGTTTCTATTGCGAGAAGTAACATAAGGTAGATCGTTAGAGATTAGACTTTAGCCTGTTAGGCGATGAGAAACCTAACAAATATGGTAAAAGTATACTACATTTCAGATTTTTTATATTAGTTGCACTGCGACCATCTTTGCCATAGAGTATAGGTATGAAAATTACAGTTATAAGTGTTGGGAAAAGTCACATGGATGATACTACAGACCTTATCTCATATTACCAGCTGAAAATCCTGAGACATTTACCGCTAGAGTGGGTATTTATCCCGCACGAGGCGACGAAAGAAAAAGAGGCGGTAAAGATAATTGCGCAACTAAAGAAAGACGACTATGTAGTTCTTTTGGATGAGAAGGGAAGAGAGATGAAGAGTGAAGCATTTGCAGAACTTCTCGAGAATCGCATGGTGGACTCGGTGAGGAGAGTGGTGTTTATTATTGGAGGCGCCTACGGCGCCTCCAAAGAAATAGAAGAGCGTGCGAACTATGTATGGAAGTTATCTACACTTGTCTTCCCTCACATGCTCGTAAGAGTCATCCTCGTAGAGCAGCTCTATAGAGCTCTCTCAATATTAAAAGGGGAGAAGTATCATCACGAGTAACCGTTCTTATCGTTATAAGAAAAATATCAGCCGCTTAGCTGATATTTTTCTTTGTTGTGAGCCTTCTCGTGATAGAACCTAGGATGTTCGTTACGGGGTAAGGCTTATTGGTTATATTTTAGCATATCGTTTTGACCCTTCTCGAGAGTAGATAAAAAGTGACAAAAGTGACACAAATAAGACTTATAAGGTTACAGTTAGGTGTAACTATTTCTTAAAGATTTTCCTTACAATAACAAAAGCAACTATACCTACCACAGCCCATATGATTTCAAAGTAATCACTAGCAAATACTTCTGGACCAAAGATAAGTCCAATAATAAAGAGGATTCCAAAAAAGAAGTATCGGTTAAGTACACTACCAAGCATTGCCCATCTTCCTGTAAGAATAAAGACCAGTAATGCTACTCCAAGAAGACTTAAAAGAATTTCACCAACACCAACCCAATGAGCTTTTAGAAAGGTTATCAGTATGCCCCAAAGAATCTTGAAAGCATTTATAGTGCCTTCTTGAATTGCATTTAGCATCATAGTAACCATTTGTGCCGGAAAATCTACCCCTAGCGGTTGTGTTGTTGTTCCCATCCTGCAATCCTATCAAAACTGTAGGAAAATAGGAATTATTTCCTTATAAAAGAAGTACTCACAAAATGCTATAATACTCTCATGAAAAAACCAGGAATAGTATATATTTTAGGTGCTGGAGCAAGTGCAAATGCTCTTCCTGTTGTAAGTGAAATGATTGAAAGGTTGCAGATTTTTTATCTTACGCTTTTCATTTTAAGCATCTCTGATAGTTTAGAGCCTGAAAATAGTGAACGAACGAAGAAGCTGATGAAAGAACTTAAAGATCTTCTTGGTAATTTGAAAAATAAAAGATCTATTGATACTTATGCGAAGGAACTATATATCAAAAAAGACACAAATAAATTAGATATACTAAAAGCATTACTCGGCACATATCTTTCTTTTGAGGAGATGTTTTCTGACGATGAAATGAGATCTTTTTTTGAAACAAAGTTTCCTAATATCATAGATTCTGACGGTTTAAATGATGACAAGAGAAGTCCTGGAGTATTAAACTCACTTAACACAGAAACAAAAAATAAACTTAAACAGCCAGGTAATTCTGGACCAGAATACATTGATGAGTTAAGTTGCTTAAGATATTTATACAGAAAGAATATATCAACTCAAAAATATCAAAATAATAAAACAAAGATCGACCAAAGATACATTAACTTTTTGATTGATGTTATGGAAGAAGTTGATTCATTTCCTTCTAATATTAAATTCTTTTCATGGAATTATGATTCTCAATTTCTCCATGCAATAAAAAATTTAGAGTTTAAAATACCCGTCAAAGATGGGGTTATTGATTACCTTTTTTTGAAAAGACTAAATGGTGTTGCTGCAAGAAAAGGAATAAATCCTGCCACTATTAGTTCTGGATTAAAAATAGAAGACAAAATTATTGAAGCATCGGACTGTTTCTGGAGATTAAGCCATCCTGATAGTAGAGACGACAATCTGTTAGTTAAGTTTGCTTTCGAACAAGATCAAAATATAGAGAAACTGGAAGTCTCTTCTCACCTAGATGATTTTGATTCAGTATCTGACCTAGTTATTATTGGCTATTCTTTTCCATTATCAAATAGAAATATTGATAAAAATGTTTTTGAAGCAATTCTTAAGAAGGTTGAATATACGAGAGATAAAATAATTAACCTAAAAATTTATATACAAGTTCCACCTGATTCAGATGTAAATAACGATCAGTATATAATTACAAAAGCAAAAATTACGACAGTTGTTAATTCAATTATTCCTGAACTCGATTTATCAAGCGATGGGAATGAATTATCTCACACAAGAAAAGTCACTCCACAACCATGGCCGGAGTCAGATGTTGTTGTTCCTGGGTACAATAAAGCTCCTAAAGACGAAATATTTGAAACACTGAAAATTAAATTTTACAGGCAGTGGGATCCTGTTAACTTCTATATACCACAATCCTTTTAGTTTCCGTCTTTTCCAACCTCCACTACTTTAATGTAGTTCATGATCTTATATTTCTCCACTTTCTTACGAAGATCTGCATACTTGTACCATTCAGCAGATGTGTGCCAAGTCTTACCATCTTTTTCGTAACTATATCCTCTTGAGTTAGTGAACTTCTTTGGAGGTAAAAAGTCTTCATTATCTTTTATAAGAAAAACCTGTGCCCAAGTACCTTTACCATAATGGCTTATGGTTCGAGCTTTAAGTATTCCTTGTCTAATCCATTTCTGTATCGTTGGGCTTTTTAGATTAAATCTATTTTGAATATCAAAACTTGAATACCAACTATCTCTGAATTTCATCAGTGATCCAGGTATCTCTTTTTTATCAATAGCTCTCTGACACACAAGACATTTAACACCCCACTTGTCATACCAAAAATCTCCATCTTGATTATATTGACCACAGAGTGAACAAGAAGATCCTCCGTGTCCTTCAACCGCAAAACCATTTGGTTCCTCTTTCAGTCTTTCTTGCTTCGCTTTTTCATCTTCTTGAAACTCCTTTGTAATCTTGGTTAAGCCTTCTAGACTCCATTTGGCATCTAGGTACTCTTTACCTTCTTCTTCGGTAAGGCAGTATTTATCTCTATCAGTGGCAAAATTCTCGTCATAGTTATCTTCTTTGTGTCGCCATGTGTAATCTTCAGATCTCTTATATTTACACTTAGCACATGAATATGTCGTAGTACTTACTTTACCATCATCTTTCATGGTAACTGCTAGTGGTTTATCACAATGAGGACACAGGTCTGGTTTTGATCTCCATTCTTCACCATCAGAATAAAAAGCTCTACGAGGGAAACACTTATTTGGACACTCAAACATAAAGAGTATTCTGTCTTCTTTGTCTAAGTTAGACATTAGCTCTTTGAATATTGGAGTAAGTCTATTTCTGCAAGTAAGACATCTAACATTCTCCGGTGGTTCTGCCGATTCATACAGCTCATCTTTTTTCCTGTCAGCATCCATCCGTTCTTGAACAGTTTTGTCTCTATTTGCATACCGCTCTCCTTTCTCAAAATAGAGTTGCATGTCATGGACCCATTTATTAACTTGCTTCGCTTCCTTCTTAGTTATCTTTTTATCTTTAAGAGCTTTTGGGTCAATATCATCGTCATAAGGTCTATCTATTCTACGACAATGATCAACAGTAAATCGGTCATAGCGATCGAGGTATTCTTGTCTATCTTTAAGATAGAGGATTCTCTCCATAACATACTAATTATACTCTTCTAGTTTTATTTTGATAACTCTTTTTTTATTTCCTTAATCGTTTTAAAAGGTTTCTCATCTAAATACTTTGATATTACTACTTTTTGTAGGTGCTTAGCTTTATATTTTAAGAAGTCTGTGTCTGATATTAGTGGTGTATCGTCCATTATTCTTTTATAAGAATTCAACAATTCTATGCCTTTAGCAATTACAGTGGATTCATCGATTTTTGAAATATCTTCTCCACAAAAAACTTTTGCTTCTCTGATCCAGCTACCCCAAGACTTTACTGCGATACTTCTTTCTAGAATCTTTAAATCAAAGTTTAATATTGCAGGCACAATACTTGCGATAAAAACACTCGCTGAAAATAAACCTAGGTAAAATGTCTGTACTGGGTTTAGTGAAGAAAAAATAAACATCGAAGAAATAGCTGACCCTATTCCTACATACAGTAAGAATATTTTATTAGTCAAAACTATTCTATCTTTAATATTATTTTGTATACTTCTTGTCTGCTCTGCTTTCCTACAAAGACTTATAATTTCTTGGTGTGTATTATTTTTTGATTCCATATTAGTTAAAGTCTAGTCTATCAACCCCCGCAGATTCATGAGTATACATTCTTGATAACTCTTGAGATAAATGCGGGAATTCAACATTAGTGCTCGATGGACTCCAGATACTTTTAAGGTTTTCTGTCTGAAAAGAGTATCTTCTGTCCTCTGGTAGATTTATGTATTCTTTTGAGTACATTATAACCACACTTAATCCATGTCCTTCACCATCCTCCCAATCTATGCCGCCAGGTCGGTCATTGTGGACTCTATCCGTACTACCAAGTCTATACTTTTTAGCCTTCAAAGGTACTCCATTCACATCATGCATTATAAGTGAAATAGTTTCTGCGTAACCAAAAACCATATACTTTTTTACGTCATGTAAAATCTCATAACAGTAATCAATTGTCCAAAGATCAGTTTTTCTTGCTGCAATTTTAAAATCTGTTGCAATACTTTTGTGAAGTTTATTTAGTTCAGTTTGTGTCATATTAGTTTTGGATTATGTCTATATTAAAATCTGAACCAAATATTTCCTTCCATAACTCAACCGTCGGCGTTAAGTACTCCTCCTCTTCAGCAAGCAAGAGTGTCTCAAAAGCAGTATCTGCTTTAATTCTTACAAGATTCCATTCAGTGTTAGAAACATTTTTAACAATGTTGTTTTCTTCATGGGTTGGATCTGCAATATAGACATGACTTCCATCGTGTTGATATGTCCCGTATTTTGCGTTAAAAAGAAGAACAGGGAACTTTTTTTTACTTACAAGTCTAAAGAATCTTAAGATGGCTTCCTGTATATCAGGAACAACTCCTTTATTTATATCTAAATATGACACTATTAGCTCTATTGCAAAAGATGACAGTTTAACATTCTGTACATTTCTCCATTTTTTTAAAATGCGGACTATTGTTGAATAGTTTACATTTTGTAATTTCCTATTCGCAATAAACTCTAACTGTTTATCAGGAGATGTAAAATATATAGACCCATTCTCATCTGGTTGAGCTACATAATCTTCATCATTAGTTTTTCCAACGGGAACAATATCAACATTTAATCCAGATTCAACAAACTCCAATCCAGATGTTTTTGTGTTTGCCCAAAAGTCATCGTCACTTTTCTGATGATAGATACTTTTTAGTATCGGTAGTAGTAAGTCTTTTGTTTGATGAAGAGTCTCGTAACTGTCCGAGTCAATATTTAAAAAGAAAACTAAATCAATGTCTATAGGCACATCATCCTTTGGCTTTATCATTGTACCTTTTTTCCATGAACCAGCCTGTAAAACTCTAAGTACTCTTGTATCAATATGTTCCCTTATTTTAGACTGAACAGAAGACACCAAGTAATCTATCTGATCTTGATGCCTCTTCTTCTCTTCCTTTGAGAATTTAATTCTATCTTTGTAATTTATTAGTTGTGCATTTGTTAAATTCATAAACCTAGTAAAGATCCGACGGAAGTATCGCAACAACTACCCCTTGGATCGTGCAATTATTTGTTAATATGATTGGCTTATGGCTTTTGTCCTTGGACTTTGGTCGAAGAATAACAACACCATTACCTTTCTCTAGAATCTTCACGGTTGCTTCATCATTGATAAGAGCAACTACTTTTTGTCCATCATCTGCTGTTTCTTGTTGTCGCACCAATAGTAAGTCACCATCATTAATTCCTGCATTATTCATTGATGTTCCTTTTGCACGAAGAATGAAATACTTTGAACCTGTCCTTGCTAGTGCAGTTGATACAGGTATAAGTGTCTCAATATTTTCTTCTGCAAAAATAGGCATACCACACGCAACCGACCCTACTAGGGGAATGTTAATCGTGCTTATCGATTGTGTTGAATGAGTGCCTATAAGTTTCAATAACCTTCCTTCTTTCTTTATAACCTTTGCTT
Source organism: uncultured Candidatus Saccharibacteria bacterium (assembly GCA_964577675.1). Classification (GTDB taxonomy): domain Bacteria; phylum Patescibacteriota; class Minisyncoccia; order Phycocordibacterales; family UBA5272; genus UBA11704. Next base: position 38,478 of record CAZNZQ010000003.1, read on the forward strand.
TAATTAAGCGGTTGATCAAAAGACTTGCTGAACGAGGAGACGAATCACCAGTTACTTTATTTATTTCAACTAGAGTTGGACTCTTCCCATAATGGATAATCTTGTTGCGGATAAGAGCAAAAGCTTTCTTGTCTTTGTCACTAAGGTTATTTGGTATCATGGTATAATTTAGTATAAATAACTATATACTTTTATGCAAGTCTTTGTTACAATAAAAACATGTCAGAAGAAAGTATGAGAATTTTAAAGGAATCCTATCAAGCCATATTCAATGGACCCTCTTTTGCTGCCTTTCAAAGAGTTTCAAAAGAAACAGAAGAACACAGAGCTAGAATGCAGAATGTTTTTGAACAGATAAAACCAAGTATTGATATTATGTCTAATTTTCAAGAACAAATGCGTGAAGCTAAGGAGTCTTATGTTTTCAAACTACCGTCGTATACTCTCCCCGACAGGTCTGTTTTTATACAATCATATAAAGCACCCGAACAAAATATCCCTTCAGTAAAAAATAGAAGCTCGTATCACTTACCTATTGGATCATCGTGGGCAAAATTAACAATAAAGTTTTTTGATGGTCACACAGTAAAAGTAAGTCACTCAGACCTACCTATAAAAACATTTGATTACAAAGATATGGGATTTGCTGATCATAAAACCAATAACCCTAATAATAAATGGAAATTATTGCAGTCCATGGCTGAAAATGGAGGTAGAATAACTAATGCTAAATACGATAGAAAATTTAGTAGAAATATTAAATATGAACTTAATTTAGGATTAAAAACTTTTTTCAATATGACTGAAAATCCTATATCAAACTACACCAAGAAAGAAGGTTATGTTGCGTCATTTGTTCTCATGAAGGAGGGGTAAATTGTCATTTTTCAATAAAGTTTAATTTTTCTTAAGCACCAAAAACTTATTCATTATGAATAAGTTTTTTGTTTTTATCATAACAAAATTGTCATATCGTCATTAATGACGATATAGGGTAGGAAAGGCAATAATAATCTTTCCATAAATAGCCCTATGCAAAAATTAGTTTGGAAAGCAGAAGTAAGGAAAGTTGAAGATTTGGTGATTTGGGATCAAAATCCGAGATCTATAAGCACAGCAAGATTTTCAAAGCTGATTAAGAGAATTAAGGATCGTGGTTTTCATAGTTCAATTGTTATTGATACAGATAATACTATTTTATCTGGTAACCAAAGGAAGGAAGCGTTACTTCATCTTGGTATCAAAGAGGTTAATGTATTAGTACCTAATCGTAAACTTACCACTGATGAAAGAAATAAAATTGCGCTCGAAAGTAACTTGAACGATGGTGAATGGAATTTTGAAGCATTAAAGTTATTTGAACTGGATACACTACTGGACATTGGTTTCGATCAAATCGAACTCTCTAAGTTCTGGGATGAAGACAAAGATATTAAAGAAGATACATTTGATGTTGAGAAAGAGTTAAAGAAAATTATTAACCCTGTTACAAAACTTGGTGATGTAATTTATCTTGGTAATCATAAGATTATTTGTGGAGACTCTACAAAAAAAGAAACACTCACAAAGTTATTCAAAGGAGAGAAAGCATCGATGATTTATAGTGACCCTGTCTATAACATTTCTGTGAACTACTCAGGTGGAATTGGGGGCAAAAAAGACTATGGAGGTAACGTAAATGACACTCGTACTTTTGAAGAGTACAAAACATTTATCAGTGATAGTTTGAAAAGTGCGTTATTTGTATCACACGACAATACACACTGCTTTTATTATTGCGATCAGATATTTATCGGACTAATTCAAGAAGTGTATAGGTCTCTCGGAATAAATAACAAGCGTGTATGCCTATGGCTAAAAAACTCACAAAATCCAGTCCCTAAGGTGTTCTGCAATAAAGCGTACGAACCTGCAGTATACGGAACTCGTGGAAGACCGTACCTTGCAAATAATGTAACAGACCTTAATGAAGTAATGAACAAAGAATTTACTACAGGCAATGATCTCATTTCTCAAGTTGATGACTTCCTTGAAATATGGACAGCAAAACGTCTTGCTTCTAAAGATTATCAACATGCAACTTCTAAACCAATCACCTTACACGAAAAAGCAATCAAACGCTGTACAAAACCTAATGACATTATTCTCGATAGTTTCCTAGGCTCAGGTAGCACTCTCCTTGCAGGAGAACAGCTCGGGCGAAGAGTGTATGGGTGTGAGCTAGAGCCAAAATTCTGTGACTTAATTGTGAAGCGTTATGAGGTACTTACAGGTAAGAAACCGATCTATGAAAAAGAATAAAATTCAAGATCAATTCCTAGAAGAGCTTGCGAAAGTGCCAATAGTACAAATTGCTTGTGAAAAGTGTAGTTTATCTCGCAATAGTATCTATCGTTGGAGAAAAGAAGATAAAGTGTTTGAAAAGAAAATGGATGAAGCATTATCAAGTGGTGTTGCTTTTGTGAATGATATGAGTGAATCACAATTACTTACCCTTATCAAAGAGAAGAGTTACTCAGCTATCTCTTTTTGGCTTCGTCATAGAAATGATAACTACAAAGATAAAATTGAAATTACTACAAAAGAAGAAAGTGGGGAACTTTCTCCTTCTCAAGCAAAAATTGTAAGACATGCCCTTAAGTTAGCTTCAATTACAAAACAGAAATCTATTAGAAAAATTAATAAATAACAAGTATGAAATACAACAGCATTGATAAGGGATTATTAAACAAAATGATGAAAGACAAATTAGTAAGAACGACTATCACTAAAGATAGTTTCTTCTACTTCTTTCATTTCTATTACGCTCACTATGTAAAGTACGAGACGGCAGACTTTCAAAAAGAGATTATACATCTTCTTGAGAAAGGAAATAACGAGAACCTATATGTTGTCGCTTTTCGTGGATCAGGTAAATCAACTATGGCGACAACAGCTTACCCAATATGGGCGATACTTGGTAAACAGCAGAAGAAGTTTTGTATCATCTTTTGTCACACACGAATACAAGCAAAACAACATATGATGAATATTAAACAAGAACTAGAGAATAATGATTTACTCAAGAAAGATCTCGGACCATTTCAAGAGGAATCTGATGAGTGGGGTTCATATTCTTTGGTGTTCAAAAAACACGGTGCTCGAATTTCTGTTGCCTCAACCGAACAAAGTATTCGTGGTATTCGTCATAACGAACATCGTCCAGATTTAATAATTTGTGACGATGTGGAAGATGTACAATCGGCTAAAACAAGGGAAGGTAGAAACAAGACATACAACTGGTTACGAGGTGAGGTAATCCCAACAGGAGACAGAAATACACGGCTTATCCTTATCGGTAACTTGCTTCATGAAGACTCTCTCCTAATGAGGATTAAAGAAGAGATTAAGAACGGTAAAGCAAAAGGCACTTTTAAGCAGTACCCACTTCTTGATCAAGATAATAACTGTCTATGGACTGGGAAGTATCCGACAGAAAAAGATATAGAAGATGAGAAATTAAAAGTGGCTAGTGAAATATCGTGGCAACGAGAGTATCTTCTTCGTATTATACCAAGCGATGATCAAGTTATTTATCCTGAATGGATAAAGTTCTACGATGAACTGCACCCCACTTCTCATAAAGCGTACCGTGGTACATATGCAGGTGTTGACCTTGCAATATCTACTAGTGACGCCGCTGACTTCACTTCCGTTGTTATGGCTCGTGTATATGGTAGAAGAGATAAATTGCGAATCTATATCCTTCCTAATCCTATAAACAAGAAGTTAAACTTTCCTGCTCAGGTTGATCTATTAAAAGATATTAAGAATACTCAAATGCCAAAATCAACAGATAATTTATTTGTTGAAAGTGTTGCATATCAAGAAGCTCTTCCTCAGATGCTAGAAATGCAAGGAATTAAAGCAGAAGCAATAAAACCTAAAGGAGACAAAAGAACAAGACTTGCACTTACTTCTACTTCTATTAAATCAGCGATTGTTAAATTTCCACGACATGGATGTGAAGAATTGATTGAGCAACTGGTAGGTTTTGGTGTAGAAAAACATGACGACCTTGCTGATGCTTTTTCTCTGCTTGTTAATACAACACTAGATAAGCATGCAAAAGAAGGAACTATTATTATGGCTTGGATTGGTCCTGGAACAGGTAGTGACGATATTATTCGTCACTCTGATTATGTAGATGTAGGATAATTTAGTGGTTTACACTATAGCCATTATCACTAGCCCATTCCTCAACTGCATCTTCAATCAAAGATGAATCTATTTCTACATCCCAGTATCCATCCGAACCGTACCCATCTCCTGTTCCATCAGAATTTAATTCTGCATTGACGTATATGTAACCTCCGTTTGGAAAATGGATTGATTCAACTTCGCCATTTGAAATATCTGCATCTAATGTGTAATAGCCATTACTCTTATGCGAGTACACTTCAACACTTTCAGTTCCATTGATGTATTCCTTGATCTCATCCCAGTGCTCATCTAAAGCATCATCATAATTGATACTTCTTTCCTTGGAATATCTAGTTGGGGGTTCTTGTTTATATTCTGTTTTATAAGAATTATAATTAGTTTTTACTTCTTCTTTTCCAGAATTATGAAATACGGCACTACCAACTATAAGGAGAATAATTATGATAATTGTAGGCATAATATTTTTAGAATTATAATTACATAAGCTGACATATTAAACCTATTCTACATCTAACTAGATTAGATACAAGTATTCGGTATATGTAATGATATTCTTTTATTTGATAACAGTATTTTAGAATTAAGACACTTAAAAAATTCTCTCTTCTCCTCCATTTCTCCCTCTAACAAAATAAACTTAGCATAGTTACGAATATCAATATCTTTTACAGATATTGGTGTTTTGTTTCCTAGTAACATATATTGAAACTTTTTGAATCTTTTGACCTCATTAGTTATCTTTTCTTTCATTGGCACTATCTGAATATCAAGATCATCAATAAGATCTTTAAGTTGATCTACTAAATCCTCCTCATTAAGAAACCCACAAGGACAATTCTGGTCTCTTGTTCTCGTGCACTTGTAATAGACGTATCTGTGAACATTACCATTTTGTTGATGTTTAAATTTCTCATCTGCTGTGATACCTGAACCACATAATCCACATGTCATTATTCTTGTAAAAGCGAATTCCTTTTGTTCGGTTTTAGGTTCTAATATTTGACTCTTAATTTTCTCTTGAACTAAATCAAAGAGTTCTTTTGTGATAATTGGAATGTGTGATCCGTTATACCAATTTCCTGAGTTTTTAGGGAATTCAAACCTTCCGTAATAAAAATGGTTTTGTAGTAATCGATAAAAGTTACCTAAACTTAAATGGATATTGTTCTCAGTCTTAAAATCTTTATCATCTTTAAGCCAAGTCCACACCTTTCTACCTGACCATCCGTCATACCCAACTTTTTCAAACATCTCTTTAATAATAGGTGCTCTATCTTTGTCTATAATGGATTCGCATTTCTGATCCATTCTTTTAAACTTGGTATATCCAGTAGGAGGACGACATGGCCATAAACCCATCTCTACTCTTGCCCTTAGACCTCTTTTAACATTGATACTTTTGTTATCATTCTCTAACTTTGCTTGAGAACAAAGAATCATAAGTAAAAACTTTTCATTAGGAGAATTAGAAAATGTTTGTCCGTATGTTTGTATATGGATTAATTTTCTTTGATCCATTAAATCTACTAAACTTCCTAAATCTCCAGCATTACGACTTAATCTATCTGGTGCCCAAGTTAATACTCCATTAAACTTTCCTTGATCTATATCTTGTAACAGCTGTTTATACACTGGTCGCTGACCTGAAGCTTTAGCACTATGTGATTCTCTTTTAACTTCCACTACATACAACCCTAAACGCTCTGCTATGGCTTCCATTTCTTTAATCTGTGAATCTATCGACAAAGCTTGCATTTCATCTGATTCAGTAGATTTTCTAGCATATAAACAATATTTAACTCTTACTTCTGACAAAACTATGTTTCCATGAATCTTTCCAATTGTTCTTGTTTCCATATTATATTAATGACAGAGATCACTAGTCTTGCTAAGTCTATGCAGAACTAAAAAAGACGACATTATGAGATTAGGAAGTTACCTACAAAAACACCTTAGCAAAAGACCTTTTATGCGATATAATCAATAGATTAATACAAGAGTATTAAGACGGAACAATTTGCAGTAGCCTAAACCATTGGTTTCCAATGGCATGGTGAATTAAGTCTAATCAAAGCCAAAAAACCCATCATGTGGGATTTGCTTTGATTAGCCATACCTGGAAACGGGTATGGAGGTCGCAAGACCTCACTCACGTGGTGGGCTTTTTGCTTTCCATAAGAGTTTTACCCAAATATAAAAACTTTATGAATATTTTAAAAAAGATACTTTACGGTATAGGAGGGTTATGTACATTATTTGTTATTACAGCACTCATCGTTCCGACTCCTAAAAAAGAGGAATCAGTTGCAATTGTAACAACAGCGACAACGACTAAAGAAAAAGAAGTAGTAGCTACTACAACTAAACCAGTTGTACTTGATAAAAAAGTAGCAGTAACTCAAGCAGTAGTTACAGTTCCAAAAACTGATTCTCAATATACTTATTATTCTATTACTGATGTCGTAGATGGCGACACAGTTAAGATAAATATTAATGGCACAATCGAAACTTTACGTCTAATTGGTTTAGATACTCCTGAAACTGTTGATCCAAGAAAGGAGGTCCAGTGTTTTGGTAAAGAAGCTTCTAATAAAGGAAAGGAGTTACTTACTGGTAAAAAGGTAAGACTTGAAAAAGACACTACTCAAGGAGAAAAGGATAAGTACGGAAGAACGCTAGCGTATATCTATACTGAAAGTGGAATCTTTTATAACAAGTATATGATCGAACAAGGATATGCTCATGAGTATACATATAACTCTGCGTATAAGTATCAAGCAGAATTTAAACAAGCTGAGAAAACTGCTGAAGCAAACAAAGTAGGACTTTGGTCACCAAGTACTTGTAATGGCGTTACAACATCAGCACCTAAAACAACTCAAACGACCACATCTACTACTCAAGTCTCTGGGAAATACTACACTTCTTCTGCTTCTAATGCCACAAGATACTACCCTGATACATGCCCAGCGTGGCAAGATCTTTCAAAGTCTAATTTGAGGACATTCAACTCACTTGATGAATTGCTCGCTGTGTATCCTAAGAGAACTATTGCTGATAGTTGTAAGTAAAAAAGAAAGCTATTATTTTAAGGTAAAATTTGATAAAATAGCAAGAACAATTTAATAAAACTTTATGGTCACACTATACCCCTTAAATACTATTTTAACGGTCGGACTTGTAACAGTTTTTCTCTTTCTCCTGCTTCCTCTCATCTTTAATAAGCGTAGACACAAAAGCGGTACAGATAAATTTGAAGAGCTGTATAAAAAAATTAGTGAGGATATCAAATATTCTGTAGCTCCAAAGTTTATAGAATTATCACAAGAAACAAATGATCTTTTCGATCTCTCCGTTGAGATTTGGCGAATGGAACAACGCATTATTAAATCTTCTTCTGACTTACCAGAGAATCAACTTAAAGGGTTAGAAAATTCTATACAAAAACTAAAACGATATATTGGTAGATACGATATTGAAGTAGTGGATTATAAAAATGTGAAATACAATGAAGGTCTTAACCTTGAAGTTCTGTCTATAGAAAAAGATTCTTCACTATCTGAATCAATTATAAAGGAGACGGTCGAGCCGACGGTTATGCATAAAGGTCAGGTGGTTCGTAAAGCAAAGGTAATTTTAATAAAAAATAATTAGGACTCTATGTCTAACCAACAAAATATTTCAATAGGTATCGATCTTGGAACAACTAATTCGTCTATTGCAATAAATAACAATGGCAATATTGAGATTGTAAAAAAAGCGGGAGGAGTAGAGTACACTCCGTCAGTTTTTGGTTTCAATAAAGCTGGCAATAAGGAGGTTGGACAAAAAGCTTACGACAGTTTTTACAAAAGCCCTTCAGAAGAAGATACAAAAAACTATAAGACTGAAATTAAGAGACTGATGGGTACTTCAGAATCTTTTTACTTTGAGAGAGCAAATACAAAAATGGGACCAGAAGAAATATCTGCTGAAATTCTAAAGAGTTTAAAAGAGGATGTACTAAGAAAATACCCAGACTTTAATACTATTTCTGCTGTAATAACCGTCCCTGCAGCTTTTTCTGTCTTGCAATCAGAAGCAACAAAGCGAGCAGGAAATCTTGCTGGATTTAAACACGTTGTTTTGCTACAAGAACCAATCGCTGCCGCTGTTGCTTATGGATTCACAAACATTAAAAATGAGAACTGGCTTATTTATGATCTTGGGGGTGGTACATTTGACGTTGCGTTAGTTGCCTCAAAAGATAGAGCCCTGTCAGTACTTGGACATAACGGAGATAACTTTCTTGGTGGTAAAAATTTCGACTTGGAAATTGTAGATAAAGTAATTGTGCCAAAGATTTTGGAAAAGTTTACTATCAGTAATTTTAATAGAGGTAATGAAAAATATAAAGGAGTATTTTCACAATTAAAATTCTTTGCTGAAACAGCAAAGATTGAACTTTCTGAGTATGAAAAAACTTCAATCATGGTAGAAAATATTGGAAAGGATGATAATGGAGATGAAATTTTTCTAACCATCAATTTTTTGAGAAAGGACTTTGAAAATCTAATCAAACCCATGATTGATCGTACTATTGAGCTTTCAAAAGAAACCCTTAAGGATGCAGGAATTAAAAGTAGCTCCGTTACAAGAGTCGTTCTTGTTGGTGGACCAACTCAGATTCCTTATATCAGAGAAAGAATAGAAGGAGACCTTAAAGTTATAGCAGATGCAACGGTAGACCCTCTTACTGTTGTTGCAAGAGGAGCTTGTGTTTTCGGAATTGGTCAAAAAATTCCAAAAGAATTTACAGAAGTTTCTTCTTCAAAAATTGATGAGGGTGTGATTCAAATTAATCTTAACCATGAATCGCTCACATCAGATACTGAAGAAACAGTTAGTGGTATCATTGATGACTTAAAAGAATCAAGTGACGAATACTACGTACAGATACAATCAGATAGTGGTTTTTATAATGGTTCAAAGATTAAGTTAAAAAATGGTAAATTTTTTGACACCGTATCTGTTGAGCAAAATAAATCAAATGTTTACTGGGTCTACCTATTTGATAAGGAAGGAAATTCTACTCCTATCAGTCCAGACTCATTTATGATTACACATGGGCTTTCAGTTTCGGGTGCTCCTTTACCTCATTCGATAGGTGTTATTGTTGCTAAAAAAGATCATGTGAGAAATATTGCCTCAAATGTATGCGAAATTATTTTTGAAAAAGGATCTATTCTTCCCGTAAAAAAAGTTATTGATGTATACAAAACATCAAGAAAACTTAAGAAAGGAGAAGATAATAATTTAGATATTACGGTTGTTGAGGGCGAATCTGATATTCCTGATCGTAACTCATATTTATGTGATTTAGGTATAAACGGTAAGGATTTACCTCACGATCTTCCAGAAGGAACCCCATTAGAGATATCTATAGAGATGAATGAGTCTCGTGAAGTCAAAGTTACTACATATATCCCTTTAATTGATATGACTTTTAATGCTCGTTCTACCATGCAAGATGAGTCCGTTGAAGTAAAAACCATCGAGTATGATTTAAAAGTTCAAACTGAAAGAGCTCAGACCGTTTCTGAGAATTGCTCTAGTGAAGAAAAGAATAAACTCAATACTACAATTAACTCAGTAGCAAATAGTCTAAAAGGTGCCCATGTTGATGAAGATGAAAAACGCAAAGCAAATAAACAACTTAAGGATCTAAAGGTATCAATTGATCAGCTTGAAAAGGAAAAAGAGATGCCGCAGTTGATTAATGAGTTTAATGAGAGCTTTGCAAAAGTTCAAAAAATAATAATTGATCTTGGTAATGATAAAGATAAGGTTCAACATGAAGAGCGTCTTAAAAAGATGAAAGAAGAGGGAGACAAAGCAATATCTGAAAATGATAGTGTTCTCTTAATGAGAGTAAATGAACAGATCGGTGAGCTAGGAACTAAAGCAGTATTCTCAAATCCTGCGGCTTGGGTCTACCAATTTGGTCAGATTACGAATGGTAGTAAAAAGTTTATTAATGAAAAAGAAGCTGAATATTATACAGAAAAAGGAAAGCGTGCAATTGAGCTTAGTGACACCGAGGAACTAAAACGGTGTGTTCATAATTTATTACTTCTTCTTCCTTCTGATAGTTATGAGGGTCCGAAAAATCATCTTTCGGGTATATCACGATAAAATATATGTCTTCAATTTTAAAAAACAATGCTTACCACATTCTAGGACTAGAAACCTCTGCTAGCGAAAAGGATATCCTGAAACGTTCAAAAGAAATGATTAACCGTCTTAAGGTTGATGATATTCCTGAATACGATTTAGATTTTAATTCATTGGAAAAACTTCGTACAGAAGATGGAGTAAAAGATGCCTTAAGAAGACTTCAAGCTCCAAAAAAGAAGATCGAGGAATATTTCTTTTGGTTTCAAATAGCAGACGGAATAGACGAACAAGCATTGGATTTTATTAAGCTTAAAAAATATACAGAGGCTATTGATACTTGGGAAAATGTGTCTAACGGTCAAAGTACAAAAGCATTTTTCTATAAAAAGAATCTTGCGGTTCTCTACTGCTTATTACTTTCTAATGAAGATAATACTGCTTATTTTCATAGCTCATTAGTTATATGGAAAGAACTAGTAGAATCAGAAAAATTCTGGGCTTCTTTTTCAAAAGTTTATAAACTGCATGATGAGCAAACAGCTAGTGAAGATATTATTAATGACTTCAAAAAACATATAGTAAAATCTCTTGCTGATATGTATACGGAGTTACATCATGCTCATAAAAATAATGATTACATCAGTGAGTTTCAGAAAGTTTTTTCAATAAAAGGAGGTAAGGCTGAGGAAAGTGTCTTGGGTCCAGTTTACCAAATAATTAATGATTCAACAGAGAAGCTAGAAAAACTGAAAGTCAGTGAAGATGGGATTCTTGACGCAGAAGAGAAGAAAATTATAAAAGAGTCTATTAGGTTGATTCGACAAGAATTAAATAAATTAATTGACCTTGGTTTATATGAAGATAGTCAAACAAAAGTTATACGAGATAGAGTGGCAGATGTTTTAAGAAGTCTTAGTATCGACTTGCATAATAATTTAAATGAAACTGAGGTTGCATTAGGTCTCGCTAAAATAGCTGAAGAAATTTCAGGTACAGGAGACTCTAAAAGTAAGATACAGGCTGATATTGCTACTTTACAGGGAAATCTTGAATATATAGCTAAAGAAGGTAATTTTAATAAAATTGTTGATCCAATTATGGCTGACATTAAGTCAGGTAATTCAGATAAGGCTATAGCTAAGATTAATGAATATATTTATAAAGCTGATACAGATCAAGAGTTAAAGAAAATTTTAACAGAAGTAAAAAGTACTCTAGAAGAACGAATAGTACAGCATGGTAAACCAATTAGCAGTGCCCCTTCTATGTTTTCTATTAATGGTGTTGGTACAAAGGTTTATGGAGATACCTTGTACTTCGTAGTATTGTTTATTCCTCTTTGCCCAATTTCAAGATATTCACTAACTAATAACAAAGATGGGAGTTTTAATTTTCATGGAAAACTTGAATTAAAACAATGGCAGACTTATTGGAAGTATTGTTTTATTGGTGTGATTATAATTTGGGTTCTATCTTCTCTTTAAAAATATGTCAGAACATTTAAATTTTGAAACAGACTTTTTGGATAAAAGCTCTCCTGTAAAAAAGAATCACCCTCAGAAAACCCACACTCCTGATAAGGAGAGTACGGGTTCATATAATTGGAAAAAGATTTTATGGATTGGAGGAGGAGTGTTATTCTTTATTTTTATAATTGCTTCTGACGATGGTAGTTCAAGTAGCACACCTGCTGCTTCTAATTCAAATAGTTATAAACCAACATCTAATCTAAATTCCTCTGATGAAGTTGCTACAGGTCAGTATATTTGTTCACGTTCCAACCATACACGAGCCGGTGAGCTTGAACCGAGTGAGTTTGAAAAAAATAGCTTAGAATCTGAAAAGAATCAACTCTCATCTGAGACTGATAGTTTATCATCAGAAAAAAGCCAATTAGAAAATGAGTATGTAGACGAATCAGACCAGTCTGCAATTGATACCCATAATTCAGCTATAGACGATTTAAATAGTAGACTGTCTTCTTACCGTGCTAGACGTTCACAATATTCTGCTTCTATTGATGCTTATAATGCTAAAGTTGATACATATAATAGCTTTTTAACTCAGAACTGTAGACCAAAATAATTTACCATGACAACACCAACAAAACCAATTCTTCATAATGGATTTAAAGTACAAAATGATATTGTAGTTAAAAGTAGAATTGAACGTATATTCTTCACTGAAGTGTATCTACTTTCTAATGAGAAGTTTTTATATATTTTTACTAATCTTAATCCAGAAGAAATTGTAGATCGAGGAGAGAAATATAATTTAATTACTATTGATATAGTTGGTAAAAGATACTTAGGTGTAATGACTGATAGTCATTCTAATGAAAATATTAGCGATATAGTAGACGATCTTACAGTACTACGTGGACTTGATTGTGTTGCAGGTATGAAGCCTCTTAAGGATTTACTCTTTAACGAGGTAATCGGTCCTTTGCTTAACCCAGAAAAGTATCAAAAGTTTAAAGTTGGAATACCAAACGGAATACTTCTTTTTGGTCCTCCTGGATGCGGTAAGACGTTCATTGTTAAAAAATTAGCTGAGGAACTTGGCTATAATTTTATTGAAATGGCACCATCATCTGTTGCTACTTCCTATGTACATGGAGCGGTTGGTAATATAGGTAAAGTCTTTGAGATGGCAAGACTTCAAGCACCGTCAATAGTTTTTATCGATGAAATAGAAGGACTTGTTCCAAAAAGAGAAGACCTTGGGTCTCATGCTGATACTAAAAAGGAGGAGATAAATGAATTTCTTATTCAACTAAATAATGCAGGTCAAAATAAAATCTTAGTAGTTGGGGCAACGAACAGACCACATATGATTGACACGGCCATACTTCGTGCAGGAAGAATGGATAAAAGAGTGTATGTTGGTGCACCAGACTTTGAAGCAAGAAGAGATATGTTTAAAATATGTCTCTCGGGTCGTCCGTACGATAAGAATATTGATTTTGAGAAGCTTTCCCACATGTCAGAGAACTATGTTGGCTCAGACATCGAACTAATCGTTACAGAGGCTTCTAGGGCAGCTATAACTCAAGACAAGAATATGGTTGATGAGGAAATGCTGGTTAATGCAATTAAGAAGTTTAATCCTTCAATCACATCTGAAGAAATTAAATACTATACACAGTTCTCTGATCTAGAAAGATCATAATTACATAACTACAATGATTACCACCGAACAATCACATTATAGAGTCCTCTTTTCTAAAATAGCTACCATAGCATTGATGATAGCAGTTATACCAATCTGGCCGTACTTTTTTTATCAGTTCCTTAAAATTGCAATATTTGGAGCATCGGCATTTTCTGTGTACTTGTATCATAAAGAGAAAAATACAAAATGGATGATGATAATGATTGTTATTGCTATCATCTTTAATCCAATTAACCCTCTTTATTTTGGTCACTTCCTCTGGTCAATTGTTGATATTGTTGTTGCTATTCTTTTCTTTAAATCACCCAAACCACATCATCACTAAGGTGACTCTTAATCATCTTCATATATGTACAGTTATTTACGCAAACGCTTCTTAATGAATGGAAATGAATATAAGTTCTATAAAAAGTTAGACTCAGCTGTTGGTCTTGAATATAAAATATTACCACAAGTGCATTTTGATGAACTAGTAACTCCAACTAAAGTTTCAGGAGACCGTATTTTTTCTTTTCGACACATAAACCAAAAATCAGTTGATTTTGTAGTGTGTAATAAAACCACTTTAGTCCCGCTAGTAGCTATTGAACTTGATGGAAAATCACACTTAAAACAAATGACAAAAGACAGGGATGTGGAAGTTGAAAGAATACTAAAAGAGGTAAATTTACCCTTACTTCGTTTTGATAACAATAATGATATGGATATCGTTGGAATTAGAGAAATAATAAACAAGACCGTATCTTTAAAAGTCTAGAAAATAGATAAAAACCTATAGCAGAATGCTATAGGTTTTTATCTACAACCACAGCCTTCTCGTGCGCGCTGTTGACGGTGACCCCACGGAGAGTCGAACTCCGCTTACCGGCATGAAAAGCCGATGTCCTAACCGATAGACGATGGGGCCGTCTTTACCAGAATACACCAGAATGATGTGTCCAGTGCAGAAAATACTACCACAAAATGTCAGTGTTTTCAATATCACCATATTCCAATAAGTATGATATAGTTTTCTTTATAAGGGCGGTTAGCTCAGTTGGTAGAGCGCCACATTGACGTTGTGGATGTCAGAGGTTCGACTCCTCTATCGCCCACCGAAAAATAATGAACCAGAAGTAAGACTTCTGGGGATTTATTTTTATGGCGATAGAGCAGTCGAACTGAGATGCTAACAAAGTCCATTTTGTAATCAAAATAGGTAGCATCGAAGCGGGGTCGCGAAATAAAGAGCGAAGCTGCTATAATTTGGTGACTGACTCCTAAGCGTGGGTATATACTCCTATTATATGGAACCATATATAACTTTTACAGGGATACTATTAGCAACATGTGCAGCATATGTGCTCGGCGCACTCTGGTATTCTCCACTTTTATTCATGAACCTCTGGCTTAAAGGAAAGGGTATTACAGCTGAGGATGCCCCTAAGCGTTCCAAGCTCTACATGGCTACGACAACGAGCTACGCTTTCGTCGCTCATGCTTGTATCGCTACGGTTCTCGCAGTTGTCTTAGAGATAACACAACCAGAAACGTTAAAGGTGACACTTAGTCTCTCGGCGCTCCTTGCTGTCGGTTTTATGGTGAGTGCGCGTTTTATTGATATGGTCTACACGGTTGAAGGGAAGCACTATGACCTAAAGAATCAGATTAACTTCGCTGTCACCTCGCTCTACTACGTGGCCATCGTACTTCTCATGGCTGTCGTGCTTTTTTCTCTACGATAAAAGAAGCTTGTTTGTGTATAGCTCTATTAGAATTTTCCTTAGTATTGATATACACTTAGGGTGTATTTACTGTATGTAGCAACATGAAAGAAACGGAACAAAAAAGAATTTTAATTATCGAAGATGAAAAACCTCTCGCACACGCCTTACAGCTCAAACTTGAACACGAAGGCTTTTCTGTTGTTGCTCTCGGTAGTGGGCAAGAAGCGTGTGACATTCTCTCAAAAGAAAAGTTCGACGCAGTGCTCACTGACCTTATCATCCCCGGTGTTGATGGGTTCAGTATTCTTACTCTCATTAAAGACAAGAAGATGAAAATACCAGTTATTGTCATGACTAATCTCAATCAAGAGGAAGACAAGAAGAAGGTCTTCGACCTTGGTGCGTCAGACTACTTTGTTAAGTCGAGTATTTCTATTAGCGATATTGTCGCAAAAGTAAAAGAGAAGGCTTCATGATTATCTAGTTGCAATTTACTATACCTATGATCGTTGACAACCAAAATATAAAAGAGATTCTCATACAAGGAAACTACATCAGCGAGGAAGACGCTAAGCGGGCTGAAGACCTGGCTAAGAAGGGGGTAATTTCTTTTGTTGATGCGCTTTTGCGTGACGGTGTGGTCAATAGCGACATTGTTGGTCAGGCGATAGCAGAGAGCTTTAAGGTGCCATACGCAGACCTGAACTCAGCAGCTATCACCGCTGAACAAATCCGTATTATCCCAGAAGAGGTGGCTAAGAGACTGCGTGTTGTGTTGTTCGATAACAACGATGAGAAAGAGGTAATTATCACAACAGATAACCCTCAGCTAGAAGGACTTGAAAAGGAGCTCAAGGAATTATTCAAGGGGAGGAAAATAAACATCTCTTACTCTCTCTCTGATGACATTAACAGCTTCTTCGTTCACTACCAAAAGCCACTCGATACTCGCTTTCAAAAAATTATTGAAGAGAGTGATAGAGTCGCCCCAGAAATCCTCGAAGAAATCTTTGATGATGCTCTTACATATAAAGCGTCTGATATTCACTTTGAACCACAGGCAAAGATCGTGGTGATTCGTTTCCGCGTGGACGGAGTACTCCACGAAGCGGGGAATCTTCCAAAAGAAAACTATGAAAACGTTCTTAACCGTATCAAGGTAAAGAGTGCTCTTCGTATTGATGAACATTATGCAGCCCAAGATGGGTCACTCCACTATGACAGCAAGCTTGGTATATCAGTGGACATGCGTACATCAATCGTGCCTATAGTGGAAGGTGAGAAGGTGGTACTCCGTATCCTTGGTTCATATGTACAAGGACTTACCTTTAACGACCTCGGTCTCTCTAAGAAGAATCAAGAGCTGTTGCGTGAGGCATCAGAAAAGCCGTTCGGGATGATTCTCGTCGTTGGTCCAACTGGGTCAGGTAAAACAACTACCCTCTACTCACTTCTTAAGATGCTTAACACGCCAGATACGAACATCACAACTGTAGAAGACCCAGTGGAATATAAAGTGCAAGGACTTAACCAGATACAGGTAACCCAAGCAACCGGGCTCACGTTTGCGCGTGGACTACGAGCGATTGTGCGACAAGACCCCGATATTATTCTCGTAGGTGAAATCCGTGACCTTGAGACTGCAGAAATTTCTGTAAACGCCGCTCTTACGGGGCACATGCTTCTGTCAACGTTCCACGCTAATGACGCAGCAACTGCGGTTCCTCGACTTCTCGACATGGGAATAGAGCCGTTCCTGCTTTCTTCTACGCTTAACGTTATTGTGGCGCAGCGACTAGTGCGAAAGATATGTGAGCACTGTAAGGTGAGCGTGGTAAAGAATGCTTCTGATTTTGATACTCCACAATTACAGGGTGTGGCAAGGCACCTAGGGAATAAAGCTATAACGTTATATGAAGGTAAAAAATGTGAAGCCTGCGGCTTCACTGGGTACAAGGGAAGAACTTCTATTTACGAGGTTATTAAGATTACACCCAACCTTCAAGAACTCATTATTAAACACCCGTCTGCCCAAGAGATATGGGAGCTCGCGCGAAAGGAGGGTGCAACATCGGTGTTTGATGACGGGCTAGAAAAGGTGAAGAATGGTGTTACCTCTATCGAAGAGCTGGTACGTATTGCACCCCCACCTGATAAGGTGTCAGATGACAAGGAAGAAACTAAGTCAAAGTCAAAGAAAGCTTCAAAATAAGTCTATGCCTAAGACAACAGTATCTAAAAAAAATACCCAAGAAGAAAAGCTTAAGAAGAAGGGTGTTAAGAGTGCGGCACAGGAAGAAAAAAAAGAGGTTGCAGAAGTGACAGAAGTAGAAGATAAGACGAAAGAAAATACAGAGGAAAAGAAAGAAGAGAAAAAGGAAGAGAAAAAGGAGAAGCAAAGGGGGTCACTACAAGCGCCCATTATTTCTGAACCGGTAAAAGCTACTCCGATAGAAAGAAAAAAGGTAGAACGAAAAGCTATCTCAACATTTGGGCTCTCTAAAGAGCGCGACCATTTCATCGAGAACTTGAGCATGCTTGTGCTTTCTGGCATGACGATTACCGAAGCACTCCGTTCTGTAGTAAAGGAGACTAAAGATGACAGGATGAAAGAAATCCTCAATCGTGTGATGGAGGATATCGAAGCAGGGTCACCAATATGGAAAGCTTTTACCGAGACGAAGCTGTTTCGTGGGTACACACTCTCGCTTATTCGCCTCGGAGAAGAATCTGGTAAGCTCGCAGACAACTTAAAAGTGATCGCGATGCAGGAAGAAAAAGATAGAGAGTTCAAAGGTAAGGTGAAGTCTGCTCTCATGTACCCTATATTCGTGCTCTCTCTCACTGCGTTTATCGGTATCGGTATTTCGTGGCTTATTTTGCCGAAGCTTGCAAAGATCTTTACTGATCTTAAACTAGATCTCCCGCTCATCACTCGGGTGCTTATTAGTTTCGGTGAGTTTCTCAATAAACATGGACTGATAGCTGTCCCGATAGGAATGATGATTGTCGGAGGAATATTTTATATCGTCTTTGTTTACAAGAAAACGAAGATAATGGGGGAGTATATTATTTTTGCCATCCCGGGGATCAAGACGCTCATGGGGGAAATCGAAGTAGCTAGGTTCGGGTACCTCTTGGGTACTCTCTTAGACGCAGGTCTCCCGATAACAAGAGCTATCGAATCGCTAGAGAATGCAACAGAAACCGCTAGGTATAAGAGATTTTATGCGCATCTAAGAGAATCGGTCGATATGGGGAATTCTTTCCAGAAGAGTTTTGAGTCGTATGCAAAAATAAGAAAAATAATACCACAGTCTGTAGAGCAGCTCGTGGTCTCGGGCGAACAATCAGGGAATTTAGTGAAGACACTCATGAAGGTAGGACAGGTGTTAGAAGCTAAGTCAGATCAGACCACCAAGAACCTGACCATTATTATGGAGCCGATTCTGCTTGTGATCGTGTGGGCAGGTGTTGTCACCGTTGCATTCGCTGTTATCCTTCCAATCTATAGTCTTGTAGGAGGGCTTAATCAATTCCAATAACCTATGCGTTCAATAAAAGGCTTCACTATAACAGAAGTACTCCTCTCGGTGGTGCTTCTCAGTATGATAGCAGGGATGTCTATCCCGTTGTCTAAAACATATTTAGACAGGAATGAGCTAGACCAAACAACTATGACCCTGGCCCAGACCATGAGACGCGCTCAGTTCATGTCTATTGCACAGGATGGGGATAGTGCTTGGGGGGTGAAGGTTAGTACGTCCAGTATACTGCTATTTAAAGGAGCTAGTTACCTCACGAGGGATCAGAGTTTAGACGAGAGTACTACGCTTGCACCAATACTCGGATTCTCTGGGCTAAGTGAGGTTGTTTTTCAAAAGGGGAGTGGTATTCCATCTACAGCGGGAACATCAACCTTTACTTCTACTAACGACGAAATAAGAAATGTTACTATCAATCAAAAAGGAATGGTCGACTATTAAAACAAGAGGGTTCCTTCTTGTCGAGGTGCTTTTATCAACGGCACTTTTTGTACTCCTTATCACGGCCTTCTCCGGTGTTTTTTATTATGGTATTGAATCGTCTCACTTCTCAGGTAATAGGTCGCGAGCTGTAATGTATGCGGAGGAGGGGCAGGAGGCGCTCCGCAATATCAAGAATGCTAACTTCAACAACTTAACAGCTGGTACGTACGGTCTTTCATATGCTAGCGGTACGTGGAGTTTGATACCAGGACAAGACACAATGGACGGGTATACGCGTACAGTATCTATCACAAATGTTGGGGCACATAGAAAAGACACACTTGTGACAGTCTCTTGGCAACAGACACCATCTCGTACTGTGACTGTAGCTCTTTCAGGTCGTGTTACTAACTGGAAGACCATACTGAACCCAGGACTTGGGATAACTGTTAACAAAGTTCTCATTAATAGGGGTTTAACTCTAACAACAAGCAGCTTCGCACCTTATCGTGTAGGGACAACGACTATCACCCTCGCGTCGTCAACTATGTTTCCGCCAGGTACGTACAACGTCACAGAGACGGCAGACGCTAGGTATAACCAGACATTCAGTGGTGACTGTAATGCCTCAGGCCAGATAGTTGTTACAGCTACGGGAAGTGCTCTTGTGTGTACTATCACTAACGAAGAAAAGCAGGCGTATGTGACAGTTAATAAAACTGTTATTAACCACGGAGGAGTAAAGACGAGTGCTAATTTTGCTCCATACCGTGTTGGGTCAACAACAGTTACTCTCGGAAGTCCGACACCTGTAAACTCTGGGTCCTATACGATAACGGAACAGTATGACCCAACGTATAACCTTACCTATAGCGGAGACTGTTTTACCAATGGGTCGATTACTATTTTTTCTGGAGATAGCAAAATATGTAACCTAACAAATGAGCAGATAATAGTTGGCGGAGGACTAGATATAGCGAATGTGCTTATTTATGGTGATGGAAGTAATGTCCCTAAGTACAGAAGTTATAACAAAGTGACAGACCTACTCTCTGCAGAGACGGGGACATTCGTAGCAACTGTTGGCCCTACGTGGATTGTTCGTACTGCTCCTAATAGACACATTGCTTTTGCTGGATACTATGATTCGACAGGGACGCTTACTATTATGTGTTTTGATGGGAGTAACTGGAATGAAGAGTTTAGAGCTCCGTCAGGTGGAATAGGCAATCGTCATAGATTCGATATTGCATATGAAGAGGCAACAGGGGACGCCCTTGTAGTCTACAGTAAAGGGGAGCATGTCTTTAGTCAGTTGGGCTATAGGACGAAACCTGGCGCAGAGGGATGTGGTGCTTCCGCCTGGTCAGGCGAAAGCCTCTTTGACCCAGCGAGAACTGCGAATGACATAATGTATGTAAAGTTGGCATCGGATAAACGTGCGAGCTCTAACATCATTGCTATGTCTTGGATAGATACAAGCGATGATATATCAGCGGCTATATGGAATGGAAGCGCTTTTGTTAACGAACCGATCGCAGTTACTGACAATAACGTCGAGAGGATATCAGCTTCGCACGATGTAGAAAACTTTGATCTAGAGTATGAATCTCTTTCAGGGAACCTAATGCTTGTATGGGGTAATGGGAATGGTTCAAACGGTACAAATGGTGTGAGATATAGAAGATGTACAGGCGGAGTGGCGGCTTGTACGTGGGGGTCAGTTACGACACCTCCAACCTTTTCAGATGACGCTACAAACCTCGACATATCAGCAAACCCAAATACAAATGAAATGGTTTTTGCGTCGATCGGTAACGCCGGCGGAGATCTCCAGATTGGTTACTGGAGTGGTACAGCTTGGACCAATACCGCTAATGTCGATACTTCTTGTAACGTGCCATTCACCGGGTCTAAGCTTGTTGCTGTTGGATGGTTAATAGGAGCTTCTAGTACAAGGTCTGTGGTTGTCTACTCTGACCTTAACTCACGGAATATCAACTGGTATTTAGGTAACGGAGGAACTTTTACCAGACAATCTGACTTTGTACCTACTCCACTTATGGCGACTGGTCGTGGGTATATGGACATACAAATGAGTCCTATTGACAAGAACATGCTTATGTTTGGAACTTCAGATAGTGTTAATGATTTGCACGTTAAGCGCTTAACTCTGACAAGTGGTGGGGTATTCCAGTGGAGTAATCCTCTCACCGCCGCAGTAGAGACGACATTGCCTCAGATAATCTCTTCTCCTTTTTCTTTTGCATGGTGGCGCCGATAAAAAAAACAAACAACAAAGGATTTACTCTCATAGAGATGATACTGTATGTAGCTATTTGCTCGGTGCTACTATTTTCTTTATCTGCTATGTTTTCGTACCTTCTCTCATCTCGAGTGAAGAGTCAAGCAATAACAGAGGTAAATCAGCAAGGATTCTTCGCTATGCACCTTATTACTTCAACGATTAGAAATGCAAAGAGTATAGATATTCCAACTATGAGCAATAGCAGTAGCTCGTTATCAGTGACAGCTCAATCTCCACTTGTTAGTCCTACGGTATTTACTACTAGTAGCTCAACATTATTTATTCGTGAGGCGAGCGGTGCAAATGTGCCTCTTACTAGTTCACGCATTTCTGTAAGTTCTCTGTTGTTCGAGAATGTCTCATCAGCAAGTTCCACGGATAGAATTATTCGTATCAGGTATACACTTTCGTATCGATCTGGTAGTCCGCGTCAGGAATACGCTTACTCAAAAACTTTTACAGGCAGTGCTACACTAAGACAATAAATAAAGATGAAGAGTTTTATTACTAAACACAATAAGGGGTATATAGCACTGATCTCTGTTATCTTGATGGGCGCTCTCGGAGCTGCGGTTATGGTTTCAGTCATTGCGCAAGGTGTAACAAGTGGTAAAACAGAGCTCAGTCTTCAGCGGGCAGGGCAAGCTAGAGTCTTGGCAACTTCGTGTGTTGAGGAGGCTCTTCAGATAATTCTTGAGACTGCAACAACCTCGAGAACAGCCTCTCTTATACTTGGGGATGGAAGCTGTGCATATGTTATAACCAAGCCTGCTTCCTCAGTAATCATTAACTCTACGGGGAATTACGGCACCTTAGTAAAGCGTGTTCAGGTAGTACTCTCGACAAGCTCCCCATCCATTGTGTTATCCTCATGGCAAGATGTTTCTGACTTTTAATTAAAAAAAGTCTGATATACTCTTTAGTATAGGTTTCTAAAGGATTTTCCTGTAATTTTTAAGTAGCTTAAAAATCCTGACTATTATTAATAAAAATAAAAAGAGTACTATTCTAAGTATTCATTCATACATATGAAAACACTACTTCGTAGTCAGAAAGGGTTTACACTCATTGAAATCCTTCTCGTGGTTGCAGCTATTGCGATCCTAGCTGGTATTGTAATCGTTGCTATCAACCCTGCTAAGCAGCTCGGGGATACTCGTAATGCAGAGCGTAAGTCTGCTGTTAACACTATCCTTAATGCGGTAACTCAGTATGCGGTAGATAACAACGGTGTGCTTCCAACTGGTGTTGGAACAACAACTGTTGAAATCTGTGCCACTGGAGCTCCTTCATGTGCAGGTTTTGCTGATCTTACAGTTCTCACCACCAACGGTAGATACTTGGTAAGCATCCCTAACGAGCCGCAGAAGGTTAACGCTAACGGAGCAGGATACCAGATCGTTCGTGATGTGAACGGTCGTATTACTGTATCTGCTCAGTACCCAGAACAGGGGGCTACTATTTCGGTTACACGCTAATGCCGTATGTTCAGCTGGTTTGAGCGCGTTCTTTACCCTTCATCTAGGTCTAGTCAAAGTGACTTTGCGTCAATTACCTCTCACGAGTTAAGGACGCCACTTTCGATTGTTAAGTGGTATACAGAAATTCTTCTTGATGAAGATATGGGGCCACTTAATGAAGATCAGAAAAAGTATTTACGTGTTATCGAATCCAGTAACGAACGAGCGATCGCGCTAGTAACAGCACTACTAAACGTCTCTCGCCTTGAGCTAGACACGTTTAGTGTTTCTCCGGAACCTCTTCTCTTCACTTCGGTGCTTGAAGAGGTTCTCAAGAAGCAAGAAACGAGAATTTTAGAAAAAAAGGTAACCCTTTCCAAAGAAGTCTCAGGTGATGCATATACTATTCCTTTAGATAAAGGGATAGTGACGCTTATCATACGAAGTATTTTAGAAAACGCAGTTTCCTTTTCAAAAGAAGGAGGTAAGATAGACATATCTGTTTCTTTTAGTCCATCTTTGCTTACGTATACCGTCAAAGATAATGGTATCGGCATTAAGGCAACTGAGCAGGAAAAAGTTTTTACTAAGATGTTCAGAGGAAGTAACGTTCAAGATGAGGTGAAAGGGTCTGGGCTTAGCTTATACACAGCTAAGACACTTCTATCTAAA
Source organism: uncultured Candidatus Saccharibacteria bacterium (assembly GCA_964577675.1). GTDB lineage: Bacteria > Patescibacteriota > Minisyncoccia > Phycocordibacterales > UBA5272 > UBA11704. The sequence goes on from CAZNZQ010000003.1 coordinate 62,125, forward strand.
GTTGGGGGGACCATGTTCTTCAGTTCAAAAGAAGGAGAAGGGTCAACGTTCACTGCTAATTTACCAGCAACTGGTATGAGAAAAAGACGAGGATCGACCAAGTTAGAAGCGGGACTCTCTTAAAAATTAAACTCCCTTTATTATCTGTATATCAGCACCGATGCTATTCAAGCGTTCTGCGATATCAGCGTAGCCTCGCTTAATAGAGTAGACGTTTCGCAAAAGAGATTCTCCTTCTGCTGCCAGCATGGCAATAAGAATAATCGCTGCTGGGCGAAGAGCTGGAGGTGAGACGATCTGAGTGCCGCGAAGCGTTTTAACCCCAGTGACGAGGGCTCTATGTGGATCAAGTAGCTTAATATCTGCACCCAACCTATTAAGCTCAGTGAAGTAAATAGCTCGGTTTTCCCATGTCCAGTCGTGGATGAGTGTTTGTCCTTCCGCAAAACATGTTATCGGCACGAAAAAAGGAAGGTTGTCATTGTTAATTCCTGGGAATGGCTGTGTATGAATTTTGTCGTGCGGAGCAGTGAGTGAAGAAGGGGAGATGGTGATATCTACAAGCCTGGTCCTCTCATTCTTAGCGTAATATTCTTTGCTTTTTTTAAACCGGAGCCCTATGCGCTTTAGCTTCTCAAGTTCTAGTGTCAAAAACTCTATAGGGCAACGCTTGATGCTGAGGGTGGATTTTGTAACCACGCCTGCCGCAATAAAGAACATGCTCTCAATAGGGTCTTCTGAGTTATAGTGCTCAATATTAGTGGCGATATCGGCTACACCGTGTACGGTGAGAGTAGTTGTTCCGATACCCTCTATTTTCACTCCCATTTTTTCTAGCAAAAAACATACGTCCTGGACCTGGTAGTTAGGTGGGGCGAATTGAATTATTGTTTTACCTGGAATTTTGGCAGCAGCAATGAGAGCGGTAATTGCCCCTGTGTCAGAAGACTCATAGAGGGGGATAGTTCCAGGGTGTAGTTTTTTGTGTGAGATGACATAGTGATCACTCTTTGTTTCAATTGATACACCTAGGTATTCAAGTGCATACTTGTGAGATGCGACAGTTCTTTCTCCCATCTTACAGCCGCCAGAGTGTGGCAGATGAAATGTTTCTGCATAGTGTATGAAAGCCCCTGCGAACGTAAATGAGCGGATTCTCTCAGCAACGCCTTTATTCATCTTAGAAAGTAAAAATTTCTTCGGTGGGGTGATTTCGAGCGCAGTATCACTGTGCGCCCATTTGATAGTAACACCCACACTCTCTAGTAACTCTTTATACCTATGTACTTCTTCGATGTGGGGGATATCTCGTAGGGTTGTGGTGCCACGGTTAACGAGAGCTGCTACCATCATGTTGACCGCACCATTTTTGGACGGGTTAGTTACAATCTCTCCGTGCAGTTTTTTACCCCCTTTTACCTTAAAGTCTATAGTGTCTTGGATGGAGACAATATTATGGTTGAGGACCCCGCTCATTTTCATGAGTTGATCAATGGTGACGTTTTGATTCCCAGACTCAATACGAGCGACAGCAGACTGTGATGTTTTGAGACGTTTAGCGAATTCACCCTGAGTAATCCCTTTTTCTTCTCGAAGTTTTTTAATAAAAAGCCCTATTTTTTCTTGATCAGATGATGGCATATGAATGGCAGTATATCATATATGATATATTCTTTGACAAGAGATAAGTCGTAGCTCATATTATTTATTTTTTGATAACCAAGAATATGATCCAAGAAGCAAGGACGAAAAGAAAAACAGTCCCAAGATAAGAGATGATAGTCATGCCTAAGAAGTATGTAACCATCCCCCAAAATGATGACCAGAGCACTGTGGCAATAGTGGAGTAGAGCAGGAAGTGTGAAAAGGGTGTACGCAGTATTCCTGCACTAGTAGCGACCAGGGTGCCAAGGTTAGGCTGCCAGTAGGAAAAGAAAATACTTTTGCACAGATGTTTTTCTACCCCAGGTTTCACTTCTTCTAAAGCTCCCTTTAGTCCAAAACGAGTAAAAAGTCTGTACCATCCGAATCTTCCCAAGAAGTAGTTGATGGTATACGCTAACAAGAATCCAAGAATCGTAGCTCCTACAGAATATACAGCAAGCAATGCATTGTTAGCGGAAAGGATAACACCCAAAAAAACAACAAGCCCGCCAGGAAGATACCATCCTACAACTAGTAACCCTTCGATCAGCGCCGCAAGGAAAACCGTAATGACGCCATACTCTAGGTAATATGTTCTTATTGTTTCGATTAACTTTTGCTCTTCAAATGTCGGGAATAGTTGCCTTAGCAATAAAAGGAAGCAGAAGACTCCAAGAATGATAAGTGGGAGCTGTATCCTTTTAAGCATACTGTGTATAGTTATCTCACCATGCTTTCGATGACGAATAGTGAGATGACGGCCATGACAAAGGTTGTAATACCGACTAAGATATTACTCATCCTTCCATTTACTTTGTCTCCCATCACTCGTCTGTTATTAGCTATAAAGAGAATAATAAAAAGAATAGGGGCAGCCAGGAGTCCATTAGCAGCAGCTGAGTAGTAGAGCATATGTATAGGATCTATATCTATGAAATTAAGGATGACTCCTACAAGCATTGAGATAATAAGGACGGCATAGAACCCAGTTGCCTGCATGAATGTTTTACCAAGACCTACCTTCATATCAAAAGTTTCACCAATAGCATAAGCAAAAGACCCGGCAAGTATAGGGACCGCAAGAAGGCCTGTACCAATAATTCCATAAGCAAAGAGGTGTACTGCGTAGTCTCCAGCAAAAGGGCGGAGTGCCTCAGCCAGCTGAGCCGCTGTAGCTATTTCTCCTGTGTTAGTAGCATGGAGTGTTCCGGCTGCGGTTATCATGATAAAGAAGGCAACCAGGTTAGAAAGTGTCATTCCGATCACTGTGTCTACTTTCATTTGCTCAATATCTTGTTTTGTTACTTTTGGTCGCCCTTTTCCAAAACCTAGAAGTCTCCCTTTTTCTATTTCTTCTTCTACTTCCTCGTCAGCTTGCCAGAAGAAAAGGTAAGGGGAGATGGTGGTCCCCAAGAATGCCATCATGTTAAAAAGAAACTGCTCGTTCCAGATAATTTGAGGGATGAGGAGTGATTTAAATATGAGTAGCCAGTCATAGTTGATGAAAAATGCAGTGATGACATAAGCAAAAACAGTGAGTGCGAGATACTTGAGAATGCGGGCGTAGAGTGGGTAAGGGATGAGAATAGCTGTAATGAGGCTAAACGCGGTAATACAAATGAGTGCTACACCTGTTGAGACTGGTAGTATCATGTGTGCAGCCTGCCCCATTGCCCCAAGGTCCGCACCTATATTAATGATATTGGCTACACCGAGAAGAAGGACAGCGATAAAAAGAACTGGTTTAGAGTAATGAGACTTGATGATGCCGGCGAGACCTCTTCCTGTCGTCATTCCTATACGAGCGCACATTTCTTGTACTGCGATCATGAAAGGCAAGGTATATAGTGCTAACCATAGTTGTGTAAGGCCGAATATGGCACCAGTTTGGCCGTATGTTGCGATACCGGAAGGATCGTCATCTGCAACGCCCGTTATAACGCCTGGTCCGATAGACTTTTTGAGACGGTTCCAGGTGAATTTCATGACGTTAGTATAGTACAGCTTTTGGCTGTTGACCATCAGCTTTTGGCGGTATACTTTTGTCATGGCAAAAACCACCCCGTTTCTTGAGTACGTGCTTTACGACCTCTTCGGTGAGAATGAACCAATCACTTGGCGAGCCATGATGGGTGCACGGTTGCTTTATTACGAAGGTAAACCATTCGCAATAGTTGAACAAGATGAACTGTACTTTAAGGGCTCAAAAGAAACGAAGGATTGGTATCTAGAAAGAGGAGGGAGGCAATTTACGTATAAAAAGAAAGGGGAGGATGCGTGCCTTTACTACTTTTTCGTACCGGAAGATGTGTGTGAGGACAGAGACGTTTTTGCTGAATGGAAAGAAAAAGTATTAGATATCGCAGGTGTCTAAGTTTTTAAACTTGGTGGGCAATGAGGTTTTTGTAGACCTCATTACTTTTCACAAGCTCTTCGTGAGTTCCTTCTCCAACAACCTTTCCTTTATCCATGACAATGATTTTATCCGCGTCACGTACAGTTGATAGTCGATGAGCAATGATGATAGTAGTTTTACCTTTTGAAACGTCGTTGATGGCTTCCATTACCTTCGCTTCGTTCTCGGTATCTAGTGAGGATGTTGCTTCATCGAAGATAAGGATTTCTGGGTCCTTGATAATAGCTCTCGCAATGCCGACACGTTGGCGTTCTCCGCCTGATAGTTTAATGCCGCGCTCTCCGACAATGGTATCGAATCTCTCCTCGCCAAGTCGGTTATAGAACTCTGTGATTCTTGAGTGCATAGCAACTTCTTCTAACCTGGTCTCCGCAGACTTTCTTTCGTGCTCAGGAACGCCAAGTAGGATATTTTCTTTTATTGTGTCGTCTAGAAGATCAACATGTTGCTCAACATATCCGATATGCTCACGTAGGTATCTTGCGTCTATGTCCTTAAGTTCTTTTCCTCCGACTAAGATGGATCCTTCACTGTAGTCGTATGCTCGCAAAAGAAGCTTAACGATTGTCGATTTTCCAGATCCAGACGAGCCAACAAACGCAGTCTTTTTATTCGATTGTATGCTACACGACACATCTTGTAAAACCAGCGATTTACTTTGTGGGTAAGAAAAGGAAAGGCCTTTAACAACGATGTCTTCGTTCAAAGACAGATTTTTTATGCCATCCTCACTGAAACTAGGTTCTTTTTCTATTGCCTCTAAATACTTTTCGGCCTCTAGGTACCAGACAGGCAGGTCCCTCGCTAATGACGAGAAGTTATTGATATTGAAATAAAGCCGCGAGGTTAAACTAAACACTAAGTAGAGTATGCCAACGGCAAAGTTTCCTTGTAAGTAGAGAATCGCTGCTATGCCCAGTGAAATAAGCTCCGCTGCATCTTGTATGTTCGAGCGCTTAAAGACGTGAGAGACACTCAACATTCTTGTTGTGAGGTGATGTTCGACTGCGGCTTCTCTTTTTTCTAAATACTTTTTAATAAAGTAGTTTTCTCTCCCGAAGAACTTTGCAAGAGTGAGGTGCGTAAAAGATTCAGTCCTCCTCTTGTTTTGTTCCACCCAGTTGTCTCTATTTTGTAGTACGTACGGATAATGGAAAACCCTAAAACGATAAGATATATAAAATAGAGTGACCATGATTACGAAACTTACTAGACCTAAAAGTACGCTGTAGTAGGCAAGTGTCGAGAGTGCGATGATGGTGTATAGAATTGTTGGAATGACATTAGTGATTAAAGAAGAGATAATGGCATTAGTTGCGGCCTCTCCGCGGTTGATGATTGTCAGTTTAATAGCAGAGTGATCTTCAATATGCTGAGATACAGTGAGGTTGAGAATTCTCCGCAGTGAGTACTCTTGGAGGTATTGAGAGAGGGTTTCACTTAGTTTCGTCTCTCGTATTTTTTCCTGGAAGTAGAATACGACGTTCATTATGATTATAACGATCAGCCAAATGCCAAAAATAATAGAAGCCTCCCTGAGGGACTTCAGAACGAGGTTATTAATAAGGTGGCTATTAAGTACAGTGACTACGATAGAAAAGGCCTGGAAGAGAAAGACTAGGCATACTTGGATATAAAAATACTTATGGTAAGGGGTAACAATTTTCCAAAGCGTTTTAGTTATCGAGAGGTATTTTTGCATCCATGTAGCATAGCAGACCTTTACTTTTTTTTGTAAGTCTTGTTTTATGAAAGGAGCTTATGTTATAATGTATATTAAGAAACAGGGACTCAAGATAAAAGCGACACTGCATGTGTCGCTTTTATCTTTTTCTTGAAGCGCTCTATGCGTGTAAATGAAGATAGATATCTTCAAGTGCCCTCACGGCGTCTCCGGCTGCAATATTATTCTGATGGTAGAGCACATCAGTACAGTCTCCAGCTGCCCAAATACCTTTCTTGGATGTTTCTTGTGTTCGAGGGTTAATAACAATATTCCCGATCTCGTTAAGTTCTACAAAACCTTTCACAAATGAGGTGGCAGGTATCTGTCCGATCTCAACGAACACCCCGGCTACAGGCGCCTTTATTTCCTCTCCATTATGAGAGTAGGTGATAGACTCCACGAACACTCCGCCCTCTATTTTGGTCGGCACTGCGTTTTCTATGAGAGTGAACTTCGGGTTGCGTTTTAGCTTTTCTACGGTTATCTCGTCAGCCTTCGGTGCGCTACGAGAGAGAAGTGTGACGCTCTTACAGTATGCGAGTAGCTGAGCTGCTGATTCAAAGCCTGCGTTTCCGCCACCAACGACTACCACATCTTGGTCACTAAATAGTGGGCCGTCACACGATGCGCAGTAGGTTAACCCCTTGTGCTCCAGGGTGTCGGCCCCAGGTACTTCGAGACGTCTACGAGACGAACCTGTAGCAACTAGGATTGTCTTTGAGTAATGAAATTCTTTCTTACCTCCGATGATGAAACCTCCTTCTTCTCCAGAAACCTGGCTAACCTCATCTTCTATTATGGTGAGGAATGCCCCTTTATATTCTTCAACGTGTTTGCGGAGAGAGTCTCCGAGCGCTTGCCCAGAAATATGTGGCGTACCGATCCAGTTTTGAATATCTTCAGAAACGATAGATTGACCTCCCCACTCTTTTACTATGAGAAGCGTCTTTAGTTGTTTGCGCGCAGCATACACTGCAGCCGCAGAGCCTGCAGGGCCGCCTCCGATAATCGTCAGATCATACACCGTCTGGTTTTCTGTTGTCATATATAGTAGTGAGTTTTAGTAAATATGTAGAGAGTGTACCGCATTTTTTCTTAAAAATAAAAACTAAGAACGTAAAACTCTACGAAGGAAAAAATAATTAAAAAGACCGTCGTTACGACGGTCTTTTTAATTATTTTTTCCTTCGTAGGAACGGCGGGAGTGCTTCCCACTCATCGTCATCTTCCTCCTCATCAAATTTGAAAGATGGTTTCTTAGGTGGAACTGAAGAGCTTACGGGGGTTGTCTTCTTATCTTCCACGAGCTTTGTTTCCCCCTCACTCATTTCTAGGTCTATGCGCCTGTCGTCGACTTTCTCTTCGATAGTTTCTTTTATTGGCTCTGTTCTCTCAGGTCGAGATTCAGATCGAACAGTCTCTACTCTAGCAGGAGTTGGTTCAGGAGAAAGCTCCCTTGATCTATTAGAAAAACCACTAGGGAATCCGGTCGCGATAACAGTGACTTTTATCTCATCTTTCTTAAGTGTAGGGTCAGTAGCGATACCAAATATAATCTTAGCGTCTTTATCAACTGATTCTGTGATGATCTTCGCAGCTTCTTGCACTTCAAGCATACCGAGGTCTTCGGCGCCATAGATAGCGAAGAGTACCCCCTTAGCGCCGTGGATAGAGACATCTAAAAGAGGGGAGTTAACGGCAGCGGTTGCTGCTTCCTTGGCACGATTCTCTCCGGCTCCACGCCCTACACCCATAAGCGCTGTTCCTGAGTCCTTGAGAATTCTTTTAATATCTGCGAAGTCGAGGTTAATGGTCCCGGCTGTTCGTATAATATCTGAAATACCTTCAACTGCCTGACGTAGCACCTCGTCACACATCTCAAAGGCCTGCTTAACAGAAGTGTTCTTGTCGATGATTGAGAGAAGTCTGTCGTTAGGAATAACGATGAGAGCGTCCACCTCCTTTTCGAGCTCTTCGAGCCCGCGTTCAGCAAGCTTCATTCGAGAAGCCCCTTCGAAGAAGAACGGCTTAGTAACAACCCCGATAGTGAGAATCCCTTCGTTCTTGGCAACGGACGCAACAACTGGAGCTGCTCCAGTACATGTACCTCCCCCCATTCCTCCAGCGATAAAGACCATATCAGTTCCCTTCATGATGTCTTGAATTTCTTCGCGAGTCTCTTCAGCTGAGCGCTTACCAATCTCTGGGTCCATCCCGGCGCCTAGTCCTTTTGTGAGATTCTTTCCGATATGAATTTTTTTCTCTGCAAGTGAGTGATGTAGGTCTTGTGTATCTGTATTCATCGCTACGAATTCGACTCCTTGTAACTTAGAGTTAATCATATGGTTGAGCGCTCCTTTGCCTGAGCCACCGATACCGACAACTTTAATTCGAGCGAAGCTTTCAATTTCTGGGTTTACTTTTGCCATGAAGGGTGTTGGGGATGTTACTTACTTAATAGTCCTTTAACTATACCAACTTGGGAGTATTTTTGCAAAGACGGTTTTTAGAAGAGAAAATCAGCAAAACCGTTGTTTTTATGGTAAAAATTTGGAAATAAATTTCTTGACACATATAAAAAGCGATGTTATTACATCTTTAAGTACATCTTTTTCGGTGTCATTTGGTGCGAGGAATGTGAGGCCGTATGCGCGTGCCCATGATCCGTCTCGTACAGTGTCCCCAGTTAATTTCATCAGCTCGTTCGTTATTACTTTTATTGGAAGTTTTAGTTCGCTTCTGAATACGTATTCAAGCCGAGGAACATTGGCACACGACCCGGTGAGAATAACTCCCGCTGGTAAAAGCTCTGATCTCATAATGCGAGATAACTCTCTGTTTATTTTTGTGCAGAGGTCTTCGAGACGCGCTTCTATTATTTCTTCAACTTTTCTTTTTGAGTATGCGTATACCGCTCTTCCGTTTTTGATATCGTCTGCTTCCTCTAGTGTCACCTTCATGCCAAGAGCTATGTCACGGGTGATGTCATCTCCTCCTATTGGGATAGTAGATATAAGTAAAGGTGTATTCTTTTCATAGACCAAAAGAGAAGTCACTGACTGACCAATGTTCACGAGAGCTACACCCGCCACCTTTTGCTTCTTGGTGAGGAGGGGGATGCTTTCGGCGATTGGGCCAGCAACGATATCGGTCACCCTCACGTCTGCGTTATCAAGGGTTTTCTTAAGAACATTCATACACTGAAGAGGGTAGGTGACGTAGAGCGTTTTGGTCTCGAGCTTGTTGCCCCTGACACCGACGATGTCGCCTTGTATTTTGTTTCCATCTACTTTGTAATCCATTGGTATTGCGTGGATTACAGATTTATTCCTAATATCTGCTATAGCACGGTGCCCGTCTTTTATGGCGTTATCAATATCCAAGTCAGTAACAGACGCATCGCCACGAGAAACCTGTGCGTACCCACTTGCGTGATATGACGATAGTCCGTGGGCACCTATTGAAATAAGGGTGTGCATTGTTGCTACGCCTGACTGCTCTTCTAGCTCGGCTATTGTCTCTTCTATAGCCTTAGTTACCTCTCCTACATCAATAATGTTTCCCTTATCGACACCTTCGAGTGGTCGCTTATGTGTAGCAATTACCACGGGGTATTTCGAGTCTATATTTCTGATCGCACCAATAGCACGGATGTTTCCGCTTCCTAAGTCGATTCCTACTATCATTGTTTCTCTAATTGCTGCCACTGAAGAATTGTTTTAAGTATTTATGCTCCAACCCGTCCATTGTACTACCATGATCGAGTCCCTTCAAATGAAGGCATCCATGAATAAAAAGAAGATGGAGGAATTCATCATATGACATATCAAAGTTTTTTGCGTCACGTCTGGCGATAGAGAGACATATGTATATCTCCCCCTCATTCTTCTCAAGAGGGAAGGATAGGATGTTAGTTGGATAGTCTTTCTGACGATATGCTTGGTTACGCTCCTGTGACTCCTTCGGAGAACAGAATATGACAGTTAGGTCGTAGCTCTTGCTGAGAATTTTTTCTTTTATCTGCAGAAAGGGAAGTCTCGGGGCAGTGGCTCCTTTTCGTATGACGGTCAGGTTCTTTTCTTCGATGATAGACATATAGGAAGTATAGCAAAAGAGGCGCCTTTAGCGCCTCTTTTATTGTATTATCTTCGTCTCTTCTTTTCTACAAGCTTGCCCATTTTTTTAGCTTCTTCGTATTTTGCGAGTCCTGCTAATTTTTTCATTTTAGCTTTCTTTATTTTAAGAGGAGAGAGAGCTCTTTCGCTGTAACGAATACCGCGAACGCGAGGTAGTACCCCTGATTCTTGAACTCGCTTCTGGAAGCGGCGTACTAAAGAAAGAACATTTTCTGTCCCATTCTTTTTTACTTCGACGTTTATCTTTGACATAGTGGTTGCAATTATAGCACAGCAATTAGCAATTAGCAATCGACTTTTTGCTGTTGATGTAAGGAGGTTGAGCGCAAAAGCGCGGCCGCAGGCCGCGCGGTTTTTTTTTTGATTAAAAAAAAACCACAACAAAATAAAATTCTTTATATAAATCAGCGTTAGCCAGCTCGTTGTTTTTGCTTTTGCTGATAAAATTTGTTTTCTCGAGATGTTTTCGTCGTCTCATGAGTTCAGATAAGGTCTGACAGTCTGTGAATAGAATGACTGGTTGTTTGGCTTGACAATGGTTAGGCTTGTTAGACTGTTTCTGAAAGTCTGCCTGACTATATGCTTG
>CAZNZQ010000003.1:72642-76423 GCA_964577675.1 uncultured Candidatus Saccharibacteria bacterium
GCTTTTGTATGTTTCATTACTAATAACCGACAACTACTTAAGATGCTTTATATAATCTGAAAGCGCATCAATCTTAACCGTGTCCTGTGATCTTGTTTTCATGTCACGAACAATCACTGTGTTATCCATTGCCTCTTTCTGTCCGAAGATAATAACGTAAGGCACCTCCATCTTTTCAGCGAGTGCAAGCTGCGTACCGAGCGAGTCTTTTGAGATTGATTGGTAGACAGGAACCCTAGACTTGCGCAACGTCTCTACTATGCAGAGACTCTTTAATTTTGCTTCGAATCCAAGCTGGATAAAGTAAACCTTAGGTGTCTTCATTATTCTAGGGGAAGGAGCTTTACACTCTGGGAACATCATAATGCGCTCCATGCCAAGACCTGTTCCAACCGCAGGTACTTCTTTTTTGCTACCCATCATCTTCGCAAGACCGTTATAACGACCACCTCCCGTGATTGTTATTTCTTTTTCTTTTCCATTTTCATCAACATCAAGTTTGATTACTTCAAAAACAGTGCGTGAGTAGTAATCTAAGCCTCTTACGAGAGTATTGTTAACCCTGTAAGCGATGCCCATCTCCTCCAGGTATTGCAGAACCTCTTTGAAGTGACTACGAGCGTCGTTAGAAAGATATGAGAGTGAAGAAGGAGCGTTATCTTTTAGTGGCTGGCATTGTGCCTGCTTACAATCTAGAAGGCGAAGTGGGTTAGTCTTGATACGTTCATGACAATCCTTGCAGAGGGTGTCTAAGTGTTTCTTGTAATAAGTAACGAGGTCTTTTAAGAAAGGTGCACGGTTCTCCTTGTCTCCCATTGAGTTAATATCAACAACGAGGTCTTTGAAACCGAATTCTTCTAAAATAGTCGTGAGCGTTCTGATGATGAGCGCATCTGCAATAGACTTCTCTGTTCCTAATATTTCAAGATTGAACTGCCTAAACTGCCTAAGTCTTCCGCGTTGTGGGTTCTCATGACGATACACTGGTCCATATGAATAAAGCATTACAGGTTGGGGGAGTGTCTGCATACCGTGTTCAAGGTATGAACGCATAACAGACGCTGTGTATTCTGGGCGTATCGCGATTCTGTCACCACCTTTACCTTTAAAGGTGTACATTTCTTTATCGATAACATCCGTTCCTTCTCCTAGCGCAGAAGTAAATACCTCTTCTCTTTCTAGTACTGGGGTTTCGATTGGCTTGAAGCCGTAGTAGACAGCAACCTCTTGTGCCTTTTCAAAGAGCCCTTGGTAAGCATAGTAAGTATCTTCCATTAGGTCATGCATACCCTTAAGAGAGATCGGGGCTTCTTTTTTATTTTTGTCGTTGTCGTTCATGTGCTTATATTGTTTACTTACTATTTACTAAAACTATATTGCCCTGGCTCATAAGAGGCTGAACTAAAAGGGTATATGCGGAACAGCACCTGACCCTTTATCTGGGACGCAAGGAGTGGCCCCCAATCACGACTGTCATAGCTCTGTGATCTGTTGTCTCCCATTACAAAGTAATGGTCTTCGTCTAGTACTATGTCCACGTCTTTACTGGTTTCTTTATAACTAACAAAGGGCTCTTCGATGACAAATCCTTCTGGGTTCTGTTTATTATAGATAGTAGTTACCCCGGCCCTTACGACCACTCTTTCTCCGGGCTTACCTATGAGACGCTTAATCAGGTACTTGCCTTCATAAGGGTTCTTTTGACTTTCATACAATCTAAAAATGATGACATCTCCACGTTTCGGTTCTCTTAGTCTGTAAGATAGTTTATCAACGAGGAGGAATTCTTGGTTGTGGTATGTCGGAAGCATTGATCCTCCGTCTACAATAAAAGGCTGAACGAGGAATGCTTGTATTAGCTTAACAACAACTATGATTCCAATAATCCAGATGAGAAGAGACGCAGGAGACTCATCTTCCTCGAGTAGTTTCATTTTGATAAGCGCGTATCTCCAAGATGGATAGACAATTGCAAAGAGAAGTGCGATGACGAACAAGAAGAGAAGTCCAAATATTGTCATCGAGACCGGGTTCTGGAGCATGTCGGAAAGTGAACTGAAGATTACTGTTGCTACCTGTGAAAACATTATGAGCCTCAGTATATAGATATGGGTTAGTCTGTGCAAGCAGAGAGTAGCTATGTGTTACTAGTTGGTAGTTACTGTGACGCGTGAGTAACCAAAAGCTACTCACGCGTCACCCCCTTAGTGCAGATTATTATTTCCTAACGACTAGTAACTAGTAGTTAGTAACTATATACTATGTGCTATGAAAATGTTCACACTCATCCCGCTCGGTAACCCAGGTGACAAGTATGCTCGCACGAGACATAACGTAGCACGACTCTTGCTAGCAATGATTAAAGATGAGGTGATGAAGATTGATAATTGTGAAATCATGGTGCCGCAGACATTTATGAACGAAAGTGGGAAGGCTGTTGCTGAATACCTGCGCTATCATGAGGGGCGAGATGTGGTTGTTATCTATGATGACAAGGACTTAGCCTTCGGCACATTTCGCATTTCGCACGATAGAGGAGACGGAGGACATAATGGACTCAAAAGTATTATTGAGACTCTAGGTAAAAGGGATTTTGTGCGTATTCGTATAGGTATTGCACCAAAGGAGACTGACGGTGAGGCAGTGAAGCCTCCACACGGAGAAAAGGTTCAGGGTTATGTTATGGGGGTGGTGCAAGAAGAAGAGGAGGAGTTGCTACGTAGTATTGCGGCAAAGGTTTTGGGGGCAATTAAGACTATTGTTGAGGAGGGGTATGAAAAAGCGATGGAAAAATACAACTAAAGATATATACTAAGGGTATATAAATAATTTTAAATACAACGATATGCAAGGAATGTCATTTGGGCAATCAGCCCCAACACCGGTACCTAATCCAAGATCTCAAGAGTTGGCAGCGAGAGAAGAAATGGTTGAGACGTTAATCGATCTCGGTTTTATTAACAATGAAAATGGTCTTCTTCCTGAAGACGTTACTGCGATAGAGTCTAGGATGAAAGTTATTGCACAAAAGTATGACGCCATGTCTCCTCAGGCGCTTGCTGCTTTGGCCTACGTGGATAGAATCATTGCTGCTAGTCCTCTGTCAGAAGAGAGTACTCTCGCCAAAGTCAACGGTAGTGTCGTAGCGCCTCTAGTCGGAGATGACGCCCTCGCTGAAGATGGAGACTTTCTCGCTACTGTTGTTGCTCTTGCCAAGAAGAATTACAAGGAAGGAGCCACTCCTTTTTCTGAAGCACTTCTCGGAGCGCTTAAGACAAGAGAGGGACAAATTAAAAACATGGCCTCAGTTGATGGTTTTATCGACGGTCAGGACAATGTCAGCATTGGCGAAAATCCAAAAACCATACACTAATTTTAGAGTCATAGAAAGTATCAAGCCCCCGGCCACAAGTGTGGACGGGGGTTTTGTTCAGTGCAGTTTGCGTTGCTCTGCCAGTTTTCTGGCGTGTGTGCCGAACGACGCCGCAAAGGCACGTAGCTGTGCCAGCCGGGCGGCCGACAGGTGTATCGGGTACGAGGAGGGTGTGCTGTTCACCGACCTGTCAGCTCCTGCAGGAGGGGCTGTTTTTTTGTTGGGCGGTGGCATCTGGACTCCTTAATGAACGACAGATAGTTATTATAACATAACTAGCATAATAAGTCAATATAGCAAAAAGCCTTGTAGTGTAAGGGGATTGAGGCAGGACTTATAATGGTTTATAGGAATACAAAGAGCGGCGCCCTAGGCGCCGCTGTTTTTGTTTTGACCAATTAATAAATT
>CAZNZQ010000003.1:76433-77844 GCA_964577675.1 uncultured Candidatus Saccharibacteria bacterium
TTGGAGTTGAATAATTTTCTTTTTTTTTTTTTTTTTTTTAAAAAAAAAAACCGCCGCCCCCCGCCCCCCCCCCCTCTTTGTGTATTCACCAATTACTAATTACGAATAACTAATAACGGTTACTTACTTCTTTTCTCCAAAACTTAGTGTCATTCTCTCTTCGTCTGCATCAAAGAGTGTGATAGCAAACTTGTAGCTCTTACCGAGTGAAAGTGTCTCCCGAAGCTTAGCTTCATCACCAAATTCAGATACATGCACAAGCCCGGCGACTCCTTCTTCAATAGATACGAGAGCTCCATGCTTGTTGAACTTGATAACAACACCATTTACTTCGTCGCCTTTCTTGTATTTCTTAGCAGCTTCTTTCCAAGGGTTGTCCTTAAGCGCCTTGAGTGAAAGTGAAATCTTGCCGTCCTTTATCTCAATAATCTTAGCGCGAACTTTGTCACCGACACGAGCGTGAGCACGGGTATCTTCTACGAGACCCCAGTCAATCTCACTCTTGTGAACGAGACCTTCAACACCATCAGCAAGCTTAATGAAGATACCGAACTCAACAACGCCTGTAACTGTGCCTTCAACTTCATCGTTCACTGCGTAGTTACCAAGAGCAACTTCCTTAGTCTCCTTTACACCACCACCATCCTTCTCGGAGAAGATAAGCTTACCTTCCTTTGGAAGAGCTGAGATGATTGATACAGAAATACGCTTCCCGATAATCTTCTTGAGCTCACGGAGGATTTTGTCCTTGTCTCCATCTTCAACGCGTGGGTAGTTCTCTTCCTTAAGTTGTGAAGCAGGGAGGAATCCAGAAATGCCTTGCCAGTCGATAATGAGACCACCTTTGTTGGCGTCCTTAATAACGAGGTCCATAACACGCTTCTCCTTGATAGCGAGTTCTGCGTCGTTCCAGATGAGTGCCTGACGAGCTTCCTTAAGTGAAAGTTCTACGTAGCCCTCCTTGTTCTCCTTTGTAATTATCTTTGCAGAAATAGTGTCACCAATATTGATGCGCTTGATAACATCACGAGCGTTCATGAATTCGAAACCGTAAATGATACCAGTTCCAGAAACACCGAGGTCTACATAAAGCGCAGCCTTTTCAATCGCAACGACGATACCTTCGATGATGTCTTCTGTTTTGATAATAACCGCCCCTTCTGCAAATGGAGCAACTTCTTGTTTTGTTGTAGTCATAGAATAAAAATACCCCACACGAATATGTGGGAGTCACATTTCGGTCTGGTTTCCGAGCTCCATACTCTCTAAGTGGAATATACGAGGATTCGGGGTTACGCCAGAACGTTATCTACTAAATAGATTGAGGATAATACTACAATAATGGTGAGCAAATAGCAATAAGCGGTGAGCAAAAAGGGGGGCACAGAAGTAAGATTAAAAGGTGAGCCTG
>CAZNZQ010000003.1:77901-79577 GCA_964577675.1 uncultured Candidatus Saccharibacteria bacterium
CAAAAGCCGCGTGAAAGCGGAGCTTTTGCGCAGCGGTACTGCAGTAGTTCAGCGCCAGGCGGCGGTGTTGCCGCGGATCAGGTCGCGGTGGCCACGTCCGGTCGGCACCAGGCCAGACCGTGCCGAACTGTCATGTCCGGGAGCCGGTCGCGAACCTCCATTGTTTGCTGCGGGGTTCTCGCTTCCGGGAGCGAAGCCGCTCGCCGCCACGGCTGGGCCGACTTCGACGACGCGTGTCGCCTCCCCACCGTTTTCGAGGTGGATTTTTTTCTTGCAGTAGACGGTGCACATGGTGAACTCCTCATATAATGTGCGATTGCTGTTTTACAATGAATTACATTTCACTGTATCCTAAATTATATTATACACTAATTAATCATTTTGTCAAGTATTTCGTTTATGCAATCAAAAAAGAAGGAAGAAAGCGCCAGTAGTAGCTTTATTTTTATTGTTTTTAGATGAGAAAAGATATAGGATATGTTCGGGATTAGTTCAAAACCGTGCCGTAAAAAGCACACAACCAAAGAAATGAGGTTAGACACATGAGATACGTTAGCACCCGTGGCGGCGTAGAGCCAAAGCGTTTTTGCGAGATCCTTCTCGAAGGTCTCGCACCTGATGGTGGGCTCTTTGTTCCCGAGTTTTATCCGAAGGTTAGCCGGGACGAGCTGAGTGCTCTGCGGCGTGCCTTCAATAACGGAGAAGAAGGGGGATACGCCAAACTGGCGTTCCACATTCTGTCGATGTACATCGACGACATTCCGGAGGCAGTTCTTCAGGCCATCTGTGAGAAGACGTACACCGAGGAAATCTTCAGCGACGCAGCCGTCACACCGGTTACCGCCTACGGCGAAGATGGTTTCACGGTCTATTTGCAAGAGCTGTCGAACGGCCGACGCTTGCGGTCAAGGACGTTGCGCTTCAGCTCGTTGGCAATCTGTTTGAGTACGTGCTTGAGCGGCGTGGCGAAGTTCTGAATGTTCTCGGTGCTACCTCTGGTGACACTGGTAGCGCGGCTGAGTACGCACTTCGTGGAAAGAAGGGGGTGAACGTGTTCATGCTCTCTCCCCACGGTCGGATGAGTCCATTCCAGCAGGCACAGATGTACAGCTTGCAGGATGCGAACATCTTCAACATCGCAGTCGAAGGCAACTTTGACGACGCGCAAGCAGTCGTCAAGGCTGTCTCGGCTGATGCTCTGTTCAAGAAACGCTATTCAATTGGCGCTGTGAACTCGATCAACTGGGCGCGCATCTTGGCGCAGGCGGGTGTACTACTTCGCTGGGTATTTCCAGTCGACGGAGTCCATCGGTGAGCAGCGAGCTTTTGCTGTTCCGTCGGGGAACTTTGGGAACGCGTTTGCGGGGCATGTTGCCCGTATGATGGGTCTTCCTGTCAGCTCCATCATCATCGCCACCAATGAGAACGATGTGCTTGACGAGTTCTTCAGAACCGGTCTGTACCGGCCACGCAGCAAAGGGGAGACGCTTGCAACAAGCAGCCCCTCGATGGATATTTCGCTTGCGAGCAATCTCGAGCGACTTATCCACGCATGGTTTGGGTCAGGGTGGACATATTCGTTCTACGTGAACCAACTCTCCATAGATGAACAATTTGACCTGAAGGAGATCTCGGTATTTCAGGAAATGTTGAAGTCGAAAGGCTTCGTCTCTGGG
>CAZNZQ010000004.1:0-19792 GCA_964577675.1 uncultured Candidatus Saccharibacteria bacterium
GAACCCAGAATAACGGTTCCGAAGACCGCTGTGATATCCATTTCACCACGGAAGCAGTGTAATATAAGGTTATACTACCATACAGTACTCACAATATGGAAATAAACATAAAAGAAATAACAAATAAAATACCACGTGAGGTGAGGGGGGTAATCGCCATCCTTCAGGGAGCGGGGCACGAGGCTTACATAGTCGGCGGTTGTGTTCGTGATCTCGTCATGAATAGTGTTCCAAAGGATTACGACGTAGCGACTAATGCCACCCCAGATGAAATCATTGCTCTATTCCCGAAGACATTTTATGAAAACACTTACGGAACGGTTGGTGTTGTTACTTGCGGAGAGGAGGGGCTTCCTGTCTGCTCTGATGAAACAGCGAGGATTGTAGAGGTAACACCATACCGTCTGGAGTCTACTTACTCTGATAATCGCCATCCGGATGATGTGAAATGGAGTAATAAGCTAGAAGATGACCTAAAGCGTCGTGATTTCACGTGTAACGCCCTTGCTTTTAACCCAACAACAGGGGAACTGGTTGATTTATATAACGGACTTGGTGATATTGATGCCAAAGTCATACGTGCAGTAGGGGATGCAGACACCCGTTTCAACGAGGATGCGCTACGCCTTATGCGTGCAGTTCGCTTTGTTTGTCAGCTAGATTTCGACCTTGACCCCGTTACACGTGAAAGCGTAGAGAAAAACGCAGCACTTTTGAATAACATTTCACGTGAAAGGGTGAAAGATGAGTTCGTGAAGCTCATTATGACTGATTTCCCAATGAGAGGCTTTGTTTTAATGAAAGAAACAGGTCTTATGGACTATGTTGTTCCAGAATTACTGCGTGGAGTGGGTGTTACACAGAATCAGGCCCACGCCTATGACGTTTGGGAGCACAATCTCCGTACTCTTCAGCATGCAGCAGACAAGAAGTGGCCGCTACACGTGAGACTCTCTGCGATATTTCACGATATTTCAAAGCCGGAAACAAAGCGTTTCTCAAAGGAGAAGAACGTTATAACGTTTTACGGTCATGATGTGGTAGGGGGGCGTGTTACACGTGAAATAATGGAGAGACTGAAGTTCTCTAAAGACCTTACAGAAAAGGTTTCTATGTTTGTGCGATGGCACATGTTCTTCTCAGATACTGAGCAAATCACCATTTCTGCTGTCAGGAGGCTCATAACAAGCGTAGGCAAGGAAAACATATGGGATCTGATAGACCTTCGCATCTGTGACCGTATTGGAACAGGGAGACCCAAGGAAGAGCCATATAGATTGAGAATGTATCAGTCTATGGTGGAACAAGCACTCCAGGATCCAATAAGCCTGAAGATGTTAAAAACAGACGGGAAACGCATCATGGACGTTACACAGGAAACGCCAGGACCAAAGATTGGGTATGTTTTGCATGCGTTATTTGATGAAGTGCTTGAAAATCCAGAGGTTAACACAGAGGAATATCTAGATAAACGAGCAAAGGAGCTGATTACTCTCTCGGTAGATGAGCTAAAGGCGCTTGGAACCAGAGGAAAGGAGGAAATGGAAGAGAAAAATAAAGAGAAAGTGAAGGAGATTAGAAAGCAGTTCAAAGTAAAAACAGCCGAGTAGTCTATAAAAGACACAAAAAGACATTATAAATCAATGAATACCCTCCTGTCCTTTATAAAGGACAGGAGGGTATTCTGGTATACTCTTCCTACTATGGTAGATACTTTTGAGGTAGATGAGCTGCACCCGATAACGAAAAAGATTTTGAAGAATAGGGGAATAGAGGGGAAAGAAGAGATATATGATTTCCTGTACCCATCATATGAGAAGCATGTGGGTGATCCGTTTCAGATATATGGAATGGAGGATGCGGTGAATCGTATATTGGGCGCGATAAGGAACGGAGAAAAGATCGCTGTATATAGTGATTATGATTGCGATGGGGTACCTGGTGGGGTGCTTTTACGTGAGTTCTTCGACACGATTGGGTATCCAGTAGAGATGTACATACCGCACAGGCATAACGAAGGGTATGGGGTACATAATCATGCGATAGATAAGCTGAAGGAAAAGGGGGTTAGTCTCGTCATTACAGTTGATTCTGGGATAACTAATATCGAAGAGGTGGAATATGCAAAGTCAGTGGGTGTGGACTTCATTGTGACAGATCATCACTTACCAATTACAAAAGAGGTAGAAGGTAAAAAGAAGAAGCTAGTTCAAGTAGTCCCTGGCGCTATCGCTGTGCTTAATTCTAAGCAAGACGCATGTGAATATTGGGACGACATGCTCTGTGGATGTGCTGTCGCATGGAAGCTTGCCTGTGCGGTACTTAGCAAGGCTAGGATAGATATTTCACTTGGTGAGGTACACCAAAAGGCGAAAGAGTTGCCGGAAGGCTACGAGAAATGGATGCTCGATCTCGTTGGGATATCAACCATTGCAGATATGGTGCCACTACGGAAGGAGAATCGAGCACTCGCTCATTATGGTCTCAAAGTACTGAGGAAGACCAAGCGGCCAGGGCTTCTACATATTTTTAATGAGCAAAGGGTGAGAAAGGACCTACTCGCAGAAGACGACATCGCTTTTACTATCGCGCCTCGTATTAATGCAGCGTCTCGCATGGGAGATCCGATACAGGCACACCTTATGCTCTATGAGAAAGACAAGGAAAGCGGGGAAGGGTATGCTCGAGACCTAGAAGAGCTAAATAATCAGCGTAAGAGCGAGGTGAAGGATATCGTATCTGGTATTTCTTTCGACCATTCTGTGTATTCGGACGATGTTGTAGTCGTCGGAGATATGAGTTGGGGGCCGGGGATATTAGGGCTCATTGCACAGAAGATAATTGATGAGACAGGAAAGCCAGTGTTTGTATGGGGCCTCGGCAGCAGCCAACCTGCTGCCGAGGGAATTGGGGCTCATGAAGGAGAAGGCCGAATTGCAGGGTCCTGTCGATCGCTCGGTGATGTCCATGTGGTAGATCTAATGGCACACGTGGGTCATGATGTTTTCCTCGGGTGGGGTGGGCATGAAGGAGCAGGGGGATTCTCGGTGGCGCTTTCGAATATTGATAAGCTACGTCCTGCACTTAATGATGCTATTAAGCATGTGGTGATAAAAGAGATTGGCTCGCAAGAGATGGTGGCAGATGAGGAGCTTTCTTTTGATGACGTGCATGACCTGACGTACAAGGCGATAGAGATACTCGCACCATTTGGAGAGGGGAATCCAAAGCCTGTGTTTAGTTTTAGTAACGTTATGCCACTTGCTACCAAGAGATTCGGGAAGAAGAGTGAGCATTTAGAGGTGACGTATCAGAATAGTAGAGGGATTCGTATCAAAGCCATTCAATTTTTTACAAAAGAAGAGACTGAGAAGAAGGCTGGGGAGAAACATACACTCCTCGCTCATCTAGAAAAGAGTTACTTTGGCGGGAAGACAGAACTAAGGCTTAGGATTGTGGAGGTCAGGTAGGGGTTTTCGCTTTTACTTAATAATGTGAGAAGATAATATCATGGAGGGAGAAAATAATCTTCAAAAGCTTACAAAACAGATTGTTTCTTTTCGTGATCAGAGAGACTGGAAACAGTTTCATAATCCGAAGGATATGGCGATCTCTTTAGCGCTGGAAGCGTCAGAAGTTCTTGAGCATTTTCAATGGAAAAACCAAGAGGAAATGGAGAGGCACTTAAAGTTAGAAAAGAAAGAGGTCTCCAAAGAATTGGCAGATGTTTTGTACTGGGTGCTTCTTATGTCTCATGATTTTAATATTGATATAGAGAAAGCCTTGGAAAAGAAAATGTCAGAGAACAAGAAAAAGTATCCAGTCGCTAAAGCTAAAGGGAAGCACACTAAGTACAATAAACTATAAGATGTCGCAGATAAAAACTTTTCCTTTCGAACGAGACTCTTTTGAGCAGATTAAAAAATATCAGTTTGGTAAAAATTGGCCCTCGGTATATGTTTTAGAAGACAAAAAGGAAATTTATATCGGTCAGAGTATTAGTATTTATGACAGGAGTAAGCAACATTACGAGAACCCTGACAGAAGAAAACTGAACCATGTCCATATAATAAGTGATGAGGAGTTTAACGTTTCTGCTGCGCTTGATATCGAGTCGTGGCTCATTCAGTATATTTCCGCAGACGGTAGATATGTTATTCAAAACAGTAATGGTGGTTTGAAGAACCATAACTATTATGACAAAGTTAAGTATCGAACAAAGTTTGAACTGACCTGGGAACTTCTTAGAGAAAAGGGGATTGTCAATAACTCATTAGAAGATCTTAAAAACACTGATCTTTTTAAATATTCCCCATATAAATCTTTAACAGAAGATCAACTTTTTGTGGCGAAGAGTATCATTAGTGATATTGAGAGAGGAGCAGCTTCTACATTTATAGTAAGAGGAAAACCAGGAACAGGTAAGACAATACTTGCTACTTATTTATTAAAGTATTTAAAAGATAAAGAAGAGACAAAGAGTTTTAATACTGGGCTAGTGGTTCCTATGGCGTCACTTCGTAAAACAATTAGCAGAGTTTTTTCAAAAGTAAAAGGTCTTACGTCTTCGGTAGTGATAGGGCCGAGTGATGTTGTTAGACAGGAATACGACCTGCTGATAGTGGATGAAGCCCACAGACTACAAAGAAGAAAGGGGATTATGGGGTATGGCTCTTTTGACTCAACCAACAAGAGACTTGGATTAGATAACGAAGGGACACAACTTGATTGGATAATGAAGTCATCTAAGTATCAGATTTTTTTCTATGATGAGAATCAAAGTGTAAGACCAGCCGATGTTCGGCCAGAAGACTTTAAAAAAGTCGGAGCAAAGTATTATGATCTTAGTTCACAAATGAGGGTTGAAGCTGGAGAAGAATATATTAAATGTATAGAAGACATTTTTGATTTGAAAAATACAACAGCTAAAACATTTCCTAATTATGACTTTCAAATCTTTGATAACGCAGAAGAGATGGTAAGTCGAATAAAAGAGAAAGATAAGAAGCACGGACTTTCTCGTGTCGTCGCGGGCTATGCATGGCCTTGGCACACAAAACCTGGCAGCAGCAAGAGGAGGCAAGATTATGATATTGAGATTGATGGCTTGCGGCTTGTGTGGAATTCAACCGCCCAAGATTGGGTCAACTCTCCGAACGCCGCTAACGAAGTTGGCTGTATTCACACTGTGCAAGGGTATGATCTTAATTATGTTGGTGTTATCATCGGTCCGGAGTTATCGTACGATGAAGTTAGTAAAAAGTTTATAGTAGATAAGCAGAAATATTTTGACATCAATGGTAGAAATGGTACCGACCCAGAGGAGCTAGAGAGGTATGTCATCAATATATACAAAACACTTTTAACAAGAGGTATAAAAGGAACATATGTTCATGTTGTAGATAGGAATCTTAGGAAGTACTTACATACCACCCTTAGTCACAAGAGCTTTTTTGATAGGGAGGAGAACGCAAGATCGTTATCTTCTCCATATGTTCCTGAAATGATCAGTCTGCCACTGTTTGATTCAGTGGGGTGTGGTGACTTTATGTTTGCTGACAGCGAAGTGCAGGAGATGATTTCTATAAAAGCGAGCCTAGTTTCAAAAGGCTCAAGGTATTTTATTTTAAGAACAACAGGTGACTCTATGAACAAAGCCGGAGTCAATGACGGAGATTTTATTCTTTGCAGAAAAACATTTACACCTAACGAAGGAGAGAAAGTTGTTGCGCTCGTTGGTGATGACGCAACTCTGAAGGAATTTCACAAAACACAAGATTCAATCATTTTAAGACCGAAGTCTACAAACCCACGTCATAAGGATATCGTTTTTACAGAGGGCGATGATATAAATATTCAAGGGGTTATGGTGGTGGTTCTAAAAGATGACGACATCACTACTGTATAGTATAAAATCTCGTCGTCGACGAGATTTTTACTTCATACTTTTTTGGTTACTCATGGTCCGCACTACTTAGTTTATTTTTCTTACCCCTTTGAAAGGGGTATTATCAGCTTTCTGATCCATGATTTACCTTCCCCGTCTCTTTTCGTCCAAGTATCATTTCTTGGGTTGTATACCTGGTCTCGGTTTCGAACTGCGCCAACTCTACCAGATCCTTTTGGTGGGTTTGTTGCCATAAGTTTATAGTTATTCTAGTAATCTGGGTTTTTACCAATTACTTCAATTATATTTGCCATAAATTATAGTGTCAAGTTTATACACACTATATGTTTGTTTTTCTGACATAGTAGTGATAGAGTTAGTATATGATTAAAGAATATATTGTATTTATTACCTCTTTACGTAAGGAAAAGGGGTTTTCACAGGCGGAAATCGCAGAAAAATTAAATATTTCAAGAACTTCATACATAGATGTTGAAAAGGGGAAGAGAGAGCTTAGTGTTTCGGAACTAGAAAGACTAGCGAGTATCTTTGGCTTGTCCATAGAACAAATACTTAGCGGAAGCTTTTCAAATTACGAGAAGTATAAACAGATGATACTCTCATATCTCCGCATGGATATCACTGCAAAAAAGGATGGTAAGGTTCCTAAGACCAAGTTGGCAAAGCTCTTGTATCTTGCTGACTTTGCTTGGTATTACGAACATTTAGAGAGTATGAGTGGTATGCAGTACAGGAGAATAAAGCACGGCCCAGTGCCTGATGCTTTTTTCCGTGCAGTTGATGAATTAGAAGAGTCGGGGAAGATTGTAGTCGAACGCAAAACGGATGACGGGAAAGATATGATGCTAATCAGTGAGTCAGAGACCAACAAGAATGAAAAAATAAAAAGTCTTTCAAAGGAAGAGCTTAGTTTGTTGAAAGAGATCGCGAAAAAGTGGCAAGATAAGAAGACAAAAGATATTGTTAATTTTACGCATAATCAGCTCCCTTACTTCTTGTGCCGCGAAGATGAACTTATTCCGTATGAGTTAATTACCCAGGAAGACCCAGATATGGTGTATTAAGAACTATGGGAAGCAACTACTCTGTTACAGTTGAAGCATTTGCTGAAAGACACTACATAAAAGGCTTTCAGAAAAAATACAAAGGAGCATGGGAGGTGACCCAGCGCGCTATTGTGTCTGAGTTTGAGCGTGTAGATATGTTGCTTCAGACAACAAAAGCAGATCTTATAACAGAGATAGGTGAGATTAAAATAGTTAAAACAGACTTTAGAGTCGCGGGGACAAAAGAATCTGCTAAAGCATCAGGGAACAGGTGTATTATTCTGGTGGATGAAGGAAAAAAGCTAGTCTCAGTGCTACTAGTGTACTGTAAGACGGATTTACCAAGCTCAAACGAAACGGCAGAGTGGAAGAAATTAGTGCTTAGTGACAATCCAGAGTTGAAGAAATATATATCAGTCAGTTAATTTTTATTTGAAAATAAAAGAAGGACCTGTTCTATAGAATTGTTGTTGGCAAAAGGATACAATCCGTAGATGGAAGAAAAGAATCGCGAGAAAGTTATTTTACATATGGATGGGGATGCCTTTTTCGTGGCGGTGGAAGTGGCTAAGAATCCGAGTCTTAAAGGGCTACCTGTTGTGACTGGTGCCGAAAGGGGTATAGCCTCAGCATTCTCGTACGAAGCAAAGGCGCTCGGTATCACACGTGCGATGCCAATACAAAAGATAAAGAGACAGTTCCCGCAAGTCATTGTGCTCGATGGTGACTATAAGTCATACAGTAAATATTCTCGGGCGATGTTCGATATCGTGCGTAGATATGCAGATGATGTGGAGGAGTATAGTATCGATGAGTGCTTCGCTGAATTGACCGGACTAGATAAGCCTCTTAAGATGACGTATCTAGAAATAGCAGAGCGTATTAAGAAGGAGGTGAATGAGGAGCTTGGGCTTTCTGTAACAATTGGCATGGCCCCAACTAAGGTGCTCACAAAAGTTGCGTCCAAATGGGTTAAGCCAAATGGGCTCACTGTCATCACCGTAGACACAGCGGGAGAGTTCTTGAAAACATTTCCTGTCGAGAAGGTATGGGGTATCGGACCGAAGACTGCCGTCTCGCTCAAAAGGAAAGGGGTGCATACCGCAGGGGATTTTGTATCCAAAGATGAGAGGTGGGTGAATGCGAACTTCTCCTCGAACTATTCTCTACTTTGGAAAGAACTAAAGGGGATATCCGTGATGAAGGTTAATCAGGAAATAAAATCTTCGTATTCTTCGATACAGCGTATGCACACATTTCATCCGGCGACAGGTGACAAGAAATTCCTTCTCACACAACTTTCAAAACATATCGAAGATGTATGTGCTCAAGCGAGACGTTACTCGTTAGTGACGAAGAAGTTCACCATCGCTCTTCGTGACAAGACTCTTAGATATACCGTGCTCCCAGTAAGCATGCTTGAGCCAACTAATGCTCCAGAGGTCATTCTCGGTCTCGTGGAAGAGAAGCTTGATGAACTCTATGTTAACGGCATGACATATAGAGCTACCGGCATCACACTACAGAACCTGACTAAGCCCTACACTGCGCAAGCTACTCTCTTTGACTCCGAAGATACGAAGTCAGATAAGTTCCAAGAGATCCATAAGCAACTGGATGCTCTAGAGAGTAAGTTCGGGAAGCATGTGGTACATCTCGCGTCTACCCAAGGCGCTTTGAAAAATATGACAGAGGATATCGACGCTGGTGCTGCGGATAGAAACTTACTATTTATATAAATAAGGTAGTGAAACTTTATAAAAGTGATAGAGTGAGATGAATAGACTAAGTACTAATGCAAAAAGAGATTGTGCTACAAGGGCAGGTGGTGAGTTATAGGTATCGCGTACATCCGAACGCCAAGCGGGTAGGGCTTACTATTTCTAAGGAAGGGAATCTCTCTGTCACTGCGCCTAAGCTCGTACCTCAGTATGTGGTAAAAGCTTTCCTAGAAAGCCACGCGGACTGGATACTCGGAAGGGTCGCATATTTTAAGGAGAGAGCGCTCACTCATCCGCCTGTAGTACATTCACCAAGTGAGAAGAAAGATAACGCAGCAAAAGCAAAGGAGCTCGTACAACAAAAGCTAAAGCAGTATAACGAAATGTATAAGTTGAGATGGAATAAGGTGACGATTAAAGATACTAAGACAAGGTGGGGGAGTTGTTCGAAGCGAGGTAATCTTAACTTTAATTATAAGCTCGCAATGCTTCCGGAGCATCTGGTGGATTATGTCGTGGTGCATGAGCTCTGTCATTTGCGGGAATTTAACCATTCACAGGACTTTTGGAATCTGGTGGCAAAAGCAATACCAGAGTACAAAGAGTGTAGAGAAGAGCTGAAAAAGGTCAGTCTTTAATTATAAAAGGGGCGTAGTGGTATACTTATAGATATGAAAAAGATTCTTGGTGCAGTTATTGCGCTCGTCGTGATTATCGGAGGACTATATGGTTATTTTATTTTAGGTAACCAGTTGCGTGCTGCGCGCGGCATAAGCCAAGGTGAGAAGTATGCGTCCAAGATGTACAGCGACTATACGATAGCAGGGAAGAACTGTCAGGGTGAAGACTCCGATGGTGACGGGTATATCACGTGTAATTTTCGTCTGAAGAATCAGGTAAACGAAAAGACAATCACGCTCCAGTGTCCTACAGTTATCAAAAGCTTCATGGCGACTAACTGTAAAGAGCAGGGTATAGTGATTAGTCAGTAGGATTGAGGTGTCGATAAAAGAGCGCAGGCGGAGCCTGCGCTCTTTTGGTTCTGATTTTCCTCCTCATTTTACCTTTATCTCTTCAGTGCTAGAATAAAAAGATATGAAAAAGATAGTGACCATAAGTGGAGGAACGGGGAGCTTTACCGTTCTCTCAGGGTTGAAGCATGTTCCAGGTATATCCCTTACGGCGCTTGTTTCTATGGCAGACGACGGTGGATCAACGGGCACTCTCCGTGACGAGCTCGGGGTTCTTCCTGCAGGAGATGTGCGCCAGTGTCTTGTGGCACTTTCTGAACACTCTGATATTGTCCGCAAGCTAATGTCGTATAGATTTCATGAAGGGTCTCTCACAGGGCATAGCTTCGGTAATATTTTTCTCGCTGCTCTTGAGAAGGTGTCAGGGGACTTCGTGCACGGTGTGCAGATTGCATCAGAAATTTTAAAGGTAAAAGGAAAAGTTATCCCTGTTACTAGCAACAAAGCGGATCTTATTATCGCTCTCAATAATAATCGATTCTTAATAGGAGAGAACGAACTCAATCATGCTGATTTTCAAAATGTTGGTATAAAAATGATGTCATATAAACAAGAGGTTACACTCAACGATCATGCACGAAAGGCAATCCTCGAAGCAGATTATATAGTACTTGGACCTGGGAACTATTATTGTTCTCTCGTGCCGTGCCTTATTGTTGACGGCTTTAAGGAAGTTCTGCACGAATCAAAAGCCAAAATTATTCTCCCTGTTAACCTTACTAATAAACATGGGCACACTATGGGATGGAAAGCGAGTGATTATATAAAAGATATCGAAGGATACCTCGGGCGCGCGGTTGATGTTGCTCTTATTAATAACGAACTGCCGTCTGACGAGCAAGTCGCTGCCTATCAGCTAGAAGAAGGTGACGGAGTGCTCGTAGAGGATGACTACACAGGTGATAATGCTCTACGAGCGCCACTACTCTCGCATGCGGTTATTCAAAAAATAGAAGGGGATGCCATTCACTCACTCAGAAGCTTTATCCGTCATGATTCGACAAAAATCGCCGAAGCAATTAAAAGTTATATTTCTTAACTATGAAAGTTGTCCTCGATTTTGACGACGTTATCTTTAATGCAAAAGCTTTCAAAGAACTTATGTTCTTTTATCTTGGTGAAAGAGGTATCAGGAATGCTAGGGGCGTTTACGAAAAGATGAGACACGATGAAAAAGTGTTTTCGGTACTTGCATATCTCGACGAGTTAGGAATAAATGAAGATGAAAGAGATGCTGTATACGAGGGTATTATGACTCCATGTGCGCGGCTTACCAATAAAGAGATAATCAGAGTAATGGAACAAGTCGGGAAAGAAAATATATTTATTCTATCCCAAGGTGAAGAAGGTTTTCAGAGAGATAAGATAGAGAGGTCTGTTGGTGATAAGGTCTTTGGAAGTCATGTGGCTGTAGTTAGAGAGTCTAAGACAGAAGAGCTTAGGAGAATCTGTGATACGTATAAAGGTGAAGATGTTATTTTTGCGGATGACAAAATTGAGTTTCTAAATGCATTACCAGCAACCCTTACCCCCAACCTAAAGACTGTGTTATTTAATGAACGAGGCCTAGAGACACTGCTAGCTGAGATGGAAGAGTCAAGGAGGGTGGAGGGTGAAAAAGTAATTAAAGAGCAAGGTAGTGGAGGTCCGAAGATGAAGTAGTAAAGATGTAAGAAAAAGAAAATCGCACATTGCTGTGCGGCCCCGTCTTCCGACAGTTGCAGTAGCTTTATTTACACCTCACAAGCTCTTGCCATTTAAGCTGCCTTTTGATTTGAGGTATCGCTGCTTCCAGCGTCACGCCAGTTTTGTTACTTGTTACAAGCTTGTCTAACAGCCCATTGGCAGAATCGTACTTGAAAACTTCCGTAGGAATATCTACAAACTCCCAAAATTTGTATGTGGAGTAACGCTTGGCATAGCTAACGATCTTTTGCGCCGGGCACCAGTTCCTATTTTGAAAGTACTTACCATCACTGATGTAACTGCCACACTCCTGTCCATGTCTGTCAAAGAAACGGGTCTCATAACCCAAATGGATCTTTACTTCGCGGACCACTCCCCGAAGAAGTCGTGACTCTTCGCTAGAGCAACTCCGTGTCGGTATGAGTTTGAAGTTGTTATTATCGATGCGTAGGAAAATAACGTCCATTACCGGCTCCTATTCTTTTGCGATTTCGTCTCACATGAGACTTGAGGGAATACTATCAACGTTGTTTTAAGTTTGACATAAAACATGTCATTTCGTAGTATGAGGGAATGATTGGTCTCAACAAGAACGAACTGAAGGTTTTCAAAAAGCTTTCATATAATCCTGAGAGTGTTGCAACACTTGTTCGTAAACTAAAAATGCCGCGTATGACGGTATATACAGTGTTGTTACGTCTCAAGAAACAGGGACTAGCTAAGGTAACAGCCACCGCAACCGGCAGAAAGGTTGCTTGGTCTAGAAATGAGGACTCACATATTTTAGAAGAGGTAAGTGAAGTTTCTAAAATACTTTTAGGGGCGGATGTTAAAAAGTCATCAACAGGGTTTTCACACCACTCTGGTAAAAAAGAAGTTGCTGATGCACTAATGGATCTTACGACTCGAAAGAATGGCGCACGAATGTATTCAATACAGAGTTCTAAGAACTGGGCCATGTGGATTAAGCTCATGGGTAAAGACTGGGTGAACAAGCACAATAAAGCGGTAGTGAAACATAAACTTCTGACGCTTACGATACACAGCCCTCAAGCACCAGAAGATATACGGAAGGATAAAGAAATTACAGATGCATATAAAGGTAGACTTGGGAACTCGCACGCAGTCCAAGAAGAATTTCTTCCAAGAGGATTGTCGCTGTATATATTTGAGGACACGATACTTCTTGTTGATCTAGAAAAAGTACAAGCGATTTCATTTACTGATCACAACATGGCAACATTTTTGATCAAAATGTTTACATTTATGTTTGAACAAAGTGAACGAGAAGAATTCTTCCAGAGATTTAATCGATAAAAGAGAAAGATTAATTTGATATACTGCTTCTCATGAAAATTACTATTTATACCGATGGGTCAAGTAGGGGAAATCCAGGACCAGGGGGATGGGGGGCGATTATCATTACAGATAATGAAGTTATAGAACTCGGTGGTGGAGAAAGGAACACAACAAATAATAGGATGGAGCTAAAGGGGGCGATAGAGGGACTCGTACACCTTTCTTCCCGAATAACGAATAACGAAGAACGGATAACGGGAGTTGAAATCTGTACCGACAGTGAGTATGTAAAAAAGGGAATGACGGAGTGGATTAGTGGATGGATTGCGAAGGGATGGAAGACATCAACTAAAAAGCCAGTGCTCAACCAAGACCTCTGGGAAGAACTTCATAAGGAAGAAAAGAGATTAAAGAATGCTGGAATAAAAGTTATCTGGTCGTATGTTCCGGGGCACGCAGGCGTTGCGTTAAATGAAAGAGCCGATGTTATTGCAACGAGTTGCGCAGATGAGATCTTAAACAGTGTTGCGAGTAATTTGCAGCTATATCGTGGGCTAAAGACAGAGTACCTCTACTTCTAGTCCTCACACAGCTTAGACCAAAGCTATGACCACTCACCTTAAGACACTCATCTTTCTCTTAGGGTTAATCGGTGGGATAGTCGTAGGTGAGAAGTCGCTCTATGCAACAGAGGTAATTGTTTTCTCAATAGTTACCCTCTTTATGGAGGGGGCTATTTATTTTTGGAGTAAGAGAAATGGGGTGAGCTCGTACGTAGCTATCACGCTCACCCTTCTTTCTCTCGGGATGATTATTGGCGGAGTGCGAACGCAGTTCATAAAAGAGGTTCCGCGTTTTATATGTGAGAGTACGTGTCAGGTAGAAGCGACAGTAGAACGAAGGGGTGACATAAAAGATACCTATCAAACTTTTGATGTACGGATGAGCGAAGACGCACTCTTAGTAAGGGTGCGAGCACCGCTGTACCCAGAGTACAAAGTAGGGGACAGGTTACAACTAGTAGGCAAGATAGTTGCGCCAGAAAATTTCGCGCCACATGACGGCAAAAAGTCTTTTGACTATGTTTCGTATCTAGAGATAAATAAAGTAGGGAGTGAAGTATATTACCCAAAAATAGTTCCACTTGATCCAGTAGGGTTAACACCAAAACAAAAGCTACAACTTTTTCACGAGAAACTTATCTCAAAGATAACAAAACACGTCACTGAGCCTGCGTCATATCTTGCGTCCGGCATGTTACTCGGAGTGAGTAACTTCTCATCTGAACTTTTAGAAACATTTCGCGTCACCGGGCTCTCGCACATAGTGGTTTTGTCGGGGTTCAATATTACGATACTTATTGTTTTCATTCTCATTTTGTTACGACCGCTTCCTGTGAGTGTACGAGTTGTCGCCGCGTCACTTGTTGTTGTCATATTCGTGATCATGGTGGGCGGTGGGAGTAGTCTTGTGCGAGCTAGTGGCATGGCTTTCATATCACTTCTTGCACTACTCTTTGGTAGAGGGTACGTTGCAGCACAGGCGCTCTTACTCTCACTTATTGCGATACTACTTTACTCTCCACTCTCACTTTTTTATGATGCATCATTACATCTCTCATTCTTAGCAACATCAGGTATCGTGTATGGTTATGAGAGTCTCGAAAGAGTCTTCTCTAAATGGTTGCCGAAGAACGTGTCTGAGTTGCTTACAGCTACAGTTGCTGCATACTTGGCAACGCTCCCGTACATACTCTATATGTTCGGGACATTTTCGTTGTACGGGGTGATGAGTAACCTATTAGTGCTTCCGCTTGTTCCACTCACAATGTCCTTTACAGCGCTCACACTTCTTATGTCCTTTTTACATCCCGCGATAGCTACACTCTTCGGAGTGATGACTGGGGTGCTCGGCGATATTATTATTTTCTTCGCACGAGTGGTTGAGAGATTGCCCTTATCTTCCACTTCAGTTTCTATTTCGTCGAACACAATGGTTCTACTTTATGTTGCTATCATTTTATTCTTTGTGTTCCTCAGAACATGGAAGGAAGATGAAACGATAGAAACAAAAGAGGGAGAAATTGTATCTCCTATAATGCGCTTTTAGTATAAGTGTTTTATGGCGCTACTTAGAAAACTCTTTTGAAAATTTTTTATAGATGAGAGTGAAAACTATTGCTGCGATGATGAGTGAAACGATGGGGAGATATGAAAGTGATGCAGTCTTCCCAAAAAAGTATCCAATACTAATGATCAGAGATGCCCAGATAAATGAGGCTACTAAGAATATAAAAGAGGTCAGCGGGGTGCGAAGTTGTGCAAGACCTGCGATAACCGGGATGAAAGCTTTCACAGAAGGGATGAGTTTTCCGATAAAAATCCACCACATGCCGCGCTCCTGAAATGTTGCATGAAGTGCGGAGTGCATCTTGTCGAACGTCTCTTTTGGCATGATGAGTAGCTTGCGTGCGAGAGGCTTCTCATATTTCCTAATGAGTAGAAACATGATGATGTTACCGATCGCATTCCCTAGTCCGCCCGCCATGACACTACCAGTGAATGAGAGTGCGCCAGTCCCTACGAAGTACCCAACAATGACGTAGAGGATTTGAGATGAAGGAAAGTTAATGATGCCGTTAGCGATCATTAAAAAGAAGATGCCGATATAAGAGAAGTTGGAGATAATAAGATCGAGATCCATGAGAGGTAGTATATAGTTCTAACGCGGCAGTTACTAGTTTTGAAAAATCTAATATCTGAGCTTAAGGCGTGATGATATCATATATAGTATGAAGACTCTTTTAGAGAGAGTGTTGAAGTGTCGAGAAGAGTATGGGAAAGTAGGCGCTTTTATTTTCCTACTTCTCATTATTCTTGCGACTGGGTATTTTTGCTTTAGTGCGAGTGTGCCGAAAAAGTTACAGGTCACGTTTTTTGACATCGGCCAAGGCGATGCTATTTTCATAGAAACACCATCTGGGAAACAGATGCTCATAGACGGTGGAGCAAGTGCACTCGTATTAGAAAAGTTGGCTCAAGAGATGTCGTATTTTGATAACACGGTTGACGTGGTAGTTGCGACACACGGAGACGCAGATCATGTTACAGGTCTCATCCCGGTACTCCGCACGTACGATGTCTCTATTATCGTCGAGTCTCCGATACAAAGTGAGAGTGGCATTTTTAGAGAACTGAAAAACGAAGTTACAAAAGAAGTGAACAGTGGTGCAAGTGTGCGAGTTGCGTCACGTGGTGATGTTATTAACTTAGGTGATGGTGTAACGGCAACTATTCTTTATCCGAAGAAAAATATTTCTCCACGAATTGAGACTAATGATGCATCTGTCTCACTTGTGCTTAGTTACGGTAAGCACTCGTTCTTGCTGACAGGAGATCTTGGCTCTTCGTATGAGCACGTGTTAATTAGCGAGTTGCTTCCTAAAAAGATAACCGTTTACAAAGCGGGCCATCACGGGAGTAATACTTCAAGTGGGGAGTTGCTCCTCTCACGCATCATGCCTGAGTACTCTATTATCAGTGCGGGGAAAGATAACAAGTATGGACACCCTCATGTAGAAACTGTAGAGCGATTACAAAAGTATAGTCAGGAAATTCTTTCGACAATAGATAGAGGCTCAATTACTTTTATGAGTGATGGTGAGTTGATGAAAGTAAATACCTCTCGATAGTTGGTAGTTTTTACTACTTATTAAATGCGAATATTTTGCAAAAACAAGCCGCCCCTTTGGGGCGGCGGTTGAAGTGATATCAGCGGATCAGTGTAGACCGCTTCGTGGTGACGGCACGAGCATCCGCTCGGGTACACCCGTTAGATTCGGTGTGGTCTCTGCTGCATCTACTGCGAGACAGTTCACTGTAATCATCTCAGAGGAGTTAAGGTCAAGTGATGTCCTCGTGCCCCAGAATTCATTATGCCCCCGCCTCCTCGTCATCTCGAAGGCGTAGCGTCCAGAGTTGTCCTCCTTCACGACGATGAAGGTGACCCTGTTGCCTTCAAGCAGGAACCCCATGATGTACCAGAAGCCAAACTTGTCGGCGAGCACCCCAACGGCATTTGGTAGGACAAACTTTCTGCCCTCGAGGTTCACTTTGGCGTTCCAGCTGTTGGCTTCGCCTCGTGCGCCAATATTGGCGTAAGGTTTCTTGGTAGTTGTCGCCTCGCGTAGTTCGTTGGCATTCACACCAAACTGATAGTATCCAGTCAGGATAATCATGTTGTTTCCTCGTTAGTTGGTCGAGTTTCTTCGCATCACTGCGAAGAAAACGGGGTCTTCGTTATCTTGAGGCATGACTTCGCTCTAGCCCATCATGCTGAGCTCAGCCGTCTCGCCATTGTCCGCCCAACTGAGAGCTGGGAAACCTCGGTGGCTACCTGAAGATTCAAAGTCAATCAGGATTCCCGCGAAGACCACGTAGCTATACGTGCCGACGTCTTCCTCATGCCAGGCGGAGACGCTTCCATCCTTTTCGTTCAGCATGATGGTCATGAGGATCTGCCCGTCGAGGAAGGTTTCTCCTTGTGCCTTCAAGGTGTCGTAGGCTTCGCGCAATGTCTGACAGCCTTTCGGTGCACGGACGATTGCGATGTCACTGAACCTGATGGTTTTGGGCAGGCTTTTCAGGTCTTGGCCCTCTGCGGGCTTGCTCGGGTAGTGGCACCAGGGTGCCGCTCTTCGGATACGCGTGGTTTGTTCTCCTTGTTCCGGGGACCGGAACTCCTGTTTGGCATACTAGGTGAATTACAGTGAAAAGTCAAAAGCGCAGCCGGAGGCTGCGCTTTTGATCAGGAATCTATTTATCCAAGCTTGATTTCGAGGTGGAGGCCTCTTTTCATGCAAGAAGTACAGATTTTGATACGAGGACCGTTAGGGATACGAGCCCACTGGAGGTTAGGGTATACGCGACGACTACCTGTAGGGTTGAACTTGGTAGCACGAACAGAGTTAGAGTAGCCTCCAACAACTTTTGTTCCTTTTGCGCAGAGTGGACAGATGTTTGCCATAAATAGTAATTGGTTATTCGTAATTCGTTATTGGTTAACCAAGTTGGCCCACCAGTAATTTAGTGGGGTAATCGTACCATAATTGTAGCTTTTTTGCAAACGGTACAATTAGTGCTCAAGTCTAGATCTGAAATGTTTTAAAGACTAAATAATCAATTACGAATAGCTAATTACTCTCCCAGTGTATACTGTGTTTCATATGGAAGGTATCTTAGGTATTTCACAAGCATTATTCCCGTTCCTCATTATCATGTTTTCTATAATCTTACATGAGATAGCTCACGGCTTTGCGGCCTTTGTTCAAGGGGATCAGACAGCGTATAGGGCGGGACGTCTTACACTCAACCCAGTTCCCCATATCGATATCATTGGGTCTGTGATAGTGCCGTTCGTTGCGTTTCTGACGTCTGGGCACTTTTTCGGCTGGGCGAAGCCCGTTCCATATAACCCTCATAATATTAGAACTAGGATTGGGGAAGCATTTGTTGCGTCAGCAGGGATTCTCACTAACATTTTACTTGCTGTCATCGCTGGGGTTGTATTCAAAGCCCTTCTCCTACAGGGTATCCTCACAGAAGAGCTTGCTAAGGCTATATTTATGGTAATTACTGTAAACGTTTCACTCGCATTCTTTAATCTGATTCCAATTCCGCCTTTTGACGGCATGGCCATCATTCAGGCACTCTTTCCTAGAATGCAAATAGATAATCGTTTCATTTATAACCCCGTCTATATGGTCTTGGCCATCATCATCGCTTCTGTCCTTTATGGGATGATGGCTCCTTCTCTCTTTAGTGTCGTTCAGGGTCTGTTACAGTAGGATTTCCACAGCAACCTGTGGCAATTGTCTTTTATTATGTCCTTTTAGATGTATACTAAAAGGATAATGAAATCGTCTTCCTCTGTTAGAAAAAAATCCCAAACCCAGAGTGCTTCAAAAGAAAAAAGTACGACTAGAAAAGTTACCGGTATACCAACAGGGAGAACAGTTGCTCGTTTGAAGAAGTTTTCTAAGCGTGTCACGAAGAGTGTGTTACTATCTTCTCCTTTTCAATACTCAGTTAAAGCTCTAGGTTTAGGCGCTATAGTCTTATCCTCACTGTATGGTGTCTATCATTTTGCGGGGAAGACGTTCGCTAATGAGGTCGTTATTTCCAAATCAGAAATAGTATCTCGCGTCGCTAAGCTAGTCCCGGTTCCAGAAGATCCACCATACGATGTTGTAAGGGTGGAAGACGGGGTGAACCTTCAAAGGCAGAATCCTTTTTATAAAGATGTGAAGGAAGGAGATTATATTCTTATGTATAAGGATGTGGCTATTGTCTACGACTTAAGAAGTAATGCGATAGTGGCTATGCGAACAACCGGGAAAGAGCCTAGAACAGGAAGGACTCCAAACGATATAGAAAACGAAAATCTTCAAGAGGTAAGATGAAGAAAGGCGGCGGTTGGATCGGTGAGATATGTTCTGACGCCCTTGTTGGCTGCTCAACTGGTGATATTAGGTGACGGTAATGCGATAAGCCGCTTGCAATAAAGGATTTTGTTTGGTAGTATTTGAGCTACTTGCAATTTTATGCCAACAATTAGCCAACTCGTAAAGAAGCCTCGAACAAAAGTTACACGAAAGTCACGTTCTATCGCTATGACTCGCGGTTTCAACTCTATTAAGAACAAACCTAACTTTTACAGCTCTCCATTTAAGCGTGGTGTGTGTACAAAGGTAACAACTACTACTCCAAAGAAGCCTAACTCCGCCCTTCGAAAGATTGCCCGTGTGCGTCTCACTAATGGAATGGAAGTAACTGCTTATATTCCAGGAGAAGGTCACAAGCTACAAGAACACTCAGTAGTAGTACTGCGTGGCGGGCGTGTAAAAGACCTAGCCGGTGTACGTTATCACATCGTACGCGGACGACTCGATGCTACATCAGTAGATAAGCGCCGACAGGGACGATCACTCTATGGTGCTAAGGTGCCAAAAGCAGGAGCAGCTGCTCCAGCGAAGAAGAAGTAATTCTTTTAGATACAATACAAAAGCGCGACCCCAACGGAGGCGCGATTGTATTAGCGTTG
>CAZNZQ010000004.1:19802-64410 GCA_964577675.1 uncultured Candidatus Saccharibacteria bacterium
AAAATTATATATAATTCAAAAAAACAACCCCCCCCCCCCCCCCCGCCCCCCCCGCTTTTGTATTCGCGTTGCCTCAGATTCTTTCCAAACTTTTAATCTTTTCGTAAGTGTCCAATGAGGGTAGATGGCAGCGCGTAAAAAATAGATTTCCTATGGTAATAATAAGAGAGATCTCAATAGTCGGAAGCGGTGTACCCGCACCTAGATAAGAGGCAAGGTACGCTGTTCCTGAGAAAAATAAGGCGATAATACAACCAACTAAGAAACCGTTACACGCACCCTTCTTGTTAATAAGGAGAACAACTCCAACAGTGTTTAAGATATAGTTACCAATGTGCCAAGCAAAAATAGCAAAAGGCATCGTGCCGAGTGCTGGAGCTGCTGTGTCTCCAAAGTAAGTTTTACTAATGAAAGGGGTGTGGCACCAAAGCGTGTTTGCCACATACCCAGCAAGAGCGGCTAAAATTCTTGCTAAGGGTCCAGCACTTCTAAGATTGTTAATAAAAAGGTTTAATTGTTTACATACCATTCAAGTACACTAAGATGATGTTCTCTTGCTAGTCTGCCTTCTGTGCTAAGATAGGTTTATCATTATGAAAATCGCTACGTACAACATCCGCAATCTCTATGATGCCGGAACTTTTATTGATGAAAAGGCAGAAAATGCTGTAAAGGAAGACTTCTTCAACAAGAGGGTGGAGTACTTTTCTCAGATATTCAAAGATAAGGATATAGATATTATATGTCTTCAGGAGGTCGGTGGAGATGAGGGTGTCAAGAGAATAGCTGAAAATATAGGATACGGTCACTTTTCTGCGAAACCTAACAAAAGAGGAATTAGGGTAGCAGTGCTCTTTAAGAAAGAGCTAGAGGGAAATATTAAGTGTGAAAGTGTTTCACTTGGAGAGTTACATATTCCAGGAATAGTAAGCCCTGGCGATACTGCAACCCTTTTACCTATATCTCAACGCCGAGATGTTCTTGTGCTTGATATAGCTGCCTACGATGGTAGGCAGCTTCGTATAGTTAACTTTCACCTCAAGAGCCTTATTCCTACATACTTTGAAGGGGATGATGAGAGTGATATGGTGGCGCATACTGATGCTAAGTTCAGGTCTATCTTTTACAAAATGATGGAACTAAGAGCTCTCAGAGGTCTGGCAACAGAGAGTATTAATCAGGGTAAAGAGGTTGTCTTCCTCGGGGACTTTAATGAGAACAATAACAGCTCAGGGATAGACATTCTCAAAAGCTCAATGGAAGATAAGTATCGTCTCTATGACGTGATGGTGGGATATAGTGGTGACAAAACAACACATATTTACCGTGGAAACGCGCTTACCTTCGATACGATGCTCCTCTCGGAATGGCTTAAGAATAAAATAAAGAGTGTAAGCATTGAAAATAGAGACCTGAAAGACTACAGTGCTCTTCCTCCTGGGGATATTGAGCATGTAGTCGAGGCGGACCACGCTATGGTCATTGTCACTCTTTAGGCTTGCCTAAAGGTGGATATTCTTGTAGTATAGTAACCACTCGTTAAGAGTATTGAAGCAATTACAGAAATAACATCTTATGGAGTACCCACTGCTTCGGGGAACTACAACATAAGAAATCCTAAGGGTAAAGACTATTTAATTTACGTCATTTTTTATTTTTCTGGAAGAAAGAAAATAAAAAATGACGGGCAGATTTTTATAGTCGTTATACTCCTTAAAAATCAAGCCCATGCGCCGAAAAGTAAAAAATCGAAATATTGTATCTCCTGATTCAAAGTACGATTCAGCTAAGGTTTCTAAGTTTATCAATTATGTAATGCAGGGAGGCAAGAAGACAATTGCTCAGGAAATCGTCTACGGAGCCTTTGATGTTATTAAGGAGAAGCTTAAGACAGAAGACCCTCTAGAGACCTTTAACATGGCACTTCAGAACGCTGGTCCTGTAACGGAGGTTCGTTCACGCCGTATCGGTGGAGCTAACTACCAGGTTCCTCGTGAAGTCCGCGAAGAGCGCCGCTTTATGCTTGCATTCCGTTGGATTATTGATGCAGCTGCAGCTAAGAAGGGTAAGGCTATGAAGTTTAAGCTCGCAGACGAACTTATGGCCGCCGCAAATAACGAAGGCGCAGCTGTTAAAAAGAAGGAAGATACTCACAGAATGGCAGAAGCCAACAAAGCGTTCGCACACTTTGCTTGGTAATTTTGCAAAGCAAAATTACACCCACGAGCAAAATGCGTGTCGAAATAAAAAAGCACCCATTGGGTGCTTTTTTATTTCGACCAAACGAAGCTTGGTAATCTGATTCAGATTAGAAAAAGCGACACCGAAAGGTGTCGCTTTTTCTTTTGCTACTACTGCGGTACACTACTATAGTTGCCTGTAAAAAGGCTTTCCTTCATCCAAATACCTTAGAAAGGGTAAATAATGGATACAATTCGTGTAAGTGTAGATGTTGAAGCAGGCGGTGGTGACCCTCATGACAGAGCTCTGCTTGAAATTGGTTTAAGTGTTGTTGGAGATGAAAATAACTTCTTCGAAGTACTTTTTAAACCAGACCCAAAAGAGTTCGATCGCCACGCCCTTCACGCGATTCGTCGCCCAATTAGTGAGTTCATGGAGCGTGGAGTTGAGCTAACCATCGGCATAAATCAAATGCTCGACTGGATAGATGAGGTCTCATCTGGAAAAAAAGTCGAATTCGTTGGACTCAATATGCCGTATGACTGGATGTTCCTTAAAGTTTGCGTGGCAAAAGTAAAGGCCTCAAACACTCTTCCACACAAAGCGTATGACATACCGTCATATGGAGCAGGGGTGTTTCTGGTTCCGCTCTCCCAAACAGGAGACGCACGCCTTATTCAGCTACTTGGTTCTCAGTCGCCAGAGCTCCTCAGTAAATATCGTCTTTACAAGGACTCTGATCGCTCTCACAAAGCGCTAGAGGATGCCATGTATCAAGCGAGATTGCTCCTTGCTCTTGAAGAATATGCATCTAAATAGAAGCGTGAGATGATTGCCGTTAGACCACTTTTGTGGTAGCATGGTGCTACTGCAAACGCGGTTTTTCTTTTCTCTAAATTCTGAGAACAGGACAAAATCGCTTCGCGATTTTGTCCTAAGCTAAAAACTATTAACTAAAAACTATTAACTATCCATATGGCTCGCGATTATCCACTCAACAAAACTCGTAACTTCGGTGTTATTGCTCACATTGACGCCGGAAAGACAACTACCACAGAACGTATCCTTTTCTATACTGGTGTTTCTCACAAAATCGGTGAAGTGCACGATGGTGCGACTGTGATGGACTGGATGGAGCAAGAGCGTGAACGTGGTATTACAATCACGTCAGCTGCGACTACTGCGTTCTGGAGCCCTACGTACATGCCTTCAAATGATGTTTCTAAGAAATGTCGTTTCAATATTATCGATACACCGGGACACATCGACTTTACTATCGAAGTAAAGCGTTCACTTCGCGTACTCGACGGTGCTGTGGTGGTATTTGATGGTGTGGCAGGAGTAGAGCCACAGTCAGAAACTAACTGGAGATATGCTTCAGACGCTATGGTGCCTCGTATTTGTTACATCAACAAGCTTGACCGCATGGGTGCTAATTTTGACAAAGCCTACGCTTCAATCCTCGACCGTCTTTCTAAGAAGGCAGTTCGCATGCAAATGCCAATCGGTGAAGAAGAAAACTTTGACGGTATTATCGACCTTCTTACGATGAAGGAAGTTAAGTTTACGGGCGATAAAGGGAAGGATGTTTCTTTTGTAGAGATTCCAGCTGAACATCTAGAAGAAGCTAAGAAGCGTCGTGCTGAGATGATTGAGAAAATTGTTGAGACTGACGAAGACCTTATGACTCGTTATCTAGAAGGGGGTGAATTCACTCTAGAAGAACTAAAGGCCACTGTTCGTAAGGCTACTATCGCTAACGAGCTTTTCCCGGTATTTTGTGGTTCATCTCTTAAAAACCGTGGTGTGCAACTTGTGCTTGATGCTGTTGTTGACTATCTCCCGTCCCCGCTTGATATTGCTGCCCCTAAAGGGCTCGACCCTCTTACTGGTGAGCAAGCAACCGTTGAAGTTTCAGACACTGCGCCATTTGCTGCGCTCGCCTTTAAGTCTATGGCTGATCCTTTCGTAGGACAGTTAACATTTTTCCGTGTATATGCTGGAACCCTAGAAGCTGGTTCATATATTTATAACTCAACTAAGGATAAGAAGGAGCGCGTGTCTCGTATTCTCCGTATGCATGCTAACGAGCGTGAAGAAGTGAAGGTGGTGTACGCAGGTGAAATTGCAGCCGCCGTAGGTCTTAAAGATACGGTTACATCAGACACAATGTGTACTGAAGAGAAGCCTATTATTCTTGAAAAGATTGTTATTCCAGAATCTGTGATCTCAATGCGCGTAGAGCCAAAGACAAAGGCGGATCAAGAGAAGATGGGTATCGCTCTTTCAAAGCTTGCCATCGAAGATCCAACATTCCGTGTCGCGTCAGACGCAGAAACCAACGAAACAATCATCTCAGGTATGGGAGAACTCCATCTCGATATTATCGTTGATCGTATGAAGCGTGAGTTCAACGTAGAAGCTAATACCGGTAAGCCTCAGGTGGCGTACAAGGAAACTATTCTTGGATCAGCTTCTGGTGAAGGTAAGCACATCAAGCAGTCCGGAGGTCGTGGTCAGTACGGTCACGTTAAGATCAATATCAAGCCGATCGACTACTCAGTTGCAACGGAAGATCTTCCTAAGAATGCTAAGCGATATGACAACTTTGAGTTTATTAACTCTCTCAAAGGTGGAGCTATCCCACAAGAATTCGTACCAGCTGTAGAAAAGGGTCTTCGTGAATCTATGGATCGTGGAACTCTCGCGGGATTCAAGATGGTAGACGTATCGTGTGAGGTGTATGATGGATCATTCCACGAAGTGGACTCTTCAGAAATCGCCTTCAAGCTGGCTGCTGGTATGGCTCTCTCAGATGCCGTTTCAAAAGCGAAGCCTGTTATCCTTGAGCCAATTATGAAGGTGGAAATTGTTACCCCTGATAAGTTCTACGGAGATATCACCGGCAACCTCTCATCAAAGCGTGGGCAGATTGAAGGAATGGATGAACGTGGTCAGGATAAGGTGGTGCGTGCTATGGTTCCGCTTTCTGAAATGTTCGGTTACGTAAACAACCTCCGCTCAATGACAGAAGGACGTGCGACATTCACAATGGAATTCGGTAAGTATGACGTGGTTCCAGCAAATATCGCGAAAGATATCGCAGAGAACAAGAAATAGCAGGAAGACTTAGGAGTTTACTACAACAAAAGCGCGACCTTCGGTCGCGCTTTTGAATTCCTTGCAAATTTAAAGAGACAATATACTGCCTTTTAACATACGCACCATATGCCGCTAAGTTATTCCTTGCACAGGTTCCACAAAGAATCAAAAAACGTTCGATAGTTTGAAGCGATGGCTTCACTTTTTAGCTTGAATACAAGCACAGGATCACCATATATTTGAAAGAGGGTGGCGCGCTTGTGAATCGATGTGCTGATGTTGCTGTTATTATAGCCAGGCATAATGCGATAATTAAAGAATGTTCGGGAGCGCTTAACTTTTTCTAGATACTCTCGCTGTTCTTCTGTACCAATGAATCTGATTTCAATCTTCTTCTCTACACCTTTGGCATTGTATTCCCTTCTTCTCTCTCCAAGAAGTTTCATGAATACGTCTTCCTTACCACCAATAATATCAACGGTGTCCCCTTCATTCGCCTCTTCAATCATATTGAATTCATTTGTTAAGAATTGTTCCTCCCCCTGGAATACTTCAAATTCTTGATCATTTGGTTTTACAGACAATAGTTCCAAAGCATCTTTGACCTGGTTGGCGATTATGCGCTTCTCCTCTACAAGAGATTCAATGCGATTAGGGGGGTTCGAGCTCCACTTTTTCCTCCCATTCTTGACGGCGTGCTTTACGAGACCCTTTTTCTCAAGCGAATCAAGAGACATATAGACGTATTGACCGTGAAGGCCTGTGCTTAGAATGATTTTTGAGGTGCCAACTTCCTGACTACGCTGTATTAAATAGATATAAACCTCTATTTCTTTAGGGGTGAGCCCTAGCTTCTCTAAGTTATCAGAAAGTTTTTTATCAAGAATTTTGCTCATAGTTCTAAAATGTCATTATTTTATAAGTAGATTGTATCATAATATCATCATACTATTATGATTGACAAAAGTCAAGGATATGTTATAATATACCCAGTGATAAAGCAATTCTGCCTTATCAAATAAACGTTCTTCGATCTTCGCGGAGCAGTTGGGGATTGACGTCCCCTTTGCGCGTATCACCGTGGCCTTGAAGCCCGGCGATCTGGTCCTCATCGGCCAGTACCGCGGCCCTCGTCTCCCCGAGGGTTGCCACGTCCTCCCCGAGGGCGCCACCATCCAGTGGATCAAGCTGGAGATGTAAAATAAGGCTTGCAACCAAAACTGCACGAATAACTCACGTTACGAGTTGCTGTCGCGCGATGCGTATCGCGCCTGACGAGTCGAAAACGACGAAACAGAGATGTACTTTAAAAATGACGAAAGACGATACGTGTACTCGTTTAAGGACTCAAGTAATATTTCCTTAAGTACACGTACCGTCTTTCGTCCAAGGCGGTCCGACACTCCCGCGGCACGTTGGGAGCTCCGCAAGGAGGTAGTCCATGTATTACGTGGACAAGTATGGCATCGTGCACTTCTCTCGGGAAGACGCAGTCGCCGCCAACCGCTCGTAAGGGTGGTGTGGTTATGGTCGGGATGACGCCCACCGGAGTATGGTTTCTTGTCAACAGAAACAACCCGGGACGCGTTCTACGAAAGTGGACGAGTTAACGAGCAAAAGGAGGACTTCCATGCTCAAACAACCTATTCATGGCAAGCCAAGCTTGCCAACTTTACTCAGCTCACGACATACGTGGTGGGTTG
Source organism: uncultured Candidatus Saccharibacteria bacterium (assembly GCA_964577675.1). Lineage (GTDB taxonomy): Bacteria > Patescibacteriota > Minisyncoccia > Phycocordibacterales > UBA5272 > UBA11704. The sequence goes on from CAZNZQ010000004.1 coordinate 26,789, forward strand.
ATAGAGTTCTCTGTTGAAATGTTAGTTGGTGGAATATGTACATGATTTACGTGTATGTATTCCACTAACTAACTGGGAGACAAAAATGTACAAAGAACTCATGGCTGTGCTTGAAAGCGGCGACCTCGAAGCGGCTAAGAAGATCGTAAAAAGTTTGCAAGAGTGGGATCTTCAGCGGCATGTGATTGATACCGCGCTCGGCACTGTGCTGGAGTGGATCAATCATCCGGAGTACGTCCGATTTGTTGGGTTGGAACAAGGTATCGCCACGGTTGAATACCGTTCGCAAGAGTACCAGTTTCCATTCCCTTCTGAACATTATGAACCGGAAGCTGATCTGGATGATTAGCCACAAGTCGCAGGTCTGGTATCCTGTCGTTTAGCTCACGTTACGAGCTCTTTATTCAACTCATCATAAATGGTGGGTTGACAGAGTTTTGCTCCTTTAAAGGTTTCTAGTTCATAGGACAGGATACATAAAAATTGTGTAGCGTGTCCTATGAATTAGGCACATCATTTGACTGCTGCGTGTTGCAAGCGGAATGGATGTGAAGGAAAGCTATGACCCAAGCAGTGTTCTTCGTCCTCTTCGTCGTTTTCACCGAAGAGGTTGCGTGGTTCTTCCCCGCACCTACCGACGGTGAAGTTGAGCTGTTCGTCCGTGCCAAGGTGCTCGAGTACCTGCAGGAGGCCGGCAACGAAGTGTTCGACCAAGACGGGAAGGTGGTGGATCCCGAACTTGTCGTAGACGCTGTCATGACGCACGCTCCTCCTGAGCGCATCCAACGCTTCTACTTCATCGAGCAGGACATGGTGTCGTGGAGCAATCCGCAGGCCGAAAACCTGTTGGATGTGTTGAGCTCCGCGAAAAAGGAGCGTCACTGGAAGGAGTAACTTTTCCTCGGGAGGCAGCCAAGAGCTGCCCATTTTGTAAAGTTCATCAGATAAGTTGATGAGTTTTTAGAGTGAAAATAACAAAAGATATTACAGAGAACAAGAAGTAGTAGAAAGAGTTAGGAGTTTACAGTTAGGTCGAGGAGCGAAGACGAGCTAGCAAGCGAGTGCCTTGGGCTCGACGAAGAGTTGAATTAGCAAATTCATGACCTGGTCGCAAGGCGTCAGCAGACAGAGGAACATGTTAGGAGGTTAATACAACAAAAGCGCGACCGATGGTCTCGCTTTTGAATTATTTATTAACAGAGCGTCCGCCCGTGTGGTTGGTATACTAAAGGTATGAAAAAAGTTACATTACTTTTTGCTTTTTTGCTTTCAATACACCAAGTGAGTGCGCTTACCTGTGCCGATTTTTCAGAGAACCTCTTTCGTACAGATGAGAATGATAATGTAAAAGTCTTGCAAGATTTTCTCTACGAAAAGGGATATCTCAAGGTGTTGCCGAACGGGTATTTCGGGCCAGGGACGTTTGCTGCAGTTAAGGAGTATCAGACAGCTAACGGCATCAATCCAACCGGTGTAGTTGGGTCAGTAACCAGAAGATCATTAAAAGCTGCTACGTGCGCAGCGTCCTTGTTAGTACCAGCGACAACTTCCACAACCACGTCACCTAAAGCTGACACCATACCTAAAAAAACAGAGACAGTAAATCCTATTACTTTCAAAGCAACAACTACGCTTCCTACAAAGGCGGTCTGCACTAGCATCTCAGAGGGGCTCGGCATAGGGAGTGAGTCACCTGCGGTGCTGTCACTGCAAGAGTATCTGTATGTTAAAGGCTATCTACAAGTAGCTCCTAACGGTTACTTTGGGCCTGGAACATACGCAGCGGTAGTCGCCTTTCAGAAGGAGAATGGCGTAACTCAGACCGGAACAGTTGGCCCACTCACAAGAGAAAAACTTAAAGCAAATAGTTGTGGTGTAACGACATCTCCCTCTGCCAAGCCAGCGACTGAAACATCTAAGCCGGTCCTTGTTGCGACAACCACACCGGTCGCAGTTAAAGCAACATCGACCCCAGCCGTAGCAACTAAACCAGCAGCTCCTATTATTTCTTCTAAGAATGAGCAGCGTTTTAAAGACGCCGAAGCGATTCTTTCTTCTCTCTATCAGTACATAGTAGTTTCACGCGGCACTTGGCCAGCTAAAGCAAGCTCAACTGTTCCAGTAGAACTTTGTGTTACGCCGCGACTAACAGAAATGGCATCTTCTGCTGAGGTGGCTGTGCTCACTACAGCAACATCTCCGTGTAAGGATGTAGTAGATGTAGCCTTTCTCTCACCAGGGTATTTGCCGAATGTTCCGCGTGATCCGAGTCTCGCTAGTACAAGCGTAATGACTGGGTACACTCTCCTTCGTGGTGAATACGGAGACATGACTATTGCTCCGAAAGTGACTGACAATAAAGAGATAATTAAAGTTCGCTGCAACTTTAATCAAGGATGTAAGCCTGTTACCAAAATTTCTGCTGAGGAGTATGGGGTACCTTTTGTAACAACGCTAAGCCGAACCGTCCTTCTTCGCGACTCATTACCAAAAGAGGGAGTCTTAGTAACAGGGAGAAACTTTGCTGCAACGAATACAGTCATTCTTCAGTCGAAGTTAAATCAAAGAGTCTACGAAGTCGGTAGTTTCCCCTCAACAGACGGTAAGACATTCACTATCTCTGCTTCCACCACTAATGTAGAACTGCCTTGCGGGGAAGGGTGTAAAGAGAAGCTGCCGACAGGAGACTATTCAGTCCAAATAAAAACAGCAGGAGGTGAGAGCAATGTAGTCTACCTCTCAGTTAAGAGCTTCACTACATCTTCCATTCTTGCAAGAGCTAACGCAACAGTTGCTGCAAGCTCAACAAATGTTAAGTTGGGAACTATCACTGTGAGTACGTCTTTACCCGGAACACTTAAATCTCTCACCCTGCGTGCTAGCAGTACATCCTCCAAGCTCCCCGGGAAGGTGACTAACTTTAAGTTAAAAGACCTCGTCTCTAACAAGACAATCAATGGCTCTGGGCTTACATTTGATCTTTCTAATACTGCTTTACCAGAAAATAACTCACGCTATTATGATCTCTATGCCGATGTAGGCAATGTCTTAGTAGATGAGGCTAGTCAGATTATATATACCGGAGAGTTTCTTCTGAGGGATACGCTCGGAAATGTAGACATTAATTTGCCAATCAAAGAGATTTCATTTTCAGCCTCACCATAGGTATGAAGACTTTTACTGAGAGGGTTGTACAGGCAGCGTTGTCTATCCCCGCGGGGCGGGTAACTACATACGGTAGATTGGCTAGAGCCTGCGGTGCTGGACCTATGGCGTCGCAGTCAATTACTGGAATACTGGCAAAAGCGTACAGAGAAGGGGAGAAAAACATACCTCTTCATAGAATTGTCTATTCCAACGGCAGGATATGGATTAATGATGAATACAAGGCGAAGCGTATGAAGCTGTATAAAAAAGAGGGGATAGAGGTAGACGAGAAAGGGAAGATAAAGGATTTTGAAGAAGTTTTATTTGATTTCCAATAATATTAGGTATTCAAAAGAGAGCTTGACTTATACTTTTATAGGTGTATTATTTTATAATTCGTTCACTATTGGAGAATCTAAATGAAAAAATGGTTCAAGCGCGAGATGGCAAAACTCCTTGGCCTCATGGGGTTTATTGCAGAAGAACAGCTTTTTGCGTCCCGCGAGGAAAGCCGTGTCTTAGCTGAACAAGGTATCGAGCTGATCGACCGCTTGCTCGCCTCAGATCTTCCGAGCGATCAGAGAAAGGCGCTCGAAAAGCGGAGATTCGAATACTTGAAGGCCAGCCTTCCCAAAAATCTCCCCTCCTTTGCTTTTGTCTGAAAAGCTCACCCCCCCTTTTGGCCCCGCCAAGGGGGTTCTTTTGATAGACTTTTATCCCTTTTCTTATAGAAAATTTCTTTTGTGTGCTGTTTTTTGCGCCTTATGCTAATAGCTACCAGGCTTCCCACAAGAAAAAGCTCTTCGCAGGACGACGGTCCGAAGGGGAAGCTCCCGACTTTTTAAACTGTACTCAGTTTGTTAAAGTCGCAGTGCCTGGGCCGAATTTCCAGCAAGAAATTACCCTGTCTTTTTCGATGAAAAGCGTAAAAACAAGAAACTTTTTATAATAAAGTTGGAATCAAGGGGCTCTTCGAACTTCCTAACAACCAACTCCAATCTATGATATCAACTGTATTTGCGTATTTTGAAAAAATGTGATAAGATTGCATGACTCACTTAGCATTACTGTATTCTTGCTTGGCTAGGTAGTGTTTACTCTTTTATTTAATCAATTAATTTAAAGTCTAATACCCTGTGAAATAAGATGACTCAACGTAGCTAGTCTTATCCCTCACGATGGAGCGTAAAAGATCTCTTTTACCGTTATCCCAAAGGGCATGACAACACAAAAACATATGGCAGACGCATTTGATCGATCAAAACCACACGTAAACGTAGGAACTATTGGCCACGTAGACCACGGTAAGACTACCCTTACAGCAGGTATCTTAAACGTACTTCACCTTAAGGACACTACTATCAAGACAAAGGGAGTTGATGATATCGACAAGGCTCCAGAAGAAAAGGCTCGTGGAATCACTATTTCACTTTCTCACTCAGAATACTGGACTGACGCTCGTCACTACGCTCACATCGATGCTCCAGGTCACGCTGACTATATCAAGAACATGATCACAGGTGCGGCTCAGATGGACGGTGCTATTCTCGTAGTAGCAGCAACTGACGGCCCTATGCCACAGACTCGTGAACACATCCTCCTAGCCAAGCAGGTAGGTGTGCCTAAGATGGTGGTATTCCTTAACAAGTGTGACATGGTTGATGACGAAGAAATGATCATGCTCGTTGAAGAAGAAATCCGTGAACTCCTTACAAAGCAAGGATTCGACGGAGCTAACACTCCAGTTATCCGTGGTTCAGGTCTTAAGGCCTCAGAAGCTACTGACATCAATGACCCTTGGGCTCAGAAGATTGTAGAGCTTATGAATGCTCTCGACACTTGGATTCCACTTCCAGAGCGCGACATATCAAAGCCATTCCTTATGCCAGTAGAAGACATTTTCACTATCGAAGGACGTGGAACTGTAGTAACAGGACGTATCGAGCGTGGAGTCGTAAAGCTTAACGAAGAAATCGAAATCGTAGGTCTTAAGGACACTGTTAAGACAACAGTTACAGGTATCGAAATGTTCAACAAGTCACTCCCAGAAGGTGTGGCAGGTGATAACGCCGGACTCCTCGTTCGTGGTATCAAGAAGGAAGATATTCTCCGTGGACAGGTACTAGCTAAGTCAGGATCAATTACTCCACATACAGACTTTGAATGTGAAGTATATATCCTTAAGAAGGAAGAAGGTGGACGTCATACTCCCTTCCTTAATGGTTACAAGCCACAGTTCTACGTTCGTACAACTGACGTAACTGGTGAAGTTACTCTAGCTGCAGGAACTGAAATGGTTATGCCTGGAGACAACGTGAAGTTTACTGTTAAGCTTCTCGCGCCTATCGCTCTTGAAGAGCAGGGACGCTTCGCTATCCGCGAAGGAGGCAAGACTGTAGGAGCTGGTGTCGTAACTAAGATTATTGCGTAAACCACTATCACAACCCTTTAATGTATCCGACAGGGTACGTTAAGGTTAAGACTTACAAGCATGGCACAAGCAGCAACAAAAAAATCTGTAAAGAAAGAAGAAACTCAAAAGCTCCGTATTCGCGTACGTGCTTATGAGAGCAAGGTTCTCGATACTTCTGTAAAGCAGATTATCGATACTGCTCGACGATTTGAGGCGGTAATACTTGGGCCAATCCCACTTCCTACCGAAATCAAGCGTTACACAGTTAACCGAGCTTCTTTCGTTTATAAAGACGCACGAGAACAGTTCGAAATGCGTGTCCACAAGCGTCTTGTAGACATCATTAACCCACAACCGAAGCTCATCGAAGCTCTCACCAACCTTTCACTACCGTCTGGCGTCGACATTGACGTTAAGATGGCGTAAAAGGATTACATCCTGAAGGAATAAAGCAACCACTATGAAATTCGCATTAGCAACAAAACAACACATGACCCAGTTCTTCTCTGAAGACGGGAAAGTCCACACAGCAACAATCCTAAGAGCTACGCCTCTTACTGTTACTGCGCTTATGACCACAGAAAAGCATGGCTACGACGCCATCCAGGTTGGTCAGGGGACACAAAAGGCATCCAGAGTCTCAAAGGCTCTCCTTGGACATCTTAAAGATGAGCCAAAAGCGGTTCTTAGAGAATTCCGCACTCCAGGTGGTGACCTGAGTATTGGTGCGACAATTGCTTGCGATGTATTTCAGAAGGGAGAGATAATCTCTGTATCGAGTATCTCTAAAGGTAAAGGATTCCAGGGTGTTATGAAGCGTCACGGTATGCACGGAGGTTGGCATCAGCACGGGCAGAAGCACTCCGCACGTGAGGTGGGTTCTATCGGTTCTACTGGACAGCAGCGAGTGAATAAAGGCAAGCGTATGGCAGGGCGTATGGGTAGTGATCGCATTACTAAGAAAGGTGTAACTATTCTCGACATCGATGTTGATAATGGAATCATCCTTGTAAAGGGAGCTGTGGCTGGAAAGCGCGGTACTTTAGTTGAACTAAAAGGATAGCAAAGTATTATGAAAGTAAACGTCTATACAACAGAAGGGAAAGTAAAGAAAACTCTAGATCTTCCAGAGGAAATCTTTGCTGCAAAGTGGAACGCCGACCTCGTAGCTCAGGTGCTTACATCACAAGCGTCTAACAGACGTTCTGGTACTGCACACACAAAGGATCGATCCGAAGTTCGTGGCTCTCACAAGAAGCCTTGGGCTCAAAAAGGGTCAGCTCGCGCTCGCCACGGTTCTGCTCAGTCTCCACTATGGAAGGGGGGAGGTGTAACCTTTGGTCCACGTAACGATAAGAACTACAAAAAAGTAATTCCTAAGGGAATGAAAGTAGCGGCTCTTTTCTCACTTCTCTCTGCAAAGGTTAAGGAAGGAAAGGTTCTCTTTGTGGACAATATCGATCTCACTACCGGTAAGACTAAGGATGCTGACGAAGTTATCAAGGGTCTTTCTAATGTAGAAGGGTTCACAACACTTCGTCACAAGAAGCATAACAACGTTTACCTTTCTGTTAAGAAGGGAGAAGAAATGTCAAAGCGCGCATTCCGCAACCTTCCGTATCTTACTCTTCATAACATGGACGATCTCAACCCGCTTGATATCGCGAATACTCGCTACCTTCTTATCTCTAACGTAGAAGAGACTGTTGAGTATCTTTCTTCTAAGATAGCTAAGTAACTAACTAAACGACCATGGCAACAAAGAAAACTACAACAGAAGAAAAGAAAGAAGTAACTGCATCATCAGTGATTATTGCTCCTCGCATCACTGAAAAAGCATCTCTTCAGTCAAACGCTAATGCATATACCTTTATTGTATCTAAGGATGCAACAAAGCTTACTATTGCAGCCGCTATCAAGAAGGACTACAAGGTAACTCCAAAGTCTATCAACATCATTAATCTTCCTGCTAGAAATGTGTTTGTTAGGGGAAGATTCGGTGTTCAGTCAGGCATGAAGAAGGCAGTAGTCTTTCTGAAGAAAGGAGACACTATCGCTCTCTCTAATTAATTATCGATAACGTAACGCTATGAAAACATACAGACCAACAACACCATCCAGGCGTAAGATGACCACGGTAACTTACCGAGGAGTTCTCACTGCAAGTGAACCGTATAAGCCTCTCACAAGAGGGTTCAGCCGCGGAGTTGGACGTAACGCATTCGGACGTATGACTACTCCTTACAAGGGAGGAGGGCATAAGCGTTCTTATCGAGACATTGACTTCAGATATGACAAAATGGACATCCCTGCAAAGGTTCAGACTATCGAGTACGATCCAAACCGATCTGGTTTTATCGCTCTTGTTGCATACGCAGATGGGGCTAAGCGTTATATCCTCGTCCCTAAGACTGTTAAAGTAGGAGATACTTTCATTGTTTCTGAAAAGGCTGACCTTATACCTGGTAACCGCGTTGCGCTTAAGAATATTCCAGTAGGTACATTCGTGTATAACCTTGAGATTAAACCTCGGTCAGGTGCTAAGCTAGTTCGTTCAGCTGGTGTTTATGCTCAAGTAATTGCTCACGATGCAGGGTACACATCAATTAAGCTTCCTTCAACAGAAGTTCGTAAAGTGGTTGATGTTTGTTTTGCATGTATCGGTGAAGTTTCTAACGAAGAGTACCGCCTCCGTAATTTAGGCAAGGCAGGAACTTCACGCCACCTTGGTCGTCGTCCTAAGACTCGTGCTATGGCGAAGAATCCAGTTGATCACCCATACGGTGGAGGTGAAGGTGCTCAGTCTCGTGGAACAAAGCGTCCTAAAACAAAATACGGTAAGACAACAGGAGGTAGAAAGACGAGAACTTCTAAGAAGTACTCTAACGTTCACATTGTTTCTCGTAGAGTAGTAGGGAAGAAGAAATAAATCCTGAAAAAAGCTTTACTTTTAAGATAAATTTGATATAATAGCGATACTTTAACACCATGACACGATCACTTAGCAAAGGCCCATACGTAGACGAGAGAGTCCTCAAGAAGGTTCTTGGAAAGCGTCCAGAAGAAACTGGCGTTATCAAGACTTGGATTCGTCGTTCTGACATTTCTCCTGAAATGGTTGGGTTCACTTTTGGTGTTTACAACGGGAAGACTCATCTAGAGGTACTCATAACTGAAGATATGGTTGGTCACAAACTCGGTGAGTTTTCTCCTACTCGCAAGTTTCTCCGTCACGGTGGAAAGATGCAAAAAGAAATTGACCAGAAGAAGAAGCAATCAGAAATTGATGCTGCTAAGTCTGCAAAAGCAGCTACTGACTCTAAGAAGAAATAATTATCATGAAAGCATCACTTAACAACTACCGCCAAGCACCTCGTAAGACTCGTCTCGTAACTGATCTTATCAAAGGTAAAACTGCCTCACAGGCTCAGGGAATTTTGACACACCTTATCAAGAAGGGCGCTCTTCCTATTAAGAAGCTTCTTGATTCTGCTGTTGCTAACGCAGGTGTTTCCCCAGACACTCTTATTGTTAAGTCTGCTCGTGTAGACAAAGGGGTTGTTCTCAAGCGTTGGATGCCTCGCGCTATGGGAAGAGCTTTTCCTATTCACAAGCACACTAGCAAGGTAATTATTGAGCTTGCGCCTAAGGCCGCTAAAGAAACAAAGTAAACGTATGACACACATAGTACACCCATATGCACATAGACTAGGAATCATCCGAGACTGGAAGTCACGCTGGTTCGGTAAGACAACAAAGTCGTACGTTGACTATCTTCGTGCTGACGTTTTAGTTCGCCAGTGGCTTACTAAGCGCCTAAGAGGAATGTATCTTTCACTTATCGAAATTGAAAGAAGTGAAAAGCAGTATCGTATCATGCTTCATACTTCACGCCCGGGTATGATTATTGGTCGCGGAGGAGATGGGATGGACAAGCTTCGTGCTGCTCTTAAGAAAGAAATGGCTCGCCTCAAGATTACTGTTCCTCAGGATGTTAAGATTGATATAGTAGAAGTTGCTAACCCAGAAGCAGATGCTGCCATCGTTGCAGCTATGATTGCAGAAGGAATCGAGAAGCGTCTTCCTTTCCGTAGAGTTCTTAAGACTACAGTAGAAAAGGTTATGGCTAACCGTGAGGTTAAGGGTGCTCGTATTCAGGTTTCAGGTCGTTTAGGTGGCGCTGAAATGGCTCGAAAAGAACAGATTAAGCGTGGCGGTATCCCACTCCAGACACTTCGCGCTGACATTGATTTCGCTCGCGACAAGGCATACATGACCTACGGTGTTATCGGTATTAAGGTTTGGATTTATCGTGGAATGAAGTTTACTGATGACGCTTCTGCTAAGCAGACATCCCGAAAGGATAAATAATTTTGTAATTAAACGAGTATGCTATTCCCTAAAAAAGTAAAACACCGAAAGTGGCAGAATGCCCGCCTCTCTGAGGCTAAGCTTGCGCGTCCTGAGACAAAAGGAGTAGACGTTTCTTTTGGAGCGTTTGGCCTTAAGGCAGAGACACCAGCTCGCGTAGCCGCTAACCAGATAGAAGCTGCTCGTCGTGCTATGCAGCGTCACGCAGGTAAGACAGCAAAGGTTTGGATCCGTATTTTCCCTGATCGTCCAGTTACTAAGAAGGCTGCTGAAGTGCCGATGGGTAAAGGAAAAGGTGATCCAGATCGATACGTCTTCGAAGTTCGCCCAGGGAGAGTTCTCTTTGAGATAGACGGTGTTACTGAAGTAATAGCACGCGAAGCTCTACGTAAGGCTGGGTGCAAGCTTCCGATTAAGACTAAGGTAATCGCTCGCTAATTATATTTATATGACAAAAGAAACAGTAATCAACCGCAAGAAGCTCACAGGAACTGTCGTTTCTGACAAAATGGATAAGACCGTTGTCGTTAACGTAAGTCGCTATGTTGCGCACAAGAAGTACGGTAAGTACTATAAAATTGATAAGCGTTACAAAGCTCACGACGAGACCAATGAGTACAAGGTAGGGGACAAAGTCATTATTGAGGAGACTCGTCCAATGTCTAAAGATAAGACTTTTAAGGTTTTGTCTAAGGTGACAACCAACTAAAGCAATTTATTAACACTAATCACTAGAGTATGATTCAAGCAGGAACAAATGTCACAGTAACCGATAACTCAGGCGCAAAGCGTGGAAGAGTTTTCAAGGTGCTCGGAGGGTCTAAGCGTCGCTATGCATCGGTCGGTGATATGGTAGTGCTTTCAGTTAAGGTGGCAGAACCTCGTAAGCAGGTAAAGAAGAAGGATGTGGTGTATGGAGTAGTAGTTCGTACAACAAAACAGATTCGTCGTGAAGATGGTTCTTACATCTCTTTTGACGATAATGCAGTAGTAATTATTGATAAGACAAAGAAGGAACCTAAAGCTGGACGCGTTTTCGGACCTATTCCTCGTGAATTGTCACAGACTGGCATCGAAGGTTACAGAAAGATTGCTTCTCTGGCGCCAGAAATCATTTAGACAGATTTTAGAGAATAGCTATTAGATTTTAGATAACACAAACACCATGCACGTAAAAAAAGGAGACAAAGTAATAGTAACAACAGGTAAGTGGAAAGGAGAAACTGCTGTCATTGCAAAAGCTCTTAAGGAGACTAACAGAGTTGTTTTAGACAGTGTTGGAAAGGTAAAACGCCACATGCGACCAAAAAACGCAGGACAGAAAGGAGGGATAGTGGAGATACCAACATCAATTCATGCTTCAAATGTAAAGCTTGTCGACAAAACTACTAAGAAAGAAAAGCCGGCAGCAAAAGCTAAGAAAGCTACAAAGAAAGATTAATGTTGCAAATAAATGCCTATCGAGGCATTTTTTTACGCTGACACAGTTTAGTTGTAAGACTAGCTAGTTAACATAATTAAAGATATAAGTAGCAAGAGTCATTACAGGGAGTTTTTATATCTACATATTAAATTTACATTCATTCTATAAGTTACTACTCTTTATTATTAAATATTTTACTCCAGAGGAAGTAATTAAGTAGTCTTGTGCCTTTCTTAAAACAGGAAAGGATATATACTTATTTATAAGTAATTTTATATATGAAAAAACAATCAATAGCTATCTTTTTTGGAAGTATTGTAGCCATAACAAATTTCGCTTCTGCTCAGAATATTTTATCTGCTAATTCTATAGCAACAGAGCCTTTAAGGATCGTTCTATCACAAAATACTGTTAGTAATTCTGTGACTACAGGAAATAGCCTACAGCAGACCTCATCAATTATTTCTGACGGCGAAAGGGCGGAGAGTACTTGTGTTGATTTAGTAAGTGAGTCTATTAGATTTGGTTCATCTGACGCGACAACAAATGGAGAGGTTACAGTTTTGCAGGATTTTCTTATCTTCAGCGGACTGATGGATGGTTCTCCAACGGGTTATTTTGGTTTTAAGACACATAGAGCAGTCCTCTCCTATCAAAGAAATAAGAATATTAATCAGGTGGGAAGGGTTGGGCCTCTAACAAAAAGCTTAATAAAAGCCGATACCTGTAACGCAAACTTTTCTTCTGTTTCTAATTTAGGTACTTCAAACACTCTTTCGGTTATTGTTGGTAACAATGCATGGGGGTGCGGAGACCCAAATCGTAATGACTATACAACATATTCTGCATCGAACAGATCTGATGGTTCTGTTACGGTTGATCCTCAGTATTGTACTTCTAAGGGTGGCAAGATCTGGACTGAGTGTCCAGGAGGAAGACAAAATTTAAGAGAAGTTTCTAGTCTTGTCTCTGGCATGAATATGCGCTGTTCTAGTACTTCTTTTATAACAGGCCCTTCATCAAATTCTTCCGCCCAACAAACTAATCAGAGCTCTTATTATATGAGTGGTGAAATTTTAACAAACGGATCTTTTCTGTCTAGCGTTAATCTAACAATTCGAGGTAATTTATCTAGTCCTCTTGGTTCAGGTTTACGTGTTTGTGTTAAGCCTTCAACCTCTACATCGGGCTGCGATACAGACTCTTCGTTTGTAAGATTACAAGATTCAAGTCTTGCGTATAATGGATGGGTATACAACTCAACAACAGATACCTTTTCTTTGAATAAAAATATTCTACAAGAGAAAATACCAAATATTGAGTATATTTCAGTATTTAAAACATTAGACGGTCGAAGATACACAACAAGATGGAAGTCAGGGACTGTAAATAGTGTCATTACCCCAGAGTCTGGTAATGCTTTTATTGCAGGTCCGAGTGCTTCTTCTCAAGCAAGCAACTCTTTCTCTAGTTCTTTTGTGGTAGGCCCAAGTAGCTCAACCTCTCAAGAAATAAGATATACATGGTTAGTATACGCTGGGTCTATGCTTGGTTTTATGACGCCAACTAACCTTGGATTTGAAGAGCCAAATATAACTTGTTCCCAGACATATAAAGGACAAAAATATTTTATATCTAAAAGCTCTTTAGGGGATGATGTCATTGCAATGTGTATAGCGTCTAATGACACTGTTCCTAGAATGAAGTTTATTGCCGATGAAGACACCCTTAATTATAGTTACCTTACACCAAAGACTGTAAAAATAAATACAGCTTTATTTTGCGGTGACCCTAATCGAAGCGACTACACTACATTTAGTCCGGTTTCAGGGAGAGTGATTTTCTCTAACGACATACTTCAGAGCTGTCTTCTTAAGGGGGGAAAAGTGTGGCATGTGTGTGGGAATGTTAGGCAGGAACCGAAGAATGTTACAGCGCTTTCAACTAATGAAGATTTTAATGTGTTTAGTTGTTCTCAGACTGATTCAGCGTTGACTATACCAGGATATGTTACAGGTTTTTATTTTGATTCAGTTAACAGAAAAGTTGTTTGGGCCTGTGGTTCTCCCAACTCTGGCGCCCCAGCTGGTTCGACTGGATGGGTTGAACAGGGAGAGAGTGGCTGCTACCATAAGATTGCAGAGTAAAATAGTCAGATAAAAACTCTTCCCAGGTGCTCCTTTTTATGGTAGAGTAACATAGTATTATTAATTAAGAAGTGACGTATAACGTCTGGCAAGATATATATCGCCCCAGCTAATCGTGCTTCATGTAAAAAAATATGTCAAAGTTCATAAGTGTAAAAGAAATTCAAAAGAGTTCTTTTGATACATTAAAAGGGGAGTTTGGTTACAAAAACGTAATGGCCGCACCTCGTCTTACTAAGATTACAGTTTCTGTGGCGACCGGTTCTTCTATGAAACGTGACAAGAAGTTTAACGACCTTGTCATGGATCGTCTCATGAAGATAACTGGACAGAAAGCTACTGTCCGTAAAGCTAAGAAGTCGGTTGCATCATTTAAGACACGTGAAGGAGATCCGATCGGTGTAGCAGTAACACTTCGAGGGGATCGTATGTTCGCATTTCTCGATAAGGTGCTCAATGTCTCACTCCCTCGCACTAAAGACTTCCGTGGTATCAAGCGTACATCAGTAGATGATATCGGTAATATGACTTTTGGTATAAAAGAGCATACTATCTTTCCTGAAATAAGAGATGAAGAACTAAAAGATATTTTTGGAATGGCTGTTACTCTTGGTACTACTGCAAAGACAAAAGAAGAAGCGGTAAAATTCTTTGAGCTAATCGGGGTTCCTTTTAAAAAGGCGTAATAGTTTACAATAAAAAGAAAAACCGCCAGAACGGCGGTTTTTTGTTAACTGCGTCTTTTGGACATGACGTTAATTCATTGATGTGGACGGCAAGATATGTGCACTACTTCAGGGGTGTAGATGTGTTTAAATAGGCTATATATGTATAGCATTAATTTGTGTAATGTCAATAGTATCTATTGACATTAAAATATAAACATGGTAAGATTACAAAACTATGAAAAAAATCGGAATAATTATAGCTCTAGCGGGTATTGTGCTGAGCCAAGCAAATCAAGTGTTTGCCGGCTATTTTAACGCTACCTCTGTCGAGCGTTGTAATGTGTCGGTTACCAGCAATTTACAAAGAGGGTCAGAAAATGATGACGTTGTAAGACTTCAGAATCTTCTTGTTCGCGGAGGTTACCTTAATGCGTCACCAAATGGATATTTTGGAATTCAGACAGAACGTGCTGTGCGCGCTTTTCAGCGTGATAACGGTATTTCTGCAACTGGCGTCGTAGGAGAAACTACTCGTAATGCTGTTAATGAAAGACTTTGTGACTTTGATGTTCTTGGGAATAATCACGACTCTCTTCACTCTAATAGCTATAGGTATTCTTCATTCTCAACCTTTGTCACCGGCGAGGATCCGTATGTGAAGGTAATATCTGCACCGATTACGCCGATTGCTACCGTGCCAACAATTACTGATTATTCGGTAACAGGGACTCAGGTAATTGCTCCGACTTTTTCTTCTGCTTATTCTTCGTCTATTCCAGCAGTTACTTCTTCTGACATAGTTTCAACTAATATTGTTTATAACCCGAGCATGGGGTATACCTACGGGATTGTGCCTGCGGCTGGTTCAGTAACAGTTACATCTCCGTTTGTTAACAGTGTTTACAACGAAGGGGATACTGTTTACGTCAACTGGTATGAAACTAATCTATCAGTTTCGACCTATACCATTCTTCTTGAAAATACTGTATCAGGACAGAGTCGCGTAGTAGGATCTTCACAAGGGAATTCCCTCTCATTCGTGCTTACAAAGGAAGTGCTAGACGCTGTGTGTTCTGGCTCATGTAACTCTGGTAACCAGACCTCATACAAGGTTGTTGTAAGTACTCCGGTAAGGGATATTGCAGGAAGTATTTCAACGCTTAAAGCAGCGATTCAGCCAATAACAATCAAGCGTCAGTTCCTCTACAGTGGTCAAGTAAGTATTACTACGAGTAAGTCACCGGTTAATTCAGGTGAAGTGTTTAGACTCTATACGAATATCCCTCGTGGTGCGTCTTGGGACTCATACCTAGCCGGTAACTATTCAATTAAAGTAAAAGCTACTTGCCCTTCTGGAGTTACTGTAACTATCGCAGGAACATCATGTGGTCAGGAATTCATTATCCCTTTTGCCCCAGCATACTTCCAGCAAGAAATCCCAGCAACAATTACAAACACTACATGGTATAAGCAAAATGTCCTCTTCGACCTAACTGTTATTAACCTAGCGGGCCAAGTTATTGGAACATCACAGGTAAATGTTATTGCTAACGCAGCGCCGTTTGGTTGGTAGAGAAAAAAGCTTTCAGTTTTAAGTTTTAAAAAGTAAAAGAACCGCGCCAAAGGCGCGGTTCTTTTACTTTCTTTTACGCTAGTAACGTTTTCACGTAATACATCACAACCGTTGTTGTCCCGATAAGAATGGTTCCCCACACTGTGTCTACCATAGCGAGTGACCAAGGGTAGTCCTTAAGTGTAGCGAGATTCGTGAAGTCATAAAATGCATACATGAAAAATCCAAGAAGAGCACCATAAAAAGTAGCTTGTAGAAGTGTTGTAGCAGAAGAAAGTACAAACACCCAAATAGAAAGTATGGCGATTATGTAAACAATCGGCACAGCCGGGAGGTAGGGGACAAGGGAACCGTTTGTGACAGTTACATGAGCGCTAAGTTTTTCTAAATAAAAGCCCTTGGCAAGCTTCGCTAGCCAGATGTAATCCAGTAGCATCATGGTGATAATGCCAGACACAGAAGCAATGATATATGTGAGCATGTATTAACTATATCGCTTTGACATTTGTGTGTCGAGAGGGTAGAGTTTACGATACGTTGTTCCCGTTTTAATTTTTTAAAGAAAAGGACTCCAACATGGATGATGATTTCTCGACTAACGAGGGCAAGTTCTTTGAAAGCATCCGGCGTTTTGCAAAGAAAGTCGCAGAGACTAGCCCGGTTGACGCCGCCGGCTTGGAAGATCTGGTGAACTTCTATGCGAAGCCGGATCGCAAGACTGACCCACTCCTCCTTCTACCGCCGAGCAATGCAAAGGAGCTTCAGCAGGTGCAGCGCAGGGTGGCGCCGGACCTCGATGGTCACCCCTTCTTCAGAAGGGTGGCTGACATAGCAACAGAGCGCTGGGGTGCGGCGACGCAGGAACTTCTGGATGCCCATAGGTACATCATTCAGATAAGTATCAGCCCCCATATTTCTCCGTTGTGTAAGCCTCGCCCGGAAGTCCTACAAGTCGTCAGAGATGCCAAGAAGACAGCTTTTTTCTATGCAGAAAGAGCGTGTGACCCTGCATGGAGAGGTTCGTCGACTTCCGATTCGTCACGACTCGCACCTGCGACCTCTCAGAAGTCGTTTGACATCGCTTCGATTGTCGCTGATTTCGTGAAGAAAAACTGGTGAATCATCAGTCGCCGTTCTCGCCATTCCAGAAAGGCCTCCGTAAGGAGGCCTTCTTGTTTTTTAGACCAAAATGTGGCATAATGTGAAAGCTCTCTTTTAATCCGTTTGTTTACATAAGGTTTACGATTTTATGTACATGCGCGCGATATTAAGAGGGTAGGCATTGGATTCACATGATTCCCAATGTAATTATTACTATTTTTACTCTATGGCAAAAACATCAACAATTGCACGCAGTAACAAGAAACCAAAATTCTCATCAAGAATTGTCAACCGATGCTTCAAATGTGGTCGAAAGCACGGGTTCATGAGAGATTTTGGTCTTTGCCGCACATGCTTCCGTGAGCTCGCTAACGAAGGTATGATCGCTGGTATTAAGAAAGCTTCTTGGTAACCTAACACTGTAGTATGGATCAAATCGCAAACATGCTCATCGCTATCAAAAATGGTGGCCTCGTAAAAAAGGCTTCCGTTGTTATTCCATCATCAAAGATGAAGGTGGCGATTCTTGAGCTTCTTAAAAAAGAAGGATATGTAAAAACTTATCATGTAGGTGAAGGGACTACTCCAACTATTGAGGTAGTCATCGCTTACGAAAAAGGTCTCCCTAAGATTCACAACGTGACTCGCGTTTCAAAGCAGTCAAAGCGTGTCTACAAGGGTGTAAAAGACATCACTTCGTATAAGTACGGTCACGGGATGACTGTGCTTACTACCCCTAAGGGAATTCTTACTGACAGACAAGCCCGCGAAGGTCATGTTGGTGGAGAAGTATTATTCACAATCTGGTAACAAACGTATGAGCAGAATAGGAAAACAACAAATCAAAATTCCAGCAGGTGTCGAAGTTACATTCGATGCCCATGCTGTACGTGTAAAGGGACCACAAGGAGAACTCGTTCGAGAGCTTCGTGATGAAATCACTTTCAAAATCGAAGACGGAATGATTACCTCAGAACCACGCAGAAATGACAAGTTCTCACGTTCACTATGGGGGACATATATGTCACACCTTAAGAACATGACAACGGGCGTGGTCACCCCTTTCACCAAAAGACTTCTAGTAGAAGGTGTGGGAATGAAGTGGGATGTTAAGGGGACACAACTTAACCTCTCCCTTGGTTTTTCTCATCCAATTGTTAGGGACATTCCAGCAGGCCTCACAGTCGTAGCTGAAAAGAGTGCGCTTAACATCACAGGTATCGATAAAGAGTTGGTCGGCCTCTTTGCTAATCAGATTCGCTCACTTAAGAAGCCTGAACCATACAAGGGTAAGGGTATTCGTTATAGCGATGAAGTTATTCGCCGTAAGCAGGGTAAGAAGTCTGCATAATCTGTAGCATCACATATATGAAAACAAGTATAAAAACAGAAAAAAGAGCTCGTCTTCACAAGAAGATTCGCTCAAGAATAGCAGGAACAGAAAGTCGTCCAAGACTCGCCGTTTTCCGCTCAAATAAGTATATGTACGCTCAGCTTATTGATGACGTACGTGCGGTAACTATCGCTTCTGCATCTGACATCTCTCTTACAGATAAGATGACAAAGCTTGCTCGCGCTAAGATGGTGGGAACAAAGCTTGCTGAAGAAGCAAAGAAGAAAAATATTACTACGGTTGTATTCGATCGTGGCGGGTTCTCGTACCGAGGTCGAGTAGCAGCTCTTGCAGAAGGAGCTCGTGAATCTGGTCTTAATTTCTAATTATATGACAGAAGAAATAACAACAAATGGGGCAGTAGCAGAGACATCGGCACCGGTTTCTACAGAGACTGTAGCAACAGGAAGCGTTGCGGTTGCTCAAGATAGAGAGTTTGCACCTCGCAGTCCTCGTGGACGACAGGGTGGTAAGCCAGGAGGACGCCAGGGTGGTCGCCCGCCAAGGGCTCCTCGTGAGAAGCCAGAGTTCGACTCAAAGACAATCAGTATCCGCCGTGTGACCCGTGTGGTTGCAGGTGGACGCCGCTTCTCGCTCTCAGTAGCACTTGTTGCTGGAGATAGAAATGGTCGCATTGGTCTTGGTACAGGTAAGGCAATGGACACTCAGGTGGCTATTGAAAAAGCTCTTAAGGCTGCTAAGCGTAACATGTTTACGCTTAAGCTTTCTAAGCAAAAGTCTCTCCCTCACGACATCGCAGCTAAGTTCAAGTCATCAGAAGTGATGATCATGCCTAACCGTGGTCGTGGTCTTATCGCTGGGTCTTCAGCTCGTATTATTCTATCCCTTGCTGGGTTAAGTAATGTTACGGCTAAGTTCCATTCAGGTTCTAAGAATAAGCTTAACAATGCTCGTGCCACCATGAAAGCTCTACAGGAAATTGCTTACGCTCATGACGAAGCTCCTGTGCCTAAGGTGAAGATTGTCGAGGAAGTAGTCGCTCCAGTTACTAACGCATAACACTACTACTATGCAAATACATCAAATTAAACGTCCGCACCCAAACAAGAAGTCAAAGCTAGTTGCTCGCGGAGGGAAGCGGGGTAAGACTGCAGGTAAGGGAGGAAAAGGACAGACTGCTCGCGCCGGACATCGTGTGCGTCCAGCTATGCGTGACATCATCAAGAAGCTTCCTAAGCTTCGAGGTCATGGAAAGAATCGTGCCAAGAGCGTGTTCTACAGAGGCCCAGAAGCTGTTGTTAACCTTTCTGCAATGAATGTGTTTACAGCAGGCGACAAGGTGACTCCAGAGACAATCCTCGCTAAAGGTCTTGTAAAAATGGTGCTCGGACGCGTTCCAAAGATTAAGGTCTTAGGAACAGGTGATATTACTGTTGCTGTCAACGTATCTTTCTGTGAAGTTTCTGCTACAGCCAAGGAAAAGATCGAAAAGGCTGGCGGAACAGTCACTCTTCCAGAAGTTAAGGAGGTTGCTCCGAAGAAGGAAAAGAAGGCAAAACCAGCTAAGAAACCTGCCCCTAAGAAGAAATAGTTAGCCCAGTTAGGGGTTAACCGTTAGGGGGTTAGGAAATACAGCAAACCAATAGCGACGCCGCAGGCGTCGCTATTGGTTTATAAATTAAGTATCACAGTAGCTCTAAGCTTGCGTCTATCGCGTTTAGCCCTCTATATCCTCCCTCTGAGGGCTAAATTTGGTCCTACGCTTGCCAGCTCCGGGCATTTTCTTCGAGCCCAAGGCACTTGATTGCTATCTCGTCTTCACTCCTCGAGCTAATGGCTAATGGCTAATTAATGTGGTATAATACTGAAATTATGAAGACAATTAAGGCTATTTTTACTGACGGACAGTTACGTACTCGCATCTTGTTTGTTATAGGTATTCTTTTTATTACTCGCTTTTTATCTGCAATTCCTATCCCAGAAGTAGACGCCGCACAGCTCGCGTCACTTCTCGCTGGCAACAAGGCTTTCAGCTTCCTTAACATCCTTTCTGGTGGAGGTATCGCTAGCTTTTCTATTGTGATGCTTGGAGTCGGTCCTTATATTACCGCCTCTATTATTATGCAGCTTTCGACAGTGCTGTCTCCTCGGCTTAAGGAGATGTATCAAGAGGAAGGGGACGCGGGTCGTAAGCGGTTCGTTCAGTACGGTAGACTCTTGTCGCTTCCTTTGGCGGTTATTCAGGGGTACGCGCTCCTCACACTTCTTGCTCGTCAGAATGTCCTTCCAGAGATGTCAGGTGCAGAGATGACCTCTAATCTAGTAATCATCACCGCCGGAACTATGCTTATGATGTGGCTCGGTGAACAAATTAACGAGCGTGGTATTGGAAATGGCGTTTCCCTCATTATTTTTGCTGGTATCGTAGCTATGATTCCTACAACACTTGGTCAGTACTTCCTTACATTTGATCCGTCCCAAATCCCTGTCCTTGTAGTGCTTCTTACTCTATCTCTCATTGTTATTTCTGGAATTGTTTACATCACAGAAGCTGAACGAAAGGTTCCAGTAACCTACGCTAAAGAGTCTCGTCTAGGGGCGTCAGCTGGGTTCGGTTCTACTACATACCTACCACTTCGACTTAACCAAGCAGGTGTAGTGCCAATCATCTTCGCTATCTCTATTCTTATTTTCCCGCAGCTTGCAGCGCAGCTCTTTGCAAGTTCGGGCAATGCATCTCTTCAGTCTTTCTCCCGCATGCTTAACGAAGTAGTTGCCAACCAATGGATTTATGGAGTCACTTACTTCGTACTCGTGGTTGCCTTTACCTACTTCTACACAGCGGTAACATTTGATCCACAAAAGACGGCAGACAATCTCGCTAAGAACGGCGCATTCATTCCAGGGTACAGACCAGGAAACATAACGGCAGAATATATCGGGTATGTCCTCGCTCGAGTTACTCTTGTTGGCGCAGTGTTTCTCGGCATTGTTGCGGTTCTTCCAGTGGCTATTCAGGGCATTACGGGAATTACGGCGATTGCCGTAGGAGGCACCTCACTTTTGATTGCCGTATCGGTTGTGCTCGATCTCATCAAGAAGATCGACGCGCAGCTTTCAATGAGGGAATACTAATGAGTAGACATTATATTTAGACAAGGCCAGTACAAAAGCGCCCTAAGGGCGCTTTTGTACTGGCCTCCTTTTGGTTTGACTAATGGCTAATGCCTCATTTCATGGTAGGATTATGTAATGAATAAACGTTTTATCATTCTTATGGCTTCTCCAGGCGGAGGGAAGAGTACCCAGGCGCAACTTCTTAAGCAAAAGCTCGAAGAAACTTATTCTGATGTGATACATGTTACGACCGGTGGCACATTTCGTGACTTCATCAAAAGTGATAGTTATATTGCACAAAGGGCAAGAGAGGAACAAAATAATGGGGGGCTACAACCTGAGTTCTTGGCTATCTGGAACTGGGTAGGTGTTTTTATTGCTAGATTAAAAGAAAACACAACCGTTATTTTAGATGGTGCTCCAAGAAAGATAATAGAAACAGAGGCAATTCATAATCTTTTTCCTTTCCTTGGGTACAGCAGACCGAATGTTATCTATATCGAAGTAACTCCATCATGGGCAAAAGATAGACAAAAATTCCGCGAGTCTCAGGCGGTAGAAAAAAGAGTAGACGCTAGCAGTGATGAAGAAATAGAAAAGCGAATCGAGCTCTTTTATCAAGACATTTTGCCTTGTGTGGAGATATTTAAAAACGACCCTCGCTACGCATTCGCAAGAATTAACGGCGAACAAAGTATTGAAGCAGTGCATGCGGATATTATGGAAGCCCTTTCCCAATAAGTGTTTACTAGAATCTTCTAATCTCTAATATCTATAATCTGTCCTCATGAAATACAATATTAAGTTAAAAACCGAAAGTGATATCAAAATCCTCCGTGAATCAGGCAGGAGACTTTCTGCTGTCCTAACAGCAGTATCAAAAGAGGTGAAACCAGGGGTTTCGACCAAGTATCTTAATGACTTTGCGTACAAGATGATAACTGATATGGGAGATAAGCCGGCATTTCTCAACTACCAGCCGTTCGGTTAAGCATACCCATACCCAGGGAGTATTTGTATATCAGTAAACGAAGAAGTGGTCCACGGTATCGGGAATGAAGATCACATCTTAGAAGAGGGTGATATTGTCGGACTAGACGGTGGTGTTAACCATAAGGGGATGATATCAGACAGTGCTAGAACTATCGGCGTGGGGAAGATAAGCGAAGAGGACGAGGAGCTGCTTAGGGTAACAAAGGCTGCGCTTATGGCTGGCATTAAAGCCGCAGTGGTCGGTAATTATGTAAATGATATATCAAAAGCAATCGAAGCAGCTATCCCTAAGAAGTACGGGGTTGTAAAGATTCTCTCAGGCCATGGTGTTGGGTATAAAGTCCACGAAGAGCCGTATGTTCCTAACTTTGATGATGGTATCAAGGGTCCAAAGCTTGTGCCGGGGTTAGTGCTTGCGATTGAGCCTATGGTTAATATGGGGACTGATGACATCTATTTGGCAGAGGATGGGTATACGTTTATTACTACTGATCACAAGCGTTCAGCTCACTTTGAGCATACAATTCTTATAACCGACAAAGGGCCAGAAATTTTGACTGCCTAGTTTCCCCTTGAAGGAAGAGTTCCTGGGGGGTACACTTCATTGTAATCAAATAAACATATGGACTTTTCAACTTTGCTTTCATCGGGGTCATTATTATATGTAGGTATTGGTGTTACTGTTGCCCTCATTGTTATTCTCACCGTTTTTCTCTTTCGAGGTGGATCATCCGCTCCCGCTCCCGCACCTACTGTCGCTACATCGGTGGCTGTTTCTGGAGCGTCAGAGTCTCAAGCAGTAGCTGAGCCAACAGAAAGTCTTCCTTCAATAGAAGTGGTTAACCAAATGCCAGCAGTTGAGCAGGCATCAACACAGCCGGTAGAGATGCCAAAGGGAGAAGTGCCTCCGCTTAGTTCATGGAAGCCTAGTCAAGAAGCCGCGCCAATTCCATCAAATGATGACTCTATTATTCCTCCCTCGACAATCGGAGAGTCAGTTTCTTTGGCGTCCCCTGAGAAGCCTTAGGTGTAGTCTTCTCATAGCGGTGTCCACTGTCCCTTACAGGTGCTTTAGCCTATACTGAGTGTATATGCATCCAGAACTCTCCAGTCTAGATCAAGAGGTTTCTTTTCTACGTAACCAAATAAAAGAGAAGATGGAACGTGCCAAAGGGTACGAGGACAGGTTCACGGAAAAAGATCATGCGCATGAGGTGGTGAGAGACTTTAAAGCGGCACCACTTGAACGCATGGTGCCTGAGAATAACCGTATAACAGGGGGAGAGAAACATCGCCTCCTAGAGTGGCTTGCTCCACGTCCAACTGATGAGCAAGTTGGGATGCTCGCACAGGTGATGGCAGATAAGGGTATCAAAAATGCGCTACATATGGGTGAAGAACTTGGTGATCCTCAGGTGGAAGATGACTTTGACAGATTTTTGGTTCAGTATCTTATCTCGGGTCATGATGTTAAGAATGACATTGGGAAAGATGAATGGAAAGCGCTTCATATGAAGCTTTTTGAAATTGTCTTGCCAGAAGCGGGCGAGGGTCAAGGAAAGCAAGTAAAGGAAATGATGGGACTCATGGAGCAGTGGTATGCGTCCATGCAAGCTCTCGCTAGTGATGCTCTCAATAAAGAGAAGAACTACTACTCCCTTGAACTCTCAGTAGCTAATGGTGCCAAGACGGCGGTCTTTTATTGTGCTGTGCACGTAAACTATGCGCCTCTTTTTGAAAAGGTGGTACTTGGTGTTTTCCCAACAGCTAAGGTAAAAGAAAACAAAGACGATTATAATATTTTTCACCCTCATGCGATTACGGCATGTTCTTACGCCACCCACAGCACTCACCCAGCGCTTCCAATTAAGACATACCAAGGCATGGAAGGGGACCCGATGTCACTCATCTTGTCGTCGTTTACTAAGATAGCAAAAGATGAAGAAGGTCTCGCTCTGCAGATTCTCATTCGTCCATCGGGGGACGTATTTGTTAAACGTTTCGGCACTATGCTCGAAGATTTAAGAAAAGGAGAGACTTTGAAACGTGTTATCGACAAGCAGAGCCTCTTCAAGGAATCTCTCCACCTCATCGGAGAAATGTTCTCAACAAAGACAAAAGAAGAACAAGAAAAAGATAAAAAGGATAAGGTAACACATGTCGACGAGAATGCGAGTAAGCTTATTCAGGAGAAGTTGTCGAAGACTATCATCGAGACTAACATCCGTATTGTTTCGGCTGCGTCTTCGCTCGCGCGGTCTCAGGCACTCCGCGCTGACCTCGAGTCGTCGTTTGCACAGTTCGTCGAAATAAACGGTAACAGTATTAAGTGGGATGAGGTAGAAGGTTCAAAACAAAGAGCACTCCTCCATCGCTTCTCATATCGTCTATGGAACGATGATGAGAGCTGTCCGCTTAACTTGTCTGAGCTTGCAACCATCTTCCATTTTCCGATGCAGTCAAAAGATGTTGCTAACGTACAGTCTGCTACTTACGCACAGGCGCAAGCCCCAGAAGATCTAGGACAGCAGGGTCCCATCATAGGTAAGAATGTTTTTAGAGGGGAGGAGACTCTGATTCACTTTGGAAAGGAAGACAGAGTAAGGCACATGTATGTTATCGGCCAGACGGGTACAGGTAAGACGATTCTTCTTAAAAACCTCATCATCCAAGATATAAAAAATGGTGATGGATGCTGTTTTATTGACCCGCACGGTAGTGATATTATCGATATCCTGGCAAACATCCCACCTGAGCGAGCTAAGGACGTGGTCTACTTTGACCCTTCCTATATCCCACGACCGATGGGGCTTAATATGCTTGAGTTCGACAGAGAAAAGCCAGAACAGAAGACATTCGTGGTAAACGAGCTCCTCAGTATATTCAACCAGCTTTTTGATATGAAGACCTCAGGCGGTCCTGGGTTTGAACAATACTTTCGTAATGCGACGCTCCTTGTTATGGAACATCCAGAGAGCGGTAACACGCTGCTCGATATTTCTCGTGTATTTTCCGACAAAGACTATCGTGACTACAAGCTTTCAAAGAGTAAGAACCCTCTTCTTAACCAATTTTGGGCGAACGCCGAGAAGACGACAGGAGACCAAGGGCTTCAGAACTGGGTACAGTATGTTAACTCTAAGTTTGATATCTTTATGTCTAACGACATCATGCGTCCAATTATTGCTCAAGAGAGAAGTGCCTTTAACTTTAGAGAGATAATGGACTCCAAGAAGATTTTCCTCGTGAATCTTTCAAAGGGACGTCTCGGAGACATTAATGCCAACCTGCTTGGCCTCATTATTGTGGGTAAGTTTTCTCAGGCCGCTCTTTCTCGTGTGGATCAGCCAGATATTGCTAAGCGACCAGATTTTTATCTCTATATAGACGAATTCCAAAACGTCACCACGCCCGCGATTGCATCTATTCTTTCTGAAGCACGTAAGTATAGACTTTCTCTTACTATTGCCCATCAGTATATTTCTCAACTACCAGAAGACATTAAGGGGGCGGTTCGGTAACGTTGGGTCTATGGCTGTGTTCCGTATTTCACCAGAAGACGCTAAGTTTTTGGAAACACAATTTGAACCGACGTTCACTGCGAGTGATATTATAAAAATTGAGAACTGGCATGCGTATCTAAAAATGCTATCAAATGGAACACCAAAGAGACCGTTTGATATCGCAACACTCCCGCCTGACCCAGGTGACAGGAGTAGGATTGAGCCGCTTAAGGAATTGAGTTATCTCACCTATGGTCGGCCGGCGGATGAGGTGAACGCTGAGATAATGCGTAAATTCCAATCGTAACATCATGCATATAAGTGTCATCTTATTTTTAGTCACGCTCCTCATCTATGTTCCGATGGCTGGGATACTTTTATATGTCTGGTACAAGTTCGGTCGGGGAGATGCCGGTGTGAGAATTGCTAGGGCAGTTTACCTTACAGGCTCGGCGTGTATCTTAGGTCTCATGTTCTTCATATAATTACTATGGAAGTAGAAACACTTTTTAAAGAAGGGGAGCAGGTCTTAATTACAGCGAGGAAACATTTTTTGGTGTATGTTGAGGACGTCCTACTTCATGGGTTCGGATGTCTGGTTTTCAGTACTGGTGTTTATTTTTTGAGTGATAGGGGTGAGGTAGCAGAAGGAGCACTGTCTCTATTTTTGTCTATGTTTGTGCTTATATTTTTCACATCATTCTTTTATGCATGGACTAAGGAATATTTTGATGTTTGGTACATAACAGATGTCCATATAGTTGCAGTTAACCAAAGATCTATATTAGACCGAGAAGTTTCTTTTATGGAATACAATCGTATACAGGATGTCTTTTTTGAAAAAGAGGGTCTGCTCCAAACATTCTTTGGGTACGGCAGACTAAAGGTTCAAACCGCAGGGAGTGATACTCTCTTTATTATCGAGAGTGTGCGAGACGTGGAGAATGTCGCAGAAAAAATTCTCTCATTACGAAAGAATGGCTAGGTAGTAAAAAGCACCTGATGTCTTGCCAGGTGCTTTTTATCTACGGCCACTATTTTTCAGCCTTTACTCGTTCTACATATTCACCAGTTTCTGTATTCACTACAATCTTTTCACCAATTTCAATGAAAAATGGGGTGGTAACTTGAGCTCCTGTTTCGAGGGTGACGAGCTTGCCTCCGCCTGAAGCAGTGTTTCCTTTGATAGCTGGAGGAGCATCCTTTACTTCAAAAGTCATTTTAACGGGAAGTGTTACACCAATATACTTTTCTTCATCATCGAGAGTGAATACTTTGACATCAATTACGGTGTTATCTTTTAGGAACCTTGCCTGGTCTCCGATCACTTCGCCGTCTATCTGGAATCGCTTTGCTCTATCTTTCGGGTCACAGAACCAGAACTCACCTTTATTCGCGTAGAGGAAGATTGCCTCTTTGCGAGTTATTTCTGCTTCTTCGGCTGTGTCAGATGCATGGAAAGTCCCGGGTACAACTTTTCCGTTTAACATATTGCGCATACGTACCTGGTTCTGAGGCTTGCGCTTCTGGGTGCGCGCTACATGAGATTCTAGAATTTCGAAAGGGACATCATCTACTAGGATGAATTTCCTTGGTTTTATTTCATCATAATCAAGTGTTGCCATATAGATAGTAGTTAGTCATTAGTAATCAGTTATTAGTAAAATACTAACAACAAAAGTTTGTCCCGCGAAGCGGAGAATAGTAGAATTCTAACAAAAATAGGGGATTCTGGCAAAAACAGCTTACTTTCCCTGATCGTATGCTTCAAGCGATGTATTGAGCTGCCTTCCTACTTTTATAAAGGTGGCTCTGCGGGAGAATCCCTTTAGTTGTCTTGCGCCTATATATGTGCCTGTACTTCTTAGTGCGCCAAAAAGATCTTGAATAAATGTAGCAATAGGCCCTTTATGTGGGATAAGCGCATAGCGTCCTTCGCTTGCCCTGTGAGCATCTTTTTTACCGTAAAGCTCTTTCATAGCATGATTGGACGATGAACCGAAGTACTCTTTAAAAAGTTTTCCATTTTTTTCAACAGTTTTTCCTCCGGACTCCTCAAATCCAGAAAAAAGCGACCCACACATGTTAAAGTCAGCCCCACCACAAAATGCTTTTGCTACACATGATGGGTATTTTTGACCACCGTCTGCAATGATGAGACCCACTCCTTTATTATTTGCCATTCCGTGTGCTGCATCTGCACATTCTATTACAGCAGACAGCTGGGGGTACCCGACACCAGTCATGCGTCTTGTTGTGCAGACTGACCCTGGGCCAATACCAATCTTTACAATATCAGCACCATTAAGAATAATTTCCTCAGTCATCTCATTGGTTACAACGTTCCCTGCGATTATGATGTGTTCCTTACAAAGAGAGCGTATCAGTCTGATGGACTCTAAGAATTTTTCTAGATAACCATTAGGGACGTCGACACATATAAAAGAGAAATGTTTTATAAGGTCGCTTTTAATCATTTCTTTTAACTTTTCAATATCCTCGTCGCGAATGCCAAGTATGTAAGCGATATAGTCTGGGTTGTTAAAGGTCTTAAAAAATTCTTTATAATCTTCCAGGGAGTAATATTTGTGGAATGTTGTTATCATCTTGTGTTCGCTAAGAGTTTTTGCCATCTCAAATGTTCCGCAGCTCGCCATATTCGCTGTCATTATTGGAATACCGGTCCAGATTTTTGGCGAGTGGTAAAACTTGAAAGTTCGCTCAAGTATTACTTCTTTTCTGGAGGTCAGAATACTTCTTTTTGGTAGTAGTAGCACGTCGTCGTAGTCTAATTTTATATCATCAATAATACGCATACAGGAAGAAAGGCGTTACTTGATAAGATTGTTGCCAAGGAGTAGTATATACCCTGAAAGTTCCGGCCACCAGGCCTAAACCAACTATGAAGGAGGGCCTATGGCCAAAACTGAATTCAAGTATCAAATCGGCCTTTCGGGCTGGTGCGGTACAGGCACTTCAACCGCTGCCAGGCTCATCTGCGAGCGCCTCGGCAATCAGTGGAGAAGGGTGAGCCGGCGAGCGAGCACTTCCGCTCACTCGCAGATGTCCGTTACCCGAACCTTCCCAAAGGCGAGGGACTGAATCGTCTCGAAAAGGATGCCCAAAGCGACTTTTCGATTGACAGGTCGTGCGACGACAAGCTCGCGACGATGGCGGAGAGTGAAGAGTTCTTCGTCGCAGACGCGCGACTCGCCGGCATGCTTCTGCCTCACGGTCTCCGCGTCTACCTTTACTGCGAGAATGTGACTCGTTACAAGCGAATTGCGGGAAGGGAGGAGAAAACTATCGTGCAGGCGACGAACGAGACAATCTTCCGTGAGGAGGCCCCCCTTTTCTTGCTACAAAGCACTCTACGGGGTCACCGACCTTGCCACGCAATCCGAGTTCCATCTGAGGATCGACTCGAAGGAGCTTGCTCCCGATGAGATCTATGACCTGGTGGTTGCGGCGTTCTACCAACTTGCTTCCTAAGGTATCGCGCGAAGAGGTTCTTGCCTCTAAAAAAGGCCCCGCGAATGCGGGGTCTTTCTTCTTTTTTATTCTGGTTCCCCGTCCTCGCTTTCTTCTGCACTTCCTGCATAGGAGAGGGCGCCGGATTCCAATTGCTTTCTGATTGCCTTTTCAAGAGTATTAGCCACTTTCTTGTTCTCTCTTAGATAGGTGCGCGCTGCGTCATACCCGCGCCCGAGCTTCTCCTCGCCGTACGCGTAACTTGCGCCTGACTTTGTTACAAGCTTGAACTTTTCACCGAGTGCCAGGAGTTCTCCTTCCTGAGAAATGCCTTCGTTGTACATGATGTCGAACTCGGTTGTTTTAAATGGTGCCGCTACTTTGTTCTTTACTATCTTTACCTTGGTGCGTGCTCCGACAACTTCTTCACCCTTCTTTATTTGAGCGATTTTACGGATATCAATACGAACAGAGGAGTAGAACTTAAGTGCCTTTCCTCCTGGGGTTGTTTCTGGGTTACCGAACATAACACCAATCTGCATACGAATCTGATTGATGAACACTATGACAGTCTTTGACTTGTGTGCGATGCCGGTTAGCTTTCTGAGTGCTTGAGACATGAGACGAGCTTGCTTGCCTACATGTTGCGCACCCATGTCGCCTTCGATCTCGTCCTTTGGAGTCAGGGCGGCTACCGAGTCGATAATGAGTACATCAATCTGTCCACTGCGAACGAGCGATTCTGTAATCTCAAGAGCTTGTTCACCGTTATCAGGCTGGGAGATGAGGAGTTCGTTGATGTTAACGCCGAGTTTCTTGGCATACTCTGGATCCATTGCATGTTCTGCGTCGATAAAGGCACAGATACCTCCAAGCTTTTGAGCTTCTGCGATTACATGGAGGGTGAGGGTGGTCTTACCGGATGACTCAGGTCCGAAGATTTCTACGATACGCCCACGAGGTAGTCCTCCAACACCGAGCGCAGCGTCAAGCCCAATAGACCCAGTTGGCACGACACCTATGTCTACCTTTGGTGCTTCTCCTAATTTCATGATAGCACCTTCACCGAACTTGTTCTGAATTTCACGTAAGAGCGCGTCGGAGGCTACCTTTGATGTTTCTTTTCCTGTACCCACTTCTTTTACTCCTATTGTCTTTGAGGGCTTAGCCACTTTTTTCTTCATCATATGAGGTGTGTTATAAATTATTGCTCTGGGATAACTGAAACGGTCTTAGTAATAGTGTTTCCATAAAAATCTGTTGCCGTTAGGACCAGTATAGTATAAGGAGGGGAGGCAACCAAGAGTTCTTTGAAGTGACCATCTTGGTCTATTGGAATTGGTCTTCCTTGTAAAGTTATCTCTCTGACCTTTGACACTTTCCCTGACACCTCAAAGCTAGAACTAGTTACAATATCACCTTCTTGTGGGGAGTAAAGAGTAATCTTCGGTCCAGTAATGAGTGGGTATGCTCTAAACCCTCCGTAGCAAAGAGCGACGATAACAAGAAGTAAAACGAAGTATTTTTCTATTTTTCTGGTTGCGCTTTCGTGTTCTAGCATGCGGGGTGTGTTGTATATCGGCTACCTGAAGAGGTCGTCAGTAGAAGTATCTCTAGAAGTATCTCTATCGACGCTTGGACCGAGAGTTACCTCGTCGTCTTTATCTTTAGAATCTGCTTGCCCGTCAGGTTTCCCAACCAGAATCTCTCGATAGCGTTCTCCTGTTCGTGCAGGACCGATGACCTCAAAGTGCTCTAGATCGTTCATAATGCGCGCCGCCTTGTTATAACCCCAACGGAACGCAGTCTGAAGGGCTGAAGTGGAAGCCTTACCTGTCGCTATGACATAGTCCTTAGCACTCATATAATCCTCATCATTTTCTGGTTCTTCCCCAGACGGAGATCCGCCTTCCTCGCCTCCGCCATTACTTGAGCCAACTTTTACTTTAGAGATATCGATGAAATCAGGCACGAAGTCGACATGGGAGTCTTTGATATGAGACACAACGGCTTTGATTTCTTCCATTGAGATGAATGGTGCTTGAATACGGACAAGTCGAGGATTATCCGATGCCATGTAGAGCATGTCACCGTTCCCGAGAAGATCCTCAGCACCAGATGCATCCAAGATGGTACGAGAGTCAATTTGAGATGTTGTCTTAAGAGCGATGCGGGCAGGGATGTTAGCCTTGATTGTCCCTGTGATTACTTTTACGTCAGGGCGCTGCGTTGCAAGAATGAGATGGATACCAGCCGCGCGACCTTTCTGGGTGAGGGATGTAATGAGTGGGCTAATTTCTTTTGGATACGAAAGCATGAAGTCGTTATATTCATCGAAGATAATGACAACATATGGGAGCTTAGGGGGGAGTCCAGTTATCTGATCTCCTACTTGGCTCTTCTTGCGAGCTTTCTCAAGAGCTGGGCTTAATACTTTCTTATTATAGTCACCTACGTTCACCTGTCCGTGCTCAGCTAGGATTTCGTAACGTCTCTCCATTTCTTGGATTGCCCAGTTGAGAGCTTTTATCGCTCCTTTTGGTTCTTTGATAACTGGGGTATAGAGGTGGGGGAGGTTGTGGTACGCACTGAATTCAACTCTCTTAGGGTCGAGGATGATGAGCTTGAGATCGTACGGGGAGTTCTTATAGAGCATCGATATGATGAGGTTTTGTAGGGTGACAGATTTACCGGTACGGGTAGCCCCCGCTACGAGAAGGTGAGGCATTTTTTCTAAATCACCAAAGATCGGCTTACCTAAAATGTTTTTACCAATAGCGAGCGTGAGTGGTCCGGCACCAGTGAACTCTTCTAGCTCAAGCATAGACCTGAGCCCAAGAGAGGACTTCCTCTCGTTCGGCACTTCGACACCTACAAGAGTCTTCCCAGGGATCGGCGCCTCAATACGCAGGAACTCGCTCCCTAATTCCATCGCCAGGTTATCGTGTAACGCCACTATCTTAGAAAGGTTTACACCCTGCGCAGGCTTAAGTGTGAACTGAGTTACTGTTGGGCCAACGGTTACCTCACCCATCTCTACATTAATACGGAAGTGAGCAAGCGTCCTCTTAATGGTCTCCATCTTGCTCTTGCTGTCTCCTGCTCCTGCCTTGCCGCTGTCTAGGTTAAGGAGATCAAGCGGAGGAGGGACGAACTCAGGGGTAAGAATAATCGGCTTCGGCTTTGCTTCCTTCTTTGGCCTTATCTCAAGCGGCTTGTCGTCTTCCGCCGACAACTCTCCGAAGAGTTCTTTACGGAGATCGTCTTCTGCTTGATCAATTTCATCTTGCTCGAGTACTTCTTCAGCCACGATGTCTTCTGCCATCATTGGTGCGATAGTATCTAGCTCCTTATCGTCCCCGTCATCAAACTTTCTGTTGCGTTTATTCTTCACGAAGTCAGAAAGCGTCGAAGACAGTACGAAGAAGACGCCCGTAACAGGCCGAAGAGATGGTTTCCTCTCGAGGAAAATAATTGCTCCGATAATCGAAACCCCGAAGAGGAGGAATGCGCTAGGCAGCTTAGCGAAGTTGGTGATGAGAGGGTTGGCAATAACAGAGCCGAGCCAGCCACCAAAAGCTGTCCCAAAAAGTATTGTCCCCAAACTACCAACACCAACAATCAACAGGAACCCGCCTATGAGAGTGAGAGGTCGAACGTCTGGCATCTCTTCCTTCCACAGATAGTAAGCTGCGTACAAGAAGATGAGAGGGGTAAAGTAGACATAGACACCAATCAGTGAAGAGATGCCATTAAAGAGCACCTCGCCACCTTTCCCTCCTGCGTGCACCATAGAGAAAAGCAGAAGTACTGCAATCATAAGACATGCGACGGCAAGAACGCCCAATATAGTTTCTGTGAGCACCGGCTCTTTTACTCTCCTTCTTCTTAGACGAGGAACTTCTTCTGGTGAAACATCTTTGGCCATGGCTTTATTTTATAATAAGAGGAATATAAGCGAAGTATACCAAAGAAGATATTGGTAAATAAGGGATAAGTGCACTAGGCGCTAGCCATTAAGGTATAGTGTTTAGTGAAAGAGGGTAACGTCGAGTGTTTCGCCCCTAGCCATACCACTAGACCCTAGTCGCTAGTGACTAACGCTTACGCATAACAGGGACATATATTTCTAAAGAGACAAGTCTTTACAGGAAAAATAAAAGGCATAGAATGGACACATCTTAAGGAGAGATAGAGAAGTAAAAGACAGTCTTGTTGTACTTATAAGACAGCAACTTTGTATAAGACAAATATAAAGTTAAAAGACGTAATTGTTAACAAAATCAAAAGACAACAAAAAGACTTTATGAACGAAGAGACAAAAAAAGACTACAGTGTTATCGTAGCCAAGAAGTCAGAAAAGCTCGTAACAGCACTCTACTTGGTAACAGATTTAATAGAAGACAATGAACCGATAAAGCATAGCTTGAGGCGGAATGCCGTCACTCTTCTGTCCTCTATGAATTCTCTCTCCCAGCTGGAAGTAAAAGACAGAATACTTCATACTAAGTTTTCTCTCCGTTCTGTAACCGAAATCCTCTCCCTCCTCCATGTTGCGCTCACCGCTGGTCTCATCTCGCAGATGAATGGCGAACTCCTAAGTGACGGCTTCCGCGCCCTGCAGCTTGTCCTAGAAAAACGACAGCCAGTCTTCTCTAAAGAAATGCTCCAGGTTGAAGACGAGCATGAGCTAGAAAGCGAAAGTGCACATGGGCTCGCCATAACAGGAACTTCTTATGACGCACTCACACCGCACTCTATTGCAAGACTTCATGAGAGTAAGGAAGAGTTGAGGAGGAATCAGGAGTCTCTCAGGCAGTCTCACCTTTTAAATAAATTCGAAAACTTATCTAAAGGACAAAATAGAGATGTCCCTGTAAGAGACAAAAAAGAAGTTAAAAAGGACATCGAGACTAAACCGCTTTCGACACATCACCTTCTCATGGAACACGCATCCCGTCCAGTCTCTACGATTACTACCTCATTCCAGATGAAGAAACTCTCGAGAAGGGAACAAATA
Source organism: uncultured Candidatus Saccharibacteria bacterium (assembly GCA_964577675.1). GTDB lineage: Bacteria > Patescibacteriota > Minisyncoccia > Phycocordibacterales > UBA5272 > UBA11704. Next base: position 61,090 of record CAZNZQ010000004.1, read on the forward strand.
CTAGCGTTATTTGTTAAAGGTGTGGACGTTAGCATAAAGGACATAGCTGCCCGAATCAAAGGATGTAGCGAGAAAACAATCCAACGCGAACTGAACGCGCTACTGTATGACAATGTGATAGAGAGAATCGGAGAGAAGAGGTGGAGTAGGTATGTCCTCAGATAGTTACTGGTTATTAACGACTCAAGATTGAAAATAGGATTATAAGATCTACTTATGTTTCTGCGTTGTTGAGGGTGTTATTATTTCACTTCACGATTTTGGGCAATAAGCTTTTCTTTGCCCTCAGCATTTACCCCCCGTGAATTAGGGTCATTCTCTAAGTAACAACCAACTAGTAACCAGTAACTATTTTTTGACTTTTGGTGGTCAAAATGAGATAATAGGGGGATAGTACAGCAATGTACTATAAGCAGTATTATCCACATGAAGCGTGAGAGAGTCATTGATTCTCTTCTGTAACATAGATATACTGCTTGTAGACGTCTCTGTTTGAGAGCGTCCTCTGGTATTTGAGATACATTTATAAGGTATCTTGAAGACAGGTTAAGATCATTGACAACAGAATAGTGACGCAGATTAAAATGCTTGCACGTATAACTTTTGTTTGGTCCTTGTAACTTTATTGTCTACGAGCTGACTCAGATATAAGTTGTGTACGCATTTGTTTCCCAATCGCCATTCGGTCAATCAATGATCGTCTGTCAAAAATGTCTACGTTTAGTTACGTCGAAACTAAATAAACGTAAACAGCGCACAGAAAAAGTGCGTTATAAAAAATCTTATAAAATCATAACGTTATGTCTAAACTCTCAATGAAGATTGCAACATCAATTGCAATCGTCGGAGGTCTTGTATCAGGTGCAGTTACTGCGTCTGCTGCTCTCAACCTTCCAACAATGAGCTGCTCTTACGCGTTCAATACGAACATGCGTCTCGGCTCAACTGGTACAGATGTTATGAACCTTCAAAAGGTTCTTAACATGTACCCTCAGACACAGATCGGTACATCAGGTGCGGGGTCTCCAGGAATGGAAACTTCATACTTCGGTGCAGCGACTCGTGCTGCTGCTAACAAGTTCCAAGCTCTCCATCTAGCTGAGCTCGGAATTACAGCTCCTACAGGAAACGTGTTCGCAGGAACACGTGCCCTCCTTAACCAGGTTTGTAGTGGTTCAACTGGTGGCGTAAGTACACTCCCTACAGGATGTACTTCTACTGCTGGTTTCAGCCCTGTAACTGGTCAGTCATGTAGTACTGGTGTTTCAAACCCAGGTACAGGTACTGTAGTAACAGGACCAGTATCAGCAATGCTCTCATCATCACAGCCAACAGGCATGATTGTTCAGGGTCAGGCTGGTGCTCGTCTTGCTGACATCACTTTCTCTGGAAACGGATCTGTAACTAGCATCGAGCTCCAGAGAACTGGAGTTTCAGCTGATACAGCTCTTACTAATGTCTACCTCTACGAAGGAAATGTTCGTATCTCTGATGCTGCTTCTGTAGTATCAGGTGGATTCATTCGTTTCAACTCGTCAACTGGTCTTTTCTCAGTTAATGGCTCACGTACTATTTCAGTTCGTGCTGACATTGCAGGGAATACTAGTGGTCAGTCAGTTGGCGTTAAGCTTAACAGCGTAACTGCTAACGGTGCTATGTCAACCTACACTAACGTGATGGGTAACATGCTCCAAATCAGCTCAGCTACTCCAGCTACTGTTAACTTCTCAACTATCACAATCGGTGGCTCATGTGCGCAAGTATCAGGAGCTACTGTTTGTGTGGATGCAGGAACTCAGGGCTACAAGCTTTGGGAAGGTACCGCTTCAGTTGGTACTCGTGACGTAAATCTTAAGGCTGCTACATTCAAGTTCGTTGGTTCAGCTCCAGTGGATGCTGCTACTAACATCTCTCTCTATGTAGACGGTACTAAGGTTGCTGGTCCTATGATGATTAATGCATCTAACAACAACAAGCTCTCATTTGATCTTGGTGCTGGATACTTGCTTAAGTCAGGTTCACGTACTATCGAAGTTCGTGGAGACATTGTAAAGGGTTCAAACCGTACAATGACTTTCTCAGTTGAAAACATGGCTGACTTGATGTTGGAAGACACTAACCTAGCTGGTGTTAATATCGCCGCTACTGTTAATGGTCTAACAATGACTCAGACAAACACTTCTTATCGTGTTATTGGAGTAAACAAGGGATCAGTTACTGTTAACATTGATCCAGCGTTCTCTACTAACAAAGTAACAGGTGGTGCTACTAACGTTCCGGTTGGTCAATTCACTATGAAGGCTTACGGTGAAGACGTGAAGGTTAACAGCCTCCAGGTTACGCCGTCTCTTTCAGGTGCTGCTCCATACGCAGGAGGTCTTCCTAATGTTAGTCTCTACGTAAACGGTGGACAGATTAGTACATCACAGAACTGGACTTCAGGTGCTCTAACCTTTAACCTAGGTTCATCACTCGTTATCCCTGCTAACAGTACAGTAACTGTAACTGTTAAGGCTGATATCACTAACGCTACTTCATCTACAGCTTATACTGCAGGATCAGTAAGTGTTCAGGTTGGTGGTGTAGCTAATAACGCTCAAGGGGTGACCTCAAACGAACTCGTTGATGTCGCACCTTCAGCCGTCCCAGGTAACGTTCTTAGTGTTTCGTCAGGTGCAGGATCATTCGCTCGTACATCAGGTTTCACTGCTGTAACAGTTGCTCCTAACACTGCTAACGTTAAGATTGGTTCATTCACACTACAGGCCGATTCATCTGAAGACATTCGTGTTACTTCACTTGAAGTTAAGCCTGATCTTGCTACTTACGCTATCACTAATCTCTCTAACCTAACCGTTAGAAGTAATGGTGTAGTAGTTGGAACTCCGGTTGGAAACCCAGCTACTGGGTCTTCAACTTACTCATTCTCTGATATCCTAGTTCCTGCTAACTCAACACGTACTTTCGAAGTATTTGCTGATATTGGTGGTGCAGCTTCAGGTTCAGTGACTGCTGATATGGCTGTTCGTTATCGTGGTGCTGTTAGTAACACAACAACTACTTCATCTGCTGCAGGTGTAGCTGTCAGCTCAGCTGCTTCTACTCTTGCTGCTGCTACTCTCGTGAGTTCATCACCAGTAGATCAGTACGTAGTTGGTGGAACAACATTCGGTATCGCTTCATTCAGTCTTAAGACTGCTGTTGCTGGTACTGTTGCTAACGTTCGTGAACTTCGCTTCCAGACAACTGGAACTGATGCTATCGAATCAATCACTGTTGGTGGCGTAACTGCTCCAGTTATCAGTGGTGGAACAACAACTG
>CAZNZQ010000005.1:0-53032 GCA_964577675.1 uncultured Candidatus Saccharibacteria bacterium
GATATTTTGCTTAGTGATGTTGGGTTAGGGGCACTAAGAGGAGGTGTTGTTTCGGGTAACGCTTCGACCCCATCTAGAAGCGGCGGGTCGCCTTCTTGTGGCACCAAAGAAGAGGTCCTTTCCAAGCTTGGTTCTCAGTCTGGAATATGCGGAGGGACAAGTTGTTCTTTTTTGTCTGGATGTAATTACTCTCAATATGCTTCAACTATTAAAAGTGAGGCCGCCTCCGCTGGTGTTGATCCTAAAATAGTCGCAGTAATAATGTGTAAAGAGTCTGGAGCAAGACCAAATGCACAAGGAAGAAACCCAAACGGCACATACGATTGTGGGCTTATGCAAGTAAACCAGCCGACACCCTGTGATGCAACATCACTTGACCCAACACAGAACGTAAGGAAGGGTGTAGCTTTGATAAAACAAAAAACATCCGCAGTTAATCAGTCTTACCCTGGGATTCCTCAGCGTATGGGTGTTCTTGCTTCCTATAACTGCTGCGCGAATGGCACTGTCCCCCACTCAGCAAGCGCAGACTGTTCAACGGCTAACGGTTTTCCGTTTACACTTCCCAAGTGGGCGTGTCCAATTAATCCCGGGGAAGGTCAATATAATATGTGCAGTGTAAAAAACTACGTATGTGGAATAGAGGCCTGTCTTACGCAGGTGCAGATTTAGTGTGCAGGCTTCAGATGAGCGAGCTTGTTTTTAACGTAAACATCTTGTCCGTAACTTACTAGGTTGCTTACTAGCCAATAGAGAGCTAGTGCTGACGGTAGGATCATACCAGAAACAGCAACAATAATCGGTATAACGTATAGTAACTGTATCTTCATAGACTTCATGAGGTGGTCCTGGAACGATTCTTCTCCTTTTGTTGTCGTACTCACCATAGACTCAGTCTGTCTTTTCGCTAAAACAAAAGAGGAAACCCCTGCCAGGAGAGCAACAACAGTGTTCTTTTCGGTAACATCAAAAATACCAAATGCTATGGTGTGGAGGTTGTCAGGAAACGTAACGAATGAGTAGAGTGACTCAGCGTCTGAGATAAGGCCTTTTGAAAAGACGAAGTATAGTGCGAAAAATATCGGGATTTGTAAAATGATTCCAAAAATACTGGAAAAGGGGTTAATCTTTTCTCTTCGGTACATTTCTACCATTTTTTTAGCAGCTTCTTGTGGGTCTTTCTTTTGAAGCTCTTTTATTTCCTTCATTTCAGGCTCAACTTTCTTCATTAAGTATTGGGTCCTGAGCGCTGAGATATTAACAGGGAGGAGAAACGCTTTTACGATGAGGGTTACTAATACGATTGCTGTTCCTATGTCGTGTAAAGGGACAAACGAAAGAACAATGGCTACTAGATTATAAATTGGTTCATAGAAAAATGTGTCGAACATAGTGTGTGTATTTTAGAGTGTAGCAAATGCTTTGTATATTTCCTCTTCTATTTTTTGGTAAGGGAAACTTCGAGGGAGGGTTTTTGGATAAATAACGAAATATCCAAAAATAGTCTTCTGTTTTAGAAAGGAGGATGTGGCGTGTAGGATTTTTCTTCTAACCCTGTTTCTTTCTGTTGCCAACTTCATCCTTTTCTTTGAAATAACACAGGCTATTTTTAACGCTTTTGCATCACCATAAGCCAAATCGAATACGTCGCCATGATAAATAACTCGTGTTTTTACTAAGCTAAAGTCTTTTTTTGTGAACCGCAATGATGCGGGAAGCATGGGAGCGAAAGGGTTACTTAGGAACAACCACAGAGAGTTTCTTGCGGCCAGCACTTCTTCTGCGAGCGAGAACTTTGCGACCACCTTTAGAAGCCATGCGGACGAGGAATCCGTGGGTAGTAGCTCGCTTCTTTCTTTTTGGTTGGTATGTAATAGACATGGGAACTATTCTATATTAAAAAATGAGATAAATCAATACCATAAAGGAACCCACTATTTACCTTCGTCAAGTTGAATCAAAATTTCTCCTGTGTATACTAAGGGCTATCTATGGACTATCAACAGCTTTGGAACAGTGCTTTATCCCAGATTGAGATAGAACTTTCTCGCGTTAACTATAATACCTGGTTCAAGAATACTCGCATCGTTGACTATAAGGACGGGGAGGTGACGATCGGCGTTCCGAATGAGTTCGTAAAAGACTGGCTTAACCAAAAGTATCACAAGTTTATTCTTCGCATCTTGCGCACCATACACGAAGGTGTTAGGTCTGTTATTTTTAATGTTGTTAAGCCAGAGAATCTTCAAAAGAAATCTCAACATATTGCAATAACCGGACAACCCTTGCCACTACAAGATCTTTATATAAACAAAGATGATGGGCTCAACCCTAGATATACCTTTGATACGTTTATTGTCGGTTCATTTAATGAGGTGGCGTACGCATGTTCTCAGGCCGTTATCAATAACCCGGGTATTGTTTATAACCCTCTTTTTATCTACGGAAACACCGGTCTTGGAAAAACTCACCTTATCCAGGCAATGGGGAACACTATTAAGAAGAAATACCCTGAACGTAAAATTTTTTATACGTCGCTTGAAAAGTACTACATGGACTACGTGAGTGCAACACATCTTAATAAGATGAATAGTTTTAAAGAAAAGTATAGGAAGTTTGATGTTTTTATAATGGACGATATTCAATTTATTAACGGGAAAGAGAGAACCCAGGATGAGCTTTTCCACTTATTCAACTCTTTATATGAAATGAATAAGCAAATTATTTTTTCTTCCGATAAACACCCTAATTTAATAGCTGGCCTTGAGGACAGACTACGTTCTCGTTTCAATCATGGAATGATAGTAGATATTAATATTCCTTCAATGGAGTCTCGTTTGGCTATTCTCCAATCAAAAACAAAAGATTTTAGAGATAAAATACCGTTGGACGTTCTTCAGTATGTTGCAGATACAATACAGGGAAACATTAGAGAGCTAGAGGGTGTTATGACTTCTATTATTGGTCATATTCAAATAAAACAGCAAGCTATAACATTAAGCGATGTTAAAAACTTACTTAAAAACAGTGTTAAGGCTAAGAAAAACATTTCTATCCCAGAAATAGTAAAGTTGATTTCTGATTATTACCACATCCCTGATGTGTATGTTTACAACAAAACCCGCCGTAAGGATGTTGTGAAGCCGAGACAAATTGTTATGTATATTTTAAGAGAGGATTTTGATATCTCTTACCCAATGATTGGCGACAGATTAGGGGGAAGGGACCACACTACTGTTATTCACTCTTATGAAAAGATAAAAGGGCTTCTTAAAGAAAACGCTCAGCTTAGTCGCGAAATTGACGATATTCGGGCAATGCTTTCTTAAATTTTTGTTGTTGTGGAAATCTTTGTGGATAAACACAAAACAACTGTTGTATATCTTTCCACTTACCTTTTCTCTTTTCTTTTTTACTAATACTTTTCCTCTTTTAACCCTTTATTATTTATTTCTTTTTACTCATATTGCTTTCTAGATCTAGCTTGTTTAATAAGGCTTTTATTAGTATTTCCACTTCGTCCACATAGCTATACTTAGTATCATATTTTATATATACTAAGTACATGAAATTTGAATGCAAAAGTGATGTTTTCATAAAGTTGGTACAACAGGTAGGGAAGGCTAGAAGTAAGGTACAAAGAGATAGTTCACTTCAAGATATCCATTTAGAGATAACTGATCACCTACTAACACTAAGAGCTACCAACCTCGAACTTTTTTGTGAAAAAAGTATTCCCGTTAAAGGATTAACAAACGGAGCCTGTCTTATTCATGGGGAGACATTATTGCGCATACTTTCTACTTTTACAGCAAAGGATATAACACTTAGTTGTGAAGTTGTTGAGGGTGTTTTTACTATTACAACAGAAAAGGGTGTTATTGAAATAAAAACTAATCCATATGAAGATTTTCCTACCCTACCAAAACAAGGGGAGCAAATAGGAGGCATCAAGAAGGAAACACTTATTTCTTTATTCAAAGAAGTGTCTTTTTGTTCAGCAAAGACAGATATAAAACCAGAAATATCTTCTGTTTTTATCTACACAAAAGATCAAACCATTTATGGGGTCGCAACAGACTCTTTTAGATTGGCAGAAAAAACATTTTCAAATAACAATAACCTAGAATTCTCTTTTCTTTTACCTGAAAAGCATATTGGTGAAATCATTCAGATCATTAATGAAGAAGGGGATGAGAGCATTACACTCTTCAAAAATGGAAGCATTATCTCTCTATCGTCTAGCAACCTAACACTCTCTATACACACCATCACAGGGCATTTTCCTGACTACCATCAGCTGTTTCCTAAAGAGTTCACCACAACCGTCACTTTATCAAAAGAAGAGCTACAGAAAGGATTATTGCTCACCACCTTTTTCAATGAGCAGTACTCTCAAGTCGAGTGTGTTTTTAGTGGAGATAAATGCACACTCCATAGTAAGAATGAAAAGGTTGGACAAGTAACACATTCTTTTCCTATAACAAAAGAAGGGGACGATATAGAAGTAAAATATAACAATAGATTTTTCTTAGAAACTCTTCCTTACATAGAAGGAGACACAATTATTTGTTCATTTACTACTCCGAACAGACCTGTTTTTATTAAGGGTGTTAAAGATATAAGCTTTACCTACCTCCTAATGCCTCTTAATCGATAACAATGGACGGAAGTCTTTTTAAAAAATACGAGCAACGTATATACAAGAACAAGACCGAGAAAGAAGAAGTTCTTAAGTATATAAAAGAAAGAACAGGTGTCGTTTTAGATGGAGCAGAAATAGCACTAGATAATAAAAAAATAAAAATACAAACATCTTCAACAAAGAAGGCTTTTCTCCGAAAAGGAAACGTAGCCGGTTGCTTACAAGAGAAGGGGTACACGCTCTCCTTCTAAGGAAGAACATTTGTAGGAGGAATAATCACCGGAGTAGATAAAGGTTCTGTTGTTGTGGAGTTAAGAGAAGTGCCGCCAAAACAAGGGTTACCATTTTTACTTATCCAATTATCTATACCCGTCTGCCACAAGTTGTATTGAGCGTCTCCATAAGGGGAGAGGGGAGGCTGGTTAGGGTTGGTTTTAGTAACTTGAGTAAGGATAGTTGTAACAGTTCCACCCGAACAATATTCGCCACGAAGTATTGGAACAGAAGAAGTGTTAGGGAGAGGGTCTGGGAAGTATTCGATTTGTTTACCTTCAGTGGCGTTTACCATGGCCTTTCTCCATATAGGAGCAAGAACAAAACCAGCTGTCTTTTTGTCGATCGGAGTATTGTCGTTATTTCCTGCCCACATACCTATCACAACTGAAGGGGTGTACCCAATAACCCAAACATCTTTATAGTCGTTTGTAGTACCCGTTTTTACTGCAACAGGGCGGTTTTGGAAGTAAAGCGCTGAGTTTGATCCAAAGGTTGGTGTTCTGGCAACATTATCCGAAAGTACGCTTGAGATGAGAGAGGTAACAGACTCAGAAAGAACCTCTTTTTCTATAGGTGAAAACTTTTCCAAAATCTCACCATCCTTATCCCTAATCTCTAAGATACCTTGTTCTTTGTGATAAATTCCATTGCTAGCAAAAACGCCGTAAGCGTTTGTTAGCTCAAGCAGTGTTACCTCTCCACCACCAAGAACAAGAGAAAGTCCGTAGCGATCAAAAGTCGTTATTGTTGATAGCCCCATCGCCTGAGCTAGACCGATAGCGTTTGTTATGCCTGCTAAATAGAGTAACTTTACCGCAGGAACGTTGAGAGATTGTGCAAGTGCTTCACGGAGAGAAACAGGCCCACGGAATAACCCGTCATAATTTTCTGGCATGTAACAATCAGATTCCGAAGCTCCTCCCTTTGGGTTTCCATAAGCGTCACAACGGGTGCTGAATTGGGTGGGCACATCAAACAACACTGTTTCAGGTGTATACCCCTCACTAAAAGCAGACGCATATACTATAGGTTTAAAAGAAGACCCAGGTTGTCTGGAGGCCAATGCTATGTTGTATTGCCCTGGAATCTCAGTATCAAAAAAGTCTCTTGACCCAACCATTGCAAGAATCTCTCCAGTCTTAGGGTCGATTGCCACAAGAGCAGCGTTAGTTGCTTTGAATTTTTTGGCGTTTTCAAGCGCCCCTTCTTTTACTATTTCTTCAAGTTTCTTTTGTAGCTCGTAATCAATAGTCGTGGTTATTTTTAACCCCCCATTTAGAACTTCCTCCAAGCCATACCTCTCCTCGAGGTAATCTCTAATATACATAACAAAGTGAAGAGCCTTCCCACTATTAGTCTCTCTCTTTTCAAAGACAATTGTTTCCTCTTGCGAAGCGTCCTTCTGTTCCTTTGTAATGTAACCGAGCTCGTACATTCTCTCAAGAACAAGGTTTTTTCTCTTCTCTAGCGCGTCCCTATTCTTACCGTACGGGGAGTAATAGGTAGGGGCCTGTGGAAGAGCCGCCAGGTACGCAGCCTCAGTTAATGTGACATCACTCGCCTTCTTCCCAAAAAAAGCAAGAGATGCCTCCTCAACACCATAGATTGTTCCACCGTACGGGCTTTCGTTTAAGTAAATTTGTAGGATGGTGTCTTTCGGAAGCTCTCTGTCTAGTTTGATTGAAAGAATGATTTCTTTAAGCTTTCGTGATATTTTTTTATCTTTTGTAAGAAGGGCATTTTTGATTACCTGCTGATTAATTGTAGATCCTCCTTGTGAAAAACCTCCACTCATTATGTTTGCGATAACAGCTCTGATAAATGATGTCGGCCTAAAACCAAAATGCTCATAAAAGTGTGCGTCCTCTATCGCTATTGTTGAGTTGCGAATATGGGGGCTAATTTCATTTATCGGAACGATTGTTCTGCGTACGTTGTCATGAATGTTATAGAGCAACACCTTTCCTGTGCGGTCATATATCTTCGTTGAGTTGGCGATGTTTCTGTTTTCGAAGTTATTAAAGTCGGGCAGTTGTATGCTTGCAAGCCATGCAAGAATACAAGCAGAAGCTATGATGCTCAACGCGAAACAAAGAAGAACAAACTCCTTTAAAAGCTTTCTTTTTGCTTTGCTTTTCCTTACATTGTGAGAAGTGCTCATCGTATGTAAATACTAGCACAACAATCGCCTAAAATCTCTTCGCGTGGTAGTATAAAGTTCATGGAAAAAGTAATCACCGACGAGAAAAAAATAGACGACCTACTCGCCCGTGGCGTCGAGGACATTATTGTAAAAGAAGAACTAAAAGCACTTCTTACATCCGGTAAGCAACTACGTGTGAAGCTTGGTATCGACCCAACAGGCGCTAGAATTCACATAGGAAGAGCCATTCCTCTCAGAAAACTAAGAGAGTTCCAGCAGCTTGGACACCAAGTCGTTCTTATTTTTGGTGACTTTACTGCTCAGATAGGGGATGCGTCAGACAAGACAGAGAAGAGACCAATCAAGACCAGGGCAGAAATAGACGAAAACCTTAAAGACTACAAAAGTCAGATTTCAAAAATTTTAGATATTAGTAAGACAGAGTTCGTGTACAACAATGACTGGCTATCAAAACTAACATTCGGAGAAATCGCAACACTTGCCGAGTGCTTCTCTGTGCAGCAGATGCTCGCTAGACGTAACTTCAAAGATCGCTACGAGAATGGAACAGAGATATCCCTAAGAGAGTTCCTGTACCCAATAATGCAAGGGTATGACTCAGTTGCCGTGAAAGCCGATATTGAGATCGGAGGCTTCGACCAGTTGTTTAATCTAAAAGCAGGCAGAATTATTCAAGAGTTTTATGGCATACCGAAGCAGCAGATAATTACCTTTCAGATGCTCGAAGGAACAGATGGTCGCAAGATGTCGACCTCGTGGGACAACATTATCTCTATTGTGGATGATCCTTATACTATGTTTGGAAAGGTGATGGCAGTGCACGATGACCTTATTATTAAATACTTTAAGCTGTGTACCGATGTGTCTCTAGAAGATATACAGAAGATGGAAATAGAGTTAGCGCAAGGGGCGAATCCAAAAGATATTAAAATGAAATTAGCGAGCGAGCTAGTTGTCTTGTATCACACAGAAAAGGACGCCACACTTGCCAAGAACTCCTGGATAGAGACATTCCAAAACGGAGGCGTCCCTGACATACTGCCTGAGATACATCTAACAGCAGAAGACGAAATCGCAGACGCTTTAGTAAAAGAGGGGATAGTTGAGTCTAAAACTGCATGGAGAAGACTAGTAGAAGAGGGTGCAGTAAAAGATACAGAAGGAGAGACGGTGACTGACGTAAAGGTAAAAGCTAAGAATGTTACTCTAAAAATAGGCAAGAAACGGTTCGCAAAGATAGTAATTAACTAAGATCAGAGGTAAAACAAGGAGGCGCCGTAGGCGCCTCCTTGTTTTACCTCTAACACTTCCAACGAAGAACGCCCTAACTTGGGCCCGACTACCAATACCCCTCGTCGTTCGGGTCAAACGCAATTTCTACCTCATCATCAACGTCCTCATCTCCTTGTGCTGTAAAGACAGCGACCTCTTCCTCGATAATAATTTCTTCATCAAAAACCGCCTCTAAGGCATCTGGGTTCACGTCTCCTGACTTCGGTTCCTCCTCTTCAATAAGCATATAAATATATAATCAATGTACAGCAAGATTACACTTACCGTATTTCCTTGCAAGCCCTCACTATGAATAACTAAGAAAGTCCTTTCAAAATAAGCTTATTTTGCCTGTTTGCGCTGTGGGTAAGAGCAATAGCAATTGCGTCCATTTCGTCATCTAGCACAGAACCCCCAGCTTTAATTTTAAGAATCCTTGAAACCATTAGGCTAATATCTTCCTTCGAAGCTTTTCCATACCCGGTAATCGCGAGCTTGATGTGAGCAGGGGGATACTCATAGACGGCGAGCTTAAACGTTTCTGCAACATAAAGACAAACCCCGCGCACCTCAGACACAGTAATAATCGTCTTTTGATTAGTTGTAAAAAAAAGTGTCTCGATCGCGAGCTCCTGTGGCTTATACTGTGCAATTATTTTTTCTAAATGTGACCCCGCGTCGAACAGTCGCTTACTAAAGCTATCTTTTTTAGATGTTGTTATACAGGTGGAGAAGATAAGTTCCTCACAACTTCCCTTCTTATCTAAAATACAAACCCCTAATCTGTCGAACCCGGGGTCTATTCCTAAAATACGAATCGTCTCCTCGGCTGCCTTCATATATTATTTTTTAAAATGTGTGAGCGCTTTCTCCGTAGCCTTTCTTCCTCGCGGTGTTCGTTCAATCATCCCGATCTGAAGCAGGTAGGGTTCGGTTACGTCAGCAATCGTCGCCTCTTCTTCTCCAGTTGCGGCAGCTAGTGTGGAGATGCCGACGGGCCCGCCATTAAAAACATTAACCAGACATTCAAGAATAATCCTCTCCGATGTCCCTATACCGAACTCATCTATTTCAAGAAGGGAGAGTGATTCATTTACGGCGTCTTTGGTAATCTGCATCTTATGCACCTGTGCGTAGTCTCTCGCACGTTTTAAGTAGTAGTTAGCTATGCGCGGGGTGAATCTAGAGCGTCTAGCTATTTCATTAGATGCATCCTCGGGCAAAATCGCACCCAAGATCTTTGCGCTTCTTCTCACAATAAGAGCGATCTCGTCGTCTGTATAATACTGAAGACGGTAGACCCCGCCAGAAAAGCGGGAACGCAGCGGTGCAGATAGGAGAGATATTCTTGTTGTTGCGCCGATGAGGGTGAAAGGGGGCAAATCTAACTGAATGGTTCGTGCGGACGGGCCTTTCCCAATAACAATGTCGAGCTTGCCTGACTCCATGGCAGGGTAGAGAACCTCCTCAATCATTTTGTTAAGTCGGTGTATCTCATCTATAAAGAGAACATCACCTGGAGTGAGGTTAGTTAATATTGCAGCGAGGTCTCCAACTTTCATAATGGCCGGGCCGCTTGACTGCTTGAGGTTTGCGCCAAGCTCTTTTGCGACGAGATGAGCGAGTGTTGTTTTCCCGAGCCCAGGAGGCCCGTATAAGAGGATGTGTTCAGGAGGGGTTTCGCGCTCGGTCGCTGCGGTCAAAAGAATTTTTAGATTTTTTTTGATGACTTCTTGCCCTACATAATCACTAAAAGTATCAGGTCGAAGTGCGCTGTCTAAGTGCTTACTTTCTTCTTGTGTTTCTTGGGGTATAAAAGAGGTCATAAAGGGAGAGGAAAAGGGTGTTTGACAAAAGTATTTTATATGCTATAATAGTACTTATCGTAAGGGAATCGGTTACAGACAGATACTCTAGTTACGAAAGAAGTAAGAACTTTTACATCTCTAAACAGTCAGGACGTTAGTCCCATTTTCCGGTAACGAAGGACGGTCTGGTTACACTTGTTGTCTCTGGGTCTATCCTCACGTAGGAATTTTCTTCACCAAGGGGTTGTTTAGAGGTGTATGGGTTTTTATTGTAATCCGCTAGGACGTTAAGTCGTTATTCGTTAGGTATTTCCTAACTGCCCTAACGAAGAACTTGCCTAACGGAGTTTTTTAATTATTCTTCTCCGTAAAGATCTACAGTTTTTGATATTTCTTCAAACGACGTTAACCCAGCTAACATCTTAAGTATAGCATCCTCTCGCAGCGTGGGGATCTTTTGACTTTTGGCTGCTTTTTTAATTTCACGTTCGCTCGGGTTCGTGAGGAGTGCCGTCTCTATTTCTGCGTTCATAACAATCGCCTCGAAGATGCCAATACGTCCGCTGTACCCAGTGCCGCTACACATTTCGCAACCGTGCGAGGTGAAGAGAGGGTATGTAACCCCGAGAGTAATATCTTTCATTGAATCTTCTTTACCGGAGACTTTCATGTCTCCTAATATATTGGTGATAACACGAGACTCTTTTTCAGAAGATTCATAGACATCTTTACAGTTTTCACAGAGCTTTCTTACGAGTCGTTGTGCAAGCGAAAGTGAGAGAGCTCCAGCCACGACCTTTGGATTAACGCCAAGGTCTAGAAGGCGAGGGATGGTGCCTGCTGCGTTATTGGTGTGAAGTGTAGAGAGCACGAGGTGGCCGGTGAGCGCTGCGTTAATAGCAACTTTCGCGGTGTCCTCGTCGCGGATTTCTCCCACCATGATGACATCTGGGTCTTGTCTGAGCGCTGCTCGCAGTCCAGAGAGGAATGTGTAGTCTTTCTCCTCCTCGACCTGAGTCTGAGTGATACCCTCGAAGTGGTATTCAATCGGATCTTCAATGGTAAGTATTTTTACCTCAGGTGTATAGACATGATTAAGGAATGCATAGAGCGTCGTTGTTTTACCAGATCCGGTTGGGCCTGTTGTTAAGAGTATTCCGTTTGGTCTCGCTAATGCTGCTGTTACTGCTTCACGCACCTTGTCTCCAAAAGCTATGCCGTCTAAGCTTTTTACAGTATTCCTCGGGTCGAGGATTCTCATTACAAAACTCTCTCCATAATTCCCAGGCACAACAGACACACGCATGTCTACTTCCACCTCACCGAGATCGATACTGAATCTTCCATCTTGCGCGCTAGCAATTGTTGAGAGCTTAAGCCCGGAGAGAAGTTTGAGGCGACTCGTAATATTTTTTTGTAGAGCAAAGTCAAAGAACGCAACATCTTCAAGCGCACCATTAACGCGGTACCTGAGACGCACCTTAGTCTCCTCTGGTTCGATGTGAATGTCGCTCGCTTTTAGTTTAAGAGCGCCAGCCATCATAAGTTCAAGAATTCTTGTCGTCTTGTAGAGTATCTGAGAGTGACTCATTTCATCAAAGACTTTTTGTAGTTCATCCTTTGTTTGGAACTGCGCCATGAGCGAGGCCATTTTCTTTTCAGAGAGATCTAACATACCACCCTCAACCTTGCTCCCGTGTGTAAAGTCCTTATATCTTGAGGTCACATGATTAAGAGAGGAGTGCGAACACATAAAAAGGGTAAGCTCTATACCTTTATCTTCAAGAGGGCGCAATATTCTTTCTAAGACAGGGGAGGTGGGTGTAGGTGTTGCCACGAAGAGTTTCTTTCCTACCATTTTAAATGGGGCTATTGACCCCTCGATCGCCTCTTCTTCGGTGATTGTCTGCATCGCTTCCGGTTCAGGAGAGAGACCTCGTAGGTCGATATAGGGTAACCCGTACTTGTCCGAAAGTATCTTTACCGATTCCTCTTCCTCTTGCTTTTTGAGCTCTTCTATTTCTTCGAGCTGCTTTGATTCATTGAGAAATGCCATGGGAATAGTATATAGGGGATAGCGTATAGCGTGAAGCGTATAGCGTGTAGAAGAAAGATTAGTTGACCACTTTGTTTGAAGACATAAGACTTTTAGTCAATAAACAAAGCAGCCTTTTGTTGCACGTCTGTATTTCCTACGCGCTACACGCTCCCAACTACGCGCTGTTCGTGGGTGCTTGACAAAACTGTCAAATCGTGTATAATATAGTACAGAAGTTTTGAATGGACCGTGCTGTCGGAAGACAACACACTTTATTCAGAATTTTGCCTTAAAAGACCAGTGTCTAAAGGCTCCGCACATTGATTTTCAACCAACTTTTCAGGAGATCGTCATGATCGCACGTGTTCTGGCCACTCTGGCCCTCACTTTCGCTTCCATCTCTGCGTTCGCGCAGTATGGAACCTTTGGGTACGACAATAACACCCGCCAATGGGTTCCGCCGGGAGTGGCGGTCAACCAGCAGAGCAGCTCGCCTGTCTTTGCTGCGCCAGCTGTTGGAAGCGCGATTCTGGCGGCACAGCCCGCTCAGGTTCGCGGCATCCCCGCCAACTGCGAGATCATCCGCAAGGATATCTGGGAGCGCATCGGAAACGGTGCTACCGAAGCGGTAATCAAAGGGATTGGCCTTGGTCTGCTCGGTGTCGCCGCCGACCGCATCGGTCGCACCGGTGGCAAGTGGACCAATGTCGGTCTCACCGGTGGTGCAGCAGTCGGTTTTCTCGAGGGTTCAGCGGACAAGTACACCATGGTCTGCCACAACCACTCGAACCAACACTCGAACCAATCTTCAGGCACAGCCTCCGCCCCGCAAGGGACTGGTGGCCACATGTGCTTCATCGAGGGTGTGAAGGAGGCGTTTCCTGTGAAGGATCCGTCAACCTGCTCCGACATTGCCGGCCGCATGGCCAAGGCAAAAGTCGGCGCACCTTCTTCGCAAGAAGCGGCCCCGGCCGAGGAAAAGCCGGCAGTCTTCACCCCGGTCGCGAAAGGTCGTCCTGCACAGATCAACAAGACCTGCCACTACGAGGCAAGCGACGGCACCTACCGATTCAATGCCATTAGCGGTACGAAGATTGGTCCGTCCGAGTGCAACGCCATCATTCGCGGCCAGCGTGAAGTGCCGAGCGTGAGCAATCTCTCCTTGATTCTCTAACAACAAGCTATGCTTGTTGGCTGGACTTCCAGCAGCCCCCTAAACCGCAAGGTGAAGGGGGCTTGACTTTTTATATAATTCATGTATTATATATCTTATGGAGGTGTAAAGAGTAATATCTGAACACAACCAAAACAACCTGTACCTTTCCATTTCAACTTCCCGGGTCGGCCTCACGGTTGATCCACTTATTGTCTCGAAAGAGCAAGAAAGAGAGAAACCATGAACGCCGCTCCCCGCCGCCCCCGTTCCGCCGCCGCGCAACCCGCCGCACCCGGCACGATCTCGGGCAGTGTCCCGTTTTCCGTGCAAGTGGAACAAGCGGAACCGATCATTGTGCGGATCACCGCACAAGTGGTCGGTGCCGCCCAACCGGTCGGCCAACCCGCTGCCGTGCAGCATGCCCCGGTCGCAGCGCAAGCTGCACCGGAACAAGGCATGCCCATCTGGGCGAAGGTGGCACTCCTCGGGTGTATCTTCGTCGCAGTGTTCGCAGCACTGTTCATGCTGCAAGGCAAGAACGGCAACGGCAATGGCAAAGGAAACGGTTCGGCCGCTATGGCTGCTGCTCCCGCGTCGGGTCAATCCGAAGCCTCGGCACTCGCTGCCGAGAACCGCCGCCTGGCCGAAGAGAATCGTCGCCTCGCTGACGGCGGCAAGCCCGCCGCATGCCCGCAAGCTGCCGTTCCCGCCTTCACGGTGGAGAACAACAACTTCTGCGGCACTGCGCCAGCTGCCACCACCACTCCCTCCACCCGGAGGAACCCGGTGGTGGCGACGCCTCCCGCCGGCCCTGCGTCGAGTGCCGCCAAGGCACCCGTCTCCACCGCCGGCATCCCGCCGCACGGTTGCCTCTACACCTCGGATGGCACCGCCATCCTGAAGGGGCAGATGACAGTTCTTCCCAAGGGAACGGAAATCGCGCGTGCCTCATTCGTGGACATCAACGCGAGCACGGACAAGGCAGTCGCGGCTATCCGCGACCAGTTCACCAACTGGAAGACGGACCTCCCGCAGCGCATGCAGATGTGCAGCAAGTGGTCCGCCCACAAGGCGGAGCAACTCCAGGAGCCGAAGGGCAGAACCCTCGGCGAAACGACCCTCATCAAGTAGGGCCACAACATAGGGGCAATCATTGCCCCGCAGCCCGGAATTTCCGGGCTGTTTTCTTTTCTATAGAACTTGACATAAGTTTAAAAAAGTGTATTATATTATAATTAGTCAAATCAGGATTATAAACCAACCAAAACCATGAAACTCACTTTTATAAAAAACATTGTAGCGACAGGGATGATATTTTTTGTTTTCTTCGGAAATGCACTAACTGTTTCAGCTCGGTGGATAGAAACATCAGGCGGTAACTCTGGCTGGATAGACACCACCGGTGGCAATTCGGGATGGATTGATACCACAGGCGGTAACTCTGGCTGGATAGACACCACCGGTGGCAATTCGGGATGGATTGATACTACAGGCAGTAACTCAGGTTGGGTCAACACTGTTGGTGGTAATTCTGGGTGGATAGAAACATCAGGCGGTAACTCAGGCTGGATCAATACTGTTGGTGGTAATTCTGGGTGGGTTAGTGATACCACCGGTTGGTCAACTGTTGGTTGGTCAACAACGCCTATCAACACTACTGCAAACACTGGTTGGGTTACCACTAATAACACTTGGGTAAACCCAGGAACTGTTAACACTGGTTGGGTAACAACCAACAATACTTGGAATACAGGAACTAACTGCCCTTGGAACACTACATGGAATGGCTCCACTTGTGTGAGCACAACAGCAGTTACCGTTACTAACGTTTGTTCAGATGGACAACCTCCTGTAAACAACAGCTGTGTCCGTACTAACACAATCCCCGTGGTTACTAACACCGTATGTTCAGACGGACGTCCACCGGTTAACAACTCATGTGTAAGAACAACAACAGTTACCGTCACTAACGTCTGTTCAGACGGACAACCACCAGTGAATAACAGCTGTGTCCGTACCAACACAATCCCAGTGGTTACGAACACTATTTGTTCAGATGGTCAGGCTCCAGTAAACGGATCTTGTGTCAGAACCGGAACTGTCGTGACTACAACTAATTGTCCAACAGGGACAGTGTGGAATGGAACTAACTGTGTTCAAACCGTTACAGGTACAGTCGTAACTAATACCACATGTCCATGGAACTCCTCTTGGAATGGAACAAGTTGTGTCAGCATGATAACTCCCCCAGTAGTCACCAACACTTCTTGCCCTTCTAATACTCAATACATAAATGGAGTGTGCCAGCAAATAGTTTCGTCACCAGTTGTAACATATCAGACATGTTGGGATGGGTCAGTTATCCCTACCCACTCAGTCTGTGCAGCGCAGTATAAGGTGTGTTCAAACGGGCTCAGTATCCCAATCAACCAGACGTGCTACGTAGCAACAACACCAGTTATTGCTCCAATCAAGATAACCTTCAACAACGTCGTTACCAGTCTTGCAACAGAGGTAACGCAGAACCAGGGACGCTGTAACGGTATAGGGCTCATCGCGCAGGGCGCTCCATCAACTGGGTGGTTCGAGTATGGTGAGACTGCTAACCTAGGACGTACAACAGTCTCAGCAAACATCGGAACTTCTGACACTGCTCCGTTCTCTAACCTTCTTACTAACCTTAAGCCTTCAACCAAGTACTACTGTCGCGCAGTGATGCAGAACAAGCATGGTCTTGTGAAGGGTGAGGTGGTGAGCTTTACCACAAAAGGAAAAGCAACGACATATGTAAAACCCGCCGCCGCTACGCCAGTGAAGAAGCCTATAGCTACTAAGGTTCCAGTAAAGAACGAAGTCGTCTGTTCAGATGGAACCACCATCTCCGTTAAGAATCAGTCAGCAGCTACTCTTCTTACTGATGGACAGAAGCTTGTCACTCTCTCGATAGAAAAGACCGAAGGGAAGATAGCGAGCGAAGGAATTGTAAAGTTCAAAGTAAGCTTCAAGAACATCACAGACTCACGTCTTACAGAGACTGTTCTTAAGGTGAAGCTTCCAGAAGAAGTGCGACTACTCGAAACGAGCGCAGGAATGTATGACGCAGTAACTAGAACTATTACTCTTAATCAGAACACGCTCGACCCATACACAGAAGGAACCATTCTCTTCTCAGGTGTGGTTGCTAAAGATGCAGCACTCGGAAAAACGATCGTTACCAACGCATATGTTGCATACACCGTTCCTGGAACTAACACTCAAGACGAAGTTACAGCGTATGTCATCGGATCTGTTGTGCCTGTCGGAGACACCGGCTCAGCTAGTGTCGGTGAGAAGAAGGTGATAGGAGCAAAAGCCGAGAGCAAGGGATTCCTCCCTAACAGTCTCATTGAATGGCTCGCACTTCTTGCTATTATTTTCATCATCTTCATCTTAGCTAGAAGCATCTACGCTTCTTACAAGGAGGGGGATAGTGCTCACCACTAGTATCACATCCATTGTGAACGAAGCGCAGAGACTTCAAAGATAAATGCCAAAATACTAAAAGCCGCCCCGGAAGGGGCGGCTTTTAGTATGCTATTATTAGGCCATGAAAGAGACATTTTTGGTCGAAGAGGAAGAGTTGAACGATCTGGCAAATGACGTCATCAAGACCCTTTCTGGGCATGGAAGCGAAGGTGCCAAATTGCTTCTTTTAGAAGGTGACCTAGGGGCTGGGAAGACCACCTTTACCAAAACCTTAGGGAAAGCCCTCGGTGTTCCCTATGACGATATTCATAGCCCAACATTTATCTTGAAGAAAGAATATGTGACTTCTCATCCTTCGTTTCGAAAACTAGTTCACATCGATGCTTACCGATTCGACGACCCGTCCGAGTCAGAAATTTTGAAATTAGAAGATGATCTACAGAATAAGGACACGCTCATAGTTATAGAATGGCCTTCTAAGATGGGATATACAGATGGAGATATGACGCTCTCGTTTAATCATGAAGGAGATACAACCAGGAACATTACTATAGACTACACGCCATATGACCCAAAAGTATAAAAAGACCGTAGTGCTTCTCGACTCACACGCAATACTCCACCGCGCGTATCATGCAATGGGAGGATTCACTACCCGAGACGGCAGACCAACAGGCGCCCTCTACGGATTCGTCACTATGGTGCTCCGTATTTATGAAGAGATAAAGCCCGACTACATTGCTGCGTGTTTTGACCTGCCTAAGCCTACATTTCGTCACGAGAGTTACGATGGCTATAAAGCCGGGCGACAAAAGTCAGACGATGGTCTCATTGAACAGATTAAGGCAACTCCGAAATTGTGTGAAGACCTCTCGATTCCGCTTTATGCGTGTGAAGGGTTCGAGGCAGACGACCTTCTCGGAACCCTCGCAGAACAGTTAAAGAAGGAGGACGGAACGCGTGTCGTAATAGCGAGTGGTGACATGGACACCTTCCAACTCATCGAGAGCGACAAGGTTGTTGTATACACGCTTAAGAAAGGGAACGACGCCGCTATCTTTAATGAAAAAGGGGTGCTAGAAAAGTGCGGCTTCCTTCCACTTCAGATACCAGATTACAAAGGACTTGCGGGAGACAGTTCAGACAATATCGTAGGTATCAAAGGCATAGGAGATAAAACAGCAACAACCATCATTCAAAAGTATTCTTCAATTGAAGGGATGTATGAGGTAATAAAAAAAGACAGAAATATACTACGCGAAGACGGGTTCACTGAGCGTATCGTTAAGCTCCTTGAGGAAGGGGAGGATGAAGCGTTGTTCTCTAAAACCTTGGCTACGATCAGAAGAGATGCCCCTGTAACTTACGAAGAACCTAAAGAGAAGTGGATGGATAGTATCGATATAGAGAAGTATCAAGAGATGTGTGACAGCTACGAGTTCCGCTCGCTCAGAAACAGAATAGGAAAAGCGCGGGGTGAGACGAAGGAGGAAGCGGCAGAGGAGGTAGCTGAAGGAGATCTCGACGAACTGAAAGTCATGGCTAACCTGCTCCATAGCGAGATGACTAACCCAAGTCTTGCAGATATCAAGCAGACATTCGGCGACATGAAAAAAGAAGAACTTAGAAAGGCGCTTCTCGAGCTTCTGGAAAAAGAAAATCTCCTGAAACTTTTTAATGAAGTAGAGCTTCCGATCACTACTATTTTACAAAAGATGCACATAAGTGGTATCAAGCTTGATGCATCCTTCCTAAAGAAGATGAGCGAAGAGCTTCATAAAGATGTGAAGGGTCTAGAAAAGAAAATACATTCGCTCGCCAGGAAGGAGTTTAATATCGCTTCCCCTAAACAGTTGGGCGATGTTTTATACGATGATCTAAAGCTGGGGAGCAAGATAAAGAAAACTAAGACAGGGCAGAAGAGCACAAACGTAACTGAGCTCGAAAAAATAAAAGATGAGCACGAGATCGTGCCACTTATCTTGGAGTATCGTGAGGTAACTAAATTATTGTCTACGTATGTAGATACGCTGCCTACCTTTATACAAAAAGATGGGAGAGTGCATGCGAAGTTCGTTCAGACAGGGGCCGGAACCGGTAGGTTTAGCTGCGAAGATCCTAACTTACAGAATCTCCCAATAAAGACAGAGCTAGGAAAGAAAGTGAGAGAAGCGTTTGTTGCAGAAAAAGGGAAGGTGCTATTGTCCTGTGATTACGCACAGGTCGACCTCCGTGCTGCAGCTATCTTATCTAACGACCCGCATTTGGTAGAAATATTTGAGAAAGGAATAGATGTTCATACAGGAACCGCGGCTAGGGTCTTCCACGTAAAAGAGTCTGAAGTAACACCGCTTATGCGTAGGCATGCCAAGGCTATTAACTTCGGTATCCTGTATGGGATGGGGGTGACGGCTCTCAAGGAGGGGATGGGGGTAGAGAGGAAGGAGGCGCAGGAATTCTATGATCAATATAAGGCGACATTCACCCGCCTTATGGAGTATCTCGAAGAAGTAAAAGCGTATGCATGGAAGCATGGGCACACACTCACACTTCTCGGCCGTAGGCGTGAGGTGCCCCTCCTTAAGAGTCCTCTTCAATTCTTAAAAGCTCAAGGGGAGAGAATTGCTATCAATGCTCCCATTCAGGGGACGAGCGCAGATATCTTGAAGCTCGCGATGATAGACGCAGACGCATATATAAGAGAAAATAAGTTAGATGATAAGGTTAAGTTACTGCTCCAGATTCACGATGAGCTCGTTTTTGAAATCGACGAAGATATTGAAGAAAAAGTAAGTAAAGAATTAGTAAAGATATTAGAGGGGGTGCTTTCAAGAAGGGGGCTTTCTACTCTACCGCTTGTTGTCTCTTCTGGCGCTGGTAAAAATCTTATGTCCTTATAAAAAATATGTTGTATACAATAGTTGGAACAGGTACTAATGTAAGAGAAAGAGCAAGGAAAGAGCTAGCAGGCCTCGGCGCTATAACAAGACGACTGTATGCAGAAGACGTCTCAGACTTAGAACATCTTATTGATATAAGCAGCCTCTTCGGGGATGTCTCCATTATCGAATGCGTTCAGCTTTTGGATAACGCTACAGCAAAAGAAAGAGTGTATGACCTTCTCGAGAAGATGTCAGATTCTCAGACTATTTTTATTATAGATGAACCATTTGCTGATGCTAACAAGACAAACAAGCTAGCCAAGTTTTCTAAAAAGATTTTTGATGCAAGAGAAGAGAAAGCAAAAGACTTCGAGGTCTTTACCTTGGTCGACCACTTTGTTAAAAGAGATAAGAAAAACGCCTGGGCAACATGGCTTATCCTCAAAGAAAAGAATGAAAGTGAAGCAATTCAGGGCGCCCTTTGGTGGAAGTTTACACAGGTGTGGCAAGGAGTCTTAGAAGGGAAGAGGGCTCTCTTTACGAAGAAGGAGTGTGAAGAGTTTGGTGGAAGATTGCTAAGAGCCGCTGTCTTAGCTCACAAAGGTGAAAGGGACATAGACGAAGAGTTGGAGAAGCTTATACTCTCTTTGTAAGGGTTAGTTTTCCTCTCCAAGCGCGGCACGGCACGCAAGCTCCTGTGACTCGGCTTGCGAGTAACGTTCGGACGTTATCTGATATCTCTTCATAAGAGAAGAGAGGTTGGTGACATCTAGATACCACGTTTTATCTGGCTCACTCCAAGTGCTTTCACAAGTCATGTTCGTGTCGAGGGTGTGGTACTTCAAGATAAGCTTCTCGTCTTCTGTGGCTAGAAGGAATATTTCACTGTTACAAGCTCGAGGATCGTCTTTTGAGAGGGTGGACGAGTTCTCTTCAAAAAGTAATGTGTATGTTTCTGCTACGGTGTCTAAGATATAAATTCTGTTAGAGAACTCGCAATTCGGAATTGACCCAAACGAATTCTCGCTTACGTAGTATTTTCCTGTGGCTCCAATAACGGGTACGCCGTTAACGATAGGAGGGGTTTGGCCTACTTCGATTGCGTTTACGATTGTTGTTTCCCAAGATGAGGTTCCGGTGCTTGATGACCCAGAGCCAGGGATTGTGGCGACTGTGTTTCCAGACGAGTCAGTTATTGAGCCGTTCTCAACAGTGAAGCGTTCTTCGTTAAGTGTTGATGTTGGTTGTTGCTGCGTCGGTGTTGTGACCCCTTCTGGCTGACTTGGTTGGTTATTGCTTGGCTGAGATTGCTTTTGTTCTGGCGAGAAGGAGTTTGTGATGTTTCCTGTAACCTGAACGATGTTCTGAATGATTGTTGAAAAAAGAGAAGGTTTTTCTTTTGATGTTTCTGGGGTAGCAGGAGAGGGGCTGGCGGGTTTCGTATCTGCGCTCACGGTATCAGTTTCTGTCGTCGTGACTTTAGCCTGAGCTGTTTCGTTTGTTGAGAGAAGTTCAGATTGCTTACAGATACCATACTCACAGTTGGGTCCTGACATGGAAACAGTAGAGCCGTCAGGACATACCATTACTTCAAGTGGGCACATCTTGCCCTGGTCTCCGCTTTCACTTTTGTTCCAATAGACAAGACCGAGTAAAAGAGACCCGCCGATAACTACGACCGAAAGAGAAATGAGGAGCTGCTTATTCATGGTTGAAGTATAGCAGGGGGAATAAGGACACACCTGTGGTCACGGGTTACTAACTGCGCCAACCGCATTTTGTGCAGATTGCTTATAAGTACTCGTAATCCAGAAGGGAGTTCGGTCACGGATATTTTACTCGCCGCTGTATGCAAATTTTTTGTGGTCACAAGTTACTAATTGCGTGCGTTGCACTACGTGCACCGTACTCATAAGTACTCGCGACCCCGCCTCGTCTGTATCAGAAAAGTCAGGAATGTAACTTTTTTTATACATGACTGTGGCTGGCACAACGGCACGAAAGTCACGCAGGTGACTTTCTAAACCTAAACACGCCAGGATTACCTGAGTGTTTTGTTTTACCGTTGTGCCCCGAAACGTGACACGACCTTTTGATTTCCTTGCCCCATAAGGTCCGTCTGGTAATTTTTAGTATATCAGTTCGACCCAACTCGTGCGCTTATTAAAGATCAGCAAAGCCTCCTAAATAACTAGCCTCGTATACACAAATGCCTTCTTTATAAATCTTTTCAGTTCCTGAGAACTTTGCTGTATCTCCAATAAATTTATTCTCATATTTGAAGTTTCCATCTTCAAATAATTCTGGTCCTCTGTATGGCATTTCCACAGTTGAATTAGATAAGCTCGTCATAAGGAATGGGTATACTTCTTTTGCTTCAACGGAGGGATCTACAAATCCATAGTACACCATCATCCATATTGCCTTGTTATTTAGAAATACAACCTCTCTTCCTCCATATGGTTCACCTCCGAAATAATTATCATGAAATTTATATTCTCCATCTTCATATCGAATGGTTGTAGAACCATCTTCTTGTTTTTCTTTTATCGAAGAATCACCAGAAGCATATGTGGCACGACTGGCTTTCAAGATAAATTCTCTTAACTTTTGCGTATCGACAGTATTCATATCTTAAGTATATCGCTGTATTAGATTTAACATAGCTAGATACGCTTCTCGTGCTAGCACGTTTGGGTGCCCCCAGAAGGGATCGAACCTTCGACCGTCTGCTTAAAAGGCAGCTGCTCTACCGACTGAGCTATAGGGACAGGGATAGTTATTAGTTTTTAGTTATTAGTTTTAGGGAATACAAATAACGAATACCGAGTAACTAACGTTCCACTATCCTAACAAATATTTGACAGAATTTCCAGCTATCGCTTTATGGTTGATGTTCCGAAGGTCTCTAGCTGGCCGCTATCATTTGGCCCAATAAAAGGTTTTGTTTTGTCATCTCTGAGTGGTCCACCAGTTAAGTACCAGAGTATCCAGATTACCCAGAACCCAAAGAAAATTTTAAGAATGACTCCCATGGGTACTAGTTTACCGTTACTGGTTGTTAGTTACTAGTGGAGAGGTACAACCTAATCTTCCGTCAGTCTAAAAGCCAAATCAGTGCTGGCATGTTCTGCAGAAGTGAGCACTCCTACCGCCAATCGTTTTCTTCTCTATTACCCCTCCGCACTTTTTAGATAAGCAAGGTTTTTTTGTGCGGAGGTATACGAGATGGTTCTCGTGGAATGCCCCACGACTCCCTTCAATGTTACGATAGTCACTCGTTGAGTCGCCCCCAAAGTCGATTCCTTTCAGGAGAACTTCCTTCATTGAGGCAAAGAGAAGTTTCCACTCCTTTTCATGTAAAGACTTTGGTGTTCGGGTTGGCAGTATATGTGCACGATGAAGCATTTCATCAGAGTAGATATTACCAATGCCTGCGACTATAGACTGGTCCATAAGAACGGTTTTGATAGCGCGGGTAGGGGATTTCATAACTCGTTCCTTAAAGTTATTTTGCGTGAATGTCGTTTCAAGAGGTTCGGGCCCAAGATGTGCGAGACGCTCTTTGTGTAACGTATCTGTCTTTTCCACAACGATGGTTCCGAACTTACGAGAGTCACAAAAGACTAAGTGTTTACCATCTGAAAGAGTGAAGACAACGTGGATATGGCGGTTGTATGGGTCAGAAAGAGGCGTATTGCTTTTAACTGGCACCCAACTCCACTCGCGGCCGTTATATTTTTTTTCTTGCTTGTATTCGCCGTACATAATATGTCCTGTCATTTTCATGTGCAGGATAATAGTGAAACCGTTCTCAAGGTCGATGAGAATATGTTTAGCTCTACGTCTCACCTGTAACACTTTTTGGTTGAGTGTGTATTTTTTGAAATACGAAAAGTACGTTTTGTCCTTGATTGTATTTTTTGCAAGCTTTGCCGAGCTCCACATGTCTGACCATACGTCAGTTATCGATAACCCGGGCAACACCTTTTGAAGGCCTGTTACGGTGGTGTGTACTTCCGGTAGTTCTGGCATAAAGATAGTAGTAAGTAGTTAGCAAATAGCAATTAGGCGGCATGGATACTTCTAATTAGACCTAGAAGCAGCTTATTAGTTGTCTCGAGGATTGAGAGAGTGTCAGCAAAGACGTTCTCTTTAATTAAGTCAGTATCCCTCATTATTAGAAGCTGGTTATGTAATTCTGTAAGTGATCCGTGCGCAATATAATAAAACTGCACTTTTTCCTTTTCACCTCTGCACCCAAAGCCTTCTGCAATATTAGATGTAACCGATACGGCTGCTCTCTGCGACTGACTTACTAGGCCAAACCTCTCACTCTCCGGTAAAGTTTTAGTCATTGTGTAAACAGCCAACACAAGCTTATGACCTTCTTGCCAGGCTAATAAGTCGGTAAAAGAAAGTATTTTCCCCATATTGCTATTTACTTTTTACTAACTG
The DNA here is from genome assembly GCA_964577675.1 of uncultured Candidatus Saccharibacteria bacterium. Taxonomy (GTDB): domain Bacteria; phylum Patescibacteriota; class Minisyncoccia; order Phycocordibacterales; family UBA5272; genus UBA11704. The sequence continues at coordinate 24,165 of CAZNZQ010000005.1, forward strand.
CTTTTCCAGCTCTTCTTTCGCTACGGTTGCATCGTCCCAAATCTCTTTTGTTCCATTTGGCCCCATGATGTAAGGGTCAGTCCCTTTCCCTGTGATAAGCACGGTGTCCCCTGGTTGCGCCAAGCTTATTGCTTTTGCAATAGCTTCTCTTCTGTCTACGATAATTATTGGAGTGCGATGTGTCACACCGGACGCTACTGCGTTAATGATGTGGAGAGGGTCTTCATCATACGGGTCCTCGTTAGTGATTATTACTTCGTCGCAGTTTTCATCTGCTATTTTCCCAAGTACTGGTCTTTTCCATGAGTCTCTTCCACCACCTGTTGAACCAAGAACTGCAATCTTGCGAGATGAAGGGAAGGCCTCATATAATTTTTTGAGGGAGTCATCGGTATGCGCGTAATCGACTACGACAGTAAAGTTTTGGCCTGCCTCTACTTTTTCTACTCTCCCGCGGATTATTTTGAAAGACTCAATACCAGATTTAATGACTGGAAGCGAAACGCCTAGCTCTTCTGCGAGTTTGATAGACGAGAGTGCGTTTAAGATATTAAATTTCCCAGGGAGGGGAATAGAGATATTGATACCTTTATATTCTATTATAGAACTCGAGGTATTCTCAGACAGGATCTTTACATCTTTAAGTGAATAACCAATATTTTTTTCTACATCGTGAATAAGGAAAGAAAACCCATGCTTGTTATCAACATTGGCAATCGAAAGACGGTTAGGTTTTTTGCTCTTGGCGAGATGTTTCACTAGTCGCAACTTCGCGGCCTTATATTTTTCAAATGATCCGTGGGATTCAATATGTTCTGGAGAGAGGTTGGTGAAAAGGAGTGCGTCCATTTCGATACCAACATGACGAAAGAACCGAGCCCCTTCTGATGTCATTTCAATAATTGCATACTCACATCCATTTTTTACGGCGTCATGTAAGAACTTTTGTACGAAAAATCTTCCGGGCATCGTCATCTTGAACTTGTTCGCACGAGAGTCATCTCCTATCTTAAAACGAATAGTTGAAAGAATCGCAGTTTTCTTTCCCGCTCCTTCAAGAACAGCGTTTACAAATTCAGTCGTTGAAGACTTACCCTTAGTGCCAGTTATTCCAATGACATAGATGTGACGTGATGGCTTTCTATAGAGTGCAGTCCCTGTGAGCGCGAGAGCTAGATGATACGCAGGCTGAAAGAATGTGTACACTTTTCTCGGGATAATTTTTTCCACTTCGCGAAGTATTTTTTCCATACTGTATTTGTTAATGTAATTGTGCTAATGCATCTTTTATAATTGCGCCAGTTGATCTACCCTTAGACTCTACATCCTTTAAAGCCTCATGAATTTCTTTTGCAGAGTAGCCAAGTGCTTCTAGGGCTAGACGGACTTCTTCGAGTTCTTTATTCTCTTCGCCGCCTGCGAGATGGGAGAGCTTGCCTTTTAGTTCTATAATAATTTTTTCGGCAGTTCTCTTACCAACCCCCGGAGTCCGAGAAAGGGTCGCGACATCCCCACTCTCTATTGCTTGAGCTAAGGAAGAAGGGGAGTTAGTTGAGAGCATCGAAAGCGCACTCTTTGGACCAATGCCTGAGACGCTAATAAGCTTTTCAAAAACGAAGAGCTCGGATTCGTCTTGAAAGCCGAATAAAGACAACTGGTCCTCGCGTACGTGTGTATGAATATGAAGAGAAAGGGTGCTATTTTCTTGTGCGCCGGCCAAAAGAGAAATAGGTGTGAGCACCTTGTACCCAACTCCAGAAACTAAGAGAATCAAGTGGTCTCCTCGTATACTTTGAATCGTTCCGCTAAGATACCCAATCATTCGAAAAGTATAGCATGTAGGGTTAATCGAGAATGAGCCGAGGCTCCTTGAAAAAACTCACTCTTTGTGGTATAGTTCTTTCACTATTTCAAAGATATGGCAATTACACAAAACGCAAAACGAGCAATAAGGGTAAGCGACCGAAAGCGAGTCACTAACGACAAACTTCGTCGTACTCTGAAAGAGGCCGTAAAAACTGTACGTAAAGACGTCGTCGCTAAGGACAAAAAGTCTGCCGAGAAGGATCTCTCTCTAGCATTCAAGGCGCTTGATAAGGCGGCAAAGCGTGGCACTATTAAAAAGGGTCAGGCCGACCGCAAGAAGTCTCGTCTTGCAAAAGCTATCGCAAAGGTAGCTAAGTAAAAGAGAAAATCAAAACCACCCGAAAGGGTGGTTTTGATTTCGGCAGGAAGTTCGGTCACAAAAGCACTCGCTTTACTCGAGAAGCTTTTGCGACCCCTATTCGATTCCTGACGTACGTGACGCAGGTCACTTACTCCTCGAGCACAGAATAGTAAAAGACCGAGGAGCTCCTCGGTCTTTTACTATTCTGTGCTCGAGGAGTAAGTGACCTGCGTCACGTACGTCAGGAATCGAATAGGGGTCGCAAAAGCTTCTCGAGTAAAGCGAGTGCTTTTGTGACCGAACTTCCTGCCGAAATCAAAACCACCCTTTCGGGTGGTTTTGATTTTCTCTTTTACTTAGCTACCTTTGCGATAGCTTTTGCAAGACGAGACTTCTTGCGGTCGGCCTGACCCTTTTTAATAGTGCCACGCTTTGCCGCCTTATCAAGCGCCTTGAATGCTAGAGAGAGATCCTTCTCGGCAGACTTTTTGTCCTTAGCGACGACGTCTTTACGTACAGTTTTTACGGCCTCTTTCAGAGTACGACGAAGTTTGTCGTTAGTGACTCGCTTTCGGTCGCTTACCCTTATTGCTCGTTTTGCGTTTTGTGTAATTGCCATATCTTTGAAATAGTGAAAGAACTATACCACAAAGAGTGAGTTTTTTCAAGGAGCCTCGGCTCATTCTCGATTAACCCTACATGCTATACTTTTCGAATGATTGGGTATCTTAGCGGAACGATTCAAAGTATACGAGGAGACCACTTGATTCTCTTAGTTTCTGGAGTTGGGTACAAGGTGCTCACACCTATTTCTCTTTTGGCCGGCGCACAAGAAAATAGCACCCTTTCTCTTCATATTCATACACACGTACGCGAGGACCAGTTGTCTTTATTCGGCTTTCAAGACGAATCCGAGCTCTTCGTTTTTGAAAAGCTTATTAGCGTCTCAGGCATTGGTCCAAAGAGTGCGCTTTCGATGCTCTCAACTAACTCCCCTTCTTCCTTAGCTCAAGCAATAGAGAGTGGGGATGTCGCGACCCTTTCTCGGACTCCGGGGGTTGGTAAGAGAACTGCCGAAAAAATTATTATAGAACTAAAAGGCAAGCTCTCCCATCTCGCAGGCGGCGAAGAGAATAAAGAACTCGAAGAAGTCCGTCTAGCCCTAGAAGCACTTGGCTACTCTGCAAAAGAAATTCATGAGGCTTTAAAGGATGTAGAGTCTAAGGGTAGATCAACTGGCGCAATTATAAAAGATGCATTAGCACAATTACATTAACAAATACAGTATGGAAAAAATACTTCGCGAAGTGGAAAAAATTATCCCGAGAAAAGTGTACACATTCTTTCAGCCTGCGTATCATCTAGCTCTCGCGCTCACAGGGACTGCACTCTATAGAAAGCCATCACGTCACATCTATGTCATTGGAATAACTGGCACTAAGGGTAAGTCTTCAACGACTGAATTTGTAAACGCTGTTCTTGAAGGAGCGGGAAAGAAAACTGCGATTCTTTCAACTATTCGTTTTAAGATAGGAGATGACTCTCGTGCGAACAAGTTCAAGATGACGATGCCCGGAAGATTTTTCGTACAAAAGTTCTTACATGACGCCGTAAAAAATGGATGTGAGTATGCAATTATTGAAATGACATCAGAAGGGGCTCGGTTCTTTCGTCATGTTGGTATCGAAATGGACGCACTCCTTTTCACCAACCTCTCTCCAGAACATATTGAATCCCACGGATCATTTGAAAAATATAAGGCCGCGAAGTTGCGACTAGTGAAACATCTCGCCAAGAGCAAAAAACCTAACCGTCTTTCGATTGCCAATGTTGATAACAAGCATGGGTTTTCTTTCCTTATTCACGATGTAGAAAAAAATATTGGTTATTCACTTAAAGATGTAAAGATCCTGTCTGAGAATACCTCGAGTTCTATAATAGAATATAAAGGTATCAATATCTCTATTCCCCTCCCTGGGAAATTTAATATCTTAAACGCACTCTCGTCTATCAAACTCGCAGAAGAGCTAGGCGTTTCGCTTCCAGTCATTAAATCTGGTATTGAGTCTTTCAAAATAATCCGCGGGAGAGTAGAAAAAGTAGAGGCAGGCCAAAACTTTACTGTCGTAGTCGATTACGCGCATACCGATGACTCCCTCAAAAAATTATATGAGGCCTTCCCTTCATCTCGCAAGATTGCAGTTCTTGGTTCAACAGGTGGTGGAAGAGACTCATGGAAAAGACCAGTACTTGGGAAAATAGCAGATGAAAACTGCGACGAAGTAATAATCACTAACGAGGACCCGTATGATGAAGACCCTCTCCACATCATTAACGCAGTAGCGTCCGGTGTGACACATCGCACTCCAATAATTATCGTAGACAGAAGAGAAGCTATTGCAAAAGCAATAAGCTTGGCGCAACCAGGGGACACCGTGCTTATCACAGGGAAAGGGACTGACCCTTACATCATGGGGCCAAATGGAACAAAAGAGATTTGGGACGATGCAACCGTAGCGAAAGAAGAGCTGGAAAAGCAGTTAGTAAAAAGTAAATAGCAATATGGGGAAAATACTTTCTTTTACCGACTTATTAGCCTGGCAAGAAGGTCATAAGCTTGTGTTGGCTGTTTACACAATGACTAAAACTTTACCGGAGAGTGAGAGGTTTGGCCTAGTAAGTCAGTCGCAGAGAGCAGCCGTATCGGTTACATCTAATATTGCAGAAGGCTTTGGGTGCAGAGGTGAAAAGGAAAAAGTGCAGTTTTATTATATTGCGCACGGATCACTTACAGAATTACATAACCAGCTTCTAATAATGAGGGATACTGACTTAATTAAAGAGAACGTCTTTGCTGACACTCTCTCAATCCTCGAGACAACTAATAAGCTGCTTCTAGGTCTAATTAGAAGTATCCATGCCGCCTAATTGCTATTTGCTAACTACTTACTACTATCTTTATGCCAGAACTACCGGAAGTACACACCACCGTAACAGGCCTTCAAAAGGTGTTGCCCGGGTTATCGATAACTGACGTATGGTCAGACATGTGGAGCTCGGCAAAGCTTGCAAAAAATACAATCAAGGACAAAACGTACTTTTCGTATTTCAAAAAATACACACTCAACCAAAAAGTGTTACAGGTGAGACGTAGAGCTAAACATATTCTCATCGACCTTGAGAACGGTTTCACTATTATCCTGCACATGAAAATGACAGGACATATTATGTACGGCGAATACAAGCAAGAAAAAAAATATAACGGCCGCGAGTGGAGTTGGGTGCCAGTTAAAAGCAATACGCCTCTTTCTGACCCATACAACCGCCATATCCACGTTGTCTTCACTCTTTCAGATGGTAAACACTTAGTCTTTTGTGACTCTCGTAAGTTCGGAACCATCGTTGTGGAAAAGACAGATACGTTACACAAAGAGCGTCTCGCACATCTTGGGCCCGAACCTCTTGAAACGACATTCACGCAAAATAACTTTAAGGAACGAGTTATGAAATCCCCTACCCGCGCTATCAAAACCGTTCTTATGGACCAGTCTATAGTCGCAGGCATTGGTAATATCTACTCTGATGAAATGCTTCATCGTGCACATATACTGCCAACCCGAACACCAAAGTCTTTACATGAAAAGGAGTGGAAACTTCTCTTTGCCTCAATGAAGGAAGTTCTCCTGAAAGGAATCGACTTTGGGGGCGACTCAACGAGTGACTATCGTAACATTGAAGGGAGTCGTGGGGCATTCCACGAGAACCATCTCGTATACCTCCGCACAAAAAAACCTTGCTTATCTAAAAAGTGCGGAGGGGTAATAGAGAAGAAAACGATTGGCGGTAGGAGTGCTCACTTCTGCAGAACATGCCAGCACTGATTTGGCTTTTAGACTGACGGAAGATTAGGTTGTACCTCTCCACTAGTAACTAACAACCAGTAACGGTAAACTAGTACCCATGGGAGTCATTCTTAAAATTTTCTTTGGGTTCTGGGTAATCTGGATACTCTGGTACTTAACTGGTGGACCACTCAGAGATGACAAAACAAAACCTTTTATTGGGCCAAATGATAGCGGCCAGCTAGAGACCTTCGGAACATCAACCATAAAGCGATAGCTGGAAATTCTGTCAAATATTTGTTAGGATAGTGGAACGTTAGTTACTCGGTATTCGTTATTTGTATTCCCTAAAACTAATAACTAAAAACTAATAACTATCCCTGTCCCTATAGCTCAGTCGGTAGAGCAGCTGCCTTTTAAGCAGACGGTCGAAGGTTCGATCCCTTCTGGGGGCACCCAAACGTGCTAGCACGAGAAGCGTATCTAGCTATGTTAAATCTAATACAGCGATATACTTAAGATATGAATACTGTCGATACGCAAAAGTTAAGAGAATTTATCTTGAAAGCCAGTCGTGCCACATATGCTTCTGGTGATTCTTCGATAAAAGAAAAACAAGAAGATGGTTCTACAACCATTCGATATGAAGATGGAGAATATAAATTTCATGATAATTATTTCGGAGGTGAACCATATGGAGGAAGAGAGGTTGTATTTCTAAATAACAAGGCAATATGGATGATGGTGTACTATGGATTTGTAGATCCCTCCGTTGAAGCAAAAGAAGTATACCCATTCCTTATGACGAGCTTATCTAATTCAACTGTGGAAATGCCATACAGAGGACCAGAATTATTTGAAGATGGAAACTTCAAATATGAGAATAAATTTATTGGAGATACAGCAAAGTTCTCAGGAACTGAAAAGATTTATAAAGAAGGCATTTGTGTATACGAGGCTAGTTATTTAGGAGGCTTTGCTGATCTTTAATAAGCGCACGAGTTGGGTCGAACTGATATACTAAAAATTACCAGACGGACCTTATGGGGCAAGGAAATCAAAAGGTCGTGTCACGTTTCGGGGCACAACGGTAAAACAAAACACTCAGGTAATCCTGGCGTGTTTAGGTTTAGAAAGTCACCTGCGTGACTTTCGTGCCGTTGTGCCAGCCACAGTCATGTATAAAAAAAGTTACATTCCTGACTTTTCTGATACAGACGAGGCGGGGTCGCGAGTACTTATGAGTACGGTGCACGTAGTGCAACGCACGCAATTAGTAACTTGTGACCACAAAAAATTTGCATACAGCGGCGAGTAAAATATCCGTGACCGAACTCCCTTCTGGATTACGAGTACTTATAAGCAATCTGCACAAAATGCGGTTGGCGCAGTTAGTAACCCGTGACCACAGGTGTGTCCTTATTCCCCCTGCTATACTTCAACCATGAATAAGCAGCTCCTCATTTCTCTTTCGGTCGTAGTTATCGGCGGGTCTCTTTTACTCGGTCTTGTCTATTGGAACAAAAGTGAAAGCGGAGACCAGGGCAAGATGTGCCCACTTGAAGTAATGGTATGTCCTGACGGCTCTACTGTTTCCATGTCAGGACCCAACTGTGAGTATGGTATCTGTAAGCAATCTGAACTTCTCTCAACAAACGAAACAGCTCAGGCTAAAGTCACGACGACAGAAACTGATACCGTGAGCGCAGATACGAAACCCGCCAGCCCCTCTCCTGCTACCCCAGAAACATCAAAAGAAAAACCTTCTCTTTTTTCAACAATCATTCAGAACATCGTTCAGGTTACAGGAAACATCACAAACTCCTTCTCGCCAGAACAAAAGCAATCTCAGCCAAGCAATAACCAACCAAGTCAGCCAGAAGGGGTCACAACACCGACGCAGCAACAACCAACATCAACACTTAACGAAGAACGCTTCACTGTTGAGAACGGCTCAATAACTGACTCGTCTGGAAACACAGTCGCCACAATCCCTGGCTCTGGGTCATCAAGCACCGGAACCTCATCTTGGGAAACAACAATCGTAAACGCAATCGAAGTAGGCCAAACCCCTCCTATCGTTAACGGCGTACCCGTTATTGGAGCCACAGGAAAATACTACGTAAGCGAGAATTCGTTTGGGTCAATTCCGAATTGCGAGTTCTCTAACAGAATTTATATCTTAGACACCGTAGCAGAAACATACACATTACTTTTTGAAGAGAACTCGTCCACCCTCTCAAAAGACGATCCTCGAGCTTGTAACAGTGAAATATTCCTTCTAGCCACAGAAGACGAGAAGCTTATCTTGAAGTACCACACCCTCGACACGAACATGACTTGTGAAAGCACTTGGAGTGAGCCAGATAAAACGTGGTATCTAGATGTCACCAACCTCTCTTCTCTTATGAAGAGATATCAGATAACGTCCGAACGTTACTCGCAAGCCGAGTCACAGGAGCTTGCGTGCCGTGCCGCGCTTGGAGAGGAAAACTAACCCTTACAAAGAGAGTATAAGCTTCTCCAACTCTTCGTCTATGTCCCTTTCACCTTTGTGAGCTAAGACAGCGGCTCTTAGCAATCTTCCACCAAACTCTTCACACTCCTTCTTCGTAAAGAGAGCCCTCTTCCCTTCTAAGACTCCTTGCCACACCTGTGTAAACTTCCACCAAAGGGCGCCCTGAATTGCTTCACTTTCATTCTTTTCTTTGAGGATAAGCCATGTTGCCCAGGCGTTTTTCTTATCTCTTTTAACAAAGTGGTCGACCAAGGTAAAGACCTCGAAGTCTTTTGCTTTCTCTTCTCTTGCATCAAAAATCTTTTTAGAAAACTTGGCTAGCTTGTTTGTCTTGTTAGCATCAGCAAATGGTTCATCTATAATAAAAATAGTCTGAGAATCTGACATCTTCTCGAGAAGGTCATACACTCTTTCTTTTGCTGTAGCGTTATCCAAAAGCTGAACGCATTCGATAATGGAGACATCCCCGAAGAGGCTGCTTATATCAATAAGATGTTCTAAGTCTGAGACGTCTTCTGCATACAGTCGTCTTGTTATAGCGCCGAGGCCTGCTAGCTCTTTCCTTGCTCTTTCTCTTACATTAGTACCTGTTCCAACTATTGTATACAACATATTTTTTATAAGGACATAAGATTTTTACCAGCGCCAGAAGAGACAACAAGCGGTAGAGTAGAAAGCCCCCTTCTTGAAAGCACCCCCTCTAATATCTTTACTAATTCTTTACTTACTTTTTCTTCAATATCTTCGTCGATTTCAAAAACGAGCTCATCGTGAATCTGGAGCAGTAACTTAACCTTATCATCTAACTTATTTTCTCTTATATATGCGTCTGCGTCTATCATCGCGAGCTTCAAGATATCTGCGCTCGTCCCCTGAATGGGAGCATTGATAGCAATTCTCTCCCCTTGAGCTTTTAAGAATTGAAGAGGACTCTTAAGGAGGGGCACCTCACGCCTACGGCCGAGAAGTGTGAGTGTGTGCCCATGCTTCCATGCATACGCTTTTACTTCTTCGAGATACTCCATAAGGCGGGTGAATGTCGCCTTATATTGATCATAGAATTCCTGCGCCTCCTTCCTCTCTACCCCCATCCCCTCCTTGAGAGCCGTCACCCCCATCCCATACAGGATACCGAAGTTAATAGCCTTGGCATGCCTACGCATAAGCGGTGTTACTTCAGACTCTTTTACGTGGAAGACCCTAGCCGCGGTTCCTGTATGAACATCTATTCCTTTCTCAAATATTTCTACCAAATGCGGGTCGTTAGATAAGATAGCTGCAGCACGGAGGTCGACCTGTGCGTAATCACAGGACAATAGCACCTTCCCTTTTTCTGCAACAAACGCTTCTCTCACTTTCTTTCCTAGCTCTGTCTTTATTGGGAGATTCTGTAAGTTAGGATCTTCGCAGCTAAACCTACCGGTTCCGGCCCCTGTCTGAACGAACTTCGCATGCACTCTCCCATCTTTTTGTATAAAGGTAGGCAGCGTATCTACATACGTAGACAATAATTTAGTTACCTCACGATACTCCAAGATAAGTGGCACGATCTCGTGCTCATCTTTTATTTTTTCGAGCTCAGTTACGTTTGTGCTCTTCTGCCCTGTCTTAGTTTTCTTTATCTTGCTCCCCAGCTTTAGATCATCGTATAAAACATCGCCCAACTGTTTAGGGGAAGCGATATTAAACTCCTTCCTGGCGAGCGAATGTATTTTCTTTTCTAGACCCTTCACATCTTTATGAAGCTCTTCGCTCATCTTCTTTAGGAAGGATGCATCAAGCTTGATACCACTTATGTGCATCTTTTGTAAAATAGTAGTGATCGGAAGCTCTACTTCATTAAAAAGTTTCAGGAGATTTTCTTTTTCCAGAAGCTCGAGAAGCGCCTTTCTAAGTTCTTCTTTTTTCATGTCGCCGAATGTCTGCTTGATATCTGCAAGACTTGGGTTAGTCATCTCGCTATGGAGCAGGTTAGCCATGACTTTCAGTTCGTCGAGATCTCCTTCAGCTACCTCCTCTGCCGCTTCCTCCTTCGTCTCACCCCGCGCTTTTCCTATTCTGTTTCTGAGCGAGCGGAACTCGTAGCTGTCACACATCTCTTGATACTTCTCTATATCGATACTATCCATCCACTTCTCTTTAGGTTCTTCGTAAGTTACAGGGGCATCTCTTCTGATCGTAGCCAAGGTTTTAGAGAACAACGCTTCATCCTCCCCTTCCTCAAGGAGCTTAACGATACGCTCAGTGAACCCGTCTTCGCGTAGTATATTTCTGTCTTTTTTTATTACCTCATACATCCCTTCAATTGAAGAATACTTTTGAATGATGGTTGTTGCTGTTTTATCTCCTATGCCTTTGATACCTACGATATTGTCTGAACTGTCTCCCGCAAGTCCTTTGTAATCTGGTATCTGAAGTGGAAGGAAGCCGCACTTTTCTAGCACCCCTTTTTCATTAAAGATAGCGGCGTCGTTCCCTTTCTTAAGCGTGTATACAACAACCTTGTCGCTCTCGATGAGTTGGAAGGTGTCCATGTCACCACTCGCTATTACGACACGCGTTCCGTCCTCCTTCTTTAACTGTTCTGCGAGGGTTCCGAGAAGGTCGTCTGCCTCGAACCCTTCACACGCATAAAGCGGAATCGAGAGGTCTTCACACAATTTCGGAGTTGCCTTAATCTGTTCAATGAGACCATCGTCTGACTTTTGTCGCCCGGCTTTATAGCCATCGTAACTCTCGTGACGAAATGTAGGCTTAGGCAGGTCAAAACACGCAGCAATGTAGTCGGGCTTTATCTCTTCATAAATACGGAGCACCATAGTGACGAATCCGTAGAGGGCGCCTGTTGGTCTGCCGTCTCGGGTAGTGAATCCTCCCATTGCATGATACGCGCGGTGGAGTATTGCGTGTGAGTCGAGAAGCACTACGGTCTTTTTATACTTTTGGGTCATATGGCGTGTAGTCTATAGTAATGTTCCTGGTTGTATCTCCTTCATGATTAAACGAGAGCGTCATATCTCCATCTGTATATCCCATCTTAGAAGGCCATTCTATAACTATGAGCGTGTCCTTATTCTGTAGATCATCTTCTAATTTCAAAATTTCTGACTCGGACGGGTCGTCGAATCGGTAAGCATCGATGTGAACTAGTTTTCGAAACGAAGGATGAGAAGTCACATATTCTTTCTTCAAGATAAATGTTGGGCTATGAATATCGTCATAGGGAACACCGAGGGCTTTCCCTAAGGTTTTGGTAAAGGTGGTCTTCCCAGCCCCTAGGTCACCTTCTAAAAGAAGCAATTTGGCACCTTCGCTTCCATGCCCAGAAAGGGTCTTGATGACGTCATTTGCCAGATCGTTCAACTCTTCCTCTTCGACCAAAAATGTCTCTTTCATGGCCTAATAATAGCATACTAAAAGCCGCCCCTTCCGGGGCGGCTTTTAGTATTTTGGCATTTATCTTTGAAGTCTCTGCGCTTCGTTCACAATGGATGTGATACTAGTGGTGAGCACTATCCCCCTCCTTGTAAGAAGCGTAGATGCTTCTAGCTAAGATGAAGATGATGAAAATAATAGCAAGAAGTGCGAGCCATTCAATGAGACTGTTAGGGAGGAATCCCTTGCTCTCGGCTTTTGCTCCTATCACCTTCTTCTCACCGACACTAGCTGAGCCGGTGTCTCCGACAGGCACAACAGATCCGATGACATACGCTGTAACTTCGTCTTGAGTGTTAGTTCCAGGAACGGTGTATGCAACATATGCGTTGGTAACGATCGTTTTTCCGAGTGCTGCATCTTTAGCAACCACACCTGAGAAGAGAATGGTTCCTTCTGTGTATGGGTCGAGCGTGTTCTGATTAAGAGTAATAGTTCTAGTTACTGCGTCATACATTCCTGCGCTCGTTTCGAGTAGTCGCACTTCTTCTGGAAGCTTCACCTTAAGAACAGTCTCTGTAAGACGTGAGTCTGTGATGTTCTTGAAGCTTACTTTGAACTTTACAATTCCTTCGCTCGCTATCTTCCCTTCGGTCTTTTCTATCGAGAGAGTGACAAGCTTCTGTCCATCAGTAAGAAGAGTAGCTGCTGACTGATTCTTAACGGAGATGGTGGTTCCATCTGAACAGACGACTTCGTTCTTTACTGGAACCTTAGTAGCTATAGGCTTCTTCACTGGCGTAGCGGCGGCGGGTTTTACATATGTCGTTGCTTTTCCTTTTGTGGTAAAGCTCACCACCTCACCCTTCACAAGACCATGCTTGTTCTGCATCACTGCGCGACAGTAGTACTTGGTTGAAGGCTTAAGGTTAGTAAGAAGGTTAGAGAACGGAGCAGTGTCAGAAGTTCCGATGTTTGCTGAGACTGTTGTACGTCCTAGGTTAGCAGTCTCACCATACTCGAACCACCCAGTTGATGGAGCGCCCTGCGCGATGAGCCCTATACCGTTACAGCGTCCCTGGTTCTGCGTTACCTCTGTTGCAAGACTGGTAACGACGTTGTTGAAGGTTATCTTGATTGGAGCAATAACTGGTGTTGTTGCTACGTAGCACGTCTGGTTGATTGGGATACTGAGCCCGTTTGAACACACCTTATACTGCGCTGCACAGACTGAGTGGGTAGGGATAACTGACCCATCCCAACATGTCTGATATGTTACAACTGGTGACGAAACTATTTGCTGGCACACTCCATTTATGTATTGAGTATTAGAAGGGCAAGAAGTGTTGGTGACTACTGGGGGAGTTATCATGCTGACACAACTTGTTCCATTCCAAGAGGAGTTCCATGGACATGTGGTATTAGTTACGACTGTACCTGTAACGGTTTGAACACAGTTAGTTCCATTCCACACTGTCCCTGTTGGACAATTAGTTGTAGTCACGACAGTTCCGGTTCTGACACAAGATCCGTTTACTGGAGCCTGACCATCTGAACAAATAGTGTTCGTAACCACTGGGATTGTGTTGGTACGGACACAGCTGTTATTCACTGGTGGTTGTCCGTCTGAACAGACGTTAGTGACGGTAACTGTTGTTGTTCTTACACATGAGTTGTTAACCGGTGGACGTCCGTCTGAACATACGGTGTTAGTAACCACGGGGATTGTGTTAGTACGGACACAGCTGTTGTTTACAGGAGGTTGTCCATCTGAACAAACGTTAGTAACGGTAACTGCTGTTGTGCTCACACAAGTGGAGCCATTCCATGTAGTGTTCCAAGGGCAGTTAGTTCCTGTATTCCAAGTATTGTTGGTTGTTACCCAACCAGTGTTAACAGTTCCTGGGTTTACCCAAGTGTTATTAGTGGTAACCCAACCAGTGTTTGCAGTAGTGTTGATAGGCGTTGTTGACCAACCAACAGTTGACCAACCGGTGGTATCACTAACCCACCCAGAATTACCACCAACAGTATTGATCCAGCCTGAGTTACCGCCTGATGTTTCTATCCACCCAGAATTACCACCAACAGTGTTGACCCAACCTGAGTTACTGCCTGTAGTATCAATCCATCCCGAATTGCCACCGGTGGTGTCTATCCAGCCAGAGTTACCGCCTGTGGTATCAATCCATCCCGAATTGCCACCGGTGGTGTCTATCCAGCCAGAGTTACCGCCTGATGTTTCTATCCACCGAGCTGAAACAGTTAGTGCATTTCCGAAGAAAACAAAAAATATCATCCCTGTCGCTACAATGTTTTTTATAAAAGTGAGTTTCATGGTTTTGGTTGGTTTATAATCCTGATTTGACTAATTATAATATAATACACTTTTTTAAACTTATGTCAAGTTCTATAGAAAAGAAAACAGCCCGGAAATTCCGGGCTGCGGGGCAATGATTGCCCCTATGTTGTGGCCCTACTTGATGAGGGTCGTTTCGCCGAGGGTTCTGCCCTTCGGCTCCTGGAGTTGCTCCGCCTTGTGGGCGGACCACTTGCTGCACATCTGCATGCGCTGCGGGAGGTCCGTCTTCCAGTTGGTGAACTGGTCGCGGATAGCCGCGACTGCCTTGTCCGTGCTCGCGTTGATGTCCACGAATGAGGCACGCGCGATTTCCGTTCCCTTGGGAAGAACTGTCATCTGCCCCTTCAGGATGGCGGTGCCATCCGAGGTGTAGAGGCAACCGTGCGGCGGGATGCCGGCGGTGGAGACGGGTGCCTTGGCGGCACTCGACGCAGGGCCGGCGGGAGGCGTCGCCACCACCGGGTTCCTCCGGGTGGAGGGAGTGGTGGTGGCAGCTGGCGCAGTGCCGCAGAAGTTGTTGTTCTCCACCGTGAAGGCGGGAACGGCAGCTTGCGGGCATGCGGCGGGCTTGCCGCCGTCAGCGAGGCGACGATTCTCTTCGGCCAGGCGGCGGTTCTCGGCAGCGAGTGCCGAGGCTTCGGATTGACCCGACGCGGGAGCAGCAGCCATAGCGGCCGAACCGTTTCCTTTGCCATTGCCGTTGCCGTTCTTGCCTTGCAGCATGAACAGTGCTGCGAACACTGCGACGAAGATACACCCGAGGAGTGCCACCTTCGCCCAGATGGGCATGCCTTGTTCCGGTGCAGCTTGCGCTGCGACCGGGGCATGCTGCACGGCAGCGGGTTGGCCGACCGGTTGGGCGGCACCGACCACTTGTGCGGTGATCCGCACAATGATCGGTTCCGCTTGTTCCACTTGCACGGAAAACGGGACACTGCCCGAGATCGTGCCGGGTGCGGCGGGTTGCGCGGCGGCGGAACGGGGGCGGCGGGGAGCGGCGTTCATGGTTTCTCTCTTTCTTGCTCTTTCGAGACAATAAGTGGATCAACCGTGAGGCCGACCCGGGAAGTTGAAATGGAAAGGTACAGGTTGTTTTGGTTGTGTTCAGATATTACTCTTTACACCTCCATAAGATATATAATACATGAATTATATAAAAAGTCAAGCCCCCTTCACCTTGCGGTTTAGGGGGCTGCTGGAAGTCCAGCCAACAAGCATAGCTTGTTGTTAGAGAATCAAGGAGAGATTGCTCACGCTCGGCACTTCACGCTGGCCGCGAATGATGGCGTTGCACTCGGACGGACCAATCTTCGTACCGCTAATGGCATTGAATCGGTAGGTGCCGTCGCTTGCCTCGTAGTGGCAGGTCTTGTTGATCTGTGCAGGACGACCTTTCGCGACCGGGGTGAAGACTGCCGGCTTTTCCTCGGCCGGGGCCGCTTCTTGCGAAGAAGGTGCGCCGACTTTTGCCTTGGCCATGCGGCCGGCAATGTCGGAGCAGGTTGACGGATCCTTCACAGGAAACGCCTCCTTCACACCCTCGATGAAGCACATGTGGCCACCAGTCCCTTGCGGGGCGGAGGCTGTGCCTGAAGATTGGTTCGAGTGTTGGTTCGAGTGGTTGTGGCAGACCATGGTGTACTTGTCCGCTGAACCCTCGAGAAAACCGACTGCTGCACCACCGGTGAGACCGACATTGGTCCACTTGCCACCGGTGCGACCGATGCGGTCGGCGGCGACACCGAGCAGACCAAGGCCAATCCCTTTGATTACCGCTTCGGTAGCACCGTTTCCGATGCGCTCCCAGATATCCTTGCGGATGATCTCGCAGTTGGCGGGGATGCCGCGAACCTGAGCGGGCTGTGCCGCCAGAATCGCGCTTCCAACAGCTGGCGCAGCAAAGACAGGCGAGCTGCTCTGCTGGTTGACCGCCACTCCCGGCGGAACCCATTGGCGGGTGTTATTGTCGTACCCAAAGGTTCCATACTGCGCGAACGCAGAGATGGAAGCGAAAGTGAGGGCCAGAGTGGCCAGAACACGTGCGATCATGACGATCTCCTGAAAAGTTGGTTGAAAATCAATGTGCGGAGCCTTTAGACACTGGTCTTTTAAGGCAAAATTCTGAATAAAGTGTGTTGTCTTCCGACAGCACGGTCCATTCAAAACTTCTGTACTATATTATACACGATTTGACAGTTTTGTCAAGCACCCACGAACAGCGCGTAGTTGGGAGCGTGTAGCGCGTAGGAAATACAGACGTGCAACAAAAGGCTGCTTTGTTTATTGACTAAAAGTCTTATGTCTTCAAACAAAGTGGTCAACTAATCTTTCTTCTACACGCTATACGCTTCACGCTATACGCTATCCCCTATATACTATTCCCATGGCATTTCTCAATGAATCAAAGCAGCTCGAAGAAATAGAAGAGCTCAAAAAGCAAGAGGAAGAGGAATCGGTAAAGATACTTTCGGACAAGTACGGGTTACCCTATATCGACCTACGAGGTCTCTCTCCTGAACCGGAAGCGATGCAGACAATCACCGAAGAAGAGGCGATCGAGGGGTCAATAGCCCCATTTAAAATGGTAGGAAAGAAACTCTTCGTGGCAACACCTACACCCACCTCCCCTGTCTTAGAAAGAATATTGCGCCCTCTTGAAGATAAAGGTATAGAGCTTACCCTTTTTATGTGTTCGCACTCCTCTCTTAATCATGTGACCTCAAGATATAAGGACTTTACACACGGGAGCAAGGTTGAGGGTGGTATGTTAGATCTCTCTGAAAAGAAAATGGCCTCGCTCATGGCGCAGTTCCAAACAAAGGATGAACTACAAAAAGTCTTTGATGAAATGAGTCACTCTCAGATACTCTACAAGACGACAAGAATTCTTGAACTTATGATGGCTGGCGCTCTTAAACTAAAAGCGAGCGACATTCACATCGAACCAGAGGAGACTAAGGTGCGTCTCAGGTACCGCGTTAATGGTGCGCTTGAAGATGTTGCGTTCTTTGACTTTGCTCTACAAAAAAATATTACGAGTCGCCTCAAACTTCTCTCCGGGCTTAAGCTCTCAACAATTGCTAGCGCGCAAGATGGAAGATTCAGTATCGATCTCGGTGAGGTGGAAGTAGACATGCGTGTGTCTGTTGTGCCTGGGAATTATGGAGAGAGTTTTGTAATGAGAATCCTCGACCCGAGGAATACTGTAAAAAGCTTAGACGGCATAGCTTTTGGAGACAAGGTGCGTGAAGCAGTAACAGCAGCATTAGCGAGACCAAACGGAATACTCTTAACAACAGGCCCAACCGGATCTGGTAAAACAACGACGCTCTATGCATTCCTTAATCATGTCTATACACCTGAGGTAAAAATACTTACCATTGAAGATCCGATTGAATACCACTTCGAGGGTATCACTCAGACTCAGGTCGAGGAGGAGAAAGACTACACATTCCTCTCTGGACTGCGAGCAGCGCTCAGACAAGACCCAGATGTCATCATGGTGGGAGAAATCCGCGACGAGGACACCGCGAAAGTTGCTATTAACGCAGCGCTCACCGGCCACCTCGTGCTCTCTACACTTCACACCAATAACGCAGCAGGCACCATCCCTCGCCTTCTAGACCTTGGCGTTAATCCAAAGGTCGTGGCTGGAGCTCTCTCACTTTCGCTTGCACAACGACTCGTAAGAAAGCTCTGTGAAAACTGTAAAGATGTCTATGAATCTTCTGAAAAAGAGTCTCGTGTTATCACCAATATATTAGGAGACATGAAAGTCTCCGGTAAAGAAGATTCAATGAAAGATATTACTCTCGGGGTTACATACCCTCTCTTCACCTCGCACGGTTGCGAAATGTGTAGCGGCACTGGGTACAGCGGACGTATTGGCATCTTCGAGGCGATTGTTATGAACGCAGAAATAGAGACGGCACTCCTCACGAACCCGAGCGAACGTGAAATTAAAAAAGCAGCCAAAAGTCAAAAGATCCCCACGCTGCGAGAGGATGCTATACTTAAGATGTTAGCTGGGTTAACGTCGTTTGAAGAAATATCAAAAACTGTAGATCTTTACGGAGAAGAATAATTAAAAAACTCCGTTAGGCAAGTTCTTCGTTAGGGCAGTTAGGAAATACCTAACGAATAACGACTTAACGTCCTAGCGGATTACAATAAAAACCCATACACCTCTAAACAACCCCTTGGTGAAGAAAATTCCTACGTGAGGATAGACCCAGAGACAACAAGTGTAACCAGACCGTCCTTCGTTACCGGAAAATGGGACTAACGTCCTGACTGTTTAGAGATGTAAAAGTTCTTACTTCTTTCGTAACTAGAGTATCTGTCTGTAACCGATTCCCTTACGATAAGTACTATTATAGCATATAAAATACTTTTGTCAAACACCCTTTTCCTCTCCCTTTATGACCTCTTTTATACCCCAAGAAACACAAGAAGAAAGTAAGCACTTAGACAGCGCACTTCGACCTGATACTTTTAGTGATTATGTAGGGCAAGAAGTCATCAAAAAAAATCTAAAAATTCTTTTGACCGCAGCGACCGAGCGCGAAACCCCTCCTGAACACATCCTCTTATACGGGCCTCCTGGGCTCGGGAAAACAACACTCGCTCATCTCGTCGCAAAAGAGCTTGGCGCAAACCTCAAGCAGTCAAGCGGCCCGGCCATTATGAAAGTTGGAGACCTCGCTGCAATATTAACTAACCTCACTCCAGGTGATGTTCTCTTTATAGATGAGATACACCGACTTAACAAAATGATTGAGGAGGTTCTCTACCCTGCCATGGAGTCAGGCAAGCTCGACATTGTTATTGGGAAAGGCCCGTCCGCACGAACCATTCAGTTAGATTTGCCCCCTTTCACCCTCATCGGCGCAACAACAAGAATATCTCTCCTATCTGCACCGCTGCGTTCCCGCTTTTCTGGCGGGGTCTACCGTCTTCAGTATTATACAGACGACGAGATCGCTCTTATTGTGAGAAGAAGCGCAAAGATCTTGGGTGCGATTTTGCCCGAGGATGCATCTAATGAAATAGCTAGACGCTCTAGATTCACCCCGCGCATAGCTAACTACTACTTAAAACGTGCGAGAGACTACGCACAGGTGCATAAGATGCAGATTACCAAAGACGCCGTAAATGAATCACTCTCCCTTCTTGAAATAGATGAGTTCGGTATAGGGACATCGGAGAGGATTATTCTTGAATGTCTGGTTAATGTTTTTAATGGCGGGCCCGTCGGCATCTCCACACTAGCTGCCGCAACTGGAGAAGAAGAGGCGACGATTGCTGACGTAACCGAACCCTACCTGCTTCAGATCGGGATGATTGAACGAACACCGCGAGGAAGAAAGGCTACGGAGAAAGCGCTCACACATTTTAAAAAATAATATATGAAGGCAGCCGAGGAGACGATTCGTATTTTAGGAATAGACCCCGGGTTCGACAGATTAGGGGTTTGTATTTTAGATAAGAAGGGAAGTTGTGAGGAACTTATCTTCTCCACCTGTATAACAACATCTAAAAAAGATAGCTTTAGTAAGCGACTGTTCGACGCGGGGTCACATTTAGAAAAAATAATTGCACAGTATAAGCCACAGGAGCTCGCGATCGAGACACTTTTTTTTACAACTAATCAAAAGACGATTATTACTGTGTCTGAGGTGCGCGGGGTTTGTCTTTATGTTGCAGAAACGTTTAAGCTCGCCGTCTATGAGTATCCCCCTGCTCACATCAAGCTCGCGATTACCGGGTATGGAAAAGCTTCGAAGGAAGATATTAGCCTAATGGTTTCAAGGATTCTTAAAATTAAAGCTGGGGGTTCTGTGCTAGATGACGAAATGGACGCAATTGCTATTGCTCTTACCCACAGCGCAAACAGGCAAAATAAGCTTATTTTGAAAGGACTTTCTTAGTTATTCATAGTGAGGGCTTGCAAGGAAATACGGTAAGTGTAATCTTGCTGTACATTGATTATATATTTATATGCTTATTGAAGAGGAGGAACCGAAGTCAGGAGACGTGAACCCAGATGCCTTAGAGGCGGTTTTTGATGAAGAAATTATTATCGAGGAAGAGGTCGCTGTCTTTACAGCACAAGGAGATGAGGACGTTGATGATGAGGTAGAAATTGCGTTTGACCCGAACGACGAGGGGTATTGGTAGTCGGGCCCAAGTTAGGGCGTTCTTCGTTGGAAGTGTTAGAGGTAAAACAAGGAGGCGCCTACGGCGCCTCCTTGTTTTACCTCTGATCTTAGTTAATTACTATCTTTGCGAACCGTTTCTTGCCTATTTTTAGAGTAACATTCTTAGCTTTTACCTTTACGTCAGTCACCGTCTCTCCTTCTGTATCTTTTACTGCACCCTCTTCTACTAGTCTTCTCCATGCAGTTTTAGACTCAACTATCCCCTCTTTTACTAAAGCGTCTGCGATTTCGTCTTCTGCTGTTAGATGTATCTCAGGCAGTATGTCAGGGACGCCTCCGTTTTGGAATGTCTCTATCCAGGAGTTCTTGGCAAGTGTGGCGTCCTTTTCTGTGTGATACAAGACAACTAGCTCGCTCGCTAATTTCATTTTAATATCTTTTGGATTCGCCCCTTGCGCTAACTCTATTTCCATCTTCTGTATATCTTCTAGAGACACATCGGTACACAGCTTAAAGTATTTAATAATAAGGTCATCGTGCACTGCCATCACCTTTCCAAACATAGTATAAGGATCATCCACAATAGAGATAATGTTGTCCCACGAGGTCGACATCTTGCGACCATCTGTTCCTTCGAGCATCTGAAAGGTAATTATCTGCTGCTTCGGTATGCCATAAAACTCTTGAATAATTCTGCCTGCTTTTAGATTAAACAACTGGTCGAAGCCTCCGATCTCAATATCGGCTTTCACGGCAACTGAGTCATACCCTTGCATTATTGGGTACAGGAACTCTCTTAGGGATATCTCTGTTCCATTCTCGTAGCGATCTTTGAAGTTACGTCTAGCGAGCATCTGCTGCACAGAGAAGCACTCGGCAAGTGTTGCGATTTCTCCGAATGTTAGTTTTGATAGCCAGTCATTGTTGTACACGAACTCTGTCTTACTAATATCTAAAATTTTTGAAATCTGACTTTTGTAGTCTTTAAGGTTTTCGTCTATTTCTGCCCTGGTCTTGATTGGTCTCTTCTCTGTCTTGTCTGACGCATCCCCTATCTGAGCAGTAAAGTCACCAAAAATAAGAACGACTTGGTGTCCAAGCTGCTGGAACTCTCTTAGTTTTCTGAGAGGAATGGCTCTTCCTATGTGAATTCTAGCGCCTGTTGGGTCGATACCAAGCTTCACACGTAGTTGCTTACCGGATGTAAGAAGTGCTTTTAGTTCTTCTTTTACAATAATGTCCTCGACGCCACGGGCGAGTAGGTCGTCTATTTTTTTCTCGTCGGTGATTACTTTTTCCATGAACTTTATACTACCACGCGAAGAGATTTTAGGCGATTGTTGTGCTAGTATTTACATACGATGAGCACTTCTCACAATGTAAGGAAAAGCAAAGCAAAAAGAAAGCTTTTAAAGGAGTTTGTTCTTCTTTGTTTCGCGTTGAGCATCATAGCTTCTGCTTGTATTCTTGCATGGCTTGCAAGCATACAACTGCCCGACTTTAATAACTTCGAAAACAGAAACATCGCCAACTCAACGAAGATATATGACCGCACAGGAAAGGTGTTGCTCTATAACATTCATGACAACGTACGCAGAACAATCGTTCCGATAAATGAAATTAGCCCCCATATTCGCAACTCAACAATAGCGATAGAGGACGCACACTTTTATGAGCATTTTGGTTTTAGGCCGACATCATTTATCAGAGCTGTTATCGCAAACATAATGAGTGGAGGTTTTTCACAAGGAGGATCTACAATTAATCAGCAGGTAATCAAAAATGCCCTTCTTACAAAAGATAAAAAAATATCACGAAAGCTTAAAGAAATCATTCTTTCAATCAAACTAGACAGAGAGCTTCCGAAAGACACCATCCTACAAATTTACTTAAACGAAAGCCCGTACGGTGGAACAATCTATGGTGTTGAGGAGGCATCTCTTGCTTTTTTTGGGAAGAAGGCGAGTGATGTCACATTAACTGAGGCTGCGTACCTGGCGGCTCTTCCACAGGCCCCTACCTATTACTCCCCGTACGGTAAGAATAGGGACGCGCTAGAGAAGAGAAAAAACCTTGTTCTTGAGAGAATGTACGAGCTCGGTTACATTACAAAGGAACAGAAGGACGCTTCGCAAGAGGAAACAATTGTCTTTGAAAAGAGAGAGACTAATAGTGGGAAGGCTCTTCACTTTGTTATGTATATTAGAGATTACCTCGAGGAGAGGTATGGCTTGGAGGAAGTTCTAAATGGGGGGTTAAAAATAACCACGACTATTGATTACGAGCTACAAAAGAAACTTGAAGAAATAGTAAAAGAAGGGGCGCTTGAAAACGCCAAAAAATTCAAAGCAACTAACGCTGCTCTTGTGGCAATCGACCCTAAGACTGGAGAGATTCTTGCAATGGTTGGGTCAAGAGACTTTTTTGATACTGAGATTCCAGGGCAATACAACATAGCATTGGCCTCCAGACAACCTGGGTCTTCTTTTAAACCTATAGTATATGCGTCTGCTTTTAGTGAGGGGTATACACCTGAAACAGTGTTGTTTGATGTGCCCACCCAATTCAGCACCCGTTGTGACGCTTATGGAAACCCAAAGGGAGGAGCTTCGGAATCTGATTGTTACATGCCAGAAAATTATGACGGGTTATTCCGTGGGCCTGTTTCTCTCCGTGAAGCACTTGCACAATCTCTCAACGTTCCTGCGGTAAAGTTACTCTATTTAGCAGGCATAACAAACGCTATCGGTCTAGCTCAGGCGATGGGGCTATCAACAATAACGACTTTTGATCGCTACGGACTTTCTCTTGTTCTTGGTGGTGGAGAGGTAACACTGCTTGAGCTAACAAACGCTTACGGCGTTTTTGCTAGCAATGGAATTTATCACAAAGAACAAGGTATCTTAGAGATTAGGGATAAGGATGGTGAGATTTTGGAAAAGTTTTCACCTATAGAAAAAGAGGTTCTTTCTGAGTCTGTTACCTCTCTCATCTCAAGCGTACTTTCGGATAATGTTGCCAGAACACCAACCTTTGGATCAAACTCAGCGCTTTACTTCCAAAACCGCCCTGTTGCAGTAAAAACGGGTACTACAAACGACTATAAAGATGTTTGGGTTATTGGGTACACCCCTTCAGTTGTGATAGGTATGTGGGCAGGAAATAACGACAATACTCCGATCGACAAAAAGACAGCTGGTTTTGTTCTTGCTCCTATATGGAGAAAGGCCATGGTAAACGCCACTGAAGGTAAACAAATCGAATACTTCCCAGACCCTCTCCCTAACACTTCTTCTGTTCCAATACTTCGTGGCGAATATTGTTCGGGTGGAACTGTTACAACTATCCTTACTCAAGTTACTAAAACCAACCCTAACCAGCCTCCCCTCTCCCCTTATGGAGACGCTCAATACAACTTGTGGCAGACGGGTATAGATAATTGGATAAGTAAAAATGGTAACCCTTGTTTTGGCGGCACTTCTCTTAACTCCACAACAACAGAACCTTTATCTACTCCGGTGATTATTCCTCCTACAAATGTTCTTCCTTAGAAGGAGAGCGTGTACCCCTTCTCTTGTAAGCAACCGGCTACGTTTCCTTTTCGGAGAAAAGCCTTCTTTGTTGAAGATGTTTGTATTTTTATTTTTTTATTATCTAGTGCTATTTCTGCTCCATCTAAAACGACACCTGTTCTTTCTTTTATATACTTAAGAACTTCTTCTTTCTCGGTCTTGTTCTTGTATATACGTTGCTCGTATTTTTTAAAAAGACTTCCGTCCATTGTTATCGATTAAGAGGCATTAGGAGGTAGGTAAAGCTTATATCTTTAACACCCTTAATAAAAACAGGTCTGTTCGGAGTAGTAAATGAACAAATAATTGTGTCTCCTTCTATGTAAGGAAGAGTTTCTAAGAAAAATCTATTGTTATATTTTACTTCTATATCGTCCCCTTCTTTTGTTATAGGAAAAGAATGTGTTACTTGTCCAACCTTTTCATTCTTACTATGGAGTGTGCATTTATCTCCACTAAAAACACACTCGACTTGAGAGTACTGCTCATTGAAAAAGGTGGTGAGCAATAATCCTTTCTGTAGCTCTTCTTTTGATAAAGTGACGGTTGTGGTGAACTCTTTAGGAAACAGCTGATGGTAGTCAGGAAAATGCCCTGTGATGGTGTGTATAGAGAGTGTTAGGTTGCTAGACGATAGAGAGATAATGCTTCCATTTTTGAAGAGTGTAATGCTCTCATCCCCTTCTTCATTAATGATCTGAATGATTTCACCAATATGCTTTTCAGGTAAAAGAAAAGAGAATTCTAGGTTATTGTTATTTGAAAATGTTTTTTCTGCCAATCTAAAAGAGTCTGTTGCGACCCCATAAATGGTTTGATCTTTTGTGTAGATAAAAACAGAAGATATTTCTGGTTTTATATCTGTCTTTGCTGAACAAAAAGACACTTCTTTGAATAAAGAAATAAGTGTTTCCTTCTTGATGCCTCCTATTTGCTCCCCTTGTTTTGGTAGGGTAGGAAAATCTTCATATGGATTAGTTTTTATTTCAATAACACCCTTTTCTGTTGTAATAGTAAAAACACCCTCAACAACTTCACAACTAAGTGTTATATCCTTTGCTGTAAAAGTAGAAAGTATGCGCAATAATGTCTCCCCATGAATAAGACAGGCTCCGTTTGTTAATCCTTTAACGGGAATACTTTTTTCACAAAAAAGTTCGAGGTTGGTAGCTCTTAGTGTTAGTAGGTGATCAGTTATCTCTAAATGGATATCTTGAAGTGAACTATCTCTTTGTACCTTACTTCTAGCCTTCCCTACCTGTTGTACCAACTTTATGAAAACATCACTTTTGCATTCAAATTTCATGTACTTAGTATATATAAAATATGATACTAAGTATAGCTATGTGGACGAAGTGGAAATACTAATAAAAGCCTTATTAAACAAGCTAGATCTAGAAAGCAATATGAGTAAAAAGAAATAAATAATAAAGGGTTAAAAGAGGAAAAGTATTAGTAAAAAAGAAAAGAGAAAAGGTAAGTGGAAAGATATACAACAGTTGTTTTGTGTTTATCCACAAAGATTTCCACAACAACAAAAATTTAAGAAAGCATTGCCCGAATATCGTCAATTTCGCGACTAAGCTGAGCGTTTTCTTTAAGAAGCCCTTTTATCTTTTCATAAGAGTGAATAACAGTAGTGTGGTCCCTTCCCCCTAATCTGTCGCCAATCATTGGGTAAGAGATATCAAAATCCTCTCTTAAAATATACATAACAATTTGTCTCGGCTTCACAACATCCTTACGGCGGGTTTTGTTGTAAACATACACATCAGGGATGTGGTAATAATCAGAAATCAACTTTACTATTTCTGGGATAGAAATGTTTTTCTTAGCCTTAACACTGTTTTTAAGTAAGTTTTTAACATCGCTTAATGTTATAGCTTGCTGTTTTATTTGAATATGACCAATAATAGAAGTCATAACACCCTCTAGCTCTCTAATGTTTCCCTGTATTGTATCTGCAACATACTGAAGAACGTCCAACGGTATTTTATCTCTAAAATCTTTTGTTTTTGATTGGAGAATAGCCAAACGAGACTCCATTGAAGGAATATTAATATCTACTATCATTCCATGATTGAAACGAGAACGTAGTCTGTCCTCAAGGCCAGCTATTAAATTAGGGTGTTTATCGGAAGAAAAAATAATTTGCTTATTCATTTCATATAAAGAGTTGAATAAGTGGAAAAGCTCATCCTGGGTTCTCTCTTTCCCGTTAATAAATTGAATATCGTCCATTATAAAAACATCAAACTTCCTATACTTTTCTTTAAAACTATTCATCTTATTAAGATGTGTTGCACTCACGTAGTCCATGTAGTACTTTTCAAGCGACGTATAAAAAATTTTACGTTCAGGGTATTTCTTCTTAATAGTGTTCCCCATTGCCTGGATAAGGTGAGTTTTTCCAAGACCGGTGTTTCCGTAGATAAAAAGAGGGTTATAAACAATACCCGGGTTATTGATAACGGCCTGAGAACATGCGTACGCCACCTCATTAAATGAACCGACAATAAACGTATCAAAGGTATATCTAGGGTTGAGCCCATCATCTTTGTTTATATAAAGATCTTGTAGTGGCAAGGGTTGTCCGGTTATTGCAATATGTTGAGATTTCTTTTGAAGATTCTCTGGCTTAACAACATTAAAAATAACAGACCTAACACCTTCGTGTATGGTGCGCAAGATGCGAAGAATAAACTTGTGATACTTTTGGTTAAGCCAGTCTTTTACGAACTCATTCGGAACGCCGATCGTCACCTCCCCGTCCTTATAGTCAACGATGCGAGTATTCTTGAACCAGGTATTATAGTTAACGCGAGAAAGTTCTATCTCAATCTGGGATAAAGCACTGTTCCAAAGCTGTTGATAGTCCATAGATAGCCCTTAGTATACACAGGAGAAATTTTGATTCAACTTGACGAAGGTAAATAGTGGGTTCCTTTATGGTATTGATTTATCTCATTTTTTAATATAGAATAGTTCCCATGTCTATTACATACCAACCAAAAAGAAAGAAGCGAGCTACTACCCACGGATTCCTCGTCCGCATGGCTTCTAAAGGTGGTCGCAAAGTTCTCGCTCGCAGAAGAAGTGCTGGCCGCAAGAAACTCTCTGTGGTTGTTCCTAAGTAACCCTTTCGCTCCCATGCTTCCCGCATCATTGCGGTTCACAAAAAAAGACTTTAGCTTAGTAAAAACACGAGTTATTTATCATGGCGACGTATTCGATTTGGCTTATGGTGATGCAAAAGCGTTAAAAATAGCCTGTGTTATTTCAAAGAAAAGGATGAAGTTGGCAACAGAAAGAAACAGGGTTAGAAGAAAAATCCTACACGCCACATCCTCCTTTCTAAAACAGAAGACTATTTTTGGATATTTCGTTATTTATCCAAAAACCCTCCCTCGAAGTTTCCCTTACCAAAAAATAGAAGAGGAAATATACAAAGCATTTGCTACACTCTAAAATACACACACTATGTTCGACACATTTTTCTATGAACCAATTTATAATCTAGTAGCCATTGTTCTTTCGTTTGTCCCTTTACACGACATAGGAACAGCAATCGTATTAGTAACCCTCATCGTAAAAGCGTTTCTCCTCCCTGTTAATATCTCAGCGCTCAGGACCCAATACTTAATGAAGAAAGTTGAGCCTGAAATGAAGGAAATAAAAGAGCTTCAAAAGAAAGACCCACAAGAAGCTGCTAAAAAAATGGTAGAAATGTACCGAAGAGAAAAGATTAACCCCTTTTCCAGTATTTTTGGAATCATTTTACAAATCCCGATATTTTTCGCACTATACTTCGTCTTTTCAAAAGGCCTTATCTCAGACGCTGAGTCACTCTACTCATTCGTTACGTTTCCTGACAACCTCCACACCATAGCATTTGGTATTTTTGATGTTACCGAAAAGAACACTGTTGTTGCTCTCCTGGCAGGGGTTTCCTCTTTTGTTTTAGCGAAAAGACAGACTGAGTCTATGGTGAGTACGACAACAAAAGGAGAAGAATCGTTCCAGGACCACCTCATGAAGTCTATGAAGATACAGTTACTATACGTTATACCGATTATTGTTGCTGTTTCTGGTATGATCCTACCGTCAGCACTAGCTCTCTATTGGCTAGTAAGCAACCTAGTAAGTTACGGACAAGATGTTTACGTTAAAAACAAGCTCGCTCATCTGAAGCCTGCACACTAAATCTGCACCTGCGTAAGACAGGCCTCTATTCCACATACGTAGTTTTTTACACTGCACATATTATATTGACCTTCCCCGGGATTAATTGGACACGCCCACTTGGGAAGTGTAAACGGAAAACCGTTAGCCGTTGAACAGTCTGCGCTTGCTGAGTGGGGGACAGTGCCATTCGCGCAGCAGTTATAGGAAGCAAGAACACCCATACGCTGAGGAATCCCAGGGTAAGACTGATTAACTGCGGATGTTTTTTGTTTTATCAAAGCTACACCCTTCCTTACGTTCTGTGTTGGGTCAAGTGATGTTGCATCACAGGGTGTCGGCTGGTTTACTTGCATAAGCCCACAATCGTATGTGCCGTTTGGGTTTCTTCCTTGTGCATTTGGTCTTGCTCCAGACTCTTTACACATTATTACTGCGACTATTTTAGGATCAACACCAGCGGAGGCGGCCTCACTTTTAATAGTTGAAGCATATTGAGAGTAATTACATCCAGACAAAAAAGAACAACTTGTCCCTCCGCATATTCCAGACTGAGAACCAAGCTTGGAAAGGACCTCTTCTTTGGTGCCACAAGAAGGCGACCCGCCGCTTCTAGATGGGGTCGAAGCGTTACCCGAAACAACACCTCCTCTTAGTGCCCCTAACCCAACATCACTAAGCAAAATATC
>CAZNZQ010000006.1:0-46102 GCA_964577675.1 uncultured Candidatus Saccharibacteria bacterium
GGCACACCAATCGAGAATATCAATAAAATCAAAGGTTATTTTCTGTACCCTTTCGCGAAAAATGCCAAGGTTGGAACTGGTATACTATTTAGATATGGAAAACAAAGAAAAAGAACCTATTGGATTTTATGAAAGAGAATACTATGTTTTCTCAAACTTTTCTGCATTTGCAATTATGTGGAAGGGTAATTTTTGCTTAACATCAGAACATGCATACCACACAGAAAAATTTGAAGACGAAGACCTTAAAGAAGCTATACGAAAAACAATGTCCGCACATGACTCTCAGAAATTATCTCATGAGCATAGAGACAGATACAGAAAAGATTGGAACGAAGTAAAACTCGGTATCATGAAAGAAATTCTTCGAGAAAAAGTTAGACAACATCCATATATTTTAAAGAAGTTAATTGAATCAGGAGACAGGGAGCTTATAGAAGATTCTTGGCGAGATGATTTCTGGGGTTGGGGGCCGAACAAAGACGGAGCAAATCATTTAGGTAAATTGTGGATGGAAGTGAGAGATGAAGTTAAGAGTGGAAAGATATAATGTAAACACCAGTAGGGTAAATTAATTTCTACTCATTCCAGTTCTAATCCCGTCTACGACAGTACACCAAGAGAGAATAATTTGAGCATATTGCTCGTTTCGGCTTGTGTTATCAAGTGTTTTGTTCAGTTCTAGCCGATTATATTCTGATAACAGAGAAGGATACGCTTTTTCTATTGGAACGAACCATTCGTTAGGTTCTATATGGATTTTTTTGTCTTTCACCCAAAAGTTCTGACCAAGTGCAGAAAACATCTCTCTTTTACGATTGAGGTCTCCAAGAATAAACTCCTTGCGTGCGTAACGAGCAAAGTTGAATGTCTTTTCAGTGAGCTCAAGCCACTTCTCCGCTCTGTCTTCTGTCTCTCGTAGATTACTTGTTAGTTTTGCAATTTTTGATTTGAGGTCGTCTCTTTCTTTGATAAAAGTTTCATCATCAATAAGTTCTCGGTATCTCATTTTTGTAAGAGCATCAAGTTCCTTTTGGGTTTCAGTAAGTGATTTGGGGACCGGGCCAAAACTCATCATCTTTTCAAAAAATGGTTGCTCAAGTTGGAGTAGCAAAGCAACAAGAAAGGAATGCAGATGAAAAATTTTTAACAGACGATGCTTTTGTGGCAAAATATGGTGTCAATAAGCCGTAGTTAATTATTTGAATTGAGTTCTAATCCCGTACCACAGGGGGTATTACTTAAAACATAGTCGCAAGACTCCTTGTTTTAAGGGAATCTGCGACAGTACACCAATCAAATTTATTTTCGTCCAAGACGTAAACCTGCTGGTTTAAAACCTCCTTTTAAACGAGGGGATTTTTAGTTACAACATTTGCATACCCCTTAGAGAATTACATAGCAGGTTGGAACTGATAATGTATTTGATTGAATTAATGTATACAAATAAAGAAAAACACTTAAATTACTGTAAATTTATTTATATATTATATATAATTTACGATTTTATTGACATTTTTATATAAATTCTATATACTATAAGGCATAAAGTATGAAAAAAACTACTAAAAAGCATCAAAAGATACTTGATTTGAAACAGAAATATGACTCTCTTAAAAAAGGGAAAGACTCACTTTTAAACATTATTGAAGAAGTTGAACTTGCAGAGTCCGTCTATAACTCAAATGCCATAGAGAATTCGACATTAACACTACCTGATACAGAAAAAATATTGCTTGATTTAGAAGTTTCGAAAACATATTCCTTGCGAGAGGTTTTTGAAGCTAAAAATTTAGCACGAGTTTATGAATATATAAAAAAGAAAAAAGATTCAATTATTCTTAATCAAGAAACAGTACTTTTTATTCATTCATTATTGATAGGTGGTATTAATGATGATATTGCTGGAAGATTTAGAAAAGAAAATGAATATGTGCGCGTTGGTAAGCATGTTGCGCCGGCGCCGGAACATGTACTTCGAATGATAGAAGTGTTGCTTCATGAATATAAGTCAGACCATAGTACAAATATTTTTACAAAAATAGCACAGTTTCATCTTCAGTTTGAAACGATACATCCGTTTGTTGATGGTAACGGTCGTATTGGTCGAGTGCTTATAAACTTACAACTTCAGGAATTTGGATATCCAAATATAATTATCCGAGATAAAGAGAAGCATCTCTACTATAAGACTTTTTCTAATTTTAGAGATAAAAAGTCAACAAAAGAGATGGAACAAATTATCTATCTTGCTCTTTCAGAAGGTCTCCATAAAAGAATCGCATATTTAGAAGGTAGAAAAATTGTAACTCTCTCAGAATATGCTAAGAAAAATAAAGTACCGCTTGCTAATCTGATCAATCAAGGTAAACGTCAAACCACTGATGCTTTTAGAGAGAAAGGGGTATGGAAAATTGGAGTTAAATAATACAATGTAAGCACAAAGTAGACACGAGCACTGCGTCGCATAATTAAGACAGATGTAATCGGTATCTGATAGACTATGTATGTATCACACAACGCTAGCGATGAATTTTCATCCGTAATTTAATGATTTGGATTACGCGACACCTCTTGATTTCAAGTAAAATTTTTTATATAAAAAATACATGATACGATTATTTTTCGTAAAAAAGATTATTCAAAGCGTGCTTCCAAAAATTTTAGAGGGAAATAAAAAAGGATTGCATTCTTATTTCAAAAAAGCCGCCATACTTGCTATTGTCTTTTTAGTCTTTGTGGTTATTCTTATTATTTTTGGAATTGTATTTGTGGCACAGCTTTTGATAGGTGCTTTTACTCATGCTCAAGCAAACATAGATAGCGTACAAGCTAAGAAAGACGCTATTGTCACCGAAATAGTAGACACTACCAAAATACAAATCAAAGAAAACCTTGCCTCCGTACTTCAGGAAACCAAAGAGGTCCTTACTCCCACCATTTCTACTTTCAAAGGAGAGTAGGTTGTCGGAGACGTTCAATCCCTTATACAAGAGAGCTGGTATACTATGGATATGAAAAATAAATTCTTAATAATTCAAATTCTCGCATTAATAGCTTTTATCAATGCTAGTTACTTAAGTTACAAAGCATACTTTGTAAGGTTTGTTGACCCGGTCGGTCTTAGCTCGTTCTGTGATATTTCTAATGTTTTTTCGTGTACTGATGTGTTGCGGCATCCGCTTTCACAGGTGTTTGGTGTCTCTTTCCCTTGGATTGCTTTGGCGGTATATCCGGTGTTGTTTTTTGTGGCGTTCTGTGGATATAAAAGTGAAAAGATTGTTTATGCAAAAGCACTTGCCGCTGTTTCTTTTTTAGGAGTACTTTTTAATAGTTTTATTATCTACAGAGAAACTATTTATATTCAAGCCTACTGTCTGCTTTGTCTTTTCTGCACAATTATCATTGTCAGTATATTTTTGCTCTCATTTTCAATAGTAAAAAAGGCGTCACAATAAAACTCTCTAAAAGAGAGGGTAAAGATATCTTCCGTATTAACGCTTGTCAGGTTCTTGGTCATCCTCATGTAGTTTTGCTCACTAATCAATGATATTGAGGTTGTTCTTGGTATGCTTTGTTACATGAACGCTACATATAATTGGTATTCACAGTTGATTAAACCGACGTTTGCTCCTCCTTCATGGATCTTTGGTCCTGTGTGGTCTGTTTTGTATTTTATAATCGCGATTTCATTCGGGGTAGTATTCTATAAAGTTTTTAGGAGAGAAATTCCATGGACAGTAGCATTGCCGTTTGCGCTCAATCTTTTCTTTAATGTTATTTTTACCCCAATCCAGTTTGGATTAAAAAATAATCTCCTAGCTTCCATTGACATTGTGCTTGTTGTTGTAACTCTCATATGGGCACTTATTGCAGTGTGGTGTGTGTCACCCGCGTTACGGTGGGTGGTATATGTGAATATTCCATATCTTGCATGGGGACTCTTCGCTACCGCTCTACAGCTGAGTATTACATTCCTTAATCGATAATGTAGAACAAAGAGGAGTGTGTATATCAATTTCCACTTTCTTTATTATTTCTTAGCTATACACTAGTACTATAGTCATAATATATAGTATGAAAAAAATAATAGCCCCACTCGTGCTCATGTTGTCGCTTTCGTACGTGTCAGCCCTTGAGATAAATATCTCCACATATTCACTTGAAGATTTAAAATATTTATCAAAACAAATTCAGGCTCGTATTGTAGAGCTAGAAAAAACTAACACACAAAAGTGTTTTGTTACAGAAGCTGAGCTTTCTCTTGGAGACGGAGAGGGGTCACTTAGTGGCGACGTAAAAAGATTGCAAGATGTTCTTAGAGAAAAAGGATATCTGAAGAGTAAGAGTACTGGGTATTATGGTAAGTTAACACAGACTGCCCTCATTGCTTACCAAAAATCTACAGAACTTCCACAGACAGGCATGTTTGACAAAGCGACAAGAGAAGCACTTCATACATCTAATTGTTCTCTTGGACAAATGAAAAAGGAAGAAAATATGGTAAAGAAAGAAGAGAAAAAAGAATTTACAAAGGAGGTGATGGTTGAAAAGAAAAAAGAACAACCAGCAACTTACTATAGTAAGGTCACTTCTATCGCAGTCACACCAACAAGTGGTGGCGTAGAGTGGTCAGCCCCACAAAAGTCACAGTACGGGTATAAAGTGACATGGTCAAAAGACATGAGCCCTGCATATCCTCCACGACCAAATGATAGAGCGGAATACTTTGGTGATGGTTATGGAGCAAAAGCATCACTTAAAGCTTTTAATGGATCTGGTACGTATTATGTGCGCGCGTGTGAGTATCTAAATGGAGCGTGCGGAACTTACTCTAATGAAGTAAAAGTAGAGCTTACGCAGTAGATTGCCATAGGAAAAAACAAGCAAAAAGCGCCCGGCAGGGTGCTTTTTGCAAGAACATATTCACTAATAGTATTACCCGTACCGGTGTGATACACTCCCCCTATTAATGAAACGCCATAAGTATATCTTCGTTATAGGCGGTGTTATGTCAGGTGTTGGTAAAGGAATCACCACCTCTTCTATTGGGACCATTTTCCAAGCTAAGGGATATAAGGTCAATATCATAAAAGCAGATCCATATCTTAATGTGGACGCAGGCACAATGAATCCGACCGAACACGGGGAGACGTTTGTGTTAGAGAGCGGGCTCGAAACTGACCAAGATATGGGGAATTACGAGCGCTTTCTGAACCGCAGCCTTCTTTCTTGTGACTATATGACATCCGGTATGGTCTATTCTTCTGTTATTGCAAAAGAGCGAGCGCTCAAATACGGCGGGAAATGCGTCGAGGCTATCCCCCATGTCCGTAACGAGATAGTAGACCGTATAAAAGAGAGTGCCTCAAAGAGCGGGTCCGATATTTCTGTAATAGAAATAGGGGGGACGGTCGGAGACTACCAGAACATTATGTTCATCGAGGCTGCCCGGCTCTTTAAGTTAGAAAACCCTAATGATGTGACTATTATTATGGTCTCGTTCCTCCCGATCCCAGGAAGTATCGGCGAGATGAAATCCAAGCCTACACAGAACGCAGTGAGACAACTCAACTCTTACGGACTAAACGCGGACTTTATCATTGCCCGCAGTGAGGTGCCACTTGATGAAAGGAGAAAAGAGAAGCTTGCCATATCGTGCAACGTTCTAGCCTCTCATATTATTTCTGCTCCAGACATCAAAAGCATCTATGACGTCCCTGAGAACTTTGAAAAAGATAATTTAGGCGGACTACTCGAAAAGGCACTTAAACTGAAACCAAGAAAGACAGACCTCGGTGAGTGGCTCGTATTCACTGATAGTATTAAGAAAGCAAAGAAAGTGGTAACTATCGCGATAGTGGGTAAGTATTTTGATACAGGAGATTTTGTTTTATCAGACGCATACGTTTCAGTTATTGAAGCGATAAAGTTTTCTGCTTATAAACATGGCTACACACCAAAACTTCTCTGGCTCAGTTCTCAAAAGTTCGAAGGGACACCTGCCACTGTTCTTAAGCTTTGTAAGGAGTCGTTTAAAGACGTTGGCGGAATCTTAGTTCCAGGCGGGTTCGGTTCTGGTGGAATCGAAGGCAAGATCAATGTTATACGGTATGCACGTGAAAATAAGATCCCATACTTTGGGCTATGTTATGGCATGCAACTAATGGTGATTGAGTATGCACGTAACGTAGCTAATCTAAAAGGCGCTCACACGACAGAGATAGACAAGAAAGCCTCGCACCCAATCATTGATATTATGGAGCATCAGAAAAAACTAATGGCTGCAGAGACCTATGGCGGGTCTATGAGGCTGGGTGGCTATCCATGTGTTTTAAAAAAGGATACACATGCGTATAGAGAATACAGTAATGCAAGATGGGGCAGCGAGAAGAACTCTGTTCGTACAGTAACTGAGCGCCACCGTCACCGATTTGAGGTGAACGAGAAGTATATAAAGACACTAGAAGATGCAGGTCTTATTTTCTCTGGTGTCTCACCAGACGGTCATCTTATGGAGATAGCAGAACTCAAAGAAAAAACACATCCATTTTTCTTGGGGACACAGTTCCACCCAGAATTAATAGCAAGACCGCTTGATCCGCACCCACTCTTTAGCGCCTTTGTTAAACAATCTGCCAGACATCTTTCAAAATAGTTCTAAAAGTTTCCTGTGTGCTAGTATCAATAGATAATGAAAAAAGTTATTGGCATAGACTTTGATGATGTTCTCATGGACTTCACACCAGGGCACCTTTCCTTCTTTTCTAAGAAACTAGGAAAGACTTTTGTAAAAGAAGACGTAAAAGTATTTCACTTCTGGGAAACCTTTGGACTTTCAAAGGAAGAGGCGGTTCTTATTTGCGAGGAGTACTATCTTACAGAAGAACACTCGAAGAACCCTCCACTTTTGGGAAGTAAAGAGGCTCTGCAAAAGCTTTCTCACTTTTCCTTACAAGTTGTTACTGCTCGTCCATCTTTCACAGAAGAGGTTACCACTTCTTGGGCGACGCGCCATTTTGAAAATATGATTGAGCAATTCCATTTTACAAATGCATTTAAAAGTGACCAGGCGGTAAGCAAGGGAGCTCTCGCAAAGAGTCTTAAGATGGCTTACTTTATTGACGACGCCCCACATAATGCGCTTGATGTTGCTAGAGAGGGGATACCAGTGTTTCTGGTCGACACGCCATGGAATAAGAACATGGAAAGCTACGAACTTATAACGAGAGTGAAATCATGGGATGAAATAGTTGAGCACATCCTACTTCTCGAAAAGCGATTTGATTAGTGAAAGAAAATGTTCTAGAGTTGGTGAAGGTTATTTGTTCCCAAACCAATCAAACACGGAGGCAAGAGCCATGACACAACCTAACAAAGTGAACCACATCACGCTTAGAGATGGATGGAGTGAGGTTGTCGCAGGTGTCTACCAAAACCTCCCTGACACGTTGAAGCAAAAAGTCTACCTCAAAGAAGGTCGTCTTCGCTTCACGGTAAAGGGGGTGGGTGCCGCGACGCGCGATATTGGTATTGATACCAAGTTTCTCGGGTGCAACATTTCGCCAGCAACAAGAGCTGTGCTGATGCAGCCTGGGTACGACAAAGAGCATCAGCTCACCTCGGACGCCGAGTACAACATGGTCCTCTGCTATGGAGAAGAGATCGATGCGTGGTCTGACCGCACCAGTACCAATATCAGGAATCTCATGGTGACTGAGTTTGGTGGCAGTGTGAATGTCGCGCCTGAGGCTGAGTTCGTATTTCTCGTCCGCAGGGCATTTACGGACGCAGAGCTCCGGATGCTCTCACTTGAGTACATGGTGGTACCCCATTCCAGGATAGAAGGAGGAGAGACATCCAACCAGCTCCTCTCCCGTCAAAAGGGTGGAGACCCCTGGGTGCAGCCGTGGGTCATCAACCCGAACGTCCCCTGGGAAGGGAAGGTTGGTTTCGTGTCCCCATTTCTATAAAGCGGTAATCCTCCGCTTACTGGAGACTGTCCGCACCTTGTGCGGGCTTTCTTTATTTTGGTGCATTATTATTTGTTCTTATGTTAGTATTCTTCCATGTCGGTTTCTCACGAAGACGAGCTCTACTCGTACCATCTCCCAGAACATTTAATTGGTAACGCGCCCAAAGAAAAGCGTGACGAGTCTAGGCTTTTTGTTTTTAACACAAAAACAGGGGAAATTATTTTTGACTTGTTTAAAAATATTGATAAGCACTTACCCCCTCACTCCCTCCTTGTGTTGAATGAAACTAAGGTAGTGCCAGCGCGTACGTACCTATATAAAGAAACAGGAGGTAAGGTCGAAGTGCTTTTTATGATGAATCTTTGGAACGATGGAGAGAAAATTATTCCAGCGATTGTCAACAGAAAAGTAGAACTAGAGCAAGTGCTTTACTCTCATGACAAAGCTTTTGCTTTTCGTGTCGTACAGCAAGACGAAAATGTCTTTTTGTTTAAGGCTCTTTTCCCCATTGCCACTTTTCGTGACTTTCTCAGCGCTTACGGTGAGACGCCACTCCCACATTATATTAAGAATGTCTCTCTTTCTGAGGAAAAGGTACGTCTTAGGTATCAGACAGTCTTCGCAAAAGATGCGTACTCAATTGCTGCACCAACAGCATCATTACACTTCACAGAAGAGGTTTTTGCATCACTAGAGCAAAAGGGTATAGAAAAAATAGGAGTGACACTTCATGTGGGCTTAGGAACAT
Source organism: uncultured Candidatus Saccharibacteria bacterium (assembly GCA_964577675.1). Lineage (GTDB taxonomy): Bacteria > Patescibacteriota > Minisyncoccia > Phycocordibacterales > UBA5272 > UBA11704. Next base: position 8,725 of record CAZNZQ010000006.1, read on the forward strand.
TTAAACCGCTTACCGAAGAAAATTTCAAAAACAATAAGCTTCATCTTGAGCGATATGAAGTAGGAGAGACAGCTTCAAAAAAACTTGTCGAAGCAAAAGAAAGACATACCCCCATTATCGCAGTTGGCACAACATCAGTTCGCACACTCGAGTCTTATGCACAAGATGATTGCTTTGGTAAAGCGTGTGCAAGTACAACGCAGATATTTATTCACCCGCCGTACGACTTTAAGATAGTCGATCACATAATTACTAATTTTCATCTTCCTAATTCGTCACTCATGATGCTTGTTGAAGCATTTTTACAGCATAAGAAAAGCGACAAGCACCTAGTTGAGCTCTATGAGGTCGCTATTAAAGAAGGCTTTCACTTCTACTCTTTTGGAGATTCAATGCTTATCCTTTAGCTGTCTATGAAATGGCATTTTTTTAAAACGTTACGCGAAAGGCGCTCGATTCTTAAAAGAATGAGAAGAGGAGACATTGTTCCGTTTCTTAAGTATGTCATCTATCGTTTCAGACTTTCACCGCTGTTTCACCTTAATCGTAAATGGTACACGATGAGAGTGTTTTACTCGCCGTATGCATTTTGGCTTTGGACACATGAGGATAAAGAAAAAGATGAAGAACTATTTTTTGAATCTTTTTTGAAAGAGGGGGATACAGTTGTTGATTGTGGTGCCCACATAGGAACGCTCACCATAACTGCGTCTAAGTTGGTAGGTGAAAGAGGAAAAGTATTTTCATTTGAGGCACACCCGAGAACATTTAGCTACTTAAAGAGAAATCTAGTAGAAAATGGTTGTGACAACGTCGTGCTCGAGAACGTGGCAATAGGGGAGAAGGAACAGATGGTTAACTTTTCAGATTACTACGCGAGTGATTTAAATAGCATAGAAGATGAAGGAAAGTTTCTTGTCACCATGAAGACGCTCGATACCCTTCTTGGAGATGTCGCTGCTATTGATCTCCTTAAGCTTGATATTGAAGGAAGCGAACTACCTGCTTTATTGGGGGGTGGAGAAGCAATCAAGAAAATAAAAGCTATTTATTTTGAGTCGGCGGAGAGAAGCTTTACGAGGTTTGGGTATGAGCTTAAAGACGTCGTAGATTTTCTCAAAGAAAAAGGTTTTATTTGCTATCAGGCTAAAAGGGGTGAGCTCGGCAAGGAGATAGATGGTGGTCACGTAACCAACATGCGCTACGAAAATATTCTTGCACTCAAAAAATAACTTCGCAACCTCTTTATAACAAGATACACTTCTAGGTATAGTAATGTCGAAAAAGAAACTACTGACACCTATAGTGAACAATAGAAAGAAAGTTATCTACCTTTCTATGGTTGTCTTGCTTCTTACAGTTGGTGTTTGGAATACTTTAAAACCTCTCCCTGAAGGGTTGTCTTACAATGGAAAGGTTTGGTCAGTTAGAGATGAAGATGTTGTTTTTTTATCGGACGAAACATACCTAGACAGGGACGGAGTCAGACATTTTTCACAGAATATCTTCGATCATGTCATCTCAATGATACGAAAGGCAGATTCTTTTATTATGGTGGACATGTTTCTCTGGAACACTTTCGGTGATGACAAAGTAGAACCACATAGAGAGCTTGCGATCGAGGTGAGCAATGCCCTTATCGAAAAAAAGAAACATAATCCCAGTGTTGAGATAGTTGTGATAAGTGATCCAATCAACAGTTCGTATGGAGGACATGCCTCCTCACATTTTGATGCCATGAAAGCAGTGGGTATAAACGTTGTGTGGACGAACTTGCCCTTACTTAGAGACAGCAATCCTATTTACTCTGCCTTTTGGAGAACGTTTATTTACCCGATTGACTTACTGCACAGAGCTTTTCTTAGAAAAGAGTATACCGTTAGGGTGCTACCATCACTTATTGGTTCTACAGAAGATGTTACGTTGCGTTCCTATCTTCAACTCCTTAATTTTAAAGCCAATCACCGCAAGCTTATAGTGGCAGACACTTTCCCAAAGAACGGTGACAAAAAAGTGACGACACTCGTGACCTCGGCTAATCCTCATAACGGTTCAAGTGCTCACTCGAACGTCGCGGTAGTCGTTACTTCAGCCCTCTGGAGAGATGTCGTCGAAAGTGAGAAGGCGGTGATGAGGTTGGTAGGAGGAGATATGTTGCCAACAATTAAAGTGAAAGAAGAAACAGGGGGTGTCTCCGTGCAGCTGCTTACCGAGGGTAAAATAAAAAGAAAAGTTATAGAGATGTTAGGTGGAGCTAAAGAGGGTGACCAAGTCAATCTTTTTATGTTTTACCTATCGGACTTTGAAATTATTGCAGCACTTAAAGAGGCAGCTCATCGCGGAGCGAAGATTCGCATTATATTAGACCCCAATAAAGATGCTTTTGGTAGGGAAAAGAATGGTGTTCCCAATAGGCCTGTTGCCAGTGAGTTGCTTGAAGATGCGGGAGAGAATCTTGAAGTAAGATGGTGTAAGACATCCGGTGAGCAATGTCACACAAAATTACTCACAGTAGAAACAGGAGACACAGAGATGATGATCACAGGGTCGGCTAACTACACGAAAAGGAATGTCGGTGACTACAACCTAGAATCTAATGTTTTCATTAGTGGACAAAGTGTAACAGCGATTAAAGATGCTGCTGCTTATTTTGATCGTGCATGGCATAACAGAGACGGGAAAATATATACTACCGACTACGCATCATTTAAGGATGAAACATTAAAACATGAGGTTATGTGGAAAGTGATGGAGTTCACTGGTCTAGGCACTTTCTAGAGATTGTTTTTCACAACACTAGCAACACGGTTGCTGCTATACTACTACCATGACTAAGAAAAAACACAATCTAGCCATCTTCCTAGTGGTAGCAGCTCTTATTGCTGGGCTATGGTATATGCAAAACTCATCTCGCAAGGAAGGGGTTATCGGGTCAACTCTCACTGCTACGAAAGCTGTTGTTGCTGGCGCAGAGCTTGCTTACCCTTCTCATTACGGTGTATACGAAAAAGCAAATAACCTTGCCACAAGGGCGGTGAACACGGTAGTTTGGTACGAAAACACAGAACAGAATAAGAACTTTTTTGCGGGCGGAGCAAACGCTCCCTCTGAGCCGCCTGTTACCATGTCTCTTGAGGTATACAGTAACCCAGAAGGCTTATTAGCAAAAGACCTCCTCGGAGCAGGTGCTTCATATATGTTTGCGTCAAATCAGAGTATTCCGGTCGTCGTGGGTGGAGTACAGGGGTCACTCTTTACATGGGATGGTCTCTACCGAGGCAGGAGTATTGCACTTAATAGTAAAGGTGTGCTCTATATTTTTTCTGTCACATCGATCACAGACAATGACGCCACCCTAAAAGACTTTGATCTACTTTTAAGCTCTGTTGTATTTAAGTAATCATCATGGCAGAAAAGATAACAACAAAGCCGGTGTCTAAGATGCGCTACTATGCCTCATTATTGGAGGCGTTACTCCTGTTTATCTTTAGTGTCTACGTTACTCATATCGCCAGTAGATTTGCTGAGGTGAAAGCTAGCAACCACGTTGAAGACATAGTGTTAAGTAATACGAATGTTCACGATTTCGAAGTTCTTTTCGTTCACGGCGCCATCATGCTTACTCTTTTTGTGGCAGCGCTCTGCTTTAAGTTTCGGGAAACGGCTCCTTTCTTATTAAAGACAGTTTCACTTTTTATTATCGTCAGAGCGACTTTTGTATCCATGACTCACATTGGTCCATACCCGACAAAGCTTGATCTCGAGTCTGCTCTTTTGGACTTCATCACCTCTGGCAACGACCTCTTCTTTTCGGGGCACACCGGACTGCCATTTCTTATTGCACTTATATTCTGGAATCATTTATATGTGCGCCTACTATTCATTGTATCCTCCGTTATCTTTGGTGTTATAGTACTTTTATCACACCTACACTACACAATAGATGTAGCGGCTGCATTCTTTATTACCTACAGCATCTACCATATCGCGATAAAACTTTTCAAAAGAGACTATGAGTTCTTTGAGGTAAGCGCCACTGCCCACAAATAGTTAATCACACCAGTAGTAGACACATGACATACAAGAACACCCTTCCAAAAGTCCACATCGACAGCCAGCCTCACTTAGTGAAGGAGGGGGTGTTCATGATGGATGGTGAGGTGTGGAGTACGCAGAAGCGCATAGCTCGTATCTATGGAAGAAGTATTCCAACCATTAATGATCATCTAAAGAAAATATATAGCGAGAAAGAGTTGATGCGAGCTCTCACCGAGCGTGAACTTGTTATTACTCAGGTAGAAGGCAAGAAAAAAGTTTCAAGAAAAATATTTGTATACAGCACAGATGTGCTTATTGCGATCGGATTTAGGGTTAATGGAGAATGGGGAAGAGAGTTTAGAATTTGGGCTAGAGAAATAGTAAGAAAGAGTTATAACCCAGAAGATCAGGTAAGGCATCTAGTGAAAAAGAACTAAGGTCTCTCAGTAGAATGTTTTGGTCTTAGAAGATGCTTGCTAAGGTATGATTGCCCTACGCCGAATTTCTTTCCAGGATTTAAGATGGAAAGAGGGTCCCATGCTTCTTTTATTTTTATAAAGATATTTTCTATTACTTCACTATAGCAATACGAGAGATAAGCGCTTCTCGTTAGCCCGCTACCTGAAGTAGCCGCGATGCCTCCTTTGTATTTTTTAACTATTGAGAACACCCCTTCTTGATGTCTCTTCAGGTCCTCTTCGTATAGTCTGCTATACGGGTCAAGTAGTGTAGTCACTGACACATGTCCGCTACCGATACACCCGGTGATTATTGAAGGCTTACCATTACCGCTCGTATAAGCAGCTAGGTCTTTTATGTACGAAGTAACTTCGTTTGTTTTTACTATCGTCCCTTCGGTTGTCGTGCTCGGTAGTAAAGTATTTTTGCTATATGAAGCCACGAGACTGTGTAAAAAATCTAATGACATTATTCTCAAAGCCTTTTCTTCGTCTCGGTAGTTTTTTATAAAGTGCTCTTCCACTGGTAGGTCGCGTAAAAAAGAAGAGACAGTCCCCCTTAATCGTACCTGGTCATAGTCTCTATGTGTCACGACAAGGATATAAGGCGCTTCTAAAAACAGAGGTAAAAGCATTTTGTGATATCTGTCGCAAAGATTTTGAAATGTTTCATCATATAGGAAAAGAGATTCAGACTTATGCTCTTTTGCTATGTCAACCACTGTGCGTAGTTGCTCCTCTGTTACAGGAATAAAGGTCGTCTCTTTGTGAGGTCTTCTAGGGACTATTCTCAATGTAATAGAGGTTACTATCCCGAGTGTCCCTTCGCTTCCTGCAAGTTGTTCGATAAGCTGTCTTGGCCCAATCGAAGTGCTCCAGAGAGAATACCCGGTCGGGTCTTCGGCAGAGAGTGGTTTTGCGGCACGAATTTGAGCACCCACTTCGTCCAGTAAAGGAAAGATTGCTTGGTAAATACCAAGCAATCTACCGCTTGGCGTAATCCCATCTGCTATTTTGTGCTCCTCCCCGTTATCTACTACTACGGTCAAGCTCTCTACCCACTCTCGTATTGATCCGTGAAAAAAAGTAGAAGGGGAAGCGCTTCTTGTTGCAAAAAGTGCTCCGATGGTGGTGAACTCTTCGCTCCTAAGAAGAGGGGGGAGCTCAAAACCCCAGCCCTCTAGTTTTTGAGCAAGTTCCGCAACACGCACCCCAGCATCAACAGTAACTAGGTTGTCCACCATGCTGAACTGCCTGATATTGTTAAAGTACCGAGAAAGATCAAGTATCACTCCTTCGCCGAGAGCCCCTCCCTGCTTGCCTGTTCCGCCACCTCTCACTGTCACCGGGATTGAGTATTCGCGAGCAAAAGAAAGCGCGTGTTTAATATCTGTGACATTTTTCGGATAGACGATTGCTTGAGGGATCACGTGGTAAGGGGATCCGTCTGAGCCATATTCTTCTAACTTTTCTAAAGAGCAGTCGACTTCACCTGCTATGGTCTTAGAAAGGTCAAGAAAAAGTGGAGGAATCCTGGCAAATGTATCAAATACCATTTTCATAGATGCTCTTCCCGTTATGATAGATTAAAAAAAAGAGTATAAAAAATACAAAAAGTACTACAGTTATCAGGAATAGCCGCCTTACAAAAGGGTATATGTTTTTTTTAACTGGCTCAATTGGCCTCGTGACGGGTGGAATACTATTGTCTGGCATCGTTTGTATAGTAGGCATACTGTTTTATGCTCTCAGTATAGCTTTTAAAAGAAGAAATATTGGCGTTCTGTCCACACGAATTTTATAGAAAAAGGGATATACTTAACAATGTATTATTTATTTAATTCTATTTCTATAAAAGTTTATGAAACTAGCGACAAAGTTATTAACCCACATCTACCAATATACAACTGTGCTCATTGTGCTTGCTTCCCCACTCTTCTTTATTCCTAAGACAAGCTTTTCTGGGGACGCAACCTACCACATAGCTATGATGGTTCTCGTAGCTCTTGCTCTTGCGTCATATGTTGGTAATGCGCTCATAACAAAAACATGGCACACAGTGTCTAAGCTAGAGTTTATTTCATATTTTGCTTTTTCATTTGCGGTGTTGCTTTCCGTCGCTTTCTCAGCTTCTCCTAAAGTGCTCTTGTTTGGGGATGGTCTTAACCAGTTCTCTGGTGTTGCCCTCTTGTCTCTTCCTGCTGTTATGTACCTTGTGAGAGCTCTTCCTGAGCAATTGCGCCATAAGCTAAAGTTTTTGACACTTGGAATTCTCAGCCTTTCAGCCATGGTGTTTGTATTTGCTCTCATGTTTGGAGGAACTCTCCTTGAGTTTGCTCGTTTAATGTTCTCTGGTTTTTCAAGCTCAGTATCCTTCGCGGCATACATCGGACTTTTCTCGGTTGCCACTTTCTTTTATGTTAGAAAGGCAGCTCTTAAGAAGCGATATAAGTTTTTTATTCTTATCACAGGCCTTCTCTTTGTTGCTTGGGCAATTACGCTTTCTACACAAAACAGTGTTCGCCCTAACTTAAAGAGCACCCTCTTGGTCGGTAAGAGCGTTCTTCTTGAAGACGGTGTATTTGGTATCGGCCCTGGCAACTTCTCACGAGCTTGGCAACTTCATCGCCCACAGGATGTCATTAACTCACAGTTCTTTGGTTACGAATTCCTTCAGGGTTCAGACACAGTAAGTACACTGTTTGTGACCGTAGGCATCTTCGGTGTCCTTACATTCTTCCTGCTTATTCTTTCCGCTCTTTATAGTACATTCGTTAGCTATAGACAGAACAAAGAGGGGAGAGAGCACATGATCCTCGGGCTTCTCCTTGTGACCCTACTTTACTTTGCTGGTGTTTCTGCTCTAGTCCCTCTCTCATTCTCGATGCTTGTAATGTGGATGGTGGTTTCAGGACTCGGTATTGCACGTGCTAGGCTCACAGAGTTTCATCCGAATAAGAAGCTTGCATATCTACTTGTTCCGCTCGCAGTACTTCTCGTTGTAAACGCGTTTGTGACTGTTAATAAAGCTCGAGCATTCGCCACATACAATAAGGCGCAGACTGCATCTTCAATAGAAGAAGCGGAGAGTCTTACTAAAAAGGCGGTGAGTATTTATAACTTTGATGGATTCCAGAGAGTTCTTGTTGAGTACGCCATAACCTCTAACCGTAACCTCGTCTCAACAGAGACACAAGACCAGGAAGCGCTCAAGAATCAATACTTACTGAAAGCTCAGGAAGCAGTTGATGCAGCTCTTTCTGCTACCAAGATCAACCCAACTAACTATCAAAACTTCGTTTCTCTTGGAAGAGCATATGAACTCGCTGTGCCGTTCGACAAAACAGGAGGATTCGATAATGCTAAGAATGCTTACTCACAAGCGATCAAGCTTTACCCAGGTAACCCATACCTCTACCTTATGCAGGCTCGCCTTGAGACTTCTGCTGGAACAAGAGATGGGGCTAAGGAATGGCTGACAGAAGCTCTTAAGAAGAAGCAGCACTTCGCGGACGCGCTTTATCTCATGAGTCAACTCGCGGCAGGTGAGAGCAAGATTGAAGAAGCTATCAACTACGCTGTTGAGGCGGTGAGAAGTGCCCCTAATGATCCTCTGGCATACACTCAAGCGGGACTTCTCTTCTATGCTAAGCGTGACTACCAGAACGCAGTGCTAGCGCTCCGTGGCGCGCTCGAGCGTGATCCGAATAACGAAAACGTTGCGTACTTCCTCGCACTCTCTCTAAGAGATGGTGGAAGCGGAGAGCTTGCTAAGCCGCTCGCTGAAGAGCTTCTAAGAAGAAACCCGAACAATCAAGATGTTAAGAATCTAGTTAGCTCTCTCAAGGTAGAGGCAGTACAGACTGGGCAATAAACATTCAGTTTTTAGAAAAGCGGTATACTAGGAAGTAATGAATCTTACCGAAATAGAAAAAGCTGTAGTTGAGCTTTCTTTTAGGCATCCAGGGCTAACAAAAGAGTTTTTAAGAACTTTGCTTGAAGCTGCAGGTTGGGAAGAAAAGCACATAAAGGAAGCGCAAATTATCTTCACGGCACATCTCGCGACAACACCCACAATAAGAAAAGAACAGGAGGTTTCATCAGAGAATCTTTCCGTTTCTTTGGTTCATCAGAATGATTCTGTCAAGGTAAATGACATGACATTCTTACGCTCAGATGGAACAGAAGAAGGGGAGTTGCACATTGAGGAGCCTAAAGGTGAAGATGAGGGAGAAAGTAAAGAAAGTGCCCCACATACTTCTCAAGAGGTGGCTGCCGAAGAAAGAGTCCCCGCTACAGCAGAGAGGGTTGTCGCAGAAGTAGTAAACGAGAAGAATGAAGATAGCGAAAAAGAGGTGACCGCTGGGGAAGCGGAAGCTCTTGAGGAAAGAGAAGAAGGGTCTTTGGTAAAGTCAGACATCTCGCTTCGATCAGAAAAGGTAACTGCCTGGTCAGAGTTGCCAGATAACCTACCCTTGGTTCCTTTTGAGTCCGCGCCACATGTCTGGTCTCTCGGTAGGTATAAAGACACCTTCTATGGCGGACCAAAAGTAGAGGAGAAAAAAGTGGAAATACCTCCTGCTACAACTGTCTATGCTAAAGAGCAGACAGAGGTGCCTGTGCCAGTATCGGTGGTAACAGAAACGCCCAAGCCCTCAGTTATTAATCAACCAACCCTAGTCCAAAAGGAACCAGAAGTTGAGCTAGATTTTGAAAAAACCCCAATTAGCAGAGGAGAAGAGTCCTTGGTTGTATTGGCGGGCGTTATGCTCCTTGCTATAATGCTTATACTCGGATATATGTACGGCAACGGCCGACTATAAGAAAGAATTATTAAAGTAAAGGTATATTATAACTATGGAATCAGGAAATATTAAAAAATACTTTTGGGCCGCAGCAACAATTGCACTCCTTGGGTCAGCTTTTGGAGCAGTAGCATTTGGGCTTGAGTCACTGCAGTCAGCCAAGCATCCAAACGGGATGGTTGCGTCAATTACAGTATCAGGTGACGGTGAGGTAACAGCTAAGCCAGATATCGCCACTGTTTCATTTACTGTTCGCGAAAGTGCAAAGACAGTTCCAGAAGCTCAGAAGGCTGCTGAAGCAAAGATTAAAGCAGGACTAAAAGAGTTGAAGGCTATTGGTGTTGATGAAAAGGATATCAAAACTAACTCCTATATGGTCAACCCTAAATACGAAACAGAGCAGGTGTATTGTGTCAGTTATCCTTGCGGAACAGGCAAAACAATAATTACTGGGTATGAGGTAACTCAGTCGGTTACTGTTAAGGTTCGTAAGATTGACCAGGCCGGAGAAGTTCTTGGTCTTATCGGTAAGGCTAATATCACTGAAATGTCAGGCCCTGACTTTACTGTGGATGATATGGACAAGGCTCAGGCTGAGGCTAAGGAGCTAGCTATAAAGGAAGCAAGAGAAAAGGCTGAGGCAACTGCTAAGTCTCTCGGAGTGTCGCTTGGTTCAATCACTTCATTCAGCGATGATCAGGGAGGATATTATCCAGTAATGTATGCACGTGACTCCATGTCTATGGGCGCTATGGCAAAGACAGAGTCAGTAACCCTTCCACAAGGTGAAAGTGTTATCAAGTCTCGTGTAACTATTACCTATACTCTTAAATAAGAGAGGTGTAGTTCATGTTTGGTAAGAAAAGAGACATCGTAAGGTGCCTCTTTTCTACTTATGGTTCCTGTGATACAGTATCGTAACCCTCAATAAAAGAAAGGAAGTTCATTTACGTAAAATAAAAAGACTTGTTCTTAACCCATAATCAAATACAGGAGAAGTGCATGACACGAGAGAAGAAAAGAAAGAAAGATGACAAGGGTCCCGTCAGCAGGAGTCCGTCCGCCGAGAAACGGAAACCCCACCCACCGGGCAGCTTTGAAGGCTTGACGGGTGCAGAGCTGGCAAAAGCCCGGGCAAGGCTCGGGAACTGACCAAACGCCCAGGTTCGGCGTTAAAGAACCTCACAGACCCCGCGAACGCGGGGTCTTGACTTTTCTCATCATTTATATATAATTAGTGAGTAAACTAATGCCCCCCGGGGTGTTTTTTAGAATAAGGCCAACCTACAATCTCATAAACATATCAACCATGAAATTCATACAATATCTTAAGGAGACAAAAGCCGAGATGAAAGAAGTTGTTTTCCCTACTTCTTCACAGACTATTATCTATACAGTGCTTGTGATCGTCATTTCGCTTTTTATAGCTGCGCTTCTCTGGGCAGTTGACCTAGGACTGAAGGATCTTCTTACGAGAATCATCACCAGATAATGGTCGCATTGTTCTAACACTACTTACTTTATTTAAAAATAGACTCTAACTTTTATGGCTAAACAAGAATTTACGGGGGAACGTCATTGGTACGCAATCCATACATATAGTGGTTATGAGAACGCAGTTCAGCGTAACTTGCGTCAGCGCATTGAGTCTCTTCAAATGCAGGACAAAATCTTCGAGGTGGTGGTTCCACTTGAAAAGAAGATCAAAGTGAAGGGGACTAAGCGTGTTGAAGTGGAAGAAAAGATTTACCCTGGTTATGTCCTAGTAGACATGATTGTAGATGATAACAGTTGGTACGTTGTTCGTAACACACCTCGTGTTACTGGGTTCGTAGGAGCAGGTACTACACCCGTGCCACTTTCTCAGCAAGAAATTGATTTTCTTCTTAATCGCATGAAGACAAGTGAGGTTGAGCACGATATTCAGGTAGCTGAAGGGGAGCTTGTTGGCATTATCGACGGCCCATTTAAGGACTTTGAAGGAAAGGTCTCTGAGGTTGACCGCGCTCGTGGTAAGCTCAAGGTTTTGGTTAACATGTTCGGGCGCGAGACTCCAGTTGAACTGGATTTCCTCCAAATCAAGAAAGTTTAAAAGTCATAATTCACCGTACTTGCTTCGTTGTGAGGTGTTTCTACTCCCGCGTCATACTATTAGTATGTCTTGGTCGTAAAAACACCTCACGCCTCGCAATCGCGGCAAATTCTGACTTTTAAATAATCGACAGATAGTCTTGAAATGAATATAAAACTGTGTTAGAATAACCAAACTTTAATAGAAACTATATGGCAGCAAAGAAAATTACAAAGTACGTAAAAGTTCAGATTGAAGCTGGTAAAGCTACACCTGCTCCTCCACTTGGTCCCGCCCTCGGTCAGGCAGGTGTACAGATCGGTGACTTCGTTAACAAGTTTAACGCAGCAACAGCTGGTCAGCAGGGAAGAATGTCAGTGAAAATCTATGTATACGAAGATCGTACCTACGATTTCGTTATCAAGACCCCAACTGCCACTTCTCTTGTCATGAAAGGTGCAAACGTTGCTAAAGGTAACTCAAAAGGAAATGCAGGAACTATCACTAAAGAAAAGGTGAGAGAGATTGCAGAAATCAAGATGAAGGACCTCACAGCTAACACTGTTGAACAGGCGATGAAGATTATCGAAGGTACTGCGCGTTCAGCCGGTATTAAGGTAAAGTAAGGCTACTAAATATAAAAGATCCGCTCTCTGGCGGATCTTTTATATTTGTGGTAGTTTTAAGGTTAGTTTTTGTGCTCTGGGAATTTTCCCATAACCAATCCTGAAAGGAATGCCATGAAAAACCCAATTGTTGGGCGTGAGGTTCCTTCCGCGCTCTTTGTTTTTCTCACCGGGAAAGATGGTGAGTACGATCTCGTGCGAGGCTCCAACGGCTCCAGTTGTTTGGTCCAGGCCATTGTCAAAGTGATCAGTAAGAAAATGTTAACCACTATGTGGGTCTACATCGACTACCTGATTCGCTCTGGCTATGACAAGCCTGGTGTTTCTACAGCCAGTAACCTGTTCGAAGTTCCGATCAAGGAGGTGCCGATTTCTGGCTTCACTGATCCAGTTCAGTCCAGCCCGAGAACCTTCTTCGAAGAAAATGAGCCTGGTTTGGTGGTGGCGCCGCTCGCAGCCATTAATCTCGGTGCCGCTATTGAAGTGGTGATCGTGGTGCGTGACAGAGAGACACCTGTTTACTCTGACGACGTCCTCCGATCACTGCGTTCTTTCACGGACGCGGAGGTTGGCGAGACCCCGATCCTCCTTCCGGAAACTGTGAAGCGTATGGCTACCCGAATCGATGCGTCGCTTGACTCTGGTCCAATCGAAGTTAAGGGCAGGAAGATGTTCCTTTCTCTTGGTTTCAAGGTGGAAGACCCTGCTGTTGTTGCACCGAAACCGGAAAGGAAACCTTTCACTGTAAAGCGGAAGGCCGCTCCGCGGAATCCGTCGCCGGAATCACCGCAGTTTGCATTTCCATCTTGGCCGCCATCTGCCAGTGAATAGCCCGTCTAAGTAAACTTTCTGATATTCAAAGGGTTTACCTAGGCGGGTTTTGTCATTTTTGGTTGGCCTTTTATTTTGTGGTAGGGTAATAGATGTACGATCCTTGTGGTCGAAAGTGTTCTAAAAAATTTGAAAGGTAAAACAGATCATGGAAAATTTCGTCGGAGTTCTCGGTAAAAACAGCCTCGAAGGGCTGTTTAACAAAGGATTCCTTTCTTCAAGTGGCGGCCCATACGAGATTGGTCCGGACACCGTTGATTACGGAATTCAGCCTGGTGAAACGTGGATCTCGACGGAGCCGTATGCATCTGTCGGCAGGTTCACTCCAGATCTCTGGGGGGGACGTGTTCAGTTGAGTGGTCTCGTTCTCAAGCCTGAGCAGACTCTTGTCGCGCCCGCTGCGGTCAACCTAAACTTACTCGAGGGGTATGCCTTCATGAGCCCGCGTTCGCGCATGGCTCGTGTCGGTGTGGAGCCAACGACTTACGTCGAAGGCTTCACAGAGCGTGACTGGGCACATAGTTCCACCCCATTGTCCCGTAAGTTGTGGATGAGCGTTAGCTCGCGCATCCCGGTTACTGGCCTCGATAAGGTCGCACTCGCACAGATGCGTCTGTTCACAGGGGATACGAGACTTGGTCGGAAGGAAATGCTCAACATCCTCCGCTCTGGTCACCGGTTTCTTGTCGACCCAGTAAATGGGGGCGAGCTTCCGATGGACCGTCAGGAGCGAGCGATTGCTCAGAACGGGACTCTTGTGACCACTCTTCACCTCCGTGAGGGTCAGCTCGTTGGCTTTCGACTAAAGAAGAAGACACCGGTACTAGACCTCTCGGCAACCGGCCAGAACTGGAAGGAGTTCTTCGTGCCAGTGTACGCCAAGAAGGATGGGAACGGGGACATCTACGTCGACCTTCTTGCAGGGGAGTACTATCTCCTCATTACGGCGGAGGCCATAAACCTCCCGAAAGGTTATGTGGCCAGTCTCGAGCAACTGGACAGTCGCCTCATTGCGGCGGCGGTTCATTTTGCCGAGTACTTCGGCCACGGCTTCAAAGGCGCAGCGACGCTTGAAGTGGTGCCGATTGCAGCACGGTCGATTCGGGTATACAATGGTTCACCGGTTGGTGCCTTCAGGTTGGAATGTGTTGAGGCTGATGCTCCGCTCTATGCCGGATTCTCCAAGGGGCAAAACCTCGTGCCCCAGCTTCCACCCATGCTCACCATGTACAAGCCTTCAAGGTAAGTCTCGTTGAGCAGTCGAGCCCTCGCAAGAGGGCTCTTCTTTTTCTTGTTCTTATTTCTGATACCCGACGGTTGCTACAACCTTAGGGTGATCCTTGTGAGTTTTTTCTACTCCATTAATGAAGTGAATATGAAGGTGATGTAGCGTTGCTCCTGTCTTTTTAGTGTTGCCCGCTCTAAATAAAAGAGTGTACCCGTCGAGAGCGAATTCCTTTTGAACAAGCGGAGAGAGTTCTCTAAATAATTCCATTAGTTCAGCATCAGTAAGTTCTTCTGGTTTCGTCACATGTCTTTTCGGGATAGCCAAGACATGGTTAACTGCGCCATCATACGGGAAATCGTTATCTGTTACAAACCAAGAAGTAGTTTCAAGAAGTTTTCTTTTTCTTAGTATAACCATCCCTTCGTCACAAAAAAGACATACACCAGCTGCTTTTACTTTTTCCATACTTTCTAACTGTGCCTTGCTTCGAACATTTTCTACATCTTGCATTTCGTTATTCTAACACAAGCACACCTGTAGTTTATTTCAGACTTTTCATCTAATCTCAAGAGATTTTTACATAAAAAGCCCACCGTAGAGGTGGGCAACCCCCTCGTTAACCGTCTAGGTTTCAAGGGAGAGGATAAAGTCGACCATCGCTTCGTCGCCGCGGCAGCCGACGAGAAGCTCTTCTCTCGGGACCAGCTTCGTGAAGTCGCCCTCGTTCGGGATGATCTTCCTGAGCTGTGTCCAGACGGGGGCATAGTTGCCCCATGATCCTTCTGGGTCACCTGGTTCACGTGGTCGTGTCGGATGCTGGAGTGGCGACATGTGGCCGTCGCTCTTCAGGTCGTTTGCGAGTGCCAGATCCTTGCTGATGGCTCGCACGCCGTCATGGGTCAGATAGCTCGTGCGTGCACACTTGCCGACTGACGCCCAGGCCAGCAGGAGCTGGTCGTTCACTTCCAAGCGATCCTCTGGACGGATGTATGGCAGATGCCACTGTCCGATCTCTAGTTCGGTTGGAGTACTGTTCATCATCGCTCGTGCAATCGCAATACCGAAGTCGTTAGCCTCCGGCTGAGCATTGCCACTGTTGCGTAGTCCGAAGAAGTTGCGCCAGTGCGTTGCAGTCACGATGACCGTGTGGAATGAATAGGGTTCAATCACACGATTCGCATGTTGCTTGTGGAGACCTTGGTCCTGTTCGAACAGGAAGCGAGAGAACCCATACTTCCGGACGAGTTCGTCTACCTGCTCGCACAGCCACACACCCTTGTTCGTCATGCCGGCCTTTTCGCTGGCCGACATGATTTCCTTGTGGCCGCCAGCTAGATAGAACGCTTGAATGACCGCGATATCACGACCGACCAGCCAGTTGGCGATAGCCTTTTGCTGATCTGAGCCAGATAAGTATTCATCCGCCTGCATGCCGGCCTTGTTGACGCCGAACGAGTTCGGAATGTAAGGATGCTCGAGAACCGTTATTAGGCGCTTCATGGTTGGCATCGCGCGTGAACTTGCAGAGTTGCGCGAGAATCTCGTGTGAGTATTGACCTCTGCGAGGTAAGGGCGAGGAAACTCAACTTCTATCGAGCAGAGTCGTGACTTGCGATATAAGCTATCGCAGATCATTTTGGCTGTTGCGGAAACTTCATTGAAGGCTACGTACATGGTGTTCTCCTGTAAAGAATGTTCCCTTTAACACAGAAAGGGTCCTTATATAGTTTTAAATATCAGGCTACTTTTTTGTAACAAGTCATAAAAATTGTCTAAAAACCTAGAAATACGATAGTATATACCCATGAACTCTTACGACGTCATAAAAAATGAAATCATCAACCTTGTCGGGAAAGAGGCATTTTTTACTCTAGAGGCCCCAGCGGATATTACCCATGGTGATTATGCTACAAATGTATGCCTTGTCATTTCTAAATCAAAAGGAGTAGCCCCAAAAGTATTAGCTGAAGAGTTTGCTCCTCTACTCGACACCCGTCTAAAAGAAAAAGGAATTATTTCTAAAGCAGAAGTTGCTGGTCCTGGGTTTATCAACTTTTTTTTACATGACGCTGTGGTTCGTGAGGAGAATATGGGGAGAAACCTTGTGACGAAGTTTAGTGGAAAAAATATTCTTGTAGAGCACTCCTCGCTTAATCTTTTTAAGCCGTTTACTATCGGTCATTTAGTAAACAACATTATTGGTGAATTCACTTCTCGTGCAGTGCAAACTGGAGGAGCGGATCTCGTCACGGTAACATTTCCGTCTGATGTTTCTCTTGGTATTGCGAAAGCTATATTTATAATAAAAGAAGACGGAGGTATTTTTCATTCCTTGGTTCCAAAAAACGACAATATTATCGAGTATCTTGGAGAAGCGTATAGGAGGGGGGTGATTCGTTACGACGAGGACAAATTAGCGCAATCAGAAATAAAAAAGATATCAGCCGAGATTTATGACTGGTCAAACGGGGAGGCTTTTGAAATTTACAAATTTGCAAAGAAGGAAAACGTGAAGTATTTTTTCACTGTACTTAGTAGCCTTGGGTCGAAGTTTGATGATATTATATATGAAAGTGAGGCGGGGCATGTTGGTGTCGCAAGAGTAAAGGAATACACAGGTAAAGGAAAGGTTTTCCAGGAAAGCGAAGGGGCTATTATCTATACACCCGACGAAAGTAGAAAAGATATTAATACAGCTGTGTTCATCAATAAAGAAGGACACCCAACGTACGAAGCCAAAGACATCGGACTCATTGAAATTAAATTTTCCAAATACAATCCAGATCTTTCTATTTTCATAACTGATTCTGAGCAAATACAGCACTTTAGAGTTGTTCTTGATGCTTACGAAAAAATAGAAAAGGCACAAGGAGAAAAACATCGAAATCTTAAGTGGAAGGCAACAGGTAAAAATATCCACGTTCCACATGGTCGCATGCTCTTCAAAGGTCAGAAGATGTCGAGTAGGTTAGGCGGGGTGCCGCTCGCGCTTGATGTGATCGCAGCTGTTGAAGATGAAGTTAAAGAAAGAAGTAGTGACAAGATATCACACCTAACAGAAGAAGAAAGAAATAAGCTCGTGCGTGATATCGCTCTCTCTGCACTTCGTATTGCCGTACTCCGCTCAAAGCCGGGGATTAATATTAACTTTGATCCAGAGACGTCGCTATCATTTGAAGGTGATTCTGGCCCATACCTTATGTATACGCATGCGCGCACCTCATCTCTTCTTGATAAGGGAGGGGTTGAGAATCCAGACTTTGGTGATTTCCCAGTAACGGTACTTGAGCGAGAGATGCTCCACTACGAAGAAGTGCTCAAAGATGTTATTGAAACACTCTCCCCACAGAAGCTTGTGAGTTATCTTTTTTCAATCGCACAATCATTCAATAGTTACTATGCGTCCAATCAGATTCTCATAGAAGGGGATGCTCTAGGTAACTCCCATCGTCTGGCGATTGTAAAGAGGGTTCAGCATATCTTAAAAGACGGACTTTATGTTCTTGGGTGTAACGCACCTGAGAGGATGTAATCTCGTCTTTGCTTTACGCTAAAATTAATGTAATATAAAGCTAAAGAGTGACGACCGGGCTAATCACCCGCGAGCTTTGGGAAGAACGTCGTAAAGACCAGTAGAGCCCAGCAGTAACAAGTTGGCAGCAGTTTTCTAAAAATACTGCCATGAACCAAGGTGGTACCACGACATGAAGAATGCTCGTCCTTGTGAATTATGAGAAATCGTAGTTCATGAGGGCGAGCATTTTCTTTTTAATAACAAACACCATGAACAACAATCAACCAAAAACAATTAACGAAAAAGAACTTGATATACAAAAGTTCTGGGAAGAGAATAACATCTTCGAAAAGTCGCTAGAGACTCCTGCTGGGGATGCTCCAAAAGGAAACTATTCTTTTTATGATGGCCCACCGTTTGCAACAGGACTACCGCATGTTGGACACATTCTTGCGGGCACCATCAAAGACGCTATCCCAAGATATCAGACAATGAAAGGGAATCGTGTTCGTCGTGTGTGGGGTTGGGATTGTCATGGTCTTCCAATTGAGAATCTGATAGAGAAAAAGTTATCGCTCGCTTCTAAAAAAGAAATCGAAGAGTACGGGATAGGGAAGTTTAATCATGAGGCAGCGAATTCTGTACTTCAGTATGATGCGGAGTGGAAGAAGATAGTGCCTCGTCTTGGGAGGTGGGTAGATATGGAGCATCCGTATAAGACTATGGATTATACCTATACAGAGAGTGCGTGGTGGGCATGGAAGACTCTGTATGATAAAGGTCTCGCATACGAAGGTAACAAGATGATGCATATTTGCCCAAGGTGCGAGACGCCGCTCGCGCAGTCAGAAGTTGGTCTTGAGTACCATGATGTTACAGATCTCTCCGTTACTGCGAAGTTCGAGTTAGTAGATGAACCTGGAACGTATGTACTTGCTTGGACTACTACACCGTGGACGCTACCGGGGAACACCGCACTTGCTCTCAATAAAAATATTGAATACGTAAAGGTAATAAACGTAGAAGGGGAGGATGGCGCAACTTTTGTCCTCGCTAAAAGTAGAGTGGAAGAAACTTTTAAAGGAAAGGTCTTTTCTCTAGGAGAAAATGTTGATGTGAATAGTTTGATTGGTAAAGCATACACACCACCATTTGCTTACTTTGAAGATACTGCCATTGAGAACAAAGAAAATATTTGGAAGATATGGCACGCGGATTTTATTACAGATGACACTGGGACTGGTATCGCCCACGAAGCGCCAGCGTTCGGTGCAGATGACATGGAACTCGCTAAAGCAAACAATATACCAGTCATAAAGCATGTAAACATCGATGGAACATTCATTGGCGCGATAACTGATTTTCCTGGAATGAAGGTAAAGAAGAAAGACGATACTCAGTCTGCTGATATTGAGATTATTAAATGGTTAGCCCATAATGGGAAGCTTTTTGAGAAGCACAAGATAGTGCACTCGTACCCGCTTTGTTGGAGATGTGCGACACCACTTCTTAACTATGCAACGTCATCATGGTTCATTGATGTTCCAAAGCTCAAAGACAAACTTATAGAAGAAAATAAAAAGATTGGATGGACTCCAGCGCATATTCGTGGTGGACGTTTTGGTAAGTGGCTAGAGGGCGCGCGCGAGTGGGCGGTATCTCGTACACGCTATTGGGGTGCCCCACTTCCTGTATGGAAAAGCGAATCAGGTAAGGTTAAAGTGATTGGTTCACTAAAAGAATTAGCAACACTCCGTAAAGACAAACCCAAGAATACGTATTATGTGATGCGTCATGGAGAAGCGTGGAGTAATGTGAATACTATTTTAGACAAGGGGACTAACAAGGACAATCATCTGACTGAAAAGGGAATGAGTCAGGCAACAGACGCTGCGCTATTTCTTAAGGGTAAGGGAATAGATGTGATAGTTGCGTCTCCGGTGCTTCGTGGGAGAGAGACCGCAGAAATTGTGGGTGGGATACTTGGAGTTCCGGTTACTTTTGATGAACGACTCCGAGAGTATGATATGGGAATATATGACGGAAAGAGTAGAGATGAGTACTTCGCATCACTTTCTGGGTCATTCGTTGCGTACGATACGAGAGTAGAAGGAGGGGAAACGCACGAAGAGATGATGCATCGTTCGATGGCCGCTATTTATGACTTAGAAAAGAACTACCAAGGGAAAACTATTCTCATCGTTACTCACGGCGGACCTGCACGCATGCTCTTTGCGGGCGCTACGCTCACTACAGAGGAAGAGCTTATTCGTGACGACGAGAAGGAGGGTGCGAAGCTCTACCCAGGGAACGCAGAAGTGAGGAAGCTTGATCTTCTCCTTGTGCCACGAGATGAGACGGGTTCAATCAATCTGCATCGCCCATATATCGATGACGTTCTCCTGGAGATAGATGGTACAGAGTATAAGCGTGTGGTTGATGTTTTTGATTGTTGGTATGAGTCTGGGTCTATGCCATTTGCGCAGCTGCACTATCCATTTGAGAACAAAGAATTGTTTGATAAAAACTTCCCTGCAGATTTTATTGCAGAAGGAATGGACCAGACGAGAGGGTGGTTCTACTCACTCATTAATCTAGGTGTCGGGTTATTCGGTAAAGCGCCGTACAAAAATGTTATCGTAAACGGCGTTGTCTTAGCTGAAGGTGGAGAGAAGATGAGTAAGAGTAAGAAAAATTATACTGACCCTCTTGAGCTTATAGAAAAGTATGGTGTAGATTCCCTTAGATATTTCCTTCTTTCATCTCCTGTGATTAAAGGTGAGAGTGTGGAGTTCGCTGATAAGAGCGTAGAGGAGGTATATAAAAAAATACTACAACGCATCGAAAATGTGCTCTCCTTGTACGAAATGAACAAAGAAGGTGAGGTGAAAAAAGTAAGCGAGGGTAAGAATGTGCTAGATAGATGGATAATAAGTCGTGTCCATGAGGTGATAAGAGATGCGACAAGCGGCTATGACTCTTACGCGCTTGATGAAGCAACCAGAGGTGTCGACCAGTTCGTAGATGATCTTTCTGTCTGGTACGTGAGGCGTACGAGAGGCGCCCTTAAGGGGGATGAGGGTCAAGATGTAAAAAAAGAAACATACGGAGCCCTGTCATATGTACTTGATATGTTCGCAAAGGCTGTTGCTCCAGTTATGCCGTTTATGGCAGAGCGTATCTATATGACAGTAAGTGGAGAAAAAGAGTCAGTACACCTAGAAAGCTGGCCGCATGGAGGAGAGATGGAAGAGGAGGTCCTTACTCTAATGAAGAAGACTCGTGAACTTGTATCGCTCGGACTTATGAAAAGAACAGAGCTTAAGCTCAATGTTAAACAGCCGCTCCTTTCTGTAACGTTTAAAGAAAAATTAGATGATGAGTACAAACATCTCGTCATGGATGAACTCAATGTCAAAGAGGTGAAGCATGATGAGGGGCAAATTGAAGAGGTTACGCTTGATACCACTATTACAGAAGAACTTGAAAAAGAAGGCGACTTACGTAAGCTTATCCGAGCTGTACAAGATGCGCGCAAAGAAGCGGGACTTGTCCCTGGAGACGAGATTACTCTCACCGTCTCACAAGAGCTTAACCTCGGTGATATTTCTCCACTACTAACTGTTTGCAAAGTTAAAGAAATAATAGTCGACCAAGTTGATGTGGGGGGAGCTGTAGAGATTTCTTCTGGGGTTTTGCATTTACTAGTAACTAAAAACTAGTAACTAAAAACTGCCCAAGATGGCTATCGAAAAGTACACAACCGAAGGACTCATCCTTGAGGCGTATGACCAAGGTGAACACGACCGCGCCTTTAAAGTCTTCACTAAAGACTACGGCATGATTATTTGTCATGCACGAAGTGTGAGGAAGCTTGAGAGCAAGTTACGGGCGCACCTACTCCCTAGAACGTTTTCAGTTCTTACTTTGGTGAAGGGGAGAGAGGTCTGGAGGCTGACTGGTGCAGAGAAAAGGAATCAAGTAACACCCTACATAGAAGAAGTTGTTGAGCTTGTGAAGCGATTTGTGCGAGGTGAGTCAACACATAAAGTTCTCTACAAGAGAGTGTCTGACCTCTCCTCTCTTCCAGGAGAGTATGATAAAGACAAAGTGAGACTTCTCGTTTATTACGTCCTCCTTGTAGAGCTTGGGTACGCAGACGGTAGTGTCATTGGAGCAAAAGACATAAAAGAGTATGCAAAATACTCCGTACTAGACCTATACACCCACCTTCTCCTTCGTTATAAGGAAGTGAGGGAGCATACGCTTCTTGTGCTTAAAGATATGCAGCTGTAGCAACCATTCTGTTATACTTTTAAGATACGTATGAATATTCCTAAAAAAGAAGAAGCAAGCGCTCTTGATTCTATTGAGCATGAGCTGTATGACCCAAAAGCAAAAGTGGGCACAACTGAAATACACAGGGTGCGCGGCGAAAGAGAGTTAAGCTTGCCTACTTCTTGGGGAGACGGTGACAGTCCTATTATCACGAGGGCTAGAGAAAATGGGAAACTTTCTTTTGGTACGAAGGCCCTTCTTTTTTCTTTGGTCCTTCTTTTTCTGTCACTTGCATTCACTGCATGGAGAGTCGTCTCTCTTAGAAATGTAGTCTCAGCTACAAACATTGACATGACCGCTGACGTCACGCCGTTTATAGAAGGCGGCGAAGCAACACCTCTTGTCCTTACTATTCGCAACCGTAATCTCTCCACGTTAGAGGATGTAAAAGTAACCCTGCTCTACAAGCAAGGCTCTTCCTCCGAGAACGAACAAGAGAAAGTTCAAGAAAAGAGAGATGTAGGAGATATTTTGTCCAATGAGTACAAGAGGCAAGATTTTTCTGTTGTTCTCTACGGTGCAGAAGCTGAGTCTCGAGACATTACCCTTAAGCTAGAGTATAGGGTGCCCGGTTCTAACGCCCTCTTTAACAAAATCGTGACAGCGCCTGTGGTGCTAAAGACGCCTCCCATTTCGGTTGGTGTCGAAGGACCAGACTCGATATCGGTAGGGCAAAACGCAGTGTATAAGTTTATTGTTAGGAACAACTCAGCTACCACCTCTCTTCCTAGTTTGCTTCAGATAACGCTCCCGAATACGTTTACTATGACAGACTCTAGTGAGAAGCCGATAACAAGAACCACTTCGTGGAGCATCCCTAGTCTTGCCTCAGGGGAGGCTACGACCATATCGATCACAGGCTCTCTTCTTGGAAAGGAGGGCGAGGTTGCGACGCTTCAGGCAAAAATTGGAAGAGAAGGAGAGTCCCCAAGAACACTTGGTATTGTATATGCCTCCCAAATAAGAGATATACGACTAAGATCACCTCCACTTTCGGTTAACATGAGATTGGTTTCTGATAAAGGGGGGGAAGACTCTCTCAGGTATAGCGACATGATGCGCTTTGAGATTGAGTACAAGAATATTGGATTACAAGCGCTCGAAGATGTTTCTATTGTTCTTACTCTCGAAGGAGACGCCCTCTTGTTCAAGGATATTAATCCAACGTCGGGCTACTATGATTCGATAGCAAAGACTATCACCTGGAACAAAGCAACACTTCCAGACTTGGCAGTGCTTGCGCCTAATTCTCTCGGGTATGTGCAAGTGTTTGCCCCTACGGTAAGCAGAGGTAATAACACACCTAAGCTCAGTGCCAAACTAACGGCAAGCGGTTCTTCCAAAGCGACTGATGACATAGTCGCTGTAGTGACTAAGAGTTGGGCAATACAAGGGAGCGCTACCTTAGTTGCGGCGACAAAATATAAAAACTCTTCACTAACGAACACAGGCCCTATACCTCCTAAGCCAAATATCGATACTACGTACAGCGTCTCCTTGAATGTGTCCGCCCAAAACGCTCTCAGTGCTGCGAAAGTATCTTTCACACTACCTGTGTATGTCTCTTGGAGAAACACATCCACAGACACTAGCCGTATTGCTTATGATTCAAAAACAAGAACAGTAACGTGGAATATCGGGCAAATGAAAGAAAACGAAATAGCTACATCAGAAGTCAGTCTTTCCGTTCGTCCATCACAGAGTCACACAGGGCAGTCACCACCGATTACTTCTGGGGTTGTTTTAGAGGCTGATGAGGCCGACTCTCGCGCCAGAATCAAGACCACACTTTCTCCTTTGACTACTAGAATTATAGGAGAAGAATGGGAGACCAATCCGTCCCTTGTGGTTGAGTAAGCGGGGCTAACCTTCCTTTTGTTGTCGTGTTACAATACGGCAATGAAAGATCAAATAAGTATATCTATCTCAGCGGGGACTATCATTAAAATTTTGGCGCTTCTTTTGGTGGCCGGACTCCTTTTTTATGTTAGTGAGCTAGTCGTATCTCTGCTTGTAGCAGTGGTACTTGCCTCTGCTGTAGAGATGCCAGTTAAACGTCTTGCAAAATGGGGATTACCTAGAGGCCTCTCTGTTATCTCTATTTTCCTCATCCTTGTTTTGTTGGTAATAGCAGTCATCTTCATCTTCATCCCACCGCTTGCAGATGACATAGCACGCTTCATTAAGACTCTCCCCGCAATTCTCGACTCGATTAGAATATTCGGTAAGGACATGGGCTTCCGTGACCTCTCGCTTGGGCTACAAGAGCTCTCGAGAGATATATCAAAAGGCCAAGTTCTTACTGTGCTTAAGAATACTCTTTTTGGTTCTAGTGGTTTCTTCGCAACTACATCTGCCGTGATCGGTGGTGTTGTTAACCTGGCACTTACTTTTGTTCTTGCGTTTTACCTAGCAATGGAAGAGCATGGTGTGCAAAAGTTCCTTAGGCTAATCGTTCCCAAAAACCAAGAAGAGTACATCACCGGTCTCTGGTCTCGCGCTCAGCATAAGATTGGTATGTGGATGCAGGGACAGCTCCTTCTCTCTGTGTTCGTTGCGCTTCTTGTTTACATCCCACTCCTTATTCTTGATGTGCCATACGCGTCGATGCTCGCTATTCTCGCATTCTTTGGAGAGCTTGTACCTGTAGTTGGTCTCAGTATCGCTACTATTCCTGCGCTCTTTATAGCCTGGGTTCATGGGGGGACATCGCTCCTTGGAATCGTGGCTCTTATCTATATTATTATCGGACAGCTAGAGAACCATGTTCTTTATCCAAAGGTTATGAATAAGATGGTGGGGGTGCCATCGGTCGTGGTTATCATTGCTCTTGTTATTGGGGCGAAGCTCGCAGGCATCTGGGGGGTGCTTCTTGCTGTGCCGGTCGCAGCCATCCTCATGGAGTTCGCAGACGATGTGAGAAAGAAGAAAGACTATGTCGGATAAGACGCTTGTTACTACAGCGATTGCGTACGCAAACGGCGCGCCCCATATAGGGCATGCTTTTGAGTTTGCTCTTTCTGACACTATTGCTCGTTACTTGCGTCAAAAAAATGGGAATGAAAATGTATTCTTTATAACCGGGATGGATGAGCATGGGCAGAAGATAGAAGGAAAAGCAAAGGAGAGAGGGGTGACAACGCAAGAGTTTGTCGACGAGTATGCAGACCTATTTAAACAGCTTGATAAGGAGCTCGCAATCTCTTATGACTTTTTTGTAAGAACTAGCGACAAAGAAAAACATTACATTGGCGCCCAAGCTCTTTGGAACAAGCTCGTAGAAAAGGGAGACCTAGAGAAACGTAGCTACAAGGCACTCTACTGTGTTGGCTGTGAAGGGTTCAAAACAGAAAAAGATTTGAATGAAAAAGGGGAGTGCCCTGACCACCTAAAAGCCCCAGAAGAGGTCGAGGAAGAGAATTATTTTTTCAAGCTTTCCCGTTATAGCGATGAGATTAAAAATAGAATCAAAACAAACGAACTTCAGATACTCCCAGACACACGAAGAAACGAAATACTTGCTCTTTTAGAGAGGGGTCTTGAAGATGTTTCCTTTTCTCGACCCAAGAGTAAAGTGTCGTGGGGGATACCGGTGCCAGGAGATGAGGACCAAGTGATGTACGTCTGGTGTGACGCTCTCTCTAACTATATAACTGCAATTGGGTATGGCACAGATGCTTTTGATGAGGAGCTTTGGAGTAATGCAATTCATGTCATTGGCAAGGATATTCTGCGTTTCCATGCAGCTATCTGGCCCGGGATGCTGCTCTCAGCAGGACTAGCTCTTCCAAAGAAGATTCTCGTTCATGGGCATATTACATCTGGCGGACAGAAGATGAGCAAGTCTTTAGGGAATGTGATTGACCCGCGTGAAGTAATAGAACTATTCCGTCCTGCGTGTGGTGAATTAGCGGGAGAGGCGCTTCGCTTCGTGCTTCTTCATGAGATACCATCTTTTGATGATGGAGATATTACTCTTGATTCAATCAAGGCTTCATATACAGCTCATCTAGCCAAAGGTATTGGGAATCTAACGAGTCGCGTATGTGCAATGATTAAGAAGTACGATGTCCCTGTATTTGCCTCAGATTCTTCTCAGAGAATAGACCTAAAAACAGAGACATATAAAGACCTTCTTTTAAAAAGCGATACTAAGAGAGCTCTGGAGATTCTCACTGAGTGGTCGCGCGAGATTGATGAGCGCATAGCTAAAGAAGAACCTTTTAAGGTCATAAAAACTGATGAACAACGTGCTAAAAAAATAATCACAGAAATTCATTCAGAACTTCTTGAACTCGTTCGTTTAATGAGAGTCTTTATGCCAAAGTCTATGGCGAGAGCAGAAATATACCTTACCACTTCAGGGGAGGTTGCTCCTCTCTTCGGGAGGCTTGTATAACCATGAACCCGCACACTAAAGGTCTGGTAGACATCGGAGAACTTATCCTTAAGTTTGCAAAAGTTAACCGAGCGACTTTCCACGAAGATGGTGAGAGGTCTGAATCAGATACCGACCACACAGTGATGCTCTCAGTCTGTGCGTGTGCAGTTGCAGAGAAGCTCTATAAAGATAGCCTTGATATAGGACTCGTTGCACAGTTTGCGATTGTGCATGACTTGGTTGAGGTTCACGCAGGAGACACAGACAGTTTCGGTATTGATGAAAAAACTAAGTTAGACAAGGATAAGAGAGAGCATGCATCTCTTTTGCTTATCAAAGAAAAGTTTGACTACGTCTACCCTTGGATTGGTGAGACGATAGAAAAGTACGAGTTACTCGATACGAAAGAAGCTCGTTTCGTAAAGACCTTAGACAAGGCGATGTCTAAAATAACGCACATGCTGAATGGAGGTGTTTATTTTAAAAAGAAGGGACTAACCGAAGACGAGATGTGGCGAGACTACACGACAGTTGTTGTAACAGCAGAAGAGAAGTATGGAGCTGAGTTCAAAGAAGTTACAGAGATGATGAGAGAGCTTATGGGGATCATCCGTGAGAAGACGTACGGTAGTTAATTGACCCTTTGAGTGATTATCGGTTAGACTCTACCCTAACCCCTAACCCCTAACCCCTAACCCCATGAACTACGCGCTTTTTGATGCACATGCACACCTTCACGACAAGAAGTATGATGATGATCGCGACGAAGTAATAGCTTCTATGAAAGCCTACGGGGTGGGAGCTATTACTGTTGGGACAGATAAAGAAGAGAGTAAGAAGGCGTTAGCGCTCGCAGAAAAGCATGAGCATGTCTACGCATCCGTTGGGTTCCACCCAGCTGACAATGTTACAGAAGAATTCGACGCACAATTCTATCGTGATTTAGCTAAGAGTCGAAAAGTAGTAGCAATCGGTGAATGTGGACTGGATTACCACTATATCGAAACATTTTTTGATAGAGACAAAAAAGAAAAGGGACTCACGTGGAACAAAGACGCTGAAGCAGATAGACAAAAGAGAATCTTTGAAGAGCAGATAGTGCTTGCTGTAGAGCTTAATCTCCCGCTCATGCTTCACGGCAGACCAGCAAAAGGAACAATGGATGCCTACGAAGACATGCTTCATATGTTAGAGAGCGCGAAGAAAAAATACGGCACAAAGTTACGTGGAAACGCGCACTTCTTTGTCGGCTCTATAGATATCGCAAAGAGATTTATTGATATAGGTTTTACTATGAGCTTTTCTGGGGTGATAACATTTACTAAAGATTATGACGAAGTTGTAACATTCTTGCCGTCTACTATGATACTGGCAGAAACAGACAGTCCGTATGCAACACCAGCGCCGTTTAGAGGGGAGAGGAATGATTCACTCAAAGTACAAGAGATAGTTGCCAAGATGGCTGTCCTCAGAAACGAAGACATGGAGATCATGAGAATCCAGGTTTTAGAGAATGTGAAAAGAATGTTTGAGATAGAATAATTTGGTAAACTCAGGTGGTTGTTGTTTATAAGGAGAAAGAAATGACCCCACTCTTTGTTTTTCTCGTGGCGATGCTTTGCGTCATCGTGATTCTCTTCATGAGAGGTATATGCCTCAAGCGTGTCTGTTGTGATCGAAGAGAAAATCAGAATGCCATCCTTCACGTGCGTGTGATTAGAAGGTTGAGCTATTTTGCTTTAGCTCTCACGTCTGGGATGTTCTTCGCGAACTTTTTCCAACCACAACTAGAGGGTTCGTCACATCTCTATTTTGATATTCTTCTTTTTGCTTCCATCAGCATTTTGGCATTTCCTCTTAGTCTTTGGTTAGCGCTTAAGTCAAGGAGGTTCATGCATTTGTTCTGCTGAGGCAGTTATTTTGCCCTCGGTAGAGGGCTTTCTTTTTGCCTAAAAACGTGGTATAATATGCCCCTATGACTGATAATAATGAAACCATAGTAGACAACCGCGTATACGAAATTTCTTTCATCTTTGATAACAAACTAGATGAAGGTGCGGCGCTTAAGAAAGCTGAAACGCTTAAGCAGTCTATTGCTACCCTAGGAGGTAGCTTCATTTCAGAAGAAGCTCCATATATGCGTGAGCTCGCTTACGAAATGATAAGAGTTCAGAACAATATTAATGTTCGTTTTAATGTAGGATACTTCGGATGGATAAAATTCGAACTAGCCGGTGAAAAGGTGAAAGAGCTAGAAAAGGGAGTGAAGCTCGACGAAGAAGTTGTGCGCTATCTAGTTGTGAAAACTGTAGCTGAGAATACTGTCTACACAAAGCGCGCTCCAGTTATTAAGGCTGAAGCACTAGCTCTAAACGAAGATGGACCAAGTGACGAGGCTCCTTTTACTGATGTGAACATAGACACCACAACTGAACCAGATGTAGTGGCTCCAGTTGTTGAAAGTGCTGCTAGCGAAGAGACAAAATAAGGTTTACACTTATAGTTAGTATTTTGAGTTTATCTAAAATCTAACAGTCTATAATCTAACATCTAATTCACTATGTACCTTAACAAAACATTTTTGTTCGGAAATCTTACTCGCGATCCAGAGATGAGGTCACTCCCTAATGGAAATAAAGTAACATCATTCTCTCTTGCTACCAACCGTGTCTACAAAGACGCTAACGGTGCAAAGCAAGAACAAGTTGAATACCATAATATTGTAGTGTTCGGACGTCAGGCAGAGACAAGCGCTCAGTACCTTAAAAAAGGTCAAGGTGTGATGATCGAAGGCCGTATCCAGACACGAAGTTGGGATGACAAAACTACAGGAGAGAAGAAGTACCGCACAGAAATCGTAGCAGACGCTGTGCAATTCGGACCAAAGTCAGGCGGAGCTCAAACTGTAGGAGGGGATACAGCGCCTCAGGCACAAGCGCAAGCGAGCCAGGCTCCAGATCTAGATACGATTGATTATGGAGATGCTAATGTTAACATCGACGACATCCCTTTCTAAAAATTCATTAGCACCGCATGTGCTTCTTGGTCACAAAAATTTTATTCGCCTCGCACCTACAGCGCTATTGAATTTTTAAACCGATATCTGCACGAGGTTCAAAAAAAGCACAACCATTGACTAGTAACTATTAACCATTGACTACCCTTATGAAAAAACAAGATCACTTTAACGCAAATAACATAAAGTTTATCGACTACAAGGATACAGAAATACTCGTAAAGTTCCTAAACCCACACGCTCGTATTCTTAACCGCAGAAAGACCGGCCTTACTGCTAAGAATCAGAGAGCTCTCTCAAATGCAATAAAGCGCGCGCGCTTTATGGGACTCCTTCCATACGTTGCACACTAAAGTAAAGAATGTATAACAAAAACCATGCTTCAAAGCATGGTTTTTGTTTTGAAAAAAGTCATTTTTTTGATAGTATGTTTACTAATTACTAGTTACCATAATCAATCACTATGTCACATACACATCCTAAAAAAGAACGAACATTTATTATCCTTAAGCCAGACGCAATTCAGCGTGGCTTGGTAGGCGAAATCATCAAGCGTTTCGAAAGAATCGGTCTAAAGATCGTCGGTATGAAAATGCACATGGTTGATGAGAAGACACTCTGGGAGCACTATAACAAGGACGATGCGTGGTATGAGAAGAAGGGGGCTAAGATCCTTGAGAATAAAAAATCTCTTGGGCACAAGATTGATAAGGAGGCGATTGAGTACGGTAAGGATATCATTCGTGCGATGGTGCACTACATGTGTGCAGGTCCTGTCGTATCACTTGTGATTGAGGGTAATAGTGCCCAGTCTGTGGTGAAGCGTCTCGTTGGGGGGACAGAGCCTACTACCGCCGACTCTGGTACTATTCGCGGTGACTATGCACTCGATTCATACTACCTGTGTGACGTAGATGAATCTCGTGGTATGCGTAACCTCATCCACTGTACTGATCCAGCTGATGGTGCAGGGGCATACCAGCGCGAGGTAGACCTTTGGTTTACGAAGGAGGAAATCATGAGCTACCGTCTCGTAACAGAAGCAATGCTTTACGATGTTAATTTAGATGGATTCACTGAATAGTGGTTGGTAGCAGACGTCTTTTAAATAACAAAAGCGGAGCAAGAGCTCCTCTTTTGTATTGAGTTTTAACAGCTCACCCTTCTATAAGAACTGGTCTACGAGGTAGACGTGCCAGGCGTAAGACTATTTTCTGAGACTGCCTCCAGCCCTTTGGAATAATATTTCTTTTACTGGTACTACTTTTACTTTGTAACTTAACCACTTCACATAATTAAGTAAGTTTGGAGAAGGTGCAGACTACGCAGCTTTAAAGCTAGCATTCTTGCCGAGTCTTTTATTGTTGTGTGGAGGTGTATATTTTGTATGCTTCGTTGTACTTGTCCACATAATCACTAAAAATATTTTCTATAAGAATCGCCTGGTTAAGAGTGTGTTCATTTTTAAATTGACTTGCCCGGTATTCAGTCATGAGATTTTTAATTTCCGCTGCTTTTGATGAACAGAACTCTGCCATCTTTTTGTCTGTTATTTTGTTGGCACGAGTAATACATTCTTGAATCTTAGCTATGGACGCATCTACTTGCATACCTAGCTTTGCTTGGTCTGTCTCTGTCGTATATCTAAAATCACTAATCATCTGTCTCATTAAGGGTATTACGCTGTTGATTGTTTGATAGTTCTCCTGAGAAAAAGTTACAGCTTCAGAAGATGATGTTGTGGTAGCCATAGCTTCAAGACTAGGTCGGTTATTAAAACCCTGATCTTGGGGCACTTCCGTCCCTAGAGCTTGACCTGCTGAGAATGATGAGACACCAGCAAGAATAAGAGGAGCAATTTTTTTTCTTAGGTTGTCCGCAAGTTTGTTCGTGTTATCTGGTGTAGATTGTTCTAATCCCATATGTATACGTTAAAGTATACCTTTAAGTTGCCTTATGGCAACTCCTATTTTTGTATTGTATTTTAATCTCACAAGGAATTCACTTTTGAAAGTCTCTCGGAACCGGGTAGTTGAGAGGGAGTGCATTTTCTAGCAAGAAAATGACACGTACTTTCAAAGGTGAAGTACTAAAAACAAATTCTTAAATAAATAATAACCACTTTACTTTTCTTATTTCAAGAATATAATGACATTAGGTACTTAGGTATTTTTCTGGATAAAACATCTTTGGGTTATAGAATATTGCGAAAAGACCGTGGTCCTTCCGTTTTCTCACCCACCTGACTTCAATAATCAGGAAGATGTCCTAAGTATCTGACTAAAAACATCCGCGAAGAGCGGGTGTTTTTCGTGGTATACTTTTTCTATGAAAAAAGTGCTCACCGCTTTACTGCTTACATTCCTTACTTTTGTTATATCACGTTTTCTTTTTGAGCCAGCCAATCTCTACTACGAACTCCCTTGGCTTGATATTCCGATGCATATTTGGGGAGGGTTTCTTATCGGACTACTTATCCTCGCGCTTGGTGTTTATAACAAGACACTAAAGAACAAACAGTTTTTCTTCCTTTCACTCTTCCTTGTGATGGTTGTATGGGAGGTGTATGAGTACCAAAGAGGAGTTATTATTTATGATGGATTATTTGATTATTTTGACACAATCAAAGACCTCGCCTTTGGGTTCCTTGGTGGGTATATAGCCTATAGAAGGAAATAATTATTGCGTATAGTATGTCTACTTTTAGAATCACATTTGCAGGGGGCGCTCAGATGCCGACAGGGTCTAATTTTTTGGTAGAGTTTGGCGGGAAGAAAATTCTTATCGATTGCGGCTTGGTACAGGGAGAACGAAATGCCCTTCCCATTAATCATGAAAACTTTTCTTATTCGCCAGAGAGTATCGACTATCTCTTTATTACACATGCACACCTAGACCATGTCGGCCGTATACCAAAGCTTGTCCATGATGGATTCAAGGGTGTGATAGTAAGTACAGAGCCAACTCGGGAGATGGCAGAACTCATCCTTCTAGACTCTATGGGAGTGCTTGGCAAAGAAGCTGCACAGACTGGCATTCCACCACTCTATACAGAGAAAGATGTTCTAGACGCAGTACACCTTTGGTCTAAGATTTTGACCTACGAAGAGTCTGTCACTATTTCGTGTGATGAAGGTGATGCGACTGTTGCCTTAAAAGACGCAGGTCACATATTGGGGAGCGCGATGGTAGAGATCGATTATAAGGGTAAGAAACTGGTTTTCTCCGGAGATCTCGGTAACACCCCGTCACCGCTTATGAAAGACACAGTTCCTCTTAAAGATGTCGACTATTTAGTTATCGAGAGTGTCTACGGTGATCGTAATCATAAGGACAAAGATAAGAGAATTGAGATCTTTAAAGAAGCCATAACTACGACCATCAATAAGGGCGGTAATGTTCTTATACCCGCCTTTTCAATAGAGAGAACCCAAGAGATTCTTCTTGCGTTTAACGAGCTGGTTGAGAGTAAACAAATTCCAGAAGTTCCTGTCTATTTAGACTCACCGCTTGGAATCAATATCACAAAGGTGTACAAAAAATATGAGCACTGGTTTAATGAAAATATCGAAAAGGTGATACAAGGAGGGGACGATATCTTTGCTTTCAAGGGTCTTATTAAAACAGCAAGCCCAGAGGAGAGTAAGGCAATTGCTCACGACCATAGACCGAAAGTTATTATCGCAGGTAGTGGTATGTCTAATGGAGGACGTATCGTTCATCACGAGGCGAAGTATTTAAGCGATCCAAGAACCACTATCATCATTGCTGGATATCAAGCCGTTAATACACTTGGTCGCCGTATAGTAGACGAAGAAAAAGAACTCATTATCAATGGACAGATAGTAGAGTTGCGTGCTCGTGTGGTTAACATTCACGGTTTTTCTGCCCATAAAGACTCTGAACACTTAATTGAGTTTGTTGGAACAACAAAAGATTCTCTTAAGAGGGTGTGTGTTGTTTTAGGAGAACCTAAGAGTACCTACTTTTTAGGGCAGCGGTTACACGAGGAGTACATGGTTCCAGTTACTGTTCCTCAGAAGGGGGATGTGATAGAGCTGGAATAGCAGACCACAAGACCGCTTCGCCGAGAGACATGGAGACAGAAGATTGCTTGCATGGTATCTTCCCACTCCCCAAGCGTAGCGGTCCTTCTGCCTAACAGTCGTCATCTCTATTTCTCCACTAGCAACTATTACCCATTAACTATAAACTAGTTACTATGAAAGCAGAGACCATCACCATATCCGTATCAGGAGCAGCAGAGATAGCGCACTGTGGACCATCCGTTATTCCAATCGCCAAAGAGCTGGGGCGCGAGATAGCTCGACAAGGGGCACAGATTATTACCGGAGCAACCTCTGGCTTCCCGCTCTATGCAGCAGAAGGTGCAAAAGAAGCGGGAGGTGTATCATTCGGCCTTTCTCCTGCAGCTAGTAAGAAAGAGCACTTAGAGGTATACAGATTACCACTTAAGGCGATGGATGCCGTCATCTACACCGGCTTCGGGTTTCCCGGAAGAGACCTTATGCTTGTACGCTCCTCAGACGCTATAGTTATTGGTTGCGGACGTATTGGTACTATTCACGAGTTTACTGTTGCCTGGGAGGCGAATATGCCCCTTGGGATACTAGAGGGGGAGTGGGCAACAGATGAAGTAATCAGAAATATCATAAAGAATAGCAACCGAGAGAACCCGAACGTTATTTTTGAAAAGGATCCTAAAGTCTTGGTGACTAAGCTAATTGAGATGGTGAAAGCTCAAGAGCTGACAGGTGAGAGGGAGATGAGGCTATAATATTAGCCGTTAGTAATACTTACAATACAAAAGCGTAGCCTACGGCTACGCTTTTGTATTGCTAAGAGCTAAAAGCTAATTGCCAAAAGCTCTTCTAGTTATCCATTTACCTGAGAAACAATTCTTGTGAAAGTTTCAGGGTTGTTGAGTGCTAGATCGGCGAGCATCTTACGGTTAATTATCATTCCTTTCTTTGTCATCTTGTCAATGAAAACGCTGTAGGTGACACCTTGTTCACGGAGGGCTGCGTTTAGACGAACAGTGAAGAGACGGCGCATGTCAGTTTTCTTATCCTTTCGATGAGCAAAAGCATATGCTCCTGCTTTACGAAGAGCTACCTTTGCCTCCACTTCTTTCTTGCTGCGACCAAAACGGTATCCTTTCGCCTGTGAAAGAACGTTTCGGCGGTGCTTCATTGCAATTTTGCTTCTTTTGACTCGTGACATACTCGTTTACTTAAAAATTGTTAGAGGATTATAGAAGACCAGGGAGGAAACGAGACTTCTCCTTTCCTGTCATGACGAATTCTTGGCCGCGCTTACCCGTGAGCTGCTTTCGGCGGGGTGCCTTTGCGTTAAAGTGGTTGAGTCCCGGCTTGCGACCTATGATTTTACCGTTTTTGGTAACTTTGAGGCGCTTCAAGAATGATTTGTTCGTCTTCATAAAGGTTTTCTATAATCCTGTGAATAGTTGGGCTATTATAGCACGTTTCTACTTAAGTATCAAGCTAAAGAGCGTACAGGGGTTAGCGTATAGCGTTTAGTTTTATCTACACCCTACACGCTGTCCACTGCGCACTATTTTACTTTGCCTTCTCAATAACAACCAGAAGAGATTTGTTATTAACCTTCTTCAAAGGTTCGGCGATTTTATATTCAGCTGGGATAACAGCCATGATTCTCTCCATGCGCTCTCTTAGGAAAGCCTCGTCCATGTATTTTGTTCTTCCTTTTAGCTGTAGCTCGATCTTCACTCTGTGGCCTTCCTTTATCCACTCTGAGGCCTGCTTAGCCTTTATCATAATGTCATGCTCTCCAATCGAGACACTTATCTGAATGTTTTTTGTTTCTGTAACATGGGCCTTTGCTTTAACATCCTTTAGTTTCTTGGACATTTCGTAGGTGTACTTGCCGTAGTCTGCGATACGAGCAACGGGCGGGTCAGACTGAGATGATACCTCAATTAGGTCGAGGGAGGCTTTCTTTGCTTCGGCTAGAGCTTCTTCTTTTGTGAGGACACCGAAGTTCTCTCCATTTGGTCCTATGACTCGGAGTTTTAGGGAGCGAATATTATTATTGATGTTAACTTTTTCTGCCAAGGCGTTATATTAATAGTAATACTACCACTAAAAGCTTAAAAAATAAAGGCTAGTCCTTAGGTGGAAGAGGAAAGAATGCGCTCGTCTTACTTTTATATGCTTCCCATTCCGGTAGACCCTTCCATCTTTTTTCTAGCATCGGAATGCCTGAGACTTTAAGAAGGAGGTAGGTAATAAGAAGAGGTGACAGGAATGCTAAAGCTGAAGACTGTGAGAAGGCAATAAGAGCAAGTCCCCACCACATAGATGACTCACCGAAGTAATTAGGGTGCCTCGTATATTTCCAGAGACCTTTTTTCATAATCTGCTCGCCGCCTGCGTGCTTATGCTTCACGAAGCGATCCACCTGGTAGTCTCCCACTGACTCAAAGAAAAAGCCGATAATCCAGACCAAGAGTCCGAGCGGTATTAATGCTGATGAGAAAGATACTGGGTTCGCAACAACCAAAGTAAACGGCAGGAGAACAATGCTGATAATCACACACTGAAGGACGAAGATTTGAAGATATGATCGTGCATAAAAGTAGTCTTTACCTTTTTTCATCCACTCTTCACGCCAAGTGGCATAACGAAAGTCTTCCCCACCCTTTTTTCTATTTTTAAGGTGGATACGAGAGGAGAGTCTTAGCCCCCAGATTGAAATGAGAATGAGGATGAGTGCAGTAAGGGGAGAGAGCGTACTAGTCTGCATGTGTAGGAAAACCATGAACCACGCAGTCATGACAAAGGTTATCCCGTAGAATCTGTCGATGATGCTATTATCTTTTTTGTAAACAGCTATTCCAAAATAAATAGTAGTGAGGAATAAAATAACACAGAGGGAAAATAAATATGACATCATAAAGATAGTTTATAGCCAATAGTTGTTAGTTACTAGTGGACATGGGCTCAGAACGTAGAATATGCAGCACAGAGTGTAGGGTGTGCCGTTTGCTTACCGCATAAATTTTATGTTCTCCACACGTCGCGAGTACGCTATGCAGGATCCACCACTTCTCGCATCTTTAATATTTTGTATTTCAATATGGGCGTATCCCCCCAACACCTTAGCACCACTTTCCGGAAGTAAACTAAAGGTATGGCATACACAACTAATAAAGAAGTTGAGAGGGTTAGAAGACAAGCTGTGGAATTAGTACGAAGAGGATGGAGCTCTCGTAAAGTAGGTAGACACCTTGGATATCATCATACAGCAGTAATGAAGTGGGTAAAGAGGGCGGAGAAGATGGGTACAGGTGGTTTGTATACAAGAAGTAGTGCGCCAAAAACAAACGGGAGATATATAGATAATAGTATCAAACAAAGAATCATTGATCTTCGTATACAAACAAGAAGGTGTGCTGAGGTGATACATCTCATGATATTAAAAGAAGGGATGAAAGTAAGCAGAAATACTGTACAGCGAGTTCTAGATAGAGCAGGGCTTACTAAGAAGCGAAGTCTTTGGAAAAGGTATCACCCACCAATAGATAGACCATATCCCGCAAAAGCTGGTGATTTAGTCGAAATTGACACTATACACACTATGCAGAGCAAGAAGGAGGAGAATGTATACCTATACGCTCATAGACGTATATTCAAGGCAAACATACGCAAAGAGTTACGAGAAAATGAGTGCTTCAACTTCTCTTACGTTTGTAGAAGAAGCACAGAAACATTTATCATTTTGCTTTACTATGATTCAAACAGATAGAGGTCCTGAGTTTAGTAAATGGTTCACATCTCACGTGCAGCCAACACATAGATACACTCGCTTAGGTAAGCCAAACGACAATGCTCATATTGAGCGATTTAATAGAACCTTACAAGAAGAATGTCTCGACAAACACATACCCACTCCAAGAGTTTTTAACAAAGCTTTACGAAGATATTTGAAGTACTACAATACAGAAAGAATTCATTTATCAATCAAAACAATACCGGTACTGATGGTGCCAAGGTGATGGTTAGAATACG
>CAZNZQ010000007.1:0-33196 GCA_964577675.1 uncultured Candidatus Saccharibacteria bacterium
AAGTTCATCACGCCAGAAAAAGACTATGGTGAGCTAGAGACTGGTGGTACGACTCTTGCCTTTGCCTCGTACACAGTCGCCGAATACAACGGCATCGCGCTTGAAAAGAGAAAGCTGGCAGCACTACCTGCACCTTTTGAAATCACTTTTGTGGCAGATGATATTGAAAACACTTGGAAGCAAGCAGTCGAAGCGGGGGCGGAAATAGTAAAAGAGCCAGCGCAAAAGCCCTGGGGCCAAACCGTTGGCTACCTCCGAGATATCAATGGTTTTTTGGTGGAAGTGTGCACGAAGGTTCAAATTTAAAATTGTATGTCTCTGTTAAATTTTACAAATGAAATCGCATCTCTCATTGGGACTCTTATCGCCTTATTTTTTACTTGGGTAGTTTGGATATTAAAATCCGCATATGAGAAACACATGGCTGAAGTTTTTGCACTATCTAAGTTTGAGAGAATTTTTGCAAACAACTTCCAGGCATAACACTCTACAACATAATCGGCTGGGATACATATAAAAAAGAACCAGAGAAGTTGGAGAAGTGTAAGCTTTCTGGTAAGTCATGTCTTGCGATAAAAAGCGTTGACGACGTAGATCTTAGGGTGCTTAAAGCAATAGTAAAGCAGCCGGTAATCGATATGAAGAAGAAATATAAAACTGAACTACACTAGTAGTATAGATAACTCAGTATGACCTTTAAAGAAAACGTTTTAGAAATAGTAAAAAATATCCCCAAAGGTACAGTCATGACCTACAAAGAAGTTGCCGAAAAAGCAGGCAATAAAAATGCGTCACGTGCGATTGGTAATATTATGGCAGCTAATCAAGACAAGAATGTGCCATGTCACAGGGTTATAAAGTCAGATGGAAGTATCGGTATGTATAACGGTCTTCGTGGTAAGAGTAAAGAGGCACTTCTAAAGAAAGAAGGCGTCGCGTTTTCTGAGTCAGGAAAAGCGGTTCTCGCTTAGCTTTCTAGAATACGCACCCCGCGTTTAATCGCAACGAACCCGTACGCCCAAAGAATAGGCAACCAAATTGGCATAATTCCAAAAAGAGTTGCTCTGTGGAATGTCTCTACGCCAGTCTTTAGGAAGAACGTTTCAGATATGGTCATGGCTACTAATCCAAAGAAGAATATAAGAATATCATTTCGCTCTCTTTTGATGAGAAACGAGATAACGGTTATACCGATATAAGTTAATGCCAGGTAGTAATCATTTGTAATAAGCGGAATAAGTAGCACCATTAGTGCTACAGGTGAAGCTTCTTTTATTATTTTTAGTGTTTTTAGCATGCTGTTTAAGTATAGCGCACACATATAATTCTCATGTGCTATTATCATTAGATGTTACAAAAGTATAAAGCAGCGATTGTTGCTTGGTCTATTGAGTTTGGGCCCATCATACTGTTCTTCATTGCTTTGTCTTTCCTTGGGAGCGAAGACAGGGGGTTCCTTGTAGCAACTGCAATTTTTACTTTCTTTACTGCAGTTGCGCTCGCCGCGTCTTACATTTTAGAGAAAAGAATCGCTTGGTTCCCACTTATTGCAGGAGCGTCCGTCCTTCTCTTTGGGGTCATTACATTACTCTTCCGAGACCCAGAAGTTTTTATGGTGAAGGATACTTTTTATAATGGCTTCTTCGCTTTATTCTTGCTCGGGGGTGCGCTATGTAAGAAAGCGATGCTCAAGCCACTCTTTATCACTCTCTTTGATATACAAGAGAAGGGTTGGTTTATCCTTTCTATTAGGTGGGGATTCTTTTTTTTACTTTTAACCATTCTGAACGAGGTCACCTGGCGAATGTATAGTAATGAAGTGTGGGTGTCGTATAAGTTTTGGTCTACTGTTGTTACTGCACTATTTGGACTCTATCAGATCACTCTTTCTAAGAGGTACAGGAATAACAGTGCTAGTCCGCTTGGTATGCGTACCACGCTTTATCACGAAAAGTAGAGTGTTTGCGCCAGTTAAGTATGCTATACTTAGCATACTAACTATTTTATATATATGACACAGTACCAATATCTTCTAAGCACTATTATTAGCGGAATGGACTCCCTTTCACGGATTGTATCTAAGGCCGAAGCTTTAGTGATAGAAAAGGGGTTAACAGAAAAAGAAGTATTAGAGGCGCGTCTTGCTCCAGACATGTTTCCTTTTGTATCACAGGTCCGCATCGCAACAGACGATGCGAGAAGAAACATGTTCCTCCTCGCTGGGAAGGAACATGTAAAAATGGAAGATACAGAGACCGGTCTTAAGGAATTGCAGGAGAGAATTACAAGAACCAAAGAGCTTCTCATGACTCTAAAAGAAGAAGATTTTATAGAAGCAGATGAACGAAAGATTTCTGTCTTTTGGATGCAAGGAGCGTACGTGCTCGGTAAAGACTTTGTAAAAGTATACCCGGTACAGAATACGTTTTTTCACATTATTACAGCGTATGATATTGTTCGTAACTTAGGTGGATCGATCGGGAAGATGGATTATATAGGAGGACTCAACATGGTGCATGAATAGCTATATGAAAAATGCAATTGAGATAATTGGGTTACATAAGACCTACAGAAACGCTAAGAGCGAGACCTTGCACGGTATCAGTCTTGCTATTCCAAAAGGACAATTCATTGGGATTTTAGGACCAAACGGTGCAGGGAAAACGACAACAATTAGCTGTATCACAGGAGTGACCTCACCAACTGAAGGAGCCATCAAAGTGTATGGGTGTGATGTTGTTAGGCAATATAGAGAAGCGAGGGCGTGTATTGGTGTTTCTCCACAGGAATTCACGATTGATATTTTCCAAACAGTAGATGAGATTTTAGATTATCAGGCAGGGTTCTTTGGAATCACTGGAGAGAAGATGGAAAAGAGAAGACAGGAACTCCTTGAACTTTTCGAACTTCTCTCTCATCGTGGCAAAAAGTTTCAGTTTCTTTCGGGAGGGCTTAAACGTAGAACAATGCTCGCTAAAGCGATGATGCATGACCCAGAAGTACTTATTTTGGATGAGCCAACAGCTGGAGTAGACGTAGAGACTCGTCAGTCTCTTTGGAAGTACCTTCGTAGGTTACACGAAGAGGGAAAGACAATTCTACTCACCTCTCATTATCTAGAAGAGGTTGAGGCGCTCTGTGAGCGTATTGCTATCATCAAAGATGGTTTTATTATTAAAAATGCACCAACAAAAGAACTCACTAATGGCAAAAAATTAGAAGATGTATATCTTGAACTTATCGGCCACACTGCATAACTATTATGAAAACATATATCGCTAATTGGATAGGTCTCTACACTCTCATAAGAAGAGAAGTTGGTCGCACTAAGCGTGTGATAGGGCAGGCGCTCATTGCTCCTTTTTTCACTGCTGTATTATACATCTTTGTGTTTGGTTTTGTGCTCGGGAGTAAGATTGATCTTATTGAAGGGCTACCATACCTTACGTTCGTATTCCCTGGGGTGTTTGCGATGAATCTCATAATGGCGGTGTTTTCTGCTACGAGTTTTTCTATCTACTTTATGAAGTTCCAAAAGACTCTTGAGGACCTGCTAACGCTCCCGCTCTCGTATGTTGAGCTTGTGCTCTCTCTTATTGTGAGTGGTGTTGTGCGGGCGCTCGCTATCATGGTCGCGCTTTCGCTCGTAGCTCTTCTTTTTGGAGTTAACACATTAGAGCACCCACTTCTTTTGGTGTGCTACGTACTTCTCACTTCATTCTTGTTTGGGTTCCTTGGTCTTATCGCAGGTATCTGGGCGGATAATAGCTTTGAAAAGTTCGGTATTGTGACCAACTTTATTCTTACCCCGCTTACATTTCTTGGTGGAGCTTTCTACTCTATTCATATGCTCCCAGAATCTTGGCAGATACTTGTGTATCTTAATCCTATTTTTTATGTAGTTGATGGTATACGTTATGCACTCACTGGGTACCATGAGGTATCACTTTTCCTTGGTGCGTCAGTGCTTGTCACACTCACGCTTTTGTCTCTCATTACCTGTGTGTATATCTTTAAAACAGGTTGGAAATTAAGGGCGTAAAGGATTGTTTATTTTAGAAGATAAAAAGGATACACTGCATATATATATGAGTATAATAGACACAATAAAATCATTATTCGGCGAGCAAGTAAAGGAAATGGGGGATAATGTTTCTGCTAAGGTGGCAGAGCATATTGATACAGTCGCAGAGGTCATTAAAGAGAAAACCCCTGATCATATTGATGGCATGGTTGATAGTGTCGCCGATAAGGTAACTGATCATGTTGACCAGGTGATTGATTCAGTAACAGAATAATTAAAAAAGAAAAAATTCACCCTTATGGGTGAATTTTTTTTATGCTAGAGTATGGTATGTGAAAGTAACCCTAGTGCTTGATAACCTCCGTTCGGTCTATAATGTTGGATCTATTTTCCGTACTGCAAATGCGTGTGGCGTATCTCATATCATTTTGTGCGGAACCACCCCAACACCTTTAGATAAGAGAGGGGAGAAGAGGAAGGACTTTGCAAAAGTGGCGCTTGGCGCAGATGAGACCGTTTCTTGGGAATATGTAGAGAGTACTTCAGAAAAAATAAAATTGTTAAAGGACGAGGGGTATTACATTATTGCCGTGGAGCAAAATGAAAAGTCTGTCGACTATAAAGAGGTAAATATAGACGGTAAAGAAAATATTGCATTTATTATTGGTCCTGAGGTTACGGGTATGGGAGAAGAGGTGCTTGCTCTTAGTGACGTCATAGCAGAGATTCCGATGCTTGGCTCCAAAGAGTCTCTTAATGTGACGATTGCAGCAGGTATCGCTCTTTATCGTATACTAGGAATATAAAGTATGTCTCATCCATATTGTAACTACGTTGCCAAGATAACAGACAAGAACGATGTCGACAAGATATATCATGATAAGCATTACGGTGTTCCTATAAAAGATAATAACGAACTCTTTTGTCGTCTCGTTATGGAGATTAATCAGGCGGGGTTGTCGTGGCACACTATTCTTATGAAGGAGAGTAACTTTAGAAAGGTGTACCACAATTTTGATATTAAAAAGGTTGCAAAGTATGGAGAGAAAGATTTTGCTCGGCTCATGAACGACGCAGGGATTATCCGCAACCGTCTAAAGATTAATGCGGCAATCTATAACGCACAAAAGTTGTTGGAGATACAGAAAGAGTTTGGTAGCTTTAGAAAATGGCTTACTTTAGAAGACAGAAGACTTAAAGAATTGGAGACCAAAGACAAAAACACTCTTAAAAAAGAGTGGGTGAAGCTTTTTAAGAGGAACTTTAAGTTCGTAGGGGGCGAAATTGTTGGAGAGTTTCTGATGAGTATTGATATGCTGCCAGGAAGTCATGGGGTAGAATGCAGGTACTATCGACCACTCTAACAAGTGGTGAGGCTTTGTGCTAAAATAGCTCAATATGAAAACACTACCGCTAACTGCAAAAGACTTCGCTTGGGTAAAAATGACCCCTGCATTCATGAAAAAGAAAGCTGATGAGTACCTTTCTCATAAGAAAGAGACGTATGCAAAAATCAAGGCAATTCTCCCAGAGAACAGAACTTATGAAAACACGCTCTATGCCCTAGAGAGGTGCGACGATATTTTTGATTCTATCTTCGACAAGATGGGCTTCCTTTCTTCTGTTTCAACAAAGAAGGAAGTGCGAGATGCTGCAACAGAAACGTTGACCTATTTGTCTGAGAAGTCTGTTGATATTGAGTATGATAGAGGACTTTTTATTGCAATGCTCGAGTATTACGAAGGTAACTTTAGAGATGAGAAGAAACAACTAAGAAAAGAAGATATTAAACTCCTAGAAGAGACTATTCGCGAATACCGTCGAATGGGATTCGACCTACCGCTGCCTAAACAAAAGAGACTTAAGCAACTTCTCAAGAAGTCTTCTGGCCTTTCACTTGCCTTTAGAAAAAATATTAATGACTATCAGGACTACGTTCTCTGTACTAAAGAGGAATTAAGCGGCCTTACAGAAAGGTTTATTGATGCGCTCCCTAAGCACACTGATGGTAGATATATTGTCTCACTTCAATATCCGCACAAAGTACCGTTTATGGAGGCGGCAGATAATCGCGCTAAACGAGAAGAACTCGCAATAAAAGATCTAAAGAAAGGTGGAAAGAAAAACTTAAAAGTAATTAAAGAGCTTGTAGAACTTCGTCATGAAATTTCTTCTATTCTTGGTTATAAACATCACGCTGATTTTGTAACGGAGAATCGAATGACCAAGTCAGGCAAGGTTGCTGCCGACTTTCAGGAAGACCTGCTTAAGAAAATTGCGCCGACTGCCAAGGAAGAATTGAAAGAGTTGCAGGCACATGCTAAGACGTTAGGAATTCCAAGGATTAACTATTTTGATATTAACTATGTGGCGACGAAACTAGAGAAGAAGCTCTACAATGTCGACCAAGAGGTTGTGAAAGAATACTTCCCGCTGCCTCATGTTCAGGCGGAGATGTTTTCACTTTTTGGCAAGCTTTTCTCTATTTCTATCCATCAGGTAAAGCAGTCACTATGGCATAAAGATGCTCAATTCTTCGAAATTAGAGATGAGGTTAAGGAAAATAAGGGTCAATTGATCGGATATTTTGCCTTAGACCTTTATCCTCGAGAAGGGAAGTTTGGCC
This sequence comes from uncultured Candidatus Saccharibacteria bacterium, assembly GCA_964577675.1. Classification (GTDB taxonomy): domain Bacteria; phylum Patescibacteriota; class Minisyncoccia; order Phycocordibacterales; family UBA5272; genus UBA11704. Next base: position 6,651 of record CAZNZQ010000007.1, read on the forward strand.
ATGCTTGCGTTGACCATATTTCGTTATCTAAGGAGAAGGCTTGGAAGAGCGAAGAGTATGTTGCTCCTGTTGCAGCAATACTTTGTAACTTTACTTCACCGACTAAGAAAACACCGTCACTATTATCTGTTAGAGAAGTTGAAACTTTGTTCCACGAATTTGGGCATCTCCTTCACTCTACTCTTACCAGAGCTCGTATTCAATCTCAGTCAGGTACCAGCGTAGCATGGGACTTCGTAGAAACACCATCTCAAATTATGGAAAACTGGGTTTGGGATAAAGAGGTCCTACAAAAGATTTCTAAGAACTACCAAACTGGTAAGCGCCTCCCTGACGAAATGATCGACCTCATTATCAAGAGCAAGAGACACATGAATGCATACTTCTATACAAGACAACTCATCATGGGGAAGCTTGATATGGATATTCACTTAGGAAAAGTAAAAGATGCTGAGGCAGCGTATGCAAAGATGAATAAGATGTACTTCAATGTGGCGCTACCAAATATCTCCCCGCTTTTTGTCGCAGGCTTTGGCCACCTTGTTGGGTATGACGCCGGGTACTACTCATATCTATGGGCACTCGTGTATGCATGTGATGCATTTGAAAGTTTTAAGACAAAAGGAAATAAAAATGTTTTCACTAATACAGAAATTGGTCTCAAGTGGAGACGTGAAGTGCTAGAAAAAGGCTCATCAGAAGATGAAATGAAACTCCTCACTAACTTTTTAGGACGTAAACCAAGCAATAAAGCATTCTTGAAAGAGCTTGGAGTAAAATAAAAAAAGTCGAAGCCGTGAAGCTTCGACAAAGGGCATCGATTGGGAGGAGGGAAGGAGTCGATGCCACGAGATGGTTAGCTTATGAGGATGATAGTGCTTCACGAAGTATATCGCGCAGAGAAGTTTAGAGTGCCACAACCTCTTTCTTTCTGTTTGTTACGTACAGCACATGTTTCCACTGGTAAGCAAAAACATAGTGTCTCTCAACAGGGTAGAGTATACCTACTCTGTATCCTTATAAGCTTATGTATAAGTGTACTATGTGATGTGTAAATAAAAAACACTGGCGTCTTTGTTTAAAATGTGTTATAATATTTTTCATATAAGCGGCTTTCGTCCGCTTCGTATTTTTCTAGGCATTTAGTACCGCATCTGTTCGTATTTGCATTACTAAAAACTAGTAACTAACAACTAGCAATTTTCATTATGCAACAAGAAATTCGTAACATCGCTATCATTGCTCACGTGGACCACGGAAAAACCACACTTACTGATGCTCTTATGAAGCAGTGTGGTGTGGGAGTAGAAGGTCAGACTATGGACTCTAACCCAATGGAAAAAGAGCGTGGTATTACTATTACGGCCAAGAACACTTCTGTTCCGTACAAGGGTGTGAAGATTAATATTCTCGACACCCCAGGTCACGCGGATTTTGGGTCTGAGGTGGAACGAGTTCTTCGCTCTATAGATTGTGTACTTCTTGTTGTTGATGCTCAAGAAGGACCGATGCCACAGACTCGCTTCGTACTCAAGAAGTCACTTGAACTTGGTATCAAGCCAATTGTTGTTATTAATAAGATTGATAAGCCTGCAGCGGATGCGACACGCGTACACGATGAAGTATTCGAGCTTTTCATGGAGCTTGGTGCAAACGAAGAGCAGTTAGACTTTACGACTGTTTACGCTATTGGACGTGAAGGTGTTGCTATGAAGAATCTTACTGATGAAAAGAAGGACCTCACCCCGCTTCTCGATATCATTCTAGAAAAAGTTCCAAAGGCTACAGGTGATATCACTAAGCCCTTTGTTGCTCAGGCTTTTAACCTCGCATACGATAATTTCCTCGGGCGCCTAGCAGTTGCTCGTGTGTATGACGGTGTGGCAAAAGTCGGAGAAGAAATCATCGTTAAGAAGCCAGAAGGGGATATTAGAAAAGGGAAGATAACAAAAATGTTTACCTTTAACGGTATTGAAAAGGTAGACGCAGCAACTGCAGAAGCCGGAGACATTGTCATGATCGCTGGATTTGCAGATATTTATATTGGTGAGACTTTTGTTAAGAATGCTGACCAAGAGCCAATGCCTACTATTAAGATTGATGAGCCTACAATTGCTCTGAACTTCCTCGTTAACGACTCACCGTTTGCTGGAAAAGAAGGAAAGTTCGTGACTGGTCGTCAGATTCGTGACCGTCTAGAGAAGGAGCTTGAGATTAACGTTGGTCTCCGTGTTGATTTTGATACTGACAAGTACCTCGTATATGGTCGTGGCGAGCTTCACATTGGTGTTCTCCTAGAGACTATGCGTCGCGAAGGCTATGAACTACAGGTGTCACAACCACAAGTTATCTTCCGTGAAGAAAATGGTGTAAAGGAAGAGCCGTACGAGGAGCTCGTGATCGATGTCCCAGTTGAGTCATCTGGCGTGGTGATGGAAAAGCTTGGGCGTAGAAAAGCGATGATTACAGATATGTCTGAGAAGAACGGTATTAATCGTATCAAGGCAGAGATTCCAACACGTGGACTGCTCGGGTATCGTGGTGAATTCGTAATTGACACTAAAGGTCTCGGTATTCTCTCTGCTCGTTTTCTTAAATTTGGTCCATACGCAGGAGAGATTACCCGTCGCCTCGTCGGTTCTATGACCTCAATGGCTACAGGGAAGTCTCTTGCATTTTCACTATGGAATCTTCAAGACCGTGGTGTTATCTATATTCTCCCAACTACAGAAGTATATGAAGGCATGGTTATCGGTAACACATCTAAGGGTGAAGAAATGATGGTGAATCCAACTAAAGGTAAGCAGCTTTCTAACATGCGTTCATCTGGTGCTGATGAAGCAATCGTCCTTGTCCCAGCTTGGGAGATAACAATCGAGCGTGGTCTTGAAATCATGAACGCAGATGAATATCTAGAAGTAACTCCGAAGTCGGTTCGACTTAGGAAGAAGTTGCTCACAGAGTCTGAGCGCTCACGTGCTGGCCGTCAGTCATAAATGTCCAAACATAAACATAAGAAAGTAGAGAAGTCCACAAGACGTTTCGTAAGAACGGCTGGACTTCTTTTACTTTGTGTCGGGCTATTTTTCTCGAGTATGTATGGGTACAGATGTCTAGTCGAGAAGGTGTGTGAATCTGAAACAATTGAAAGGGTTGTGAGACCTGATATAACAATCCTCATGCCAAAAGGGGCTTTAACTGCTGAGGTTGTTAGTACAAAGTCTGCAAGAGCGCAAGGTTTATCAGGAAGAACAAAGATGAAAGATAACGAAGGGATGCTTTTTATCTTTGAAACTCCAGGAAAGTACGGCTTCTGGATGAAAGATATGCTTTTTGCACTTGATATAGTCTGGATTAACAACAATGGTATCGTCGTTTCGATAGAGAGAAATGTAACCCCTGAATCTTATCCTAAGGCTTTTATTAATCATGCAGACGCTAGTTATGTGCTTGAGATTAATGCAGGCGACAGTGAAAAACTCGGTCTTTATCTTGGTTCAAAAGTAAAGTTTGCTGAGTGAGTTTACTGTGGTATACTTTTTAAATGGAAGGGAAAAATCACTCAGAATCAGTTAGTTTAGAAGCGTCTAGTAATCCTAGTGTGGATAGAAAAGAGAGACTCAAGTCCTTAGTCGAAGGGGAGCCCGATGCTTTCTTTATCCTGGTTGGAGCGATGAAGTATAATGGAAAGAAAGGACGTTATGAAAATGGAGGATTTGGTGATCCAGATGAAAATAGTAAGTTAAGTACTGGAGCCGCACTAGCTACCGGAGGAAAAGATAGAATGCTTACCGCAGCTGAAATGCACACAGCTTTCCCCAACTCTTTTATTGTGCCTATGAGTAAAACAAGAGATGAAAGTAAACCAACATACGCCGCCGTAACAAAAGAGGAGCTAGAAAGAAAAGGGGTTGATTCAGAGACTATTATTCTAGAAGAAGAGTCGGTTAATACTCTCACAGAATTTAAAGAAGCGATTAAGATGAGCTTAGAGAAAGGGTGGAATAATATTGTATTTATTACTAGTGACTGGCATCTCCCTCGTGTGAAAGCATTGTTTAACCACATAGAAAACTTTGCTGATTCTGACGAAGAGAAGAACATGGTGGCAACATTTATTCAAATGGTCAGAGACGGAAAGATAAAGCCTCAGTTTTTGGGTTCTACTAACCCTTTAACAATTCGTAGTAACCACTACAAACGCTTATTCGACAAAGTTGATGAATTTCCGGGGATACAGGAACGAAGAAAAACTGAACAGCGTGCCCTAGGCCAAATAAGGAGCGGTAACTATGGAGGGAGAGATATCCCAAAGAAGATATACGAAGACCGAGATTAGTTTTCTTACATCAAAAGAGCAAGATGTTGCTTTTTTGTATAAATTAGGATACAGTGCACTGGTCTTTATTGGGTAGACGCCCTTTATATTTTTTGTAAGGGGAGGAAAGTCCGAACACATATCAACCACACAGGCAAGTTCCTGTAGGTAAGTGTTGGAAGCGTAGTGGGTAACGCCCATCCACGGTGACGTGCGTGTTGCGAACAGAAACGATCCGGTTAAGTCCGGCTGAAACGGCTAAATACATACGTGTGTGCAAGACCGTACTGGCTTTATTGCCTTTGAGTCGCTTGAGGTGTCGAGTAATCTTCATCCCAGATACATGTCTACACAAAAACAGAATTCGGCTTATAGATAAAGACTCATGAAAAAGCTCCCGTAAGGGAGCTTTTTCTCTTGTGCTATAATGTAGCTTACGTATGATTCTGAAAAACTCAATAATAATAGCGTTTTTTAGCGTCCTCTCGGTATTACTTGGTGTTGTGCGGGACAGACTGCTTTCCACTCATGTTGGCATAGGAGAGACTCTCGATATCTATAATGCAGCGTTTAGAATACCCGATCTTCTCTATGCGTTTTCGCTTGCATTTGTGACATCTGCTACAGTCGTACCATTTCTCACTGTAGAAGATAAGAAAGGTGAGATAGAAGACCCCAGAAAGAAGCTCTCATCTATCTTTCTATTCATCGGGGCCGGGCTTACCTTGATCGGTGTATTCTTGGCAGCCACCATGCCGCACTATGCTCGCTATTTCGTCCCTGGGTTTAGTAACGTTCAGCTAGAAACATTTATAAACATGAGTCGATTGCTCTTGCTACAGCCAATTCTGCTCGGACTTACATCACTCATTTCCTGTTTTGCTCAGCTCAAGAATCACTTCCTCCTTTTCGGTGTCTCACCGCTTGCCTACTCGCTTGGAATTATAGGTGGCATCTTGTTTCTATACCCTGTTTACGGGGTGAATGGGCTCGCTTATGGAGTGATAGTTGGAGCTTTTGTTTCTTTTGTTATACAAATGTTCTCGCTTCGGCATGCGAAGATTGGTGAAGTACTCTTCCATTTTTCGTGGGATCATATACGAGAGTTAGTGGTGCTTGGACTTCCTCGAACTGGACTTAACATTATCACTCAGGTGAGAGTAATCGTTTTTACAGGGTTTGCTACCGTGCTTGGTCCAGGGGTCCTCTCTAGTTATCTTTTCGCACAGCGTATTACAGATGCTGTTGTTCAGATAATTCAACAGAGCGTCACTTCAGCCAGTATTCCTGTGCTATCTCGAGATGTAGTAGAACACAAAGTATCTCTTTATAAGGAGACTGTTAAGCGGTATGTCTTGGCTCTCGGTGGAGTGGGAGTCCTTGCATCGCTCCTCCTCTATCTTCTTAAAGATGAAATTATTTATATCTTATACGGTGACACTGCACAGAATAGTCTGATCGGATTCTTCCTTGTTGGATTTCTGCTGGTGCTGCCTGTACACATGATGACAGGATACTTGGTCGTTAGTCTTTACTCTATGAAAGATACTAAGAGTGTTTTCTTCGCAGGGTTCGTCTCTAGCGTTCTGGGGGTTGTTACTGCGTATGTGGCACTTCCGCAAGGTGTAGTGAGTCTCGTGTATGGGGTAATCGTTACATTTATCAGTAGTTTCCTAATAGTGTTTTTCCTCTATAGTAAGAAAAAGCTCTCCTAGAAGCTTCTTTATTTAGCCTGATTCTTTTGTTATTATTGTCACTTTCGTGTAGTATTAGAAAGACTTATGGAAATACGTAACTTCTCAATCATAGCCCATATCGATCACGGAAAATCCACCCTAGCAGACAGGCTTCTAGAAGTTACCAAGACAGTAGATGCTCGTAAAATGAAGGAGCAAGTTCTTGATAGTATGGAACTTGAACGTGAGCGTGGTATTACGATTAAGATGACGCCGGTACGAATGGACTATACTTCTAAGAACGGGAAGCAGTATGTCCTTAACCTTATCGATACCCCAGGACATATCGACTTTTCATATGAAGTATCTCGGTCGCTTCGCGCAGTGGAGGGAACATTACTTCTCGTGGACTCCACCCAAGGGATTCAAGCGCAAACCCTCACCACGCTTGAGATGGCGAGAGAAACAGGCCTCACGATTATTCCTGTGATGACAAAGATTGATAGTCCAATAGCACGACCTGACGATGTAAGGGAAGAGATAGTAGAGCTTCTTAGCTGTGACCCAAACGAAATACTTTCTGTTTCAGGTAAAACAGGTGAGGGGGTGCAAGACCTGATAGAAGAAATAATAAAGAGAGTCCCTGCGCCTAAAAGTGAATTCGGAGATGCTCATTTTAGCCAATCACGTGCACTTATCTTTGACTTTGAGTACAGCAATCATATGGGGGTAATTCTTTATGTGAGAATTCTTGATGGCTCAGTAAAAGCAGGTGATACGCTTTTCTTTGTGCAATCTAACCACAAGTTTATTATTCGTGAAGTAGGGACCTTTTCGCCAGATAAGAGGGAAGCTAAGAGCGTTGGTGCGGGAGAGATTGGGTATATCGTGACAGGTATTAAAGAGCCAGGTATTGCGCGCGTGGGGGATACTGTCACGACACACGGGAGACCTCTCCCAGCCTTTCCTGGCTATGCAGAGCCTGTGCCAATTGTTTTTGCTTCCATTTATCCAGAGTCCCAAGATGAGTTCGATGATTTGAGAAGTTCTCTTTCTAAGCTTAAGCTTTCCGACTCATCACTTACATTCGAAGAAGAGTCTTCGGGTGCGCTTGGGCGAGGGTTTAGATGTGGATTCTTGGGGATGCTTCACTTAGAGATCGTGACTGAGCGTCTAAGGCGTGAGTTCGACCAGGAGCTGGTTGTAACAACTCCGTCTATCACCTATGAAGTGACACTCAAAAATGGTGAGGTAGAGATGGTGTACACTCCGATCCATTTCCCAGATCATGGTTATTACCTTTCTGTTCGTGAGCCATGGATATTGCTCACCATCATCACCCCTCATGACTATGTGAGCCCGCTTATGCAGTTATTCCCGCCACACGAGGCAACCGTTGCCGATCTCTTAGATTGGGGGCATGATAGAGTAAAGATAACGGTGCATATGCCGCTACGTGAGCTCATGCGCAACTTCTTTAACGAGGTGAAATCCGCTTCAAGTGGCTATGCTTCTATTGTGTACGTTCCAAGCGAGATGAAAGATGCCCATGTTACGCGCCTAGATGTGTATGTCGCTGAAGAGAGAGTGACTGCATTTTCTCGTGTGATTCCAGAAAGCCGTACCAGAGAAGAGTCAGAAGAAGTGGTAGAGAAGCTCGAGAAAATTCTTCCCGCAGAGCTTTTCCGTGTGAAGATTCAGGCGTATGTCCATGGACGCATCATAGCGTCTCGATCGATTGCGCCGATGAAGAAAGATGTTACTGGGTACTTATATGGTGGTGACATTACACGAAAGATGAAGCTAAGAGAAAAGCAAAAGCGTGGCAAAGACAGAATGGAACGAGAAGGAAAAGTTCATATTTCTCACGACACATTCCTTAACATGATGAAACCAGGGGAGAAATAAAGTAGTCAGACTCTAGGTTGTTACGTGTACCATAATCAACCTCCTGACTGCTATACTTGTAGTATGGAGCATTTCTCAATACTCAAAGATAAAGATATTTTTGATAATCCTTTACCTGAACCAAAAGAGTATAGCGATAGACCAACTGTCAAAGGCCTAGTTTTTGACTCCGAAAACAACATAGCTTTATTGTGCCACCCAGTAGAGAATTATGGATTATTTCCAGGCGGGGGGATCGAAGAAGGAGAGACTAAGGAACAAGCCTTTTTGCGTGAATGCAAAGAAGAGATTGGTTGTGACGTAGAAATAGTACAAGAACTAGGTTCTGCGCTTCAGTTTCGAGCAAGAGATAAAAGAAAATATATTATTTACTTTTTTGTCGCTAAGGTGCTAGGTGGAAAGGGGGCTCCAACCACAACCCAAGCAGATGAACTCGGTGTCGTGGTTAGGTGGATGACAAAAGAGGGGTTAGAGAAACAGTTAAAAGAACAGGCAGCTTTTGTTTCAAAAGACTGGTATAATCGACAATTTAATTCAAGGACCCATTTTAAGGCGTTTAAAAAGTTTTTAGAGTCGCAATAAAGAAAAGTCTCGCAGTAAGCTGCGAGACTTTTCTTATAACTTACGATCTTTACCCCCTCAACTTTCTTTAAAGAATAGCTGCTATTGAGAAAAGTAGCATTCCTGCTATTGCAAAAAGTGAGATACCTGCCCAGATGCGCTCCACTGTTTTTCGATTCTTTGCATTAAATATCATAGATTTAGTGTTATTTGCTAAGATTAGCATGTTAGAATACCTTCAATACTACCGCATCCATGAGAGAATATCAACAAAGGCATGTTATCAGAACCCTTATATATTCCAGGGTTACCATGGTGGTACTCTTCTTGCTTATTGTGCTACTGCTCCGCTCTATTATGGAACTAAACGACAAGAGGTTGGAGGTGGAAGTGGAAAGAAGTGAGACACAGAAGGAGAGGGTAGATTTAGAAACAAAGGTAGAGAGAATAAGAAAACAAAATGAGTTTATAAAAACTGAAAGAGGGTTTGAAGAGTATGTCAGAACTACCTATCCAGTCGTCAAGGAAGGAGAGGGGGTGATAGTTATTTACGATGATGAGTCTAAGTCGGTGAGTAAGGTAAGAGAGAAGATGACAGCTTGGGAAAAGATGTCTGTTTACTGGAACTCACTCTTCGGGAACTAATAAGGGAGTTTTGATTTTTATAGATACTTCCGATATACTCCCTATCATATGGATACAATTACACCAAACTCAGGTATTAAGAAGGTAGAGATTTACAGCACGCCTACATGTCATTTTTGTCATATGGCGAAGGAGTGGTTAACCGCTAAGAATATTCCTTTTGTTGACTATAATGTCGCCGAAAGTATGGATAAGCGTAAAGAGATGGTTGAGATGACAGGGCAAATGGGGGTACCGGTTATCAAGATTGAAGACAATGTTATGGTTGGGTTCAACCAAGAGATGGTGGCAAAGTTGCTGGAGGTTGCGGAGTAGGGGGAATTTATATAAATAGAAAGCAGTCGCACAAAGCGGCTGCTTTCTATTCTTAGTACATTTGCTCTCTTATTGTCTAAGAAGTATTCTTTATTTATGAATAATGAAATTCCAGCTCACAAAGACGAAATATTCCTCGACCTCGACCATAAACTCAAGATACTTGAGCAGGAAGAGCTTTACTTCCTATTAAATTTAGGGATGAATGTTAATGAGAATGGCAGAACAAGGAATGATGTATGGCGTGATCGAGTTACGGCAGAAGAAAGTATGCGGAGCTATCTCTCACAAGCATATCCTAATAACACAGTAGCGGACAGCATGATTGCGACTTATGATTTCATAATAGCCGATTTAAAGGACTGCTTGGCTTAGAGAGGGTTTTGTTGGAATCGGTCACAAGAGCACTCGCTTCGCTCGAGAAGCTCTCGCGACCCCTATTCGATTCCTGTCGCAAGTGGCGCAGGTCACTTGCTTCTTAATGACACAGTGAATTCAAAATACCAGTTTAAATAAACTGGTATTTTGAATTCATGTGCCCACGGCAGGAATCGAACCCACATTAATCCCTTAGGACGGGACTGTTCTATCCATTGAACTACGAGGGCGTATCGTAATGATTAGTCGATTCTAGCATATTTATGCTTTTGAGGGCAGACTAAGTACGATATACTATACCTATGCTAGATAAAAAGCTTACAAACGAAGAAAAGCTTGATCTCATTTATCAGATGACCGAAGAGAATCACGACATTCTCAAGTCTATTCGACGCCAGACGTATGTCTCTAACATGTTCCGTCTACTGTACTGGTTAGTAATACTTGGTGCGATTGGTGGAGCTTATTATTACGTCCGCCCAGCGATCGCCTATGTTTCAGATAACTCAACTAAGTTTAAAGAAGTATTTGAGCAGTTACAGGGTATCCAAGGGGCGCTGCCCGAAGCCCAGTTACTGAATGGTTTGATTGAAGGGCTTAAGAAATCAGCTACAAGTGGGCAGTAATCCTGCTTTGGAGAGGTTCTATTTTTGTGATAGAATATAAACCAACTAAAGTAACAAAAGCTTTAGTTAAAAGTATATATGCTTGGATAGCTCAGTTGGTAGAGCGCTTCCCTGAAGAGGAATAGGTCCCCAGTTCGAGCCTGGGTCCAAGCACTAAGAAACAAAACCCGCAAGGGTTTTTGTTTTTATGTGCCTAGGTCCAAGCGTGGGAAAGGAGTCGTGGAAAAAGGAGTTTCCTTGTGGAGGAGAAAAGCGAAACGTTAAGAACCGAGTGGTTCTTAAAATAAATATGAGTAAAAGCGAATATTGATTGAGTCTAGGTCCAAGCACTATAAAGCTGTTTAGTTTTCCCCAATGTAGGGGGGGGGCGTTTAAAGCTATACTAAAGCGTGTCATTAAGAAAATGATATTATAATTAATCCTAACAATTAACCTTTATATGCACCTTAAAAAAGTTTTAGTTACAGCGGGTCTGTTTATATCCGCGTCTGCTTTATTTGCGGCAACAACACCTAGTCTTCTCCCTGCAGCGGAAGGAACATATCTTCAGTGGACTCCTAAGTCAGGGACTACTCACTACACCATGGTAGATGAGGCTAGTTGTAATGGGACAACTGACTATGTTTCAACAACTGTTGCAGGGAACAGAGATTCATATCAGGTCTCACTTAGTTCTATACCAGATGGATCAACTATTACCAATATTGCAATTACACCATGCGCATCGAAGAATAAGTCATCTGGTACTTCAGTCATGAACGTATTCTATCGTCTTAATGGTGTTAATAGTGCAGATCAAGGAGCGTATAATCTTGCAGGCACTGCTCCAGCAGCACTCACTACTACTAACTTTTCTTCATTGTCAGTAGTTAAGGCAAGCTCTACCGCTCTACAGGTTGGGGCTGTTTATACATCAGGAACAGCCGGTGCTCGTCTTGGCAGGGTGGCAACAGTCGTCACATATACCCCAGCAGCACCGAACGCTCCATCTAATTTGGTAGCTAATGTGTTTGGTACGTCAACCACAGTTTCACTTTCTTGGACAGACAATTCTTCTAACGAGCAGGGCTTCTGGGTTGAAAGAGGAACAGACGGAATTAATTTTAGCTTTTTAGCAACCACAACCTTTGCATTTTATAATAATGCACCAGGGTCAGGAACTTTTTACTACCGAGTGAAAGCGTTTAACGAAGGAGGAAGTTCTTCGTTTTCTAACACGGCATCTACCACACTGCCGTAGTTTCTAAGTGACAAAAAATAAAACCACTTTAAAAGGTGGTTTTATTTTTTGTTCGGCCTTCTCCCTATGTGTACTTTATTCCAAGCTCTTTCGTGAAAGTAATACACAAAAACACTTGCGGTGTTACTAGCTATAACAACCCCAAAGGTGAGGTCGACTCTCTTGGTAATAAGGAAGACTAAGGTCAGGTCTACTATTATGCTCACCACTCTATAACTTATTGCCTTTGCGATAGATCTTCCGTGTTGTTCGTGACATGTCTCTTTCATGGTGACGAATAATCGACTATAGGATTGATAATACACAAGAGTTTATCACATAAGAATAGATTAAATAGCTAGAGTGGGCAGTATAAGTACATCAGCGGAGCTAAAGGCTCCGCTGATGTCATTATACTATGATCTATTTTTTAAAATCTATACTTTGTCTTTAGATACTTTTTACCTTTAGTTTCGTTTGCCTTGCCTTGTCTACTTTTGGAAGTCTTACGATGAGGAGACCGTGCTTTTCTACAGCTTCGGCATCTTCTATTACGACTTCATGGGGCAGGAGGATAGTTCTAGTGAAAGTTCCCCAATACAGTTCCTTATAAAAATAGTCGTCATGGGTAACAGAGGTATTCCCGTCACGTCGGCCTCGTACAGTCACCATATCGCGTGTAATTGAGATATGTAGATCTTCTGGCTTAACACCGGCAACCATCGCCTCGATAATAATTTCATTCTGAGTCTGGTAAACATCAACAGAAAGTTCTCCTTCCTCCATCTCGACTTCCTCTTCGCGAGGTTCGTCCTCAACAGTGTGATGAATTCTAGCTCTTGTTGGCGTTGCTTGAGGTGCAACACTTTTAGTTCCAACATGTTTTATTGGGACTTCCTCTTCCTCAGGTTCATCTCTTTCTGGTGTGAAGTCTATTTGGTCGTCTTCGTCTTCAACAGAGATTGAGCCGGCGAGGCGCTCAAAAAATGATTTCTTCTCTTTAAGCATAAATAAAATGGGGCTAGGTGTGTATACACGTAGTATATAGGTCTTTTAGTCAATAGAACGAAAGTAATCCACAGTTGAGAAGACATTAGACAGGGAGATAAAAGACTATAAGAAAAGGCACACACGAAGGCGTAGCCTTCGTGTGTGCCTAGTCGAGATTCTTGTTGTCGTCTAGTCGTATCTCTATCTACTCCACTTCGTCACCAGAAGCATGTCATCATCTTCCTTCTTTATGTCTTTCCAAATTTCTTCAGTGATAAACGGCATGAATGGATGAAGCACAATCATCTGTTCACGGAGAAGTGTGAGGAGAAGCTTCTGAGCACTCGCCTTGTCCTTATCCTCCATGATTCTAGTTTTTCTAGTCTCAATTATGCTGTCGCAGAACGTCTTCCAGAAGTAATCATAGATTTTTTCTGATGCTAAATGAAGACGGTAGTTTTCTAGGTCGGAAGTGATGTCAGCTTTTACGGTGAGCCATGCTTCGTACACTTCCTCATCTTCCGGTGTGAAAGGAATACTTGTATCTTGGTAGTCAGTAGTGCGCTCAAGGACGAATCTGGTCGCATTCCATATCTTGTTGGCAAAGAGTTTGTATGCTTTTACTTTATCTTCGCCGAGCTTGAGATCATTTCCTGGACCATTTGCCACCATGAGTGCCATACGGAGTGCGTCTGTTCCGTACTTGGTAGATAGATCACGTGGATCAAGAACATTTCCGATAGACTTACTCATTTTTCGCCCTTGCGCATCACGCACTAGACCGTGGAGATAGACATGTTTAAATGGCGCCTGATTAAGTGCGTACGTTGAGAAGAGGATCATACGCGCTACCCAGAAGAAAAGAATGTCATGTCCAGTTTCAAGGAGTGCTGTTGGGTGAAATGTCTTTAGATCAAGTGTTTCCTTTGGCCAGCCAAGAGTAGAGAACGTCCACATGCCGGATGAGAACCATGTGTCGAGCGTATCTTCATCTTGTGTCCACCCTTCACCCGTAGGAGCAGTTATTCCTACATATATTTCATCGCCCTTATACCATACAGGAATACGATGACCGTACCATATCTGACGTGATATACACCAATCACGAAGATTATCTATCCAGTGAAAGTACACTTTTTCAAAACGGTCTGGAAGAATGGAGGTCTCCTTCGTCTCAACCGCTTTACGCATGAGTTGTTTTAGCGTTGTTGTGTTTCCGAAGTGGTTGAACTCTTTATTAACCGCAACGAACCACTGCTTCATTATCTGAGGCTCGATAATGCCTCCCGTGCGTTCAGCTGTAGCAATATTGTGTGTATAGTCTTCTATTTTTTCTACTAATCCTTTTGATGCAAGTTTTTCAACTATCTTTTCTCGGGCTTCTTTTATTTTCATTCCTCTAAACTCTTCTCCGCAAACAGGGAGGAGTTTGCTGTACTTATCAATTATTTGCTCATAGTCGAGGTTATATTTTTGAGCGAGTTCGAAGTCGACAACAGAGTGCCACGGAGTAATCGTCATGACACCTGTTCCGAATTCTGGGTCAACTGACACGTCTTTGATAATTGTAGCTTCGATAGGGCCATTAATCCACTCAACGATTAGCTTTTGCCCGTGAGTATATTCTTTGTAGCGAGCATCATCTGGGTGCATGACCACATATTTGTCACCGAACTTTGTCTCAGGGCGTGCGGTACCAATGACAAATGGTCCGTACTTGAAGTAGTAGAACTTTGTTTTTTCTTCCACGTAGACGAGCTCGTCGTCTGAGATGGTAGTTTGTCCTTTCGGATCCCAATTAACTATGCGATGGCCTTGGTAGATGAGCCCATCTTCATACATTTTCTTAAACATGGTACGTACGGCGAGATTACGCTCGTCGTCAATCGTAAAAGCAAGTCGTAACCAATCAAGAGATGCCCCCATTGAGCGGAATTGTGAGAGGATGGTGCCTTGTGAATCAAGTGCGAACTCATTAATACGGCGAAGCATCTCTTCTCTTCCTAAGTCATGGCGCGATTTTCCTTCTTCTTTTTGAATTTTTTTCTCGACCACTGATTGAGTGGCGATTGCTGCATGGTCGGTCCCAGGTAACCATAATGCTTTGTGTCCCTGCATTCTTTTGAATCGTACAAGCGTATCTTGAATCGCAAGCATAATAGCGTGTCCTGTGTGGAGTGTCCCAGTCACATTAGGGGGAGGGAGAATGACAGTAAAAGGGTCTTTTGTAACAGAAGGAAGATTGTCTGGATTAAAGTACCCTGACTCTTCCCATGCTTTATAAAGAGCGGGCTCTATTTCTTGTGCATTATATGGTTGTAATAACTTCTCTGGGACTTGTTTCATATAAAGATATCCTACCATATTTAGTTTCTATTGCTGAGGTCTCTATATATATAGTATCCTTACGTTCATTATGTTAGACAAACAATCAAAAATTCTAAAGAAAGGAGGCAAGCTCTCAAAAGAAGTAGAAAAGCAGATTACAAAAAAGGTTGCTAAGTCTGCTGCCAAGAAGGGCGCAACAGACGAAGTAAAAGAAAAGCTCCCAGATCATCATTTTAAAAAGGTGAAAGCGAAGCGTGGACTAGCTGGCCTTGGGCTCTTTGCGTGTGAGGATATTAAGAAAGGGGAGTTAATTATCGAATATATCGGCGAGATCCTTAATAAGGAACAAGCTGACAAGAAAGCAACTAGCCAGTACCTCTTTGAGGTCAGTCGCAATAAGACCATAGACGGAACACCTAGGTGGAATATTGCCCGCTATTGTAATCATGCGTGTGAAGAAGCGGCTAACGCAGAAAGTGAAATCAAACGAGGGAGAGTTTTTATTCGCGCGATTAAGAACATTAAAGAGGGGGATGAGATTGTGTACGACTATGGAGAAGAGTTTGTTAAAGAACACATTGCACCATATGGCTGTAACTGCACGGCTAAAGTTCATAGCTATGGAGCAATGGGAACAGCTAGTAGCATGTAGTCGGTAGTTAGTAGATAAAAGTGGCGCCTTATGGCGCCACTTTTTGTATTTAGGCTACAGACTATCGGCTACATGCTACGAGCTATTTATGCAACTTCTTCGCATTTGCATAAATATAACAGTGGGATAAAAATATTTTTATTGAGTTATCCACAGAAAAATATTTCATATCACTTGTATGTCTATGTATGAATGACATACTTATGTGTAGAGAGTACTGATCATCGGTCGTGATCAAAATTTATTAGAACTCTCTGATTTGCATAATAAAAATATTTTATGGCAGCAAAGAAGAAAGCGGTAAAGAAAGTAGCAAAGAAGGCAACTAAGAAGGTTGCAAAGAAGGCTGCTCCAAAGAAGAAAGCCGCAAAGAAGACAGCAAAGCGTGCATAGTCACGTGAGTCGCAGAACACCCCACTCCCATGGGGTGTTTTTGTTTTTTGTGTTCACACTGGTACAATAAAAATATGTGTGGAATCATAGGTGTAGTCACAAAAGAAAAGGAAGTGTTGGCGCCAGTTCTTATTGCTGCATTATCTCGCCTGGAATACCGTGGTTATGACAGTGCTGGAATTGCAATAGCTGACAACAGAAAACTTGAAATTCTTAAATGTGTTGGGGCACCGTCAGAACATTTGTATGCTAAAGATATAGAAGACAACGGAAAGGGCAAGGAAGTTCGCATAGGCATTGGACACAATAGATGGGCGACTCACGGCAAGCCAACTATTAATAATGCTCACCCACACACAGACTCCAAAAAGAGGGTTGCAGTTGTTCATAATGGCACCATACTTAACTATGACGTGCTCCGCAGTGAGCTAGAGAAGAAGGGGGTGGTCTTTGTGTCAGAGACGGATACTGAAGTAATCCCGCAGCTGATTGCTAGTTACTTAGACGAAGGCAACACAATGGAGAGTGCTTTTCTTAAGACCTTAGAGAGATTAGAGGGTGCATTTGGCATAGTTGCTTTTGATGCAGAAGATGACACAGCGCTTTATGTTGCTAAAGAAGGAAGTCCTATTGTTATAGGAATCACCGATGATACATATTATGTTGCGTCGAGCATTCACGGGTTTCTTCCGTTTACAGAAAGATTCATAAGTCTTTCAGATGGAGAGATGGCGGTCTTACGGGCGGGTGAAGTATCACAGCTTACCATCAATACAATTAAAGATAGCGCCCCAGTAGCAGATAAGGAGCATCAGCTAGCAGAGAAGGGGGGTCTCGAAGACTTATCTAAAGGAGAATTTGATACATTTATGCTGAAAGAAATCTTTGAACAGCCAGCCACTACACTCTCTACGATTTTGGGAAGAACAGATGAACAGAATGGCACGGCGGTATTGGGTGGACTTTTTGATTATCAGAAGCAGTTAGAAAAAATTACTCATCTTCTAATGATTGGCTGTGGAACCGCAAGTCACGCAGCTGAACTTGGTGCATATCTTATAGAGAGTGTCTCAGATATTTCAACAAGGGTAGAGATAGCGTCAGAAGGGAGATACAAGAAACTTCATTTCCCTAAAGATTCCACCGCCATCTTTGCTGTTAGTCAGTCTGGGGAGACTGCTGACACTTTAGAGTATGTGAAGGAGCTTAAACGTAAACAGTACGAAGTATTCGGCGTTGTTAACGTCGTAGGGAGTGCTATAGCTAAAGAAGCGGGCAAAGGTGTCTATACAAAAGCTGGTACTGAGGTTGGGGTTGCTTCCACTAAAGCTTTTACTTCTCAGATGGCGATTATGTATCTATTGGCCCTCTATATTGGCCGAATGAAAGATTTTAAAGTTTCAGACGGTATAGAATTTACTAAGACACTGAATCAGATCCCCTCACTTATTAAAGAGACACTTGAAAGTGCTTCTGTTGTCGAGGCGATTGCTAATAAGTATAGTTCCTACACAAAGATTCAATTTTTAGGAAGAGGTATCCACGTTCCGATAGCTAAAGAAGGTGCACTCAAGTTTAAAGAGATGACCTATCTTGAGACAGGAGCCTACCCGCTCGGCGAATTAAAACACGGACCAATTGCAATTATTGACGAGACCGTTTTATCCATAATTATATTACCAACAGACTCTCTCTTTAGCGCCGGCATTAATTCCGTAGAACAGATCAAATCAAAAGGTGGGAAGGTTCTCCTTATTACTGATGAAAGTGTTCGAGGTAATCCGGTTTGTTCAAAAGTCGACGATGTTATCTTTGTTCCTCATCTTGATTACGATATCTTCTACCCATTCTTAGAAATCATCCCGATTCAGTTATTTGCTTATTATTTTGCGAGGGCTCTCGGCAGGAACATCGACAAGCCTAGAAATTTAGCAAAATCAGTCACAGTTCAGTAGATTGCTTAGGTATTTTGGTGAGAAACAAAGCTATAAATAGGAGACTTTTTATGCTATAATTGCTTGATTATGTCACTTGGAATACCATTTTTAGAAAAGTTTTTCCCGGATGAGTCTAAAAAGACCATTAAAAAGCTTCTGCCTCTAGTAGATAAAGTTTTTTCTCATGAAGAAGAACTAAAAGCGCTCTCAGATGAAGCGCTAAAAGAGAGAGGTCTTGCACTTAAAAAAGAGGTGATGTCTAAGCTCGAAGGTAAAACAGGCGAGGAACTTAAACATGAAGAAAGAAAAGTTTTAGACGAAGTGCTCCCTCTTGCCTTTGCTCTAGTTCGTGAGTCATCTCGGCGCACGCTTCATATGATGCATTATCGTGTGCAGGTTATTGGAGGGGTATTACTTCACCGAGGTAATATTGCAGAGATGAGGACGGGCGAAGGTAAGACACTCGTTGCTACGCTCCCGGGATACCTAAACGCCCTCACTGGTCGTGGGGTGCATGTGGTTACTGTGAACGATTACCTCTCTCGTCGTGACGCAGTTTGGATGGGGCAGGTTTTTGATGCTCTCGGGCTCACTGTTGCTGTAATCAACCACCAGTCTTCATACCTTTATGACAGTGCCGAAGTGAACAAAGAAGAGAAAAGCGACGAAGATAGAGAGCGTGACGAGACTGGTTCTTACAAGATCGTTTATGACTATCTTAAGTCATGTACTCGACAGGAGGCATATCTAGCTGATATTACCTACGGTACTAATAACGAATTTGGTTTTGACTATCTGCGAGATAATATTGGGTATAACAAGGAACAGCTCTCCCAAAGGTTGCACCACTACGCAATCGTAGACGAAATAGACTCTATTTTAATTGACGAGGCACGTACACCGCTCATTATCTCGGCTCCTGCACAGGAGTCGAGTGAGATGTATGTAACGTTTGCAAAAATCGCCAGGTCTCTTGTCAAAGATGAGGACTATACTGTTGACGAAAAGCAGCGAGCTATTAGCCTTACGGAGTCTGGTATCAATAAAGCAGAAGAAATGTTAGGCATTTCTAATATTTACTCAGTTGAAGGGATGAAATATGTGCACCATTTAGAGACCGCGGTGAGAGCAGAGGCACTCTTCGTTAGGGAACGTGAGTATGTCGTGCGTGATGGAGGTGTTGTTATTGTGGACGAGTTCACTGGTCGTATGCAACCGGGCAGGCGCTGGTCAGATGGTTTACACCAGGCTGTTGAGGCAAAGGAAGGGGTAAAGATTGAACAAGAATCACGCACCCTTGCATCTATTACTTTTCAAAACTATTTCCGCTTCTACGAGAAGCTTGCTGGAATGACAGGAACAGCTGAGACATCTAAGGAAGAATTTTATAAAGTGTATGGACTTGTTGTTACGCCGGTCCCTACACATAATCTAATTAATCGTATCGACCACTCGGACCTTATTTTCCAGACTGAGAAAGGGAAGTGGCAAGCGTTGGCAAAGAAAGTGAAAGAGCTACACGAGAAAGGGCAACCAGTACTCATTGGTACTATTTCTATCGAGAAGAACGAAGCCATTTCAAAATATCTTGAACGAGAAGGGGTGCCACACTCAGTACTAAACGCGAAGAATCACGAAAAAGAAGGGGAGATTATTGCAAATGCTGGTCTCCATGGCGCTGTGACTATCGCCACTAACATGGCGGGTCGTGGTGTAGACATTAAGTTAGGGGGGCCGAATGCAACTGAAGCAGAAAAAGAAGGGATTATTGCTCTCGGGGGACTTTTTGTTATAGGTACTGAGCGTCATGAAGCCCGCCGCATAGACAACCAGCTCCGTGGTCGCTCGGGTCGCCAGGGAGATAAAGGCGAGACACAGTTCTTCGTTTCCTTAGAAGACGACCTCATGCGTGTATTCGGTTCAGATAACATCAAGAATATGATGGGACGTTTTGGTATTCCAGAGAATGAGCCTATTGAGTCACGACTAGTATCACGGGCGCTAGAAGGTGCACAAGAGAAGATAGAAGGTTTCCACTTTGACACTCGTAAGCACACGCTTCAGTATGACGATGTCCTTAACCAGCAACGAACAAGTATCTATAACAAACGTAGAAGGATCCTCTTCGGTGACGAGGGAATAGTAAGCGAAGTATTTGCTGAGCTTATAACACTTAAACCTGAGATAGAGAGTCTCATAAAAGAGAAGGAAGAAAAATATACTAAAGACGCCGTACACCACATCTTCCGTATCATGATGCTACAGGTTATCGATACCCTTTGGATGGAACACCTTGATCAGATGGAACATCTCCGTAGTTCGGTTAACCTAAGAGCCTATGGTCAGCGTGACCCGCTCGTGGAATATAAGAAGGAAGGTCTTCGTGCGTTCAGATCACTTGAAGCTACTCTTAAGAATGAACTCATGACATTCCTCGAAAATATTGATGGTTTCTTTGCCTCACAGCAGGCGCGTGCTCAAGCTGATTTTGTCCAAGTAATTCCAGAAGCACCGGGTGCAGATAAGAATACTACGTCATTAGATGGGAAAGTAAAAGCCGGACGTAATGACCCGTGCCCTTGTGGCAGAGGCAAGAAGGTGAAGAAATGTGATTGTGATGAGTATGAGTACTTACGAAAGTAGATGAAGAGACGGAGAGACAAATAGACATTGAGCGGAGCGCGGCCGAAGGTTCCCGATTTCTTAGATTGTAATCAATCTTTTGAAATCGCAATACTCTTGAGTGCCGCACTTCGTGCTACTATAATTACAAGATCATGCAACTAATTTTTGCTAAAGAAAATAGAGACATATTTGAGATGATTAAAAGAGGAGAGAAGTCAGCAGAAACAAGAGCGGCCACCCCAAGATATAGATCAATATTATCTGGTAGTATTCTTACTTTTGCATGTGAACAGGATTCGTTTGAAAAAAAGTTCTGAAAGTAAAAGTATTTCCTTCTATTGAAGGTCTATTAGAAAAATACAAACCAAAAGAAATTAATCCAAAGCTCACAACCAAGGAGGAAATAATCGCCATGTATCATTCTTTCTCAGGCTATGAAACCAAAATAAAAGAGCATGGAATACTTGCAATTGAGCTAAAGTAGTTTGTGTTAAACTAGTAACAATCAATCAGTAACTACTAACTAACTCATGAAAGACCTCATCAAACCAATCATCATCTCTATTCTTACTTGGGAGGCAAAGATGACACTCAAGCGTCACAAGCCTTTTATAATAGGGGTGACTGGGAATCTCGGTAAGACGGGCACCAAGGATGCCATTTATGCGGTACTTAAGGATCATTTTCATGTTCGCCGCAGTGAGAAGAGTATGAACAGTGAGTTTGGCGTACCGCTTACAATCTTAGGCGAAAAGTCTGCATGGAATAATCCGCTAAAGTGGCTTATTGTTATTATTCGAGGATTTTTTGTTGCAATAGGAAAAGAATATCCGACACATCTAGTCCTTGAGATTGGCGCAGATCGGCCTGGAGATATTAAGTCGATTACAAAGTGGGTAAAGCCAGACATTGCCGTAGTTACTCAGTTCGGAAAGGTTCCGGTGCATGTTGAATTTTTTAAAGACAGAAGTGCAGTAGTGGAGGAGAAGGGGTATCTTGTCGAAGCGCTTAAAAAGAACGGTCTTTATATTTGGAATGCAGACGATCACGACTCAAAGACTATTCTTATAGGAAAAACTGAAGCAAGAAAAATGAGTGTTGGGATAGAAGAAGATGCAGATATTAAAGCAACCAGTATTATGCTGTACGGCAGCCCGGCGTCTGGAACAAAGGCAGAGGTTGTCATTGATGCAGCGCACCGGGAGCTGGTCTTGCCTGAGGTGGTTGGGAAGTCACCTGTATATTGCGCTCTTCCAGCACTTGCAGTTGCCAAAGAGTTTAATATTCCTATAGAACATGCTCTGCAGTCTCTCTGTGACGGAGAAAAGCCTCGCGGTCGCATGAGGTTATTGCCAGGAATGAATGGGTCACTCATCATCGACGATACTTATAATGCATCCCCTAAGGCTGCAGAACATGGTTTAAGGACCCTTGCATCTCTTGATACCAAGGGTCGCAAAATTGCTGTTCTCGGGGACATGATGGAGCTCGGCAGCCACACACATGATGAGCATTATCGAGTTGGAAAAATTGCAGGAGAGTCAGCTCATCGACTCTACACTGTCGGTATTCGTTCTCGAAGTACCGCCGAAGGAGCTTTAGACGCTAAGATGGACGATGGTTGTATCATGCAATGTGACACATCAATCGAAGTAGGAAAAGAGTTGGTTAAACTGCTTGAGCCAGGTGACATCGTTTATCTCAAGGGGTCACAGAGTATGCGTATGGAGCGCGCTGTTAAAATGATTCTTGCTGAGACCCATCCAGCAGAGAAATACCTGGTCCGACAGGAGAAAGAATGGCAGGACAGATAAAAAATTAGGGCGCGCCATCTCTGGCGCGCCCTTCTGGTCACGGCACTCTTTCAACCAGGCGGGTATATAAAACGTTCCCTGCCAGGTCAACAACCTGCTCGACGGAAGAAAGAGGAAGGTGGTATTCTCCTTCCTTGTACTCCTCGTGTAAGGTGTAGATGTTCTGCCCCATGAACGCCTTCGTGATGAGTAGGAAGTGCCTCGTATCCCCCACGTACTTGCTCAGTACTTCATACAAGGCGACATACTGCAGTTCGGGGGATCCCTTCCTTTGCATGACCAGGCTTCCGGTTCCGCCCCCGGTATGCTCCATCTGAGGGAGCGGTGTGAACCTGGAAAAAGTCACCACCTCTCTTTCTGTTATCAGGGTCCTTTCCCTTGGTAGGTCAGACTGGAGGGTTGTACTTACTACACCAGGGAGGATCTTTACCCTCCTGATGTTGAAGTCATCCGGGACCCCTTCCTTCCTGTCTATGTACCACACTTCTACCCCGGAGACACCTTTCGAGTCTGAGAATGAGTAGTTGGCGACCATCATTCGCTGGAATGGCTGCTGCGGTTGTTTGGCCTCACTGGCCATGCCGGACACTGCAGAAACAGCAAGAAACAGCCACAAGAGTAGGGTTCGCATACGCGGGCTCCTTAAGTAGGTTGACGTTGCCTCAACTGAGCAACTAAAGCCAACTCTACACTCAAAAAAGAGTGAATTCAACTTTACTTTTTTCCAGCGAGTGTTTTTATATAATTGAACTCTTTCTCAGTTACAGGTGTTATGGAGAGCCTGCTTCCTTTTTGTAAAAGCTTCATATTTTTTAGTTTTTCGTGTGTTCGCAGTTCTTCTATAGAAACAACCCTCTTGAACTTGCTTACAAAACTAATATCAACCAACACCCATACAGGATTCTCTTTCGTTGCGCGAGGGTAGTAGTATTTATTTTCTGTATCAAACTGTGTTTCATCTGGGTAGGGGAGACTGCTTACCTTTCCAATCCCGACTGCGCCAGAAGGTTTCGCATTAGAGTGGTAAAAGATAACGAGACCGCCAACCTTCATTTGGTCCCCCATGTAGTTTCTCGCTAGGTAATTGCATACACCGAACCATGCGACCTTGCCGTCGCGAGCCAGGTCATCGATTGAATATTCATCTTCCTCTGATTTCATGAGTCAATACTTTTTCATATCAGGGCTAACTGCAAGTAGCGTATTAAGAATGACGCTAGCTCCTTATTTTCGATAGCAAGAATGAGAGTTTCCTTATAGAAAAAGATTTTTATAATACCAGAGTCTTCGATGATTTCTATTCCAATCGAAAGTTTAGATAAGTCGAATAGTATCGGTATATCCTTTTTGATTCTTATAAAATCAAGTTCCTTGTCCAAGAACTCATATTCTTTACGCACCTTAGTATCAGAGAGTATTACTTTCGTATACCCATAGTCTCGCAGGCTAGAGTTGAAGTTGTAGTAGATAGTATCCTTTGGGCTAATGGTTACTCGAGAAGAGGATGGGTATACACAATAGATAGTGCTTTTTTTGTCACCTCTTACTTTTGGAATACCGTACCGTAGCGCTTCTTTGAGGTCGACTTCGCCTTTGAATATCTTTATTCCTGTGTTCTTAATAGAAAATAGGTGGGTAGAAAGTGTGAGAATATTTTTGTAGATAATATCACTCTCGTCCTGTTTTTCGTTGATGAGAGAAAGAATATCTTTTGCTTTGTATAGTTTCTTATTTTTTTGAGTACTGAGAGTGACCAGTCCTTTTTTCCTTAACTTATCGAGAGTCGTATAAACACTAGTCCGAGTCTTAAGGCCTCTAGAGATATCGTACGCAGTACCCTTCTGTGAGAGAAGTGCAGAGAGGTATACTTCCGCTTCGAGTTTTGAGAGCCCCAGCTTTTCTAGCATTTCAATAAGAGTTTTGTCCATAGAATAACTGTAGCATATTTAAGGGAATAGTCACACAATTTGACTATTTTTATAACTTTGAAAGACTCCTTATTCTACAATGTTTTATTGGTGACAACCGCTCTACTTTAGGCGGCTTTTTCTTCGGGGCGTATAGTATATATACGACGCCGTCGGTAGCTAATTTATATCTCACTATGGACACAATTCGACTATCCTCACTACACTTGCAAGCAATACATGGTTGTTACGATCATGAAAAAAAGAATCCTCAGACATTCGTAGTCGATGTCAGCTGCACACTCCCCACCCCACTTGGGACAAGCGATGATCTTACTAAGACAATTAATTACGAAATTATCCGCTCTCACATACTACAAACTTTTGCTCAGCCTCCACTTAATCTTATCGAGACTCTCGCTGTTCAAGCAGCTGAGAAAATTCTATCAGTTGCAGATGTGAGTAGTGTAACAGTCAAGATATCTAAGCCAGACATATGGAAAGATTCACTCCCTTCAGTCGAGGTAACACGAATTAAATAATATGAAATTAAGATATCGGTTGATTAAAACTAAACAAAGATTAACGTTTGATATCTTAGAACAAGATATGAGCTTTTGTGGTGCTACCGACGAAGAGTACCTGATATTCAGAGCAAGTAATGGCGTAGAGGTGATCTCACGTAGTCGTATGGATATTCAGACCGATAGACTCTGGCTGATTGGGTGTAAGCCAAATGAACGCTCAGGCAGTATGGTTTTCTCCTCTGATGAGAAGAGAGATAGGGAATTCGATAGATTTCAAATGGCTATTTTAGAATGGGCAACTTCTCATTATTTTGCTGATAAAGAGGCGACTCTGAAAGAACTTGGTAACGAAACTTTTGAAGTTTAGTGGTTTTGCTATACTTCTAGATAAAGATACTTCTATGAATCAAAGTCCAGATAAACCCGTAACCGTTATATCCCCAGAAAAAACTCTCCAGTAAAGTTGCTAGATGAAGAAGGTGATCTCAGGTATTCAATTGATGAAGCAAAGCAGATACGTGAACTCTCTCGCTCCGAGCGAAAAAAGTTTTTAACCGGCTTCTCTGTAGTAGAAGCTAAAAAAAGAATGAGTGCCGTTCTAGAAAAAAGTGGTTATTTTCGCATGTCACACGAGGAGTATCAGTCTTATTTTGAAACTCAGGATTTTAGAATTGCCGGTAATCTGAAACAAGGGAACTTTGGGGACTGCTACCTTGTTGCAGCCCTATATGCTCTCAGTCGGTCATCTTTCTTTGAAGTCATGGTCCGCGGAGGCATGAAGAAGGAAGAAGATGGTTCTTGGAATGTCAGATGGCCGCTTCTTCATCAAGAGTTTAGTCCAGTTATTGTCTCGCAAGAAGACATGGACACGCACGACAATCCAAAGTTTTTACAACGTCACAGAAAAGGTAGTATCCTCCCTGATTTCAGAAGAGAGTTGAGATCGCTGAAGGGAGGTGAGGGCTTCCTGGCCCTTGAAGCAGTTTTTATCAAAAATAAATTTAAGAAAATAGACAGACTTGCCGCTGAAGGTGGAGACCTGGGCAGGGTTCTCCGGTGGGCTGGAGGTGACTTTGTTAATATTATTGATTTCTACCCCGAAGATCCAGAAGAATCCGTTAAGGGTTATTGGCCGACACTAGCTGATATGTCAGAAGAAGATAGAGAAGAGCTTGATTTTGCTTTGGAAAACTTTGACAAAGATATGCATGTAGCAACCACTAGTACTA
Source organism: uncultured Candidatus Saccharibacteria bacterium (assembly GCA_964577675.1). Lineage (GTDB taxonomy): Bacteria > Patescibacteriota > Minisyncoccia > Phycocordibacterales > UBA5272 > UBA11704. The sequence goes on from CAZNZQ010000007.1 coordinate 32,699, forward strand.
GACCACTAAAGAGTCTGCCCTTTTTTAGACGAAATATAGGAAGGTTGGTTGGGGGAGCTCCTTTTAAAGGAAAAGATGTACTGAAATATTTTTTTACTAATCATGCTTATGCTGTCTCTAAGGTGAATAGTAAGGATAAAGTAATTACAATAGTTAACCCGTGGGATACCAAGAAGCCAATCGTTTTAACTTTTGATCAGTACAAGGCTACGTTTTCAGATCTTCAAATTGCTCAGTTTGATGCAAATAAGCTCATAGAAGCAACAGACGAGACACGCAAGAGCTACCGGATGTAGTTTCTTATTGCGGCGATCTTTATCATGGTACACTTTTACTATCATGAAACATTTTCACAATAGTACTATTACAAATGCAACCAGAGCAGACCTTTCTGGTAAGTGGAATTTTTTCGTAAAGCTTACGCTTCTCTATATTGGAATCACGCTCGTCATTAGTCTTTTCCCAGGCGGAGACGCAGCTGTGCTTGTGATTGATGGA
>CAZNZQ010000007.1:33206-38649 GCA_964577675.1 uncultured Candidatus Saccharibacteria bacterium
ATGGAGCGCTTCTCCTTGGTGTGGCTATGGTATATCTTCGCTTCATTCGTAAAGAAGCCTATGAACTGGATGACCTCTTTGACGGGTTCAAACATTTTGGCAGCGCAAGTGTGACGTATCTTCTTATGGTACTCTTTATTATTCTTTGGGCGCTTCTACTTATTGTGCCTGGAATAATTGCGGCAATTGCTTACTCCCAAACATTCTTTCTCTTGGCAGACAATCCCAACCTCCGTCCACTAGAGGCGCTTAAGAAGAGTAAAGACATGATGATGGGATACAAGTGGCAGTACTTCCGTTTTCTATGTCGATTTATTCCGTGGTTTATCTTGGCCGTCATTCCGCTTGGTATTGGACTGCTTTGGTTTATCCCGTATGTTATTACAGCGCAGACGCACTTTTACGAGAAGATAAAAGGCTCTACGAATTAATCTGTGCAGTAGATAACTCGTCTCAATAAACATAGGATAATAACTAGGATGTCTCTTATAGTAAAAATTACTCTCTTTGTTGTTGCGATTCTGCTCGGGCATCTCTTGTATGCTGCATATAAGCAATCCGTTTCTAAAAATACTATTTCAGACGCCATCCAGATAACAACAGCCTCTACAACAACTATGACACAAAAACATTGGAAAGACTTTACACAAGAAGAAAAGGCAGTAAAGCTAAAGACACTCAGCGAGCTTTCTCTTAAGGTGACACAGGAGGAGGGGACAGAGAGGGCGTTTACTCATGAGTATAATGAGAATAAAAAAGAGGGGATATATGTAGACATCGTAAGCGGTGAACCACTCTTTTCATCAAAAGATAAGTATGACTCAGGTACTGGGTGGCCTTCTTTTGTGAAGCCTGTCGCTACAAGTTCAGTTACGCTTCACGAAGACAGGGGATTGTTCACTTCTCGCACAGAGGTGAGGAGTGCTATTGCAGACTCTCATTTGGGGCATGTCTTTTCAGATGGCCCAGAAGATAAGGGTGGGATGCGATATTGTATGAATGGTGCAGCACTTCTTTTTATTCCAAAAGAAGAGTTGGAGCAGAGAGGTTACGGGGAATATTTGTCACTTTTTAAATAATCATGTATGTCTATACCTATCGAACAATCATTCAAAGAAAAAATAAAAAGCGCTCTTAGTATCAGTAGTGTTCCTGTGGTTATCGCATCTCTTTGTTGTCTTTCTCCGGTTATTCTGGTTTCTTTAGGTGTCGCAAGTGTGTCCTTTGCTTCTTCTCTTGCTGATACGTTATATGGAGAGTATAAATGGTATTTTAGGATAGCCGGAATTGTCGCTTTAGTTATCTCTTTTATTTTTTATATTCGTCGTCAGGTGGGTGTGTGCACTATAGATGAGGCAGTAAAAAGAAGAAATGAGCTTATTAACAAGTTCGCGCTCGCACTCGTCATTTCGGTACTTGGGTACGTGTTCTTTCTTTACGTAGTGGTGCACTATGTTGGTGTGTTTCTACAGCTTTGGAAATAAGGAGCCTGAGCGAAAAGAAGACTTTTATCTTCTCTTCTTGAATGATGGGCGAGCGGCGAGTGCCTTTCTACATTTACTGCTGCAGAATTTCACAGATCCCCAGTCTTCGCGTTCTTGGAAACTCTTCTGGGTGTTGAGGTCTAGTTTGCACACGATACATTTTTTGTCGGCTTTGTTCATGTTTCCATCCTAGCACACATATACAGTTCTGCTGTTTTTATGAAGTCTGCGAGGTGTGTATTTATATTTCGCACACGTTATCTTTACAGACTGGATCATTATCGGTAGAAGTTATGTAGTTATTCTTTTTTAGGTACGCATACATATAGCACCCTACACAGAATCCAAGGACAGACTCCATCCACATGAATACTAGACATACAGCACAGAGGAAAAAGGGGAGACCAAGGTGAGATAGAGGTGGTATAGAATGTGCAGCTACTTGCCCCATATCAAGCATCAATTTTGCATGTTCTCCGCTTTGTATTTTGCTAAGCATAAGCAGAAGTACAACCAATGAAAATACAAGACCGATACCCCAGGCGAATCTCTTTTGAAGTGCGCCTACGTACTCCTTTGGTTGCTTGTATACAAGAAGGTTGCCAGCCTGAGAGAAAAAAGAATATTTCGGCCCAAAGATAACCTTTAAAAAGAAGTCCACAAATAGTATTACAACTACAGTTATTGCCACATGAATATTGTGCGTATGTAGCGTGTGTAAAAAGGTAGCGAATCCAACAGTGAACATTAAGCCAGCAGATGCTCTTACCGCGCGCTCATTGACTACACCGTATGTAGCTAGTTTTCCGTTGATTAGTAAGTTTGGTATTGTGTAGCCGTATTGTTTCATACCTATTAGTATATCGTTTTTTTGTAGGAATTACATACCCCAAAGAATTCTACGAATGAGAGTTAATGAAGCGCTTTGATAAATGAATTATACCTTCTTGGGTTAGTTTGATTACCACTTATGAGGCCATGTCCGTCTTCAGGATTTTATAAACGATATGGTAATGATAGTCTTCATAATTAATCTCGGAACGTTACAGAACTCCACAAGTTCTCAGTTCTCTCTTGCTTGGAAGTTTTCTGAATATTAAGGTTTAGTTTGCTAGCAAGTTATCCATTTTTGGAGTAAGGGCGTCTGTTATAATGAAATGATAGTTATGTCTAACCAAAATGAAGCAGCACTCCAAGGTATCACCCACGAAGAAGCTCTGACGAATATAAAGATATTTGGTAGAAATGTCCTCCATGAAAAAGAAAAGAAAGGTCCGATGGTTCTTTTCTTCAAACAGTTCAAGAGTCCGTTCGTCTATATCCTCCTCTTTGTTGCCATTATCTCATTTTTTACAAAAGAGTACGCGGACTCAGTGATAATTCTTTCTATCCTGATTGTGAACGCTCTTGTTGGGACCATTCAAGAACATCGGGCCAATAACGCGGTCTCCGCGCTCAAGAAACTATCGCAACCAAAGTCTAACGTCATTAGAGGTGGCGAGCTCATATCTGTTCACACGGCAGATGTTACGGTAGACGATGTTGTCTACCTAGAACCAGGGGACGTTATTCCGGCCGATGGTGTCATACTCTCATCTCAGTATTTAGGGATTAACGAAAGTAGTATTAACGGCGAGTCCTTGCCCGTCATAAAAGAAAACGCTGATGAAAAGGTGTATAAGAGCACGGTCGTTGTATCTGGCAAAGGGTTCATCAAGATAGAAAAGGTGGGCGGGGCCACCATGATCGGGACGCTGGCCCATGATATAGACACCAATAAGGACAAGACCTTAGAGTTACAAAAGAAGCTCTCATCTTTTTCTTTCAAGCTACTAGGTATTCTTTCTGTTGCATCGGTTGTCTTCTTTATAATTGCGCTCTATCGCGACCTCCCGTTTATTACAACGATAAAGACCATAGCTGCGCTTAGTGTGTCAGTTATCCCGGAAGGTCTCCCTATAGTTATAACAGTAGTTCTTTCTCTTGGCGCACTTCAAATTAGTAAAGCGCGGGCGTTATTACGCAATCTCCCATCTGGTGCGACACTTGCTTCTGTGTCTACTATTTGTACTGATAAGACAGGGACACTCACCTACGGAGATGTTTCAGTAAAAGAAGTAGTCTACATAGATCAGAGTTTTCTCACTCAAGAAGAAAAGGATACATATATTTTTCATACCCTTGATATCAAGAACATTGCTGGCAAAAAGTCAGGAGATGTACTGGACTTAGTTATGGAGGGCTATCTCAAAAAAGACTTCTCTTTTAATGAGACCAAAGAGCTACCCTTTACGAGCGAGGCGAAGTTTAACGCAAAAGAATACCTGGTAAATGGTAGATACTTGCAGGTATTTAAAGGCGCAGCAGAATCTTTCGGCATTGACCCATATATTTCTGACAAGTATACAAGCGAAGGGTATCGTGTACTTTTCGTAGGGTATAAAGAGAGTGACACTCAGCAAGAATTTTCTGCGAAAGGTGTTACACCGCTCGCACTCGTTATTTTTGAAGACAAGATTAGAGAAGAGGTAAAAGATTCTATTGCCAACTGTAAGCGCACTGGCATCAACATTATCATGATGACAGGTGATAATGTCCTAACCGCCAAGCATGTGGCTCGCACTGTGGGCATTATTACTTCTGACGAGGATATCTGTATCACAGGTAAAGATTTGGACGATATTACTGACGAGGAGCTAAAAGAAAAGTTAGACAGCATCAAAGTAATCGCTCGTGTTACCCCTTCGCACAAGGAAAGAATCGTCGCACTTTTACAAGAAAAGGGTGAAGTGGTCGCCATGACAGGGGACGGGGTCAATGACGGGCCAGCACTCTCGCTCGCAGATATTGGAATATCTATGGGTAAGTCTGGGACCGATGTAGCACGTGAGGCATCAGACCTGGTACTTCTAACAGATGACTTTTCTGATATTGCTCTTGCTATATTTGAGGCGAGAATAGTAGCAGAGAATATCAGGAAGGCGCTTGTTTTCCTGATGACATCTGCTACGGGAATTCTAGTTCTGGTGGCGGGATCTGCATTGCTTAACTTACCCTTACCTCTTCTGCCTGTGCAGATAGTGTGGCTCAATTTTGTTACAGCTGGACTTCTCGACATGGCCATAGCTACAGAAGAGGGGGAGAGAGCTTTCACTTCGTATACGTATAAACGTTATAAGGAGGGGCTTCTGAATCAGTACGATATCAGAAGAATTATTTTCACTGGGTTCACGCTGGGAGCACTCTCGCTCCTCATGGTGGTTATTCTAAGACACCCACTTTCTATAGAAGCTGTGAGGACAAGCGTGATGGTTATCTTCTCGTTCGGATTATGGCTACATGCGCTTAATGTTCGCAAGAATTACAGCATCATTTTTTCGTACAATATCTTTGGCAACAAGTTCATCGTTGCTGGTATTCTCCTAGAAGCAGTCTTACTTTTAGGAAGCATCTATCTACCACTTGGTAATATCCTTCTACATACAGAGCCGCTCCCTGCACTCCTCCTCGTATTCTTGGGGTCACTCGGGGCCGTTGTTTTGGTAACTGATTATATGTATAAAAAGGCGGCGGGGAAGCGGGTGGGGTGGGGGATATTGTAAAGTTTCTTTAAGTAACTCCCCGGAAGGTTCTTTTGTTAGTGACCTCTAAAGGGACTGCGTTTTCAGCAGCTTGGGTACAAGCTAAGAAAACGGGAGGGCCAATCCATGAATTTGCTAATTCACCCCACGGGGACCGGGCCACTATTTCATGAGTATAGATTATTAGTTCCAAAACATGAGCGATTCTCAATATATGAACGCTCAGAAAATATAATTATTGAGATTCTGGAACTTATCTTAGAAGCAAGCTATTCTTTCAAAGAAAAGAAGACTACTCTGCTTGATAAGGCAAGTATACGACTTAATGTATTAAGATTTTTTATTCGCCTCATGAAAGAGAATAAGAGTCTTGATATG
>CAZNZQ010000008.1:0-2545 GCA_964577675.1 uncultured Candidatus Saccharibacteria bacterium
AATCGAAACACTTAATTAATAACAAGTCATAAGTCTTACACTCTTTTAATCTCTTAGACTCAGATCTTCGGTATTACGAGATATTCCTCATCATCATTTCCGAGTGCCTCGTACTTCCCCGCTAGGTAAAAAAGCCCCACTATTGCAGAAGTGATTGCATCGAGTTCATCATGTGAGACTTTTTCTTCGTACCATCTACCCTTTTTGATACCAAATTCGTGTAAACCACTTTTAAGATATGGCAGACCTGCGTGCTTACGTGGTATCTGCATGATATCCTGAGCAGCTCCTGGATAACTTTCAATCACTTTAATCCCCCTTTTCCGTAACGCTTTTGCGAGCTTCATACCACGAGCAGTGAGTCGTTGCATGCTAGGGATGAGACATGGGTAGACGTTAACACCGCGTCTCTTTAGCTCTCTTTCGCTCCACCTCATAATACCAATTTCGAAGCGTCTAGGGTCGTCATCAGTTACAATAGTTCTCCCTTTTGGAATACCGAGCGGTGAGTCAATCGACACGATTGAACAGTCAGCTTTTACACACGCGTCTATTATTTCTTTATCAGTCCAAAGTTGAGATGTCTCTACTGAGTTATCTGCTTGTAGGGTAGCGAACCCGCTTGGCCTCAGTTCGCTCCCCGTGATATCAATACCAACTATCGTTCTTTTGTCTTTCACTTTCTTCCAAAGGTCCTTGGCATAGACCTTCGGAACCGGTGGGGCGACATCTATTATTGCTTCACGGTGCCTATAAGTAGAAACTGTTGCGATCTTTTCATGCTCACTGTGCCCTAGTTGTTGTAGCGCAAACTTGAGCATCTCTTTCATACCTTGGACGTCAGCATGGTTATAACTTAATAACTTCTTAAGGGCATTCTTGTCTCCTCTTCTATACTCATGCCATAACACCACCGCCTCATACCCAGTCACTTTACTCACTGACTCATCTCTATTTAAGCCGAGATCTCTTTCTATCTGCTTTTGTCCACCAGTATATCCAACACGTCGCATGATGTACCTAAGATCAATGTGATGTTCTGGGAATTCAACATCTGGAAAGTGCTTCTTAATGAACTTCGTGTCAAAGAGTGTTCCGTTAAATGTAACTATCGCATGAGCTTTTGAAAGCGCTTTTACAAAATCATCTATTGGTTCACCGTGAAGTGCGTATGAAAACTTCTTACCAGAATCATATCCAATGACTGTGATAATGTCATACACAGGAGAAAGCCCTGTTGTTTCTATGTCTAAATAAAGAAACCTTTCTGGATATTTAAGAGCTTCTTTGAGGTCGACCATGTAAGTACGTTATCTAGCTATCCAGCTCTTCATCTGAGAAATCTCCTTGGCCTGTGCCTCAATGATTGCATTTGCAAGCTCTCTCACTTCCCCTTGCGGGTTTAGCTTAAGTACCTGATTTGCCATTACTACAGCCGCCTCGTGATGAAGTATCATATCTCTCAAGAACTGCTGTTCGCTTTTGACTTCCTGCATCATGTAGGGATTAGACATATCGTGTCTCATCATAGAATGATTCATCTGTGGTGTGTCGCATGTGCCAAACTTTTTCTTACACGTTTCTTCTAAATACCCCTTACTAACACTAAGACCTCTCATCTTTGAGTGTCCATCGTAAACATAGAAACACGTAATCAAGAGCGCAACGAAAACGCCTAGACTGAGCCCAATAAGAAGGCTAAATAATTGAATATTTTTAAGCATAGAGATGACCGATCTCATATAGTAAAAGTATAACATCGTAAGCTTAGATTATTAAAAAGAGCGAGGCCTGCGGCCTCGCTCTTTTTAATTATTAGAACCAACTACCCCTTAAGGTATGTAAGCATCGTCGCTGCATCAGACACTTCAAATGGGTCTGTCGGACAATTGTCCTCAAAACCAGGCTCTACGAACATCTTCTTGATAACACCATCCACTACGTGCATAGAGTATCTCCAAGAACGGTCACCGAAACCTAGGTTATTCTTCTTAACAAGCATTCCCATCTCGCGTGTAAAGTCTCCGTTACCATCAGGAAGCATAAACACTTTCTCAAGACCTAGGTGCTTCTTCCACTGGTACATAACGAACGCGTCGTTAACAGAAAGACAAATAACCTCATCAACTCCGAGCGCCTTCATTTCGTCATACTTAGACTCGTACCCTGGTGCGTGTGTAGATGAACATGTTGGGGTAAACGCTCCAGGAAGTGCGAATACCACAATATTCTTACCTTTAAAAATATCATCTGTAGTAACGTCTTGCCAACGGAATGGATTCTCTCCAGCAACTGATTCGTCTCGAACACGAGTTTTAAACGTAATCTGAGGAACATTTCCTCCTTCTACTATTTTTGACATAATTATATATTTTACTTAATTAATTAACGCCAGTAACTTTTACATCATTACTATCATGGCTATCGTATCTATCTCGGCTCTTTTTACTATAACCGATTCAATGAAAAATGCAAAGGACGGCTGCGGAGCAGCCGTCCGTTGGATTTAATTAAACATTTTAAAAAAAGTAAAAATTAACGGGAC
>CAZNZQ010000008.1:2555-8613 GCA_964577675.1 uncultured Candidatus Saccharibacteria bacterium
TATGTATTCTTCAATAGCTATTTTTTCTTCCTGATATAAAAAAAAAAACAAAACGCCCGGGTCCCTCCCCCCCCTCCTTTGCATTTAAGTCACCTTTTTAAAAAGAGTAACTAGTACCGTGACGCGCGAGGCGCTGGCACAAAGGTAAGCGCATGCCCTAACTTATTGCCACGTCCTGTTCGTCCGATACGGTGAATATATGTCTCGTAGTTGTTTGGAATATCGTAGTTAACTACAAGAGAGATATCATTAATATCGAGACCACGTGCTGCAACGTCAGTTGCGATTACCACCTGCACCTTCCCTGAAGCAAGCGCCTTCACAGCACGCTCTCGCTCTCTGTTGTGCATGTCTCCATGAAGAGCAAGCGCCTTGAATCCACGCTTGGTGAGCTCATCCGCGAGTCCGTCTACGTGGCGCTTCATTTCTCTAAAGATAAGAACCTTGGAATACTCTGGCTTATTAAGAATAAGATGGAGAGCTTCTATTTTATCGTTATCACCGGACACACGAACGACATCTTGCATAACAGATGACGCTGTGTCACGTGACTTAACAGATACAGTAACTGGGTCTTTAAGGAAGTCTGTACAGAGTCTCTTGATTTCAGGAGAAAATGTCGCAGAAAAAAAGAGTCCTTGCTTTGCTTTTGGCATAGCCCCTAAGATTGAACGCATGTCGTCGATGAACCCCATGTCAAGCATTCTGTCTGCTTCGTCTAGGACGATGCTGTCAAAAAGATTCATATTAATCTTCCCTCGCTCGATAAGATCCTTAACACGTCCTGGGGTACCGATAACAGCATGAACCCCAAGTTCAAGCTCCCTTATCTGTCGCATGATTGGTGCACCTCCTACACATGACACTGAGAAGAGCTTCATTCCACGAGTGAACGCGATGAACTCAGCTTCAACTTGTAGCGCAAGTTCGCGAGTTGGTGTAAGAATCATAATCTTATGATCTCTGTCTGCTACTAGTTTATTAATAAGGGGAATAAGAAACGCGGCAGTCTTACCGGTTCCAGTTGAGGCGATACCAATAACGTCCTTCCCTTCGAGGGACACAGGGATAGATTGATCCTGGATTGGAGATGGGTTAATGAGCCCCTTAGCCGTGAGGTTATCTGAGAGAAGAGGAGCGATATTAAAATCTGTAAACTTATGCTTTGCTACATAGGTCTCATTTTCACTGACACCCGCTTCTTTATTAATAAAAAGCTTCTCATCGATATAATCCTTCTTGAAGCTTCTCTTAGCATTAAAAGGTCGAGAAGAAGATCCTCCTCTGTCGCCCCTGTCACCGAAACGTCCTCCGCGGCTTGCACCTGTACTTCCACGTGAAGAGGCTCTACGAGATGAAGATGAATAAGATCTCCCTCCTCTGCTGTCAGAGGATGAGCTACGTGAGCGAGGAGAAGAAGTGTTGTTTGAGCCGTTTGAAGGCCCACCAATTATCATGGTGTACATATATAGTTTAAGTTAATTGATTATTTGCGCTTACCTACCGTAAAGAGTGGGAGGGTTATATGGTTATCGCAAAAGAGTCAAAAAACCTGACTACACGAGGATATCCATAAAGGAAATAATTGAATATATTATAGCAAATAATGGTATTTTGTCAAATTATGTAGTAGGATTGGATTCGACCAAGTGGTCATTCACGTTTTCGTCTAAGACGAAAACACAACGTAACCAGCTCTTTTATTTTAGGAGATCCGTCATGACGACCAGTTCGCCCACTCCCCGCCTTGACGCAATCGTCACCGCTCTTGCTACCCTCACGGGCGTGCGACATACCACGAACCACGGTTTCGACATCCAAGGGCTCAAGAATGACCCGGGGCAAAACACGAAGTCCCTGACCATTCTCGTCTTTGCGAAGTACGCAGGCCTCAGCATCGCGCAGACTCTCCCGCTGTTCTGTGAAGCGTATGAAGATGTGTTGAGACGCCCTTGGGGCGATGACCATAAAAACATTCGCATGCTCATGACACTACAGAAGGAACGCATCGGCCTCGAAGGTGTTCATATCGAGGGTCAACACGAGGGAATCAGCTTTCGCAAGGAACTCGATGCGCTATGGGAAAACCGTGCGAACATCAACCCGTCTTCGGACGATTCGGTGCGAAAACCTATTGAGGAAGCACTGAGACTGCTCGACACGGGCGTCTGTCGTGTCGCGTTCAAGCTCGACGATTACGGGTGGTACACCGACCAGGCGATGAAAAAAGCTGTTCTGCTGTACTTCAGACTGAGCGACAACGTGGCCATGCACGCTGGCGACCTCGGCTTCTATGACAAAGTACCGACGAAGTTCGCGTCGCTTTCGGAAGAAGGGCTCCGGCAATCCGGCGTACGTGTGGTGCCTCCGGCCGTGGCTCGCTACGGAAGCTTCGTGCAGAAAGGTGCGATCCTGATGCCAAGCTATGTCAACATTGGTGCCTACGTCGACGAAGGTACGATGGTCGACACGTGGGCCACCGTGGGTTCCTGCGCGCAGATCGGGAAGGGTGTGCATCTCTCTGGTGGTGTCGGTATCGGTGGTGTGCTTGAGCCACTCCAGGCCAACCCAACCATCATCGAAAACGGCTGCTTCATAGGTGCACGTTCCGAAGTGGTCGAAGGTGTGATCGTTCGTGAACGAGCCGTCCTTTCGATGGGCACGTTCATCGGCAAGAACACACCCATCGTCGACCGCACCAAGGGCGACGAAGTCATTCGTGGCGAAGTGCCTGCTGGCGCAGTCGTGATGATGGGACTACACCCGGAGAGCGGTCTTCTCTGTCCTCAGATCGTGAAGTACCGTGACGGCCAGACCGATGCAGCGACTGCACTGAACGAACTCTTGCGTAACTAAGCGCACAACACGGCGTAGTGCCGTGGCCCGCCCACTTGAATGTGAGCGGGTTTTTACTTTGTGAGTACCATCACACACTCATGTCCGTATGGATCCTTAAGAAAACGAATATTCTCAAAGCCTTGCGCCTTAGCAAGGTCTTCAATTTTCTCGCGCTGAGTAATATCAAACTCTAGAAACAAAACACCTCCTTCCTTTAAAAATTCCTTTGCGCGACTAAGTACTTGCTTATGATAATAAAAACCATCTTCCTTATCAAAAAATGAGAGTGGATCTTCTGCCTGTAGCTCCTTCATCACCTCTTCCTTCATCTCACTCGGCACATATGGTGGCACTGCAAAAATATAGTCGTAGGTAGACGATGCGCCTTCCCAGGTGTCGCCTGTAACAACTCTTGCACGTGTTCTCTTAATATTATTTTTTACTATAGAAATTTCTATCTGCTCTTTTAGTTTAGGGTCGAGCTCGATCATGTCTACTGATGCCTCAGGAATATTCCTAAGAACTGCAAGACCAACATTCCCAGAACCAGAGAACATATCAAGCACACGGAGAGTAAACTTACTTTCGCAGGTTCTGATTTCGTCTAATGCCTGCTTGACCCAAAACTCAGTCTCAGGGCGTGGGATCATCGGCCTTAGAGAGAGACCTACTTTTGCACCACAAAAGAGCACCTCGCCAAGCAAGTATTCATATGCTTCTCCTTCAGTCATTTTTCTAATATCGTCCAAAAGCCCCTCTGTCTCTTTTCCTTTATATTTCTTCTCTCGCAGCCCTTTTACCTTATCCTCGAATTTCATAAGGACATACTAGCACAAGAGTGGTTTTAGTTATATGTCATCAGTTGTAAAGAGCGCGAAGCCGCAGGCTTCGCGCTCTTTAACTAATGGCTAACAGCTATCCACTATCTCGCTCTCGTAACAATGTGTACCGCTTTTTCTTTACACACATCACTACAAAAAGTTGGAGAACCCTCTTCAGTACAGTCATCACACAAAAGGAATAGCAGGTTACACTCTGCGTTAGCACAGTTCTGGTATTGCTCCGTCTTAGCTTCACACTTCTTACACTTTCCAATTATTTCTCTTTCGCCACCAAAGTCCATAACGAGACGATTATCAAACGTAAAAAGTGTTCCTAAAAAGTCTTTCCCCGGGTACTTTTCCATATAACTATGCATTCCCCCATCTAATTGATAAACATCTTTCATCCCCTCATGGAGAAGTAGTGCTGACATCTTTTCACAACGGACACCGCCAGTGCACACAGTAAGGACAGTCTTACCTTCTGTTTCTTTTTTTATCTTATCTATTAGTTGAGGCAGTTCGCGTGACGCTGTCATGCCTGGGTCAATAGACTTCTTAAAATGACCGGAAGCGAACTCATATGAGTTACGCATATCTACCACAACGAAATCCTTGTCTTCCTCATACCATTTACGGAGCTCTTCAGGTTTAAGGTGTGGGGCAGTGAGCTTGGTTGGATCAACTTCTTTCGGATAATGCGTACCGACAATTTCATCGCGCACTTTTACTGAAAGCTTAGGAAATGCCTCCCCGAATCCTTCACTTCTTTTTATCTGCATATCTGCGAACCTCTCATCTACAAGAAACTCTTTCAGAAAGGCTTCGGTGTTTTCAACCGTTCCTTCAAGTGTTGAATTGATACCCTCTTCTGCGATAATTGTTCGCCCTTTGAGCGCATACTTCTCACAGAGAGCGCGATAAGAAGATAGTAGCCCTTTTGGGTCATCTATATGTACATATTTATAAAAAAGGAGAACTTGATACTTCATAGTGGAATTATTATAACAAAACTTTAATAACTTTACACCAAGAGGACCCATATAAGACTAAGCGGCACCATGAACGAGAGAACGATGAGTGAATGTTCAATCTTAAGAAAAAGAAAGATGAAAAAGAAAATAATCGGAAACAGTGTCAGATACTTTACTATAAGAAAAAGGGAGAGTGGGATAACGACAACATAGAGCACAAAATCTTTGACAAGAGGGAACTCTAGGAGGAAAAGAGTTATACCGAGAAGCACTGCCAACATAACATTGATACCGATATAAAGTGACTGAAACGCTTGAGCTATATCTCTCTTCATATGGCCAACTACCCGCACCCAAAAGGAACGTACAAGGAAAATATTTCCACTGTGGGAACTACGTTGTATTACTACTTTTTTATGGTCCATCATTGACAAAGTACTCTACACTATTTATTGTAATTATTCAAACGAATGTGGGTTGCGTTTGGTTTTTATTCTAGTAGCATTAGAACCAGTATCAACTACCTGGAGACCGTTATGGCCACCATTGCTCCTTCCAAGAACTTCTTCGCCGTCGTCCACTGTATCTCCCCGTGGATACAAGGTTGTTTTGAGCACGCATTAATCAACACCAAGATTGCGCTCGAGAATGGTGCAGATGGGGTATTCCTCATTGGGCACAATCTGCGGTACTTGGACATAGTCTGCATCTACGAGAAAGTTCGGAAACAAAACCCTGACGCCTGGATCGGGGTCAACTTCCTCGATCTGACCACAAGCACTACCCAAAAGGAGACGCTGCTGGCAGCAATCGAACAATGCGCCGGCCTCTCCGGCATCTGGATGAACGCACTACCAGAGGAAGACCTGAAGATCCCTCCATGGATTGAAATCTTCGCAGGAGTTGCGTTCAAGTACAAGAATGCGAACGCTACCAGCGAAGAAATGATGGGCGAGTGCACACGCGCAAGCGAGTACGCCAACTTTGCCACCACGTCCGGCGACAAGACTGGGTCGCCGCCAAGAATCGAGAAACTTCGAGCGATCTACGAGCTTCTGGGTGGCGGCACCCCGCTTGCGGTTGCAAGCGGGGTAGACGCTGTGAACGTCCGGGATATGCTCCCCTATGTGACGGCCTTCCTCGTCGCATCAAGCATCAGTCTCCCTGACGGTGCCCGTGGCGGACATGAATACCTCGCCCCTGAAAAGGTGCGAGTGCTCGCGGATATCATCCACGGGTATCAGGCTTCATGAGACGGGCCCGGGGGGCCCCCCCCGCCACGGCCCCACGTATATATTTAAAAAAAAAAAAAAAAAAAAAAAAAAATTGTGGCAATTGTCGGTGAGCGTGAAGTACGCGACGAGGACGAGGTCCTTCCCGGCGGGGTCCAGATGCAGCGACTTCGCGAGCAGACGGGGCGCGCAG
>CAZNZQ010000008.1:8623-11532 GCA_964577675.1 uncultured Candidatus Saccharibacteria bacterium
ATCTTTTATGTACAAACACAGCAAACGAAGTAAGGGATGCGAACTATAATCTAGAGAAATAAACTAAATAGTAACTTCCGTCGATGGGTCCAAGACATGAATCTGGTGATTCAGATTTGGTCACAGAACTTCTCGTCGTAAACTCCTCGATAAAATTCCGCGACCCCTATTCAAATCCCATCGTAACTGACGAAGGTCAGTTACTCCTATTACCAGCAAGAAATCAAAATACCCTGGCAAGAAGCCAAGGTATTTTGATTTTGCGCGGTCGATGGGATTTGAACCCACGACCCCTGCCGTGACAGGGCAGTGCTCTAACCAGCTGAGCTACGACCGCGTATATTGTTTTACTTCTACCTGAAAGCCTCGACTTGATGAGGTTTTCCAGCTGTGTTTGTTCCTTGCTAGGAACAGACATCTTCGCAGCCGAGCTGCTCGAGCTACGACCGCGTATATTGTTTTACTTCTACCATTTTATGAACTGAATAAGGTACGTCACGAGACCTTAGAAAGCAGAAGTCACTCTATTATACATCATTTTCTGAATTTTTAAAGAGGAACTTTTTACCCAAATAAAGACGATTAAGTTACCAACAAAACTAGCTGAACCAAAAAGTAGCCCATGCTACACTGGCTAACATTCTTGTCTGTATTTTCTAACAATTAATAACCAGTAACTAACAACTATCTTTATGGCTAAATTCTCTACCAAAAATTACTTCAAAAAAATCCAAGCACATGCGCTTCTGACTGAACTGTATAGACGTCATGACGTGGTAGCGCTTTTTGAGATAACTGAGCAAACTGCACGTAAAAATGTCATCGCAATCCTCACCGACTTTTACAACTCACTTGATATAGAAAAGAAGCTTGAGATTGAAGAGAAACTAGAAGAAGCAAGCGGACTTGCGACAGCGCATGGAGAATATATCATCCCTTTTTTGCTAAAAGAAAAAGTAATGTCTACTGTGACTACCGTCGACTGCAAAACAAAAGAAGACCTCTCTTTGTATTACTATCTTTTCCATCCCGAACTATATGAAGAAGCCCTCTTCCTCCACTCATTTTTTATCAAGCCAAGTTACATGCTTTACGAAGCAAAAGAGGCCTCATTGAAAGATGTCTCTTTTGCAATCACAGAGCTTGCCAAGGAGTATAAGAGAATCCTAGACAAGGAAGACTTGGGCGCAGAATACACAAGCGACCATAAACTTTTTAACAACCAGCTCTATTTCAAGATGAACATAATGGGTGTTGGTAAAAACAAAAGAGAGGACGAAGTTCGTGTCGTATATATACCAGAGAATAAAGAGATAATAATTAGTTACTCTGGCTCGAAATACGAAAAGCTCTTACTCTTGGACACATTCCTGCGGATCGTGTGTAAAGACGGATACCTAGAAAGAATCGAATCCTACGAACTCAGCTTATTTAAAAAGGAAACGTTCGATCTTGGAACTTTCAATAAGGGTTTGCCTTTTACTTCGTGGAAGGTTAAAGGGGTGACTCTAGCCCTCGGAACGAAAGAATCTAAGAAGAAAATAAAAGTAGCGTTGCCTTCAAAACAAGATGGAAGAGGGCTCAGTCCCCTTTTTGTCTTCTATAAAGAAATAGGCATAGGTGAAATTCTTCCAACAGCTGATATAGACTCTGTATCTTTTTCTATGTACTTTATCAACCAAAAGAATAAAGAGAAGACAGTACACGTGCCTGTCACTCTTTCTAAGGGCAAGGTTTCTCTCTGTCCAATCTATCCTTACCATGCTTTCGCTAGGTCAATTTTAAAGGAGGCAAATATCTACCAAGGGTTCATCGAACAGACGAAGAAAGAGAAAGAAGATATGACCAAAAAGTGGGAATCATAGAAGTAAGTTAGAACGTTATTCGTTAGAAGGTTAGAGAAATACAAAAGAACGCCGATTGCAGCATTCTTTTGTATTAACTGTGTCGGCGGGTGGGAATGATCCACCGACCTCATCTTTATGAGTGATGTGCTCTAACCAACTGAGCTACGCCGACATTAAACCTATTACTAGTAACGATATTTATAACATAAAAGTGACTTTTCTTCAAACCTGGTTCTTGACACATTCGAGCTTCGCCATAATGAGCGCTTTTAAATAAGTACTTCTTTTTACAGTTAAACGCAGCACTCCAAAATATCTTTCCCTATTCTCGTAAAATTTTTTTGTTGCAACTTTGACCAAGACAGATTTTCTAAACTGCCTCTTATGAAACCCTAGTTCTTTCGCCCAAAACTGTTCCACTTTTCTAAGTCTATCTTCATGCGCTTGGTTAATGTAAACACTAGCAACCATATCTTCCTTTTGCACCCCCAGGGTGACCAGCCACCTGACAGCACACTTAATGACAAAGACATCACTATTAGTCAGGACAAACTTTCGCTCCGCGTTTTTACTACCTTCGCCCCAATACAGCCCAAGCGCAAGCATGTTCAAGTCTCTTCTTGAAATATCTCCAATAGAACTTTTTGCTTGCTTGTCCGCTCTTACTAACAGAATATTTCTTTTCTCTCTGTTAGCGAGGGCACCCGCCATTCTTCCAGATAAACCAAATTCTTTCATCTTGTTATATAGACGCTGTTCCTGCTTCGCACTTAAAACAACACCCTGACACCAGACACTTACTGAACTCCTCGAAACTTTCAACTCAATCGCTATGTCCCTAATGCTATGCCCAGCTTTCCTTAATTTGATTGCTTGTATCTTTTCGAGAGACTTTGCCATATATATCATTATATCAATGGTACGTTTTTCGGAAAGGGTAAAAGCCTTGTGAGTAACTTAAAATGATGCTAGAATTATAAAACTTTGCAGTAAAAACAAAAGATAGTGGAGTAGAGTAAAGGTAACTCCAAGCGAAGCTCATAGCGCGAATAACCTCGGGGT
>CAZNZQ010000008.1:11632-37548 GCA_964577675.1 uncultured Candidatus Saccharibacteria bacterium
AGCAAAAAACCTTACGGTGAAAACAAAAGATAGCGGAGTAGAGTAAAGGTAACTCCAAGCGAAGCTCATAGCGCGAATAACCTCGGGGTTATGAGTTCAGCAAAAAACCTTACGGTGAAAACAAAAGATAGCGGAGTAGAGTAAAGGTAACTCACGAGGCTCATAACCTCGGAATGTAGGTTCGATTCCTGCCTCCGCAACAAGAATAATAAAAAGTCACTGTAATCAGTGGCTTTTTATTATTCTTGTCAGCATTAGGAGCACATGACCTGCGTCATATGCGCCAGGAATCGAATACGGGGTCGCGAGGCCATCTCTGATGAACAAAGTGAGGAGGAGGTCTTGTGACCGAATACGAAGTGGTCCTGCCTCCGCAATAAGCAATAAGCAATAAGCAATAAGCAATAAGCAAACAGTTTACAAGATTATTCTATAAAATCCCCGTGACCTTTTCAGTATTCTTGTCAGCATAAAAAATTTTGCTTAGATACTCTTGATTATGCTATAGTATGTCCGGATTTTTCTAAGAAGTTTTACTATCATGGAGGTCTGTCATGCAAAGATATGCCAGCCTCCATGAGAGGCTTATTCGTAACTCAAGAAGAGAAAATGACTGCTGTCTGTGGGAAGGATACTGCCAGTCTGGCTACGTTTCAGAGCCTGGCACCTTAGGTTCCTATGGCAGAATAAATCTAACCAAGGAAGGACGGTCACTAAAATTCCCTGTTCACAGAGTTAGCAAAGTTTTGGAGGAGATTCTGATTCTTTATCCAGAATTTGACTTCTATAAGCCAAAAGATAAAAAAATATTCTTTGAGCTTTACTCTGCCTACTCTGCATGTGGTCTAAGCATTGACCATTTATGCAAGAACTCTCTTTGTATAAACCCAACCCATCTTGAGTGGGTACACCTAACAAAAAACCAGCAAAGAAAAAAATGGAGTACTCGAGAAAGAAAGGTGCGAATCAAAAGACAAAATGAGCGGAGGACTAGACACTACACTTCTCTTTCTGTAACAACTAACATTCTGACTTGGATTAAAAAGATCCAACAGAAAGGATATCGAATAAAGTAGGGCGATTACTATCGCCCTACTTATTTTTTCAGCACACATCCTTAAACTACCGTATCACTTTTAGATCCCTAAACACAGACTCATAAAGCACAAACGCCCTCTTTGCCTCCCTCTCCGTAAGCTCAAAGTTAGACCCCTCGTGAGCAATCCTATTTCTTATCCTGTGCGCATCCCACGCCAAGTCAATTGTTCGGAAACTTGCGTCCTTTAACATCTCTCCAACCCCTTCACCCCTATACCCCTTCTCTCTCAAAATCTCAAACAAAAGATTATCAGCCTCCATGATTCCTATTCTCCAGAGAGCTTCGCTTGTACTACTCATATACCCCTGTATAACCGCAAACTTTGGATGATCGTCAAAGTCTTTTGTTGAGGGAGTAGTTGCCGGAACCTCACCAGCAACAGAAAGCCCGCGAATACCAAGAGGAGACTCTTCTTCGTGGTGCTTGATGGCATGGAGTCCGTGAGTATGGCGGTGATCTTCATGGTGGAAATGATGCTCGTAATGATTTAGCCCAGACAAGAATGTTAAGAACCATCTAAAAGCCGCGTAGGCGAGTGCAACGAGTATGATAATAGAAAAAACTGAGAGAGCGTCAGCAAAAAAGGACAGGACCGGGTTTTGTATTGAAAAAGTTAAACCATCTGTAGCACCTTTTAAATCGAGAGGATTGATGCGCCCGATATTTTCTGGATCCAAAATATATGTATCCATGTTATCCATGATGCCGTCTCCGTCGGTATCTTTTTTGAGAATATCCGAACCGAGCAAGTTCTCCAAAATATCACTTACACCGTCACCGTCACTGTCTGCACCATTAGATGAAATCATGCCGCCTAGCGGAGCCTCATCTCTTCCATCTAATACTAGGTCTCCGTCTGTATCGGGGTTGAGCGGATCCGTACCAGCAACTAGCTCCTGTCCGTCGAGGGCACCATCATGATCTGTATCGCCGTCCTCAGGATTTAGTCCGTGTTTTTTTTCATAACTATCAGGGACGCCATCTTTATCGCTATCAACTGGACCTAGACCGAAGGCGTCTCGTATATGATCCCATGTAGAATATTCTTCTTCATAACGCTCTTTGAGCTCAGCTTTAGTCAGGTTATCGCTATCGTACGGACGAGAGTCAGTTATGTCAGGTATCCCGTCATTATCAGAGTCTCTTACTTTTAGACCCAGACTTTCCAACATTCGCTGCCACAGTGATATATGCACCTCTGCAGGTGGAACCATTTCACCTTTCGCTACAAAATGAGAATCAAACCACCCCCTATCCCGCAACCCATCCCAGTCTCTATAAGAAACTTCTTCTATGTAAGCATCTGGGTCTTTTCTGAGAATTGTAAAAAACCATGTGTACTTTATCCAAAGCAACACATCATACACTCGGTTAAAAAGATAGTCGATTGAGAGGGAATACATGACGGCTTTTAGCTTTTAGCTGTTAGCCATGCTTCGAGAAAAAGCTAAAGGCTAAAAGCTGATAGCTTTTTCTTAGTATAGCCTTTCGAAGTCTCGACCGATAGTGAATAATATGTCTTCTCTAAAGTGTGGAGCTAGGACTTGTAGCGATAGGGGCAACTTATTCTCTGTTACGCCAGATGGTATAGAAATAGCCGGGACCCCTACGATGTTAACTGGTACTGTAAAAATATCTGCGAGATACATCGCGAGCGGGTCGTGAGATTTCTCACCTATTGTAAACGCTGGTATAGGTGAGGTTGGCATAGCAATAGCATCCACTTGTTCAAACACCTTCTTGAACTCTTCTTTAAGCATCTCACGGACGAGATTCGCTTTATTGTAATAAGCATCATAGTAACCACTTGATAAAACATATGTCCCGAGCAGAATTCTCCTACGAACCTCTTCTCCAAAACCATCTGTACGCGTCTTAAAATACCCTTTAATGACATTCTCGTCTGGAATAGACATTCCGTAACGGATTCCATCATAACGAGCCATATTAGATGATATTTCTGCGAAAACAACAACGTAATATACGGAGAGCGCTTTTTCGAGATGATCAATAGAAATATCTACCACCTCATAGCCGCCAGCCTTAAGCTTTTCTACCGACTCCTCAAAATTAGACAATACTTCTTTATCTATGCCGTCACGCCTAATGAATGACCAAGGAACACCTATTTTCTTTTTTAGCTCACTAGCGCTCGGTTTGCTTTTTACAGATGTTGCATCAAGTTGATCATGTCCAGCGATAATACTAAAAACAGCTTCTGCATCTTCTACCGAGTGAGTGAACGGGCCTATTTGATCAAGTGATGAACCCATAGCCATGAGGCCATAGCGAGAGACGGCTCCGTAGGTCGGCTTTAGCCCAACGATTCCACAGAACGACGCAGGTTGCCTGATCGAACCGCCTGTGTCAGACCCAAAAGAAACCGGCACCCCGCCATAAGCTACTACTGCAGCTGAACCGCCAGAAGACCCACCTGCTACACGCGTAAGGTCATGAGGGTTTTTGGTTACGCCATAAGCAGAGTTTTCAGTAGACCCACCCATCGCGAATTCATCCATGTTTGCGCGACCAATAAGTATTGCACCTGCTTCCTTTAGTTTTTTAACAACAGTTGCATCATAGGGTGAAACGTATTCCTCTAGAATCTTCGACCCTGCTGTCGCACGTTCCCCTTTTACAACGATATTGTCCTTGAGAACTATCGGAACGCCAGTAAGAGCCGTCCCTTTACCTTCCCTTATCATCGACTTTGCGAGCAGAATCTGAGAAGAGATGAAATCGTCTGAGTACATACCAAGAACGGCGTTCACTTCTTTATCCTTTTCTAGGATCGTTTGCTTGGCACTTTCAACGAGAGCCTCGATTGTTACTCTACCGCTCTGTAGATCTTCTTTAATTTGTCGTAATGTTTTCTGCATATGCTGCTTGTTGTCGGAGATTACTTGAGAACCTGTGCCACTTTTACATAACCCTCTTCCGTCTCTGGAGCCTCATTGAGAATGGCTTCTGTATTAGAGTGAGCCGCGTGAGTGATCACATCGTCACGAACGATGTTGTAGTGCCCCGATATCCTCGCCGTAACATCACGACCCGCAACCTCACCTTGAACGTCATTTATCTCTGAGACATACCCAAGAATTGCTTGCATGTCTTTAAGCATTTTATCTTCTTGCTCCTTTGCGATAGAGATACGAGAAAGGAGAGAAAGGTTGGCGAGATCTTCTTTAGAAAATTGCATAGTGAGATTATAGCATATTCTTAAACGCCCCCTCATCAATAATTTTTACACCGAATTCTAGAGCATCTTGACGTTTACTTCCGCCACCATCACCTGCCAAAAGATAGTCGGTCTTTTTGGACACACTACCAGATACCTTACCACCATTATCTTCAATCAGGTTTTTAGCTTCATCCCGCGAAAGGCTCGGAAGTGTCCCTGTGATGACAAAAGTTACCCCTTCGAGCTTTCTACTTTTGACCCCTTCTACATCTTCTATAGAAAGCTCTTCTAATAACCTTTCTAAAGCTTTAATTGTACTCTCACTATTGAAATAGGAGATAACTGACTCAGCCACCTTTTCTCCAACGCCAGGAACGGAAGAAAGCTCCTCGTAGTGAGAAGTACGAAGAGCTAAGAAAGTCTTAAAAAATCGAGCTATGTCTTTAGCTGTGGTTTCACCAACATGACGAATTCCTAACGAGAATAAAAACTGGTGCAGTGGCACATGCCTCGACTTCTCAATCGCAGAGAGTATGTTCTCTGCAGACTTTTCTCCGAATCCTTCCAGCCCTTCAATATCTTCTTTCTTAAGGTGATAGATAGAAGCATAGTCAGACACAAGACCAATCTCTCGAAACTGAGCAATAATTTTTTCGCCTAGCCCATCTATATTCATCCCTTTCTTCGAGACAAAATGGATAAGGCCTTCAAGATGCTTTGCGGGACATTCTTCGTTCTTACAGTACCAAGCGGCAGAGGACTCTCTGCCGACTATTTCTTTTACTAGTGGAGACATGCATTCAGGGCAGGTCGTTGGCATAGTAAAGGCACGTGCGTTCTTCGGACGGAGGTCTTTGAACACATCAAAGATTTCTGGTATAACATCTCCCGCTTTACGAAGAGCAACAGTGTCCCCCACCCTCACATCAAGCCTTTTTATTTCATCTTCGTTATGAAGTGTCGCTCGTTTGACAGTTGATCCGGCGAGGAGCACTGGTGCGAGTTCTGCAACCGGGGTAATAGCACCCGTTCTCCCAACCTGAACTGTAATCGAGAGAAGTTTTGTTGCAGCCTCTTCTGCGGGAAACTTGTAGGCAATACCTCCACGCGGGGATTTGGCGGTATAACCAAGCATATCCCAAAGTTTTCGCTCATTGATCTTCACCACCAGTCCGTCTATACCGTAATCTTGATCACTTCGACTGTCAGTCCACTCGTTATAAAAAGATTCTATCTCTTCTAATGTTAGGCAGTACCTATGGTCTTTATTGACCAAAAAACCAAACGAAGACAGCGCCTCCAACTCCTCTTTTTGAGTCGAGTATGGACCACCTTCAATGTCATATGCAAAGAGCTGGAGGTTGCGCGAAGCGACAACCTTGGGGTCAAGCTGACGAAGGGTGCCTGCGGCCAAATTACGTGTATTGGCATAAAGAGGTAGCCCACCCTTTTCTCTTTCTTTGTTAATTCTCTCTAGGTCTTTCTTCTTGATCCAAGCTTCCCCAATAACTGTTATAGAAACTGGCTGAGGGAGAATGAGCGGGATACTCTTAAATGTTTTTATATTTTCGGTTATATCTTCTCCAACCTCACCATCACCTCTCGTCGCACCGCACACCAGGACTCCGTCTTTATAGGTAAGCACTATTTTAAGTCCATCGATTTTTAGCTCAGCTACATACGTCGGCTTTTGTTTGATTCCTTCTTTTTTTAAAATGGTCAGATTTCTCTCTTCCCAATTTCGTAACTCTTCGAGATTAAATACGTTATCAAAGCTCCACTGCTTAACTGAGTGTTTTACTTTCTCAAAATGAACTAATGGCTCACCTCCGATACGGTGTGTAGGAGACATTGGAGAGTCTAGTTCTGGATATTTCTTTTCTAATCCATCTAGCTCATTGAGAAGAGAGTCGTAGACTTCGTCGCTCACCGTAGGCGCATCAAGTACATGGTACAAGTAGCGGTGATGCTCTAGCATTGCGCGTAGCTCGGTTACCCTCTTTTCTACTTCTCTTTTAACCATAGATACTATAAGCATATCATAAAAGCCTTATTTTATAGAGGTTTTTAATTACTCTGTGACAGTAGCGTTCACAACCGCGCGCTCGACAGAACCAAGGGCGCTACCACACTGAGCATAACCTTGTGCAATAATTTGTCTAAATGTTGGCGTCTTGTTGACGGTTACTTGGGCACACCTAAAAGTTCCGTTACCGATGGGCATAGACATATTGAAGGTGGATGTTTTACCGGTCTCTAGTCCAGAAGGTCCGTTATACTCGTAATCAGTCAAAGACACGGTAAAGCCTGACTCTGACACATCAAACACAGGAACCTGCGCGCATGCAACATCGTCTCTTGTGATAGTAGATAACCCGTCTAACAATCTCTGATTATTAACGTTTGTAATTACCGCTTCTATATACTCATCTGGATCACCAGACGTCCCGCCTGGAAAAATTCCATACCCATCGAGCCCAATAAAAGCGTCGTCAATAGCAATAGCACAACTGACGGCATCATCTGCTGCATAGTAAGCAGTCTGACTCTGTCTGTACACTTTAGAGAAGTACAGCTGTTTTGATAGTATCTTTGACCCTGTCCCCACAACAAGGAGAATAATTGCCATTAAAAGCATTGTAAATGGCAAAATGAAACCTCGCTTGATTACAAAGATACTTTTGTGAAGAATATTTGAAGTAATAGGTTTCATACTTTAAGGGCGTGGGTGTATATATCTTACTATCCTTACTGTGCGGACTGAACCGTTTACAGCACGATAGCTTACTTGAGATGTGACCCGGACATCGTCGTAGTCCTGCTCATTAAAAAGGTCAGTCTCAAACGTAGGCATCTTTTCTAGATATACACTTCTTTTATAAAAATTGCCCACGGTGCCGCCGTTAACATGTGTAGGAAGCCCCATACAAACATAAGTGACCAAGCCTTCCCGCTTCGTAGAGATTACTTGTGAACAAGAGTTGGCGGCTGCGTCATATCTAGGGGGATTAGTGTCTATACTTGCCTGCATATCAATATAGTCAAAAGAGCACCCATCAGAATTCTCATCCAAGAAACAGGACACTGTTCCGCTCATTGTAGAGAAACGTTCTTTAAAGACCCTCCATGCAATCTGACCAGATGTTTCGTCTGTGACAGATATACACGGACTAATACCCGGCTGCCTAGAACAGAAAACGTACAGCGAGTCATATTGATTTTGTAATAACTCTACCATCTCTTCTGCTAAATAGGTAGCAACTAGGGCTTCCTTAGTCTGCCTAGCATAAGAAGAAGAAGTGGCAATAAAAGAGAGTGGCCCAATGATAGTTAAACTAATTACAGTAATAGAAACTAACGTCTCGAGCAGTGTTAACCCCTTGCTCTTTTTTATCTTGTAATTGATAGAAAAAAAATACATATACTTAAATAATATCTAAGAGGCGTGGAGAAACTGTCGTCTGTATATTAAATGTGGCGGGCTCTGAAGTGCGACGAGATGGCTTAGACCTACCAAGCACAAGAAGCGTAACCTTAGGCTGCGAGAAGTCTACCGATACCCCGTCAGCGCTAAGTGCTGGGTCAGTAGCGTATGCACCATCTACATATAACCGGAAGTGGGTTATGTAAACATCTCCTGCGGTCATTTGATACGTAAAAGATGTCGAGCCAAATGGATTTTCTCTTTTATATAACATACCGTCTTGTACATAGTAGGTAACCCTGTCCTCAACATTCACACTGTCAACACTTCTAAAAGAAAGCACGGTTCCGCCACCTGAAGGATACGTGCAGCTTCTTCTCGTCGTCGTTGCTGTAACTATACTGCTAGAACAATGGAAGTCAGTGCCGTATCTAATGTCTCTAGTTATGATCTGAAGGGAAAGGTTAACGTTATCTAAAATCGCCTGGTTCTCAATTAGTTTATTATTGATTGACTGTGTATTAAAAAGAGCTCCGAGTGCAAGTGTTGCCACACCAGAGAATAAACCAAGTACCACCAAAATCTCTACGAGAGTAAGACCCTTAAAACTTTTAGTTTTTGTTAAGGCTTTCATACTTATATGTTAGTTGCAGGACGTAAGTTTTTTAGTTACTACACCTGATCGATAGATGAACAGTGACCGCACATGCCCCTGGCTAGGAGCCTTGAGCGTTTCTAGCTGAATGCATGCTGAGACATAGTTAACATCTTTAGAGCTATTAATGTAAATATTCGCGTTTGGGCTCGGACGACTAAACGATATAGTTAAGGTTCGTATTATCGGATTATTTTCTTGGTTACAAAAAAACGTACTGGTCCCAGTAGAGACACAGAGTTTTTTTATCTTATTACCTCTCATAAATTCTAATGTTTCAGACTGCTCATTGAGGGGAGTGCTCTCATAAAGACCGTTACCGACCCCGATGGTAGCGGGAATAGTACCGTCAACCCTATCCCTAAAACGTAACGCTTTGGTGGAAGTTGCAAGGTTGAGAAAAGTTCCAGCTCCACCGTACAAGTCATTCAATGAATTGATAGCACTACCTTGTAACTGGGCCTCTCTTATCATGAGCTCAAGGGACGATACAGCGTCTGAAAGAGATAGTTTAAGCGTGGCTTCTGGTCTTTGCATAAGCGTAATACCCATAACGATTGTCATAATAGAGACACTAACCATTAATTCAACCAAGGTGAAAGCTCTGACCCCCTTAGACCTCTTCGCCACGTACATCATAGGTACATAGTAGCACTAGCTAAATAGAAAAGCGATTGAAAAGATGTCGATACCTGTGAACAGAACAATCAAAAATGAGAAGACAATAAACGGAACAAAGGGCATGGCAGTTGTCTTTGACGTATTCTTAGCGACAACATATTTGTAGTAGAGTCCGACAATTGCCCCCATCCACACCGAAAGAATAAACACTGCAAGTCCTTCGTAGATACCGAAGAACGCCCCAACCCCGAAGAAGAGAATTACATCTCCGAAGCCTACTCCTTTCCCTTTCGTTAATAGCCATACTAAAAGGAATGGCAGTGCTGTAACTAAGGGTGCAACAGCAGTCTCGATAGTAGTTGATGAGCTTAGGCGAAACCCGAACATAACAAGCATGAGGACCAAGAAGGAAGCGAGAAAAGGAATAGGGATGTAACTGTGTGCCCTATCATAGAGCGCCATAACTCCGAGAACAATAAAGAGAAGTGAATAGTAGACAAGCCACCAAGAACTAGTTGCTAGCGTCGGAGCATCTTTTAAGATGAAGTGATACAACCCTAAGAAAACCAACCCGAAGATGCTTTCAATAATAACGGAGGATATACCATACGGGGTCCTACAGTACCTACACCTTCCTCTAAGTAGAAAGTAGGAGACGATAGGGATAAGGTCAGAAGCGCGAAGTGCCTCTCCGCAGGAGAGGCACTTACTACGTCCTTTAATAATAGGGGCAACGTGTAGGCGGGTAGCAATCACTTGTGTAAAGCTTCCGATTGACGCACCTAAGATGAAAGATAGAATATAGAACACGATCAACGTATACCAACCTGAAAATTATTGCTGTCCAGTTACGTCAAAGACACAGTCTGTAATTGAGTTACAAGTTTCTTTATTGTTATCAACACCAGGGAAGTCTAGTAGTGATCCTGTTGTAGACGCTCCTGTTAGAGCAGCAATTGTTACTCCAGGAATCATACCTGTCTGATAGTTAGGACCTGCTATATAAAAACTGTTTACATCCGCCCCAGCTGCTCCATAGAAGGCACAACTAGAGGTTCCTGCAACGATTTCAAAATCTGATGCAGTTGAAGGACCGTGACAGTCTCTATCACTATCAAGAGCTTGTGAATTGTTCTCTAAGTGAACTCCTAGGTGATAAGCGAAATAAATACCTGCGTCAGATACACCTGATCCAGAAACTAGATATGGTGAATATGCAAACTTGTCTCTGTCGGCTACTGTTGTAAGAGTCGTAGAAGCAAAAGCTGGGAGAATCGGAATATAAGTAGGAGCAAGTGCGCTAGTAGTAGTTGGATACTGACCAGCGTTAGCTTCTGCATACTGATCAAGCGCTAACTGAACCGCCTTAACTTCTGCAATCTTCTTTGAGTCACGAGCCTTCTTGCGAGCGTTCTGAATAGGCGCTGCAATAATCGTTGACAAAAGTCCAATAATGGCGATCACCACGAGAAGCTCGATGAGGGTGAAACCGCGGGTTCTAATTGTGTTGAATGTGTGTAACATATATTTAATCTATCTTTGTAGATACAAGAAAGTATATACCCTTAGCACACGTAAATACAAGGTTTTCTAAATATCTATGTGGATAAGTGGAGAGGCAGGGTTAGGTGTTATTGGTTAGGAGCAAGGAGGGGGACGCTGTACTACACATTGAGAACATGTACTTTTATATGTTAAATATCTGGCAACCTATATAAACAAGGTATTTGCTGGACTTACAGTGACAAGGAGCGAGCGGTCTCTGACTACTCACTCCTAACCAGCCACTTTTTTCACTCTTTTATTTAATCGCTTCTGAAAGTGAGTACATTGGGAGGAGAATAGCGGAGACGAGAATACCTACACCAATACCAAGTGAAACAATCATCGCTGGTTCGATAAGGGAAATCATGCTATCAATAGCGTTTTCTAGTTCGCGTTGATAAAAGACTGCGAGGTTTTTCAAAATAAAGCCGAGCTCTCCAGTTTCCTCACCAATGTGCACCATCTGTACCAAAATATTTGGAATTAGCGGCTCTTCGTAAAGTGCTTTAGAAAATGATTTCCCTGTCTGGACTTTAATAGAAACTCTCTCAAGAAGCTTTCGATAAACCCTATTCTCTACAATTGAAGCAGTAATATCGATTGACTTCACAATAGGTACACCGTTTGTGAGCATTGTATTCATGTTGTCAGCCAGACGCTGCAAGAATAGTTTTTGTATGAGCGTCTTCACAACTGGAACTTTGAGTACATAAGTATCTACTATTTCTCCTCCTTCTTCTGTTTTTGCCCAACGTCTAAAGAAAAAGATACCAAAGAAAATGGCAGGGAATGTGATGTGCCAATACTTTACGAAAAGATCAGACGCGCCTAGCACGATACGTGTAACAAGTGGTAGCTCTACGCCTTCTTCTGCAAACATTGCCGCCATCTTTGGAACCACGAACGTTAGCATGGCTGCCATTATTAAGAAGAATGTAGAGATAACGAAAGTAGGATACGTGAGTGCTTTTTTGATCTTTTGGTTAAGCTCGTAGTTACGGTCTAGATATTCCGCCAAGTACAGGAAGACGTCGTTTAACTTTCCACTTTCCTCCCCAGACTTCACCATGTTCACATAGAAGTTTGAGAAGAGGTTCGGATGCTTAGCAAGCGATTGAGAGAGAGACGTACCCTTTTCGATATCATCAGATATGTTAAACACCTCCTCCTGCAATGTCTTATTCTCATTTTCTTGACCCAGAAGGCGAAAAGCTCGGAGCGCGGAAACACCAGAGGCGAAGAGTGTTGCCACCTGTCTCGAAAAGATAACGACGTCTTTATTGGTAATCTTCTGTTTAAAAAAGTTCTTAAAGATAAGTTTTAGCGCATTATTCTCTTCGTCTACTTTTTCTCTAACGTCAACTATTGAAGTAAACCCCTTTTTCTTGACTATGAAAATAGCATTATCGAGCGAGGTTGCTTCGACGTCGCCCTCTTCTTTATTTCCGTTGTCGTTAAGACCTATGTAATGGTAAAGCATGGTGTATATACCTTATATGAGCCTCTCGAATAACCCCTTTCTCTTAACAAAACCGAGAGCGACATCTCTTGCGACAATCCCAGAACGCACCAACCCTGCTAAGTATCTATCAAGGTCAATCATACCCTCATCTGTCCCAGTTTCAATTAACACATCAACTTCATGGGTTCTCTTCTCTCGGATAAGGTTAGAGACCGCTGTTGTGTTGAGCAGAAGTTCAAACGCAGGAATAAGCCCACCTTGAATAGTCGGGATAAGTCTCTGGGATAGAACACCAATGAGTGAAGACGCTAGCTGCATTCTAATTTGTCCCTGCTGGTCTCCAGGAAAGGTGTCGATAATGCGGTCGATTGTCTGCGCAGCAGAGTTAGTGTGAAGCGTTGATAGAACGAGGTGCCCAGTCTCTGCAGCGGTCACCGCAGTTGCCATCGTCTCTTTGTTACGCATCTCTCCAATCATAATGACATCTACATCCTGACGAAGTGCGTGAACAAGTGCTGTGTTAAAGTCGTCCGTATCAATTCCCACCTCTCTTTGTTCAATAAGTGACTTATCTTGATCGAAATGAAATTCAACCGGGTCTTCTATCGTGAGAATATGACGACGGGATTCTGCGTTAATAAGAGACACCATGGCCGCCAGTGTCGTTGACTTACCCTGCCCCACCGGACCAACCACAAGGAAGAACCCTTGACGCTCTCTGGCGACTTGAATCAACTGATCCGGCAGGTTAAGCTCTTGAATACCTTTAACTTTAGGGACGAGACGAAGAGCTATCGAAATCATTCCTCTTTGAAAGGAAGCATTTCCACGTAGACGATACTGATTACGATGAGAATAGGAAAAATCTAGCTCTTGTTTTACGACGAAGTCAGTGAGAACTTTTTCGCTAACCATTTGCCTAAGAAACCCCAGGGTATCTTCTGCCTTAAGTTCGACTTTTCTAGTGAGCGGAACCAGCTCTCTGTTGATTCGTAGTGTTGGGAAGCTACCTACGGTAAGGTGCAAATCTGAACCCCCTTCCTTAACCAAAGTCATAATCAAATCATCGAGCTCTACTTCATAATTCATATTATTAGTTTATAGTTAATAGCTAATAGTTACTAGTGGACAAGGGGCAGACTTTAGACTTTAGACTTTAGACTTTAGAGAAAAGTCTACTTCAGCTATCTTGCAGCAACAAAGATACAGTTGTAGATTAGTTATCAGATTTTAAGTAATCAAGGGCGCGCCTATGGCGCACCCTTAGACTGTCAACTACAAACCAGTAACCACAAACTAATTTTACAGTTCGGCGAGTTCAGTAAATGGAATTTTTCCTGACATACACTTAAGCATCGCGTCTTCTTTGATGGACGTCATACCCTTTAGTCGCGCAAGCTTACGTATTTCTTCTTCGCCCTTACTACGCAAGATGGCTTCTTCTATCTCGTCGTCAATTGCCAGCACTTCGAAAACTGGAGTTCTCCCCTTCATGCCCGTCGGGTTCTCTGCATTACCCCTCGCCCGATATAGCGGGCGGTCAATCTGGAACGCGGTCTTAAACTCATCAGGCAAATCTGCGAATTGCTTCTGCACCATCTCAGACAATGACGGAGTCATTTCCATTTCTTCACCACATCCTTCGGCAATAGTGCGAGAGAGTCGTTGTCCAAGCGCAGCAATGAGAACGGGTGCAATAAGATATGACTCAACTCCCATGTCTAGCAGACGCGTGATTACACCGATAGACGTATTGGTGTGGATTGTCGAGAATACCAAGTGACCAGTGAGGGCCGCCTGGATGGCAAGCTGAGCTGTCTCACCATCACGAATTTCTCCCACCATTATAATATCTGGGTCCTGACGAAGAATTGAGCGGAGACCTGACGCAAAAGTATACCCAATGTCTGGAAACACCTGGGACTGATTCATCCCACCAACGTTATATTCCACCGGGTCTTCTAGCGACACCACGTTCTTATGATCTCTGTCTATCTCATTAAGCATCGAGTAGAGAGTGGTGGTCTTACCAGAACCTGTAGGGCCTGAGATAAGAACCATTCCCTACGGTGCACCGAGGGCTTCTCTAATATGAGACATTTGCAACTCGGAGAAACCAAGGTCATCCAAGAGCTTGACCCCTTTTACACTATCCAAGATACGGATCACGATCTTCTCGCCATAATAACTAGGAAAGGATGACACACGGTAGTCAATCTTACGTTCACCGAACTTCGTACTAAAACGACCATCTTGAGGCTTGCGCTTCTCGTCGAGCTTCATGCCACACAACACCTTAACACGCGCAATCACCATAGGATGAAGCTTCGCAGGCAGAACTGCAATCTGCTCAAGTCGTCCGTCTTTACGAACACGGATACGTACAGTCAGCCCAATATGTTCAATATGGATATCGGACGCCGCACTGTCAATTGCATAACGAAGTATTGTACTAAATATTTCTGGCACGGGGAGCTTGGCTAAGTTTTTATCGAGCAACCCTTCGGTGTCAGCAAGATCTATTTCCCCATCTTCCACCTTATCATCCTCCAACTTATCATCTTCTTTGCCAACATAAGAGAGTACTTCGTTATCTACTTTATCAATAACGCTAGCTTTCTCTGCTTTTTCTATACCAGTAATGCCAAAATGCGATTTAAATGCGTCATAGCTGATGAGGTAGATTTTATATGGCTGATGATTCGCACCGAACAAAAACTGTAGTCCACTTAAGACATTCCCGTACTCTGGGTCAACAACACCAACCAGCACCACTTCCTCCTTAACACCCAACGGAACGGCGAGCATTTGTTTTGACTGAGCTACGCCAATATATTTCACCAACTCTTCATCCCCAGAAATCTCTTCTCGATATATCGGCAAGCCATGCAGAGTACTTCTAACTTCCGTTACCTCATCACTTGTTATCCCTTTCGCAAGCAAAAGATCATC
The DNA here is from genome assembly GCA_964577675.1 of uncultured Candidatus Saccharibacteria bacterium. GTDB lineage: Bacteria > Patescibacteriota > Minisyncoccia > Phycocordibacterales > UBA5272 > UBA11704. Next base: position 26,572 of record CAZNZQ010000008.1, read on the forward strand.
AACGAAAACACCCTCTTTCTGTGTGAGGTCTATTTCAATTTCTTTTGCTTCTATTTCGGTGAGCTTATTTTGACTGACAAAAAGATCAAGCAGAAGCATAGATTACGGCGCATACGGAACGAATGGGTCCCCTCGTCCTCGTTTATCACTTAGAGGCACGCTTTCTGGAAAGTTAACGAATGATTTGTAGAGAACCCCTTCAGTAAAGAGCGTATCTTTTTGCTTAAAAGAAACCTTCTCTCTTGGATTGTTAAGAATGAGTGCGGCTTTCTGAAGCTTTGGACCAAGAAGTCCTGCGTTTACTGCAGCAACATCTGTAGAAACCTGCTCTTCTGGGAAAAAGATACCGTATCCAAGAAAAAGCGTATAACAAATAATGCCAACAACTGCTAGACCTACCCCTGCGTCTTTTACTTTTGATAGAGATATGTTCATATAGATTATCGTGCCTGATGCACTCTGAATTTTATTTGAATACTTAAAATGTCTTTATCGGAAAGCGATGTGGTAGTTTCTTCATCATCCTTCTGACGAGAAATTGAGAGTGAGTCTATATGATAAAAGCGAGTACTCTTTTCATATTCTTCCAGAAGTTTCCTAAAGGCTGGGTATCTTGACCTTAAACTAAAGGTGATAGAGTAAAAATCAGCAGTTTTAGTCCCCCTCTTATCTTTAACAACATCAAGGGCGTCTATAGCAATCCCTTGCTTCGTAGCTATGACAACTATTTCGTTTCTTAGCCTTGCTTCGTCGATTTGATCAGGAAGCATTTGAGCATTTTTATTAAGAATATTAGCGTCAATCTTGAGATAGTCCTTATGAATAGCTTCGATGCCGTTCTCAATCACAGTAGTGTTACTGAGCGCCGCAGAGTACTCAGCGTTAGCCCTTTGCAAGTCTTTGATAGACATTTCTGGGACCCAAAAAGTACCAGTTCCGGTGAGTAGCGGTTTAATGAGCACCATGTACAAAACAACCGGGGCAATTACAAGTAGCGTGTTGAGTAGTTTAGGTGACATAGTTAGTTAGGTGTTGAGCTAGCCGATCTCGCACTCTCAACGACAGGAACAGTGCTCGTGGCGACTTGACGACTAGAGTCAACTATATTTTCGAAAATAACAGAGTCTGGATGTACGCCTTGTATATTAAGCGGTACCACTATTTCTACTTCTATTTGACCATTTCTGTTTTGTTTATCTTCTTCTATCTTATTAATTTTTTGAGATGGAGCTACTTTTGCGTATGAAGCAAGCTTAAGCGCATCAAGCTGTTGAACTAAAACTTTATAGTTCGAAGTTAGTGCCGTTAGTCGCATGTTGTACTTACCAGATGTCTCTCTTGATAAAGTAAAGTTACTGAAAAGTACATCATTCTCAACCACTTTCTCAAGAAGGAGTAGAGGTGTTCTTCCAGCAGCATATTCTTTAAGGAGTGAATCTAAGAGAACCATCTTCTGGTAAACTTCTTTCATCTCTTCGTAAGGATATGTTTTAAAGGACGCTTCACTTGCTTCTACTAGTAACTTTTTAGATTCAATACTTTTCTTTAAGTAAAAGCTATACGCAAAAAGGGTAACAGACGAAATAATGGCAAGCGTAAAGACAGTGATGAGTAATACTTGCACATACGCTCCGAGTGTCTTGTCCACTCCTCTTTGTTGAATAAAAAGAAATGGTGTCTCAGGCACGGCTGGCGCATCAGCAATTAACGTGTTCGGTGTTGCAGACGGAGTAAACGCCGCTTCTTGAGAGACTTGAGTCTGGGAGGATCCACTTTGTGCTGTAGGATTAAATGAGAACGGCATGTGTTATTTAAGAAATGAGTTTTTTGAGTGCACACCCGACCGCAACAGCATAAGAAGGACCTATGCGCTCCATCATTTCTGCCAAAAAATCAGGAACAACCACTTGCTCAAATGGTGTCACTACTCTTCCAGCTATGTGCACGGTCTTACTATACGCTTGCAACATGCCTGGAATCCTAGCGCCACCCCCTGTTAGGATTATTCCTTCTATTGTTTGATTATACTTTCTTTCGAACATCAAGGATAGTCTGGCGACCTCACCGAACAGTGGATAACTAGAAAGCTCAAGCACATCTTTAAAGTACGGATTAGATTCATCACCTTTATACCCGAACGTTCTCTTACTCTCTTCTGCGGTATCAATTGTAATTGAGAGTGCTTTAGCAAGCTGCATAGTCCCATCCTGGGAACCTCGGCTTATTACATGCATATCCATAACAATACCTTGATAGGCAAGCGAGAGCGCTGTGCTTTGTGCACCGATGTCAACATACAACACCATCTTATGTGTATGTGGTGGGGCGCTACGCAAGAGACTGTATCCATGTATCTCGTACTCTGCATTAGTAAGTCCGACTTTTTTCACAAGACTATCGTAAGACGTGAGAATGTTGTTACTTACTGCTGCCAAGACCACACTTACGGTCTTGTTATCACCTCGAAGACGTACAGTCTGAGGAATATGCCACCAGTCCATCTGAACCTCAGTTAGCGGCATAGGGATATACTTACGAGCTTCAATGGGCATCATAGTACGCAACTCATCATCACTCACCTGAGGAACCGTAACAAGCGAAACGAATGCTCCGCTCGGGTCAATTGCTACCACTGTGTTGGTTGCTGTCACTTTCGCTTCTCGGAAAAGATCTTGCACCGCCTCTAGTAACTTTTCTTCGCCCAAGTGAATAGCTTGCCCAACTTTTAACCCTCCATAAGGGCCGAGTGCCACCTCGCCATACGTGTCTAGTATTATCCTATTCTTCTCCTTTCGAAGTTGCACGACTTTAACTGAAGACGTGCCTATGTCTAATCCTATAGCTTGAGCTACTTCTTCTTTCTTAATAAAGTCAAACATATGCATCCAGTATACACTTACTATTGTAAAAAATTTCTATACACTAGTCTTAAGAATGTGGATGATAAACAAACTCACGCAATATATCTCTGGTGTATTCTTCCCCCAAGAATGTTTCGTATGTAAAAAGTCAGGAGCGTGTCTATGCTCGATATGTTTACGGTCAATATCCGCTCCTATTGATACACCTAATCATTTCATCTCTTCTCGTTACTCATACAAAGATATGAGAATAAAAAGAGTCATACATGCTATTAAATTTTTTCACAGAAGAGACTTGGCTGTGCCCCTATCAGAGGAACTCCTAACTCTTCTACCGGAGACAAGTAGTACTACAGTACTAGTTCCGATACCAATGCCACTCTTAAGAAGAGTGTTGCGTGGGTATAACCAGTCAGAGTTACTGGCCAAGCAACTAGGGAGACTCGCTCAACTAGAGATAGATACCAAGCTACTCGTGAGGAACACAACCCCTCTCCGTCAGGTGAGAACACGTAACAGGAAAGAGAGGCTACGTAATCAGAAGAACACCTTTAAAGCATCCAGAGAAGCTGAAGGAAAGGACATTATCCTCGTTGACGATGTAACCACTACAGGGGCGACTCTCACTGAAGCGAGAAATATGCTTCTTTCTAAAGGTGCGCGCTCAGTTATCGCAATAACCATCGCCCACTAGTAACGTCACCAGAATATCTCACTTTTTTTGTGTTCTCTTAGATAAGAGTTGCATTGCGAGAAATGCTTACAACCGAAAAAGCCTGTGTGTACCGAAAACGGCGATGGGTGAGGTGCTTCAAGCACTAGATGCTTCTTCGTATCAATCAGAGTTTTCTTACCTTTTGCAAAGTTACCCCACAACATAAAGACGAGGTGCTCATGATTATCAGACAACTTCTTTATTACGAAGTCTGTGAACTCTTCCCACCCCTTCCCTTTATGTGAAGCGGGGGTATTTGCCACAACAGATAAGACTGCGTTAAGGAGTAAGACCCCTTGCTTTGCCCAAAATGCTAAGTCTCCATCAGAAAAATCTTTTTTGATTCCGATGTCTGACCCTATCTCTTTATACATATTTTTTAGCGAAGGCGGAACAACAGCTCCTTTCGATACAGAAAAAGAGAGTCCAGTGGCCTGCCCCTCTCCGTGATATGGATCTTGTCCCAAAATTACTACTTTCACTTGAGAAAATGGTGTGAGTGAAAACGCTCTAAATATATCCCTAAGGGGAGGGTACACTTTCTTTGAAAGATATTCACTTTTAACAAAAGTACTAAGTTTTTGGAATGTCTCTGTAGCAAAAAATTCTTGCAGCTCTTCCTTCCAACTTTCCTCTATAACAACATCTTTATTCATGTGAAAACTATAGCATATGAACCATTTTTACTTACAAAATGAGCCTCTCTGTCGGACGTAACAACTTAGCCTCATCTGTCTTCCACGAATCATCAACATCAATATATAACTCTAGCTCGTTTCCGTCGGGGTCTAAAATATAAAGACTGTGCGTTACGTGATGATTGGCCGTTCCAATTATTCGCACACCCCTCTCTTGTAGCTCCATAAGCGCAGCCCGTAATTCATCGTCAGAATCCCCAATCTTAAAACCAATATGGTAGAGCCCGGGTTCTGGACGTCCACTCTTCTCCTTTTTACCTCCTACCTCAATGAGAAGCATCTCGTGATGTGTTCTCCCGGAGGAGTAGAATGCAGTATGCAAATCCCTGTGAAGCTCTGTGAATCCGAGCGTGTCACGATAAAAGTTCGCAGAAGTTTCAAGATGAGAAACATATAAAACCACATGACCAAGTTCCCTAATTTTCATAGCTATCTAAACAACATACTTCCTCCGTTTTTCTTGAGAGAAAGAATGAGTTCACCGCGAGACGTAAACGCGTACCTTTCGACATCGTTAAGCATCCCTCCGAAGTCTGTCTCTTGTGACCCTTCACAGAACATCTTGGTAGACGCAATCGGACCAAACGACATCGTGTCTGCGATTGTTGTGTACTCTGCGTTCATGGTATTACAGTCAGTCTGAAATGATACTTTCCCTTCGTCTGTAAACGTAGCTAAAAAAGAATCTTTTTTAGTTGGGAAAATTTCTCTGTCCCCATCGTATGATGTCTTGACCCATTTCCACTCTTTCATGTAGAGAGTCATTTTGTTAGTGTCTGCTTCTCCCTCGAAGTCTTGTGCCGCCTCGCCAAAGTCTAATGCTATGGTATCTAACTTAAGCCTAAGAGTTTTGCCCACCGACGGCGCAACAGTAAAAGCCTCATCCGGCTTTCTATCTGCGTAATTAACGAGCACGAGACCGTCACGCGCCTCAATCGACTGCGGAGCTATTCTGTCCCCTATAAAAATCGCCTTTGTCCCTTTAGGAAGAACATCTGTCGCGAGCATCCCTACAACATAGTAAAAGAGTCCAGTCCCACCGGACGACTTCGTAACGAAGAAAACTCTGTCATCTTTCCCATCCCCGTTAATGTCCCCGACTGCATCGTTACCAAAATAGCGAATAGTATCTTTGCTCACGCTCCCTGGGGCAATCTCCTTCTCAAGAACACCGTCAGTGAGAGTAATCGTCTCTCCATCTAAGATAAATGTTTGCTTACTCGCGTCCTTACAGACCGCAACCACTACTCCACCCTGTTCGAAAGAAAATTCACCTTGATGTTCCCAAAACGAAGATGCTCCGTCTCTTGTTGCAAACTTAGCCCCACTTCCTGACACTGATTGACGCATAAGGTACTGTTTGATGTCTTCACCTTGCGCAGTTACTATGAGCAGCCTACGCATTACCCCATCCGTCCCAGGATCGTAGTATGTTACTTTGCCAGTGTACCCGTTAGAACAGAGTAGTCTCACCCCGTTTGCACCCTCTGGCGGCAAGATATCGATATTTTCCTTAGACTGCTTGTAGTATAAAAATCCGACGACCGCGGAGGCTATAACGATAGTGACAAGGGCTATAATGATAAGTTTCTTCTGGGTAGACATATACACTAAAGTATACACGACCTGGCATCTTACGTACTGTGAAATATTCTCATAGTGATAACTTTTCTTATAACCAAAGTGTTACACTGCTATGCATTACTATTCGAAAAAATAACTGAAGGTGAGACTAAAGGTTACGCAAACTTTTGAGACAGTGTCCGAGAACTTTGAGGAACTGCAGAGAGCTGGCTGACTGGCAATTCTTAATAACTTCAAAAAATACACAGAAAGCAACTAAGAAAATTTGATAGTTAAAAAGCGGCAACGAAGTTGCCGCTTTTTAACTTGTTTATCTTACTACTTCTTCACGAAATAGATTGTCCCTGCGTTCCCTGATAAGAGAAGCTGTAGGTTTCCTGCTCCGTCCATATTGTAACGATCAGCTTTGCTAATCGCCCCAGAAAATACCGCCTCCTGTGAGCCATCACAATACATGAGCGTCATGCCGAATGGACCAAACTTTATAAATCCATCACTTCCGAACGTATAGCTTCCGAAGAACCCGTTACAGTCAGTCTTCCCAGAAAGGTTCCCATCATTACTGAAAGCAAGGGTGAACACGCCAGGCTTATTTGGTGTTATCACGCTCCCATCTGCCATAACTGTCTTCTGCCATACCCAAGTAGTTGCCTGAACGTCTTTTGAACTACCTGCCAGAGCGCTTCCCGCTGGGAGTTTTCCTTGCTTGGAAGTAATGTCAATGTAGTAATCTTTGTTGCCGTAGAGAGTGTATCCGTCCTCTGTTTTCTTAGCATACACTTTAGCGTGCGCACCTAGGTGGTTCTCAATTGACCCAAAATCTGGAATACCGGTTACCTTTCCTACAATAGCTTGTGACCACCCAATCGTAGTTACCACCTTTTTACCATCAACGGTAATGCTGCATTCGCCATCAGCAAAGCAGGCAGTTGAGTACGCGGTTACCTTCCCTTCAAAAGTGGCGCCATCTTTATTCTTTGCATTCTTCGCGTGATGCTTCTTTACACCAGAGTCGCGAGTAAGAGGTCCAAAGTATCCAGTCTGAGGGAGTCCATACTCTTTCTGGAAAGAGCGAACTGCACTCATTGTCACACCACCAAAGTAACCAGTTATATCACCCTTAAAGTACCCAGCATCACGCAACATCTCTTGTAGAGCAGACACATCTTTCCCCTTACTCCCTATCCATAAGTTGCGGAGGAACGTATATGCTGTCGTAGTGGCAGAAGAAACATTTTCACCCCCCTTCTTTGTAACGAACTCGACGGAGAGACTCTCGAACTCATTACCAGGGCACGGTGTCATAATGCACATGATTGTGTTATCTCTCTTATATTTTACTGTGTAGGATGTTTCAGGTTTTAGGTTTGTGAGAGTAACATCTACGGTACCCACTTCTGCTTTTTTAGGAAGGCAGTGCTCTGGTGTTGGGTATATCATGATACACATCTGATGTGTTTCGAAATACTCGAAATAAAGCCCCTTCTTCTCTTCAGAAGTCATGTCTGCTAAGACCTGCGGGGAAAGTGACACCTGCGCCATAGTGTCTGTAATACTAGAAACTGTTGGCCCGTTAAAGTAGGCGCTCGTCTCTTTAGGAGCGAGAGCGTGCGCTGGTGTAGTACCCATGACAAGAGCCAGGAGAAGGGCACTGAAAGAAATGATAAATTGCATAGATGTTTCTATTTATAATAGTAAGGTTAGTAATCTTTGTACCTACTATAACCGGTGTCATATAAAAATGTGACAATACCGCAACAAAGAAGAGTCACCCAGAGCAACACTTCAAAACACACTAAGGATGAGGAAGGGGCCCCCGGGCCAGTATAGTGAATAAAATGGATCTGTATTATTCTTACCCACGCATAACGATATAGAAAATATATGCTACGTATAGAAGTACAAATAACACCCCTTTCCATCTATCTATCTCATGCTTCTTGCCAAAGAAAAGGATAATGAACAAGAGTGATGTTGCTACGAGCCCCGCCAAGATATCAAACAGAGACGAAGAGGAAACGGTGACTGGTGTTATCGTTGCAGTAATACCAAGTATCCAAAAGACGTTAAAAATATTTGACCCAACGATGTTCCCAACAGCGAGATCCGCTTCCCCTTTTCTGGCTGCAATCACAGATGTTACAAGCTCAGGTAACGACGTCCCTATCGCAACTATCGTGAGACCAATGAGCATCTGTGATAACCCGGCTAGCTCGGCGAGAGTTACCGCCTGCTCGACAAACAACTTACCACCAAAGAAAAGCATCGCGAGTCCGGCTAGTACAAACATACTCGCTATTGATTTCTTATAAAGCACTATCTCTTCATCGTGATCATGAGACGTCTTATCTTTTCTCGCGAGCTCGACAATGTAGTACAAAAAGATAGCAAAAAATCCGATAAGCGCGAGCCCTTCGCCTCTCGTAATAACATCATTACCGCCAGCCTCAAGAAGCATATCTTGTGTAAAAACAAATACCATCGCCATCGCCAAGAGCGCAAAAGGTATCTCTTTCCACACAGTAGATGACCCAACACGAAGTGGCACCATAATTGCACACGCTCCGAGAATAACCAGAATATTCACGATGTTAGACCCGACGATGTTCCCAAGAGCAATATCAGTGTTCCCACTAAACGCAGACACTAGGTTGACCACAAGCTCAGGGGCAGACGTCCCAAAGGCAACGATAGTGAGACCGATAACGAGGGATGATACACCGTACTGCTTAGAGATAGATGACGCACCACGGACGAGAAGTTCTCCACCTATAACGAGCACAGCAAGTCCAGTAATAAGTAAAAGAAAAGTAATGAGAATAAACATAGACGTACTAGTGTACCAGAAAAACCCTAAGAGCAAAATGGAAATTAAAATAAAAAGCAGCCAACAGTGTTTTTAAGATGTGTTTTTATTTCAATAATATCGAGACGAAGGGTGATACTGAAGCGATAAGAAGCGGAAGGGATAATTGCGTATAAGCAAATTGTAATAAAAAAACACAGAATAAATTTCTGTGTTTTTTTATTACAACATTATGTACTCGGGTCGCTACCGTCTCGTAAGAGTACGGGAACACTCCGATAATAAGTTGTAAAGGCGGAGACGTAGGGATTCGCCGATTGTTAAGGTATTTTTATTGTATCACTTTGTGATTCATAAAAGCACTCTTAACTTTCGGCTAAGCTTCGCCCTCACCACTTTGAATACAAAGTGGACTTCGTACCGGGCTCAGTTCGAATCCCTCCCTCTCTCGCAAAATATAATTAACCGAAGCTTTCGCTTCGGTTTCATTATTTTGCGGTGATTATGGGTTAAGTACCCAGTGGTTCAAGCACCGTAAGGGTATTTTAGCATCTTCTCACTACTGTATTTTAGGTATATGGGTCGGGTCTATTTAGTGTGTTGTTGGATGTACACAACAACTATAGCAATAACAGCAAGAGCAACCCAGTTAGCTGCTTTCTTGAAAAGAATAGAACCAACTTCATGAATAAAACTACTGATAAAAGAAAAGATACTTTTAATGAGTTTCCAAATCAGTCCGAAAAATACCTCCACAATACTAAGGAGGACCTCGAATACGAACTCTGCTCTGTTTTGGCTTCTTTCCATACCAGTATCGTACGCCAATGAAATAAGAAAGTAAAATGAGACAAAAGAGACACCCGTAAACAGAGGTATCTTTTTCATCAAAAATCCATAAAAATCCTTGTCTTTTAAGGTTTTTTGTGATATACTTGAGTAATAAAAGTATGTTTTCTAATACATCATTTATCTCGATTTCTTCAAAAGTATTGTTAATACAACAGATTTCTGTTTTGGCAATGTTGACTTCTCTTAGTGTGTTGGATAAAATGGCGTTTTGGACTTTTTACCACACACTAAATAACAAAAATGCCCCTCGGCGGTTTGGGGGGTTTTTTTTTTTTTATCATCCTTCGCAGGGTCTTCTATTTTTTCTTCAATACAATCAATCTTCATTATTGACTCTGACCCTGGATGCATTTGAAAACTTAAATCAGGATATGACTGCTTTATCTCATTCTCTTTCAGTGTCGAAAGATACTCAAGTATCTTGTAGCCACCTAAAACTTTTTTAGGGTCTTTATGCATAAACCAAGGTTCTGAGTGATACCAGTCTTGATCACCTTTCTTAAATTTAACCATAGGCCACTTTGTTATTTCTTTGGGAGGTAAAACACCTTCGTGGTCTTCGATAAGGAATAGCTGGAAGTAAGTCTTACCTGAAGCATTTGGAATAATTCTTGGTTTTAAGAATCCTTCTTTTACAAACCTCCTCACTGCATTAGGTTTCATAAAGAAACTCCTTTCAAAATCACTTACCGAATACCAACTTTCACGATCGTTTATAACGGAGACTGGAATTATATTTTTATCTAATGCATCTTGGCACACTAAACATTTAATACCATTTTCGTCATACCACGTTTGTTCATCTGAAACAGAGTTATGACAAACACAACAGGTATACCCTTTACCTTCAAGATGAAATCCTTTGGGATTTTCTTCTAATTTTTTCTTTCGCTGAAAATCTGTCTTAGCACAATCATAAATAATCTTAGCGTAATTAGTAAGCCAAAGATCCGCCTCAAAGAGTTCATGATCGGTAATTTCGTGACCTTGCTCTTTTTCTAATAACTTTCGTAGTTCTTCTTTACACTCTTCATTTTTCTTTTCAACTTTCGCTTCACTTTGAGTGTTACGATGGGAAGGTGTAGGTGTAGGAGGTGTGTACTCTGGTTCTTTGTATATTCGTGGTGTCGGCTTTGGCTCCACTCTTTCTACTTCAAGGACACTTATACGCTTAATTGCCTTACCACAATTCCCACAGAAATTATCTTCTGTATTAATTTTGTTTCCACAATTAGTGCAAAACATATTAGATACCGACATGGTTATATTATAACCCTCCTGTGGAAAACTTTCCCTTTATTTTTTATACATAGAATCTATATAATTGCGAAAAATAAATTCATATTATAACCACCCTTATGTTTACGGTATTTTTATGATGCTATAATAAATGAGCAATATAGACACATCGACACATTCGTCACACCAGTCTCATCGCAAATACATTATTAACTTCGTTTA
>CAZNZQ010000009.1:0-37488 GCA_964577675.1 uncultured Candidatus Saccharibacteria bacterium
GCATCGGACTCTTAATCCGCAGGTCGTAGGTTCGATCCCTACTGGGGGCACAATATCTAAAAACTATGACATATGTCATGGTTTTTACTATATACTTACTATATGAAATTCCTACAAAAATACTTTCCACATATTTTACTTTCGGTGTATATTCTTTGGGCAACTACCTTTAGTATCACCCCTTACTCAAGAGACGTTTGGTATGCAGAGATGATTCCTATCTTCGGCATAGTTATCTTCCTCATTGTTTTATTTATAAAAGGCATCAGGTTCTCGAATCTCGCATACCTTCTTATGAGTGTTCTTCTTTTTCTTCATACATACGGTGCATACTATACATTTGAGCTTGCGCCGTTTGCCTGGTTTAATGATCTCTTTGGGTTCGAGAGAAATATGTTCGACAGGGTTGCTCACTTCTCAGTTGGTTTCTATGCTTATGCGCTCTTTGAATATGTAATTCGCTTCAATAAAGTGTCATCCAAGTTCTGGGCATTTCTTCTTAGTGTCTGTTTCATTGGAACAGTCGCTATGGCATATGAGCTCATAGAGTGGCGCTACGCAGTAGAGGAGGGAGGAGAAGCTGGACTTGCGTTCCTCGGCTCACAGGGAGACATCTGGGATGCGCAGAAAGATATGCTGATGGACACGCTCGGAGGAATTGTAGCTGCCACACTCGCAGTATTTTTGGTAAAGAAATAAATGAGAGGTAGCCACGTAAATGAGCGAGGTACTCATACAACTGTCATTGAACATGCTGTGCCCATCATCGAATTTTTTAAAAAGAAATTCAGAAGCGAAATAAAGATTGCTCCGGGGAAGATAGAGGGTAACATAGGGGCAAAGTCGAAAACCGTAAAGTTTAAACACCTTAATAACGAGGTGTATGAGATGGTAATCACGCACAAAAGTGGAAGGCAAGAGTTTAAAGTTTTTACTACGCTTTCTTACATAGAAATTGTAAGCGCTTTACAAGGAGACAAGAAACTAAGAGATTGGAATTGTGGTTATACTGACATGCGTCACACGCAGTAGCTTACTCAAACGGCTCTATAAATTCTTTTGGAAGAGGTGCTTCAAAAGTATGCTGTTTATTATCAAGAATAAAAGTTAGATTCTGAGCATGCAGCATGATTCTGTGCGCACTGACAGTGCTGCCATAAGCTATATCCCCAACTATCGGATGACCAATGTAAGTCATGTGTGCTCGCAGTTGATGAGTTCTCCCTGTTAGTGGCTCTAATTTGGCGAGCGTGATAGTACCTTTTCGTAAGATAACAGTGAGGTCAGTAATGGCTTCTCGTAGCTCTCCTCGTGGGTTCTCTGGGAACGCTACTTGTTTGTAACTTTTCTTATTTCTTCCAAGCGGAGCGTTAATCCGGAGGGAATCAGCTTCTATGTTACCTTCAACTAGAGCTAAGTAAACTTTTCTAGTCGTGTGTTCCAAAAATGCTCTCCCAATCTCCTCGAATGTGTTTTGATTTTTTGCAATCACCATAACCCCAGAGGTCTCTCTGTCTAGCTTGTGCACAATCCCGCCGAGCGGAACAGTCTCTCCATTTTGGAGAGTAAATGTGTTATTGGCAATGTTGAAAATACTCGGGTGAGATGCTTTAAGATGATCCACTAAAGTCATCTCGTTTGAGTGGTCGAATGGATGAACTACCAAGCCTGACGGCTTATTAATGATTAAAAAGTTTTCATCCTCGAATATGACAGGGACAGAAATAGAGTCCATATTTATGTGCTCGCACTATAGCATAATTTGGTGTATAATCTCTAGACGTTTAATAAAACGTACAAATTAAATACGCCCAGGTGGTGAAATTGGTAGACACGTTAGTCTTAGGAACTAATGCCTTCGGGCGTGCTGGTTCAAGTCCAGTCCTGGGCACCACAACAAAAAGCAGACTTTAATAAGTCTGCTTTTTGTACTTAGTTATCCTCTAACTCACTTTCTCTTTGCTTCAGTGTTTCTTCGGGTAGAGCGTGAGCGAGCTTGTCCTTTCGTAACAGCTCATCAACATGTAAGCGATTCTTCTCTCCGTAATCAATTTCGACTTCTAGAAAGGGAATGACTCTTACTGGGAGGCCTTTCATTACGTACTTACGAAGCTCACTTCTCATACGCTTAGCGAAGTGTATCGCGGCCTCTTCTTTGCTTTCAGGTAGTACAGTTATAAAAATCGTACCGTTGCGCATGTCGCGCCCAATCTCACAGCGGGTAACTGTAATAAGAGAGAGGCCGGAGGATTCTCTTTGGAAGAAGTCCTGCGCGAGTCCGAGCACTTGCTGCTCGACTTTTAAGATGCGTTCTGTTTTTGGCTTATCTGCGTTCATAAGAGGGAGTTAAGAGTTAGGAAGTAGGGAAAACTAGATACGCTTCTTTTCAACAGAGATTGCTTCGAGTATGTCGGACGGAATCATTTCAATCTTGGTCTCAATCATGAGACCACATTCATTACCTTCCATAACGCTTGAAGCTTTAAGCTTTTGTGATTGTAGTTCGATGATGCGACCCTTGCCCATATCAACCCCACGACGGACGATGCGTACGAGAGCTCCGTTATCAATACGACCAGTCTCTACACGCCCACCGATAACATGCTTGTCTTTCTGAGAGCTGAATGTCTTAAGAAGCTTGAGCGTACCCAAGATAACTTCCTTTTCCTCAAATGGAAGACGGCTCTCAACTAATGTGTCGAACCACTCAGAAAGCTTATAAATAATATCGAAAAGTTCTGGCTTGATGTTGAATCTATCAGCCTGGTCACGAGCCTTGCCCTCCATCTTCACTGTGAAGCCGAGGATAACAGTCTTCTCATCAGATGACGCGAGGAGGATATCTCCTTCTGTAATGTTACCTATTCCCTCTGCGATGATCTTTATCTTCACATCATCAGTCTCACGCTTCTTGAGCTCCATGCGCACTGCGTCAAGTGTTCCCTGTGAGTCTGACTTAATAACAACTGGAATCACCACTTTAGCATTACGATAAAGACGTGGATCAAGAACGGTCTTGATACTATTAGCTTTGGCTTCTCTTTGAAGTGCTTCTATTTCTTTCTTGTCGGAAGAAGAAATAAAGATAGCGCCAGTTGCTGGGATGTCGTCAAAGCCTGTTACCTTAATTGGTTGACCCGCGTGAGGGTTCTTAATGGTGCGTCCAGCGAAGTCTTCGATGATGCGAATAGGGGAGAGTGCGGTCCCTGCTAAGATGGCACCAGATTGAGGAAGAGTTCCGTCTTTAAGGATGAGTGTAGCTGATATACCACGCTTCTGGTCAATGAAACTCTCGAGCACGTGGCCTGTTGCATCGGTATCGAGGTTGGCTTTGAGTTCGTTCATCTCTACCATAAGGAGAAGTGTCTCAAGGAGGAAGTCGACACCCTGCCCTGTCTTTGCTGAGATTTCTACACAAGGGATATCCCCACCCCACCCCTCAATATAAATACCGTGTTCTACGAGAGTCGTCTTAGTCTTCTGGATATCTGCGCCTGGCTTATCAATTTTATTTACTGCTACGACGTACGGGAGCTTGCGAGCATCAATCGTTTTCCATGCCTCTAAGGTTTGCGCTTTTACGCCATCTTCTGCTGAGACAATGAGGATAGCGATATCTGCAATTTCTACCCCACGTTCACGCATGCCTTGGAATGCGGCGTGCCCAGGTGTGTCTAAGAAGGTGATGCGCTTACTAACGCCATCGCCACCTTTGTGCTCGACTTCGTACGCAGAGATTCTCTGTGTGATACCACCCGCTTCGCCTTCGACAACGTTAGATTTTCTAATGTAATCGAGAAGTGATGACTTTCCATGGTCAACGTGTCCGAGTACTGCTATTACCGGTTGACGGGAAACTGTGCCTTTTTGGTCTTTTGTTTTTGACATATGATAGGCGTTATTGTATCACATAAAAGCCGAAAAACCTATACGCAAAGGGGCTATTAGTAATTAGTTCTAACAAGGAGGGATTAGTCTTCTTCGTTTACTTGGGAGGTGGCTCTGTGTGCGTTTCTGGCGTCATCTAGAGTTTGTTTCTCTTCTTCAGTTAATTCATAGGTGCTCTTGTAGTTTTCGACAGGCTTTGCAAAGGTGCTCATTCTTTCGTGCGCATGCAGAGAGGAAACCACCACACCATTCCCTCTTTCGTTCACAAAGGCAATTGAGAAGCTCTGGTTAGAGCTGTTGGTATCGAAGGCTTTATACCGAACGGTCTGGGTGTTGCGGAGGGAGTGGGACACCTTTTCTTCCAGGATGAGGGCATGCTTTGAGATGAGTTCGTTACGCTCTTCTATCTTAGTTATCCCGTCTACACAACCCCTGATTACCTCTTCAAGAGACGAAGAAGTTTTGCCTCTTGTGAAGCGATAAATTTTGTGATGAAGGTACGCTGTGTAGAGGAGAAGGAGAACTGTTGCCATCCCGAGCGGAATAGTTGGATTTTCAAGAATGAAAGTAATGAAAAAAGGGGTTGCTTGCATAAACAGTAGTTAAGTAAAAATGAGTATAGCAGCGGAGTAGTGATATGGGCTAGGGGAAAGACAAAGGTGTATCGGGAAACACAACCCCCACATCACAAAGGCCGGGATTCCTGAACCTTTTTCCTTTCTTCGATTATCTGAATTTCGAATACCTTAGCCAAACTGTGTATAACTCTTGTTTTTTATAGAACGAAAATGGTAGGCTTCTTAATAGCAAGAGAAGGAGTAATCCAACTCATGCCCGTGGAGATGAACGATCGGTTCACCTTAACGGTGCGTCGCTCTTTCATTTTCAATTCAACCGTTCACTCTGGAGATGTCATGAAACTCAAGTCACTCATCACCCTGGCAGCTTGCTCCGCCCTCGCCATGGCCGGCACTGCTTTCGCCTCAACGTTCGACGCCAAGACCGTGCCGCTCACCACCAACGCCAAGACCGCCAAGATGCAGGTCGATGTGAAGGAAGACACTTACTCAACGGCTCAGGTCAACCGCCACAGCGAACAACCGCAGGCGATCGGCGTGCAGGTCACGAACGGCTACCAGTATGGCGCCGGCAAGTTGAAGGCCAAGTGGATCGACGACAGCCAGTCCAACAAGGCCCAGATCGCCGCGACGTTTACGTTGCAGCCCTCGCTGGCCACCACCGACTACCCGGTGTTGACCACCGCCAAAGCCAACAAGGCAGGCCTGTTCTCGTTGACCAACTCCTCTGGCGTGCATGACCTGAGTGTCAACAGCACTTCGATCCAGCTGCCGAGTGGGCAAGTCATTCGTGATGCAACTGACGTCGGCCGCGCTGGCCTGGCACTCGGTGACGCGGCGACCAACACCTGACGCAGCCCCATGGGCGTATGTCGCCTAACCAGCCGGATCCCAAAACCCTTTAATGGGAAACGGAGTCCGGCTGTTTTGTTTTTTGCGTATGTCGACTATTAGCTAGTAGCTACTACCTAGTAACAGATCTCCGTGTTAGAGTATTTTTATGTTACAAAATCTTTTTAACAAGAAAGAAAAGAGAATCTATTTAGATAACGCAGGGGCGACTGAGATAGGAGAGCGCGCGAAGCGCGCTCTCCTCGAAGCTCTTTTAACGTATGGCAACCCCTCAGGTATTCACGCAGAAGGTGCTCGTGCTGGGCAATTGCTCGACAAAGCTCGAGCTCTTTGTGCAACATCCCTCAACGCTCATGCTTATGAAATATACTTTACATCTTCTGGTACAGAGAGTTGCAATCTCGCAGTTCTTGGAACATATATTGCATTTACTAAAAGCCAAAAGCTAACAGCTAATATGTTAAGCTTGCCTCATGTCATTACTTCCGCTATCGAACACCCTGCCGTTCTTGAGCCGATAAAGAGTCTAGAGAAACAGGGGAAAATATCTGTCACATACTTACCTGTATACGAAGACGGTATTGTTAAAGTAAAAGATCTGCGTGAGGCTCTACGAGCTGAGACTATTTTAGTGAGTGTGATGTATGCAAATAACGAGATTGGTACTATTCAACCAGTAAAGGAAATCGGACGCGCAGTAGACGAGTGGAAAAAAGAACAATCAAAGTCGTTTACTGATTTTCCATATTTCCACACCGATGCTTGTCAAGCTGCTAACTACTGTAACTTAGATGTGCTTCGTCTTAAGTGTCATCTCATGACAGTTAATAGTAGTAAGTGCTATGGTCCAAAAGGTTCAGCGCTTTTATATAAAAGAGAGGGAGTCGCGCTGGCCTCAACGATATTTGGAGGCGGGCAAGAGAGAGAGCTTCGCAGCGGAACTGAGAATGTTCCAGGTGCGTATGCATTCGGGGTTGCTCTCACAGAGTCGCAAGAGATAAGAGAAAAAGAAAGCGCGCACTTGCGCGCACTTCGAGACGAGACAGTGACAAGACTAAAGACAGAAATCCCTGACGTTATTTTCTACGGAGCGTTTGACGAGTATTCTCATGTGTCAAAAGGAGAAGGTGTCACACACTTGAAGACCGAACTCCGTCTCCCGAATAACATCAACTGTAGAGTGCAAGGTATATCAAGCGAAGAAATGATTTTAAGACTAGACGCTAAAGGAGTGGCAGTCTCGCACAAGAGTGCTTGTGCTTCAATGGAGACTGACGGCAGTTATGTCCTTCAAGCTATCGGAACTACAGAATACGAAGCAAAAGAAAATATTCGTATCAGTGCGGGAAGATTTACCACAAAGAGTGACATGAAGGCTCTTGTTAAGGCAATGAAGGAAATATCAGATAAGTACAGAATTAAGAATTAGTTATTAGGTAACGTTTAATTATATACTCTTACTCATATGTATACAGCAAAAGATTTTTCACATTTATTAGGTTTGCCTGGACTAAGTGACGCACTTCTTAGTAATCACTTTACCCTCTATCAAGGCTATGTTACCAACACGAATAAGTTAGTTGACCAAATGAAAGCCATGGAGCCAGGGACTCCGGAGTACGCGGAACTACATCGACGTTTTGGATGGGAATGGAATGGTATGAGATTACACGAACTTTATTTTGGAAACATCAGCAACCACGGGGTAGCACTCGGTGAACGCACACTTAAACAGAAGATGGTAGCAACCTGGGGGTCATACGAGCAGTGGGAAAAAGAGTTCCGAGGAATGGCAGCAATGCGCGGGGTGGGATGGGTCATTCTTGCACACGATAAGAAAGACGGGAAGCTTTTCAATGTTTGGGTTGCAGAGCATGATGGTGGACATCTTGCAGGACTTACTCCGATTCTCGTAATGGATGTATGGGAGCATGCATTTATGCTTGATTATGGTATTAAGCGCGCAGACTACATTAATACTTTCATGAGTGCTATTGATTGGCACGCGGCGGAGGAGAGAATATAAGGACGTGTTAGACGATTAGATTAAGCTAAGAAAGCGGCACCATAGGTGCCGCTTTCTTAGCTCTAGACAACGTCTGTTACTGATTACCGATAACAATTTTGTTATTTGACTTTCGCTCTCTATTTGTTAGAACTAGTATATACAGTAGCGAAAGAAATACTGTTTATCCACCACGACTGAGTCCCTGAAAACTGTTACACTGTTTGTAGCGAATAAAGATTTTGAATAGGGTTTGTTTTTAACTAATTACTAATAAGCATTAACTAATTACCAACCCATACATGCCTCCGTTTAACAATTTTACTACTAAAGCAAAAGAGGTAATTCGTCGTGCCCATGAGCTCGCTATTGAGCGCGGACAGAACCAGGTAAGCCCTCTCCACTTGATGGGGGCACTTCTCACACAAGAGGAGTCTCTTGTTCATGCCATCCTCGAAAAGCTAGAAGTCGACCTCATCCTACTCACCGATACTGTTGTTGATGCAATAGAAGTCCCAGGTTCTTCTCAGACCATGAGTCCGTCATATCAGATGTATCTTACCCCAGACCTTGCGACCACATTCGAAAACTCACTCAAAGTTGCTCAGTCATTCAGCGATGAGTTCGTCTCAACAGAGCACCTCTTCTTGGCGCTACTCGACTCCTCTGGACAGATACGAGAGATACTTTCTAGGTTCCGTATCGACAAAGATCAGGCGTATCACATATTAGACGAGCTTCGTACCCAGAACATCACAGAGGCTACCAGTCCAAAGAAGAACAAGGCACTTCAGAAGTACACGCGTAACTTCACTGATATGGCACGCCAAGACAAGCTTGATCCAGTGATTGGTCGTGACACGGAAATCATGCGCCTCATGCAGATTCTCTCTCGTCGCACTAAGAATAATCCAATACTCATCGGTGAAGCTGGGACTGGTAAGACAGCAGTAGTAGAGGGTCTCGCTATTCGCATGGCGAAAGGCGACGTACCAGAGAGTTTGAAAGGAAAGGAGCTCGTCTCACTTGATCTCGGAATGCTCATCGCAGGAACCAAGTTTAGAGGGGAGTTCGAAGAGCGACTAAAGGCTATTATGAAAGAAATTGAACGCTCAGAAGGTGGGATTATTCTCTTCATCGATGAAATTCACACAATCGTGGGAGCGGGGGCAACAGAAGGCTCAGCTGATGCCGCGAACCTCCTTAAGCCAGCGCTTTCTCGTGGAGAACTCCGTGCAATCGGTGCAACTACTCTTAAGGAATATCAGAAACATATCGAAAAGGACCCAGCGCTTGCTCGTCGTTTCCAGCCGGTATTCGTAGAAGAACCAACAGAAGAAGACGCTCTGGCAATTTTAAGAGGACTCAAAGAAAAGTATGAACTTTTCCACGGTGTGCGTATTACAGATGACGCGCTCGTCTCTGCGGTTAATCTCTCCACTCGTTATATTACTTCTAGGTTCCTTCCTGATAAGGCAATTGATCTAGTGGATGAAGCAGCGTCCTCTCTTCGTATTGCTCTAGAGAACAAGCCTCCAGTCTTAGAAGAGGCTCACCGCAGAATCATGCGTCTAGAGATTGAAAAGGAGGCCCTCTCAAAAGAGCTCCTTAGTTCAGATGACAAGGATGATAAAGCTACAACCAAAGCCCGAATCAAAGTCATTGACGAGGAGATAGCTAATGTAAAAGAGAAGACTAAGGAGCTTGAACTCAAATGGAAGAATGAGAAGAAGACGCTTGCCGAGATAGGTGAGATTAAAAAGTCTCTCGAGTCTCTCCGTACAGAGGCAGAGAACGCAGAACTCCGCGCCGATCTTACTCGTGTAGCTGAGATCCGTTATGGACAAATTCCAGAACTTACAAAAGAATTGAATGAACGACTCGAAAGGCTGAAGAAGCTTCAGAAGACTCGTCGTATTCTTAAAGAAGAAGTAACAGAAGAAGATATCGCATCTGTGGTAGCTCGCTGGACAGGTATTCCTGTGGTGAAGATGCTCGAGGAAGAGGAGGAGAAACTTTCACGCATGGAAGAAGAACTGGGTAAGCGTGTTATTAGTCAGCGTGATGCAATTACCAAGATATCGGATGCAGTTCGTAGATCTCGAGCTGGGATCAATGATCCAGACAGACCAATCGGATCATTCATGTTCCTTGGCCCTACTGGTGTTGGTAAGACAGAACTTACAAAAGCTTTGGCATCGTTCATGTTCAATGACGAGAAGGCTCTCATCAAGGTAGACATGAGTGAATACATGGAAAAACACTCAACTTCTAAACTTATCGGCTCACCCCCTGGATATGTTGGTCACGATGAATCAGGACAACTTACTGAAGCTGTTCGTCACAGACCGTACTCGGTTATCCTCTTTGATGAAGTGGAGAAGGCCCACCCAGAGGTATTTAACCTCCTCCTTCAAGTGCTCGATGAGGGGCGTCTAACTGATAGCAAAGGGCGTGTTGCTAACTTTAAGAATACAGTCATAATTATGACGTCCAATATCGGAAGTCAGTACATCCAAAAGATGGAGCAGATGGGCTTTAGTAACGTAGAAGCTGGCAATGAATACACGCAGGTGAAGGACAAGGTCATGGGAGCTGTTAAAGAATTCTTCAAGCCAGAGTTCCTCAACAGACTAGATGAGACTATCATCTTTGATGTTCTTACAAAAGATGAGATTAAGAAAATCGTTGGCCTTCAGACAGAGATTCTTGCTAAAAGGTTACTTGAGAAAGAAATCACTCTTACAATTAGTTCAGAAGCTATAACTTACATTGGCGAGAAGTCTTTTGACCCTCATTATGGAGCTCGTCCAATTAAGAGATATATGCAGACGGCTATCTTAAATAAGATTGCACAGCTCATGCTTTCTAAGAAGATTGCCAAAGGGGGAATAGCAGAGGTCACGCTAGATAAAAAGGGTGAGATAGTAGTCGAAGCAAAAAAGGGTAAAAAGATACCAAGTCCTTTATCCAAAGAGTCTATGGTGAATAAAAGTAAGTAGAGAAAGTTCTTAGTTTATGGCTACTGGTGATTACAAAACAAAAGAGCGACGCCGTATGCGTCGCTCTTTTGTTTTGCCTACTTTTATGATAGAATTTTCTTTACTTGCGTAGGTGGTGGAGCGGTCAATCACAACAGACTGTAAATCTGTCGCCCTTCGGGCTTCGCAGGTTCAAATCCTGCCCTACGCACATAGAAATTTAAATGCCACAGTTACTACTGTGGCATTTAGATTTTTACTGTGCATTGTGGAGATGGATTTGAACCGCGGGCCGCAACACGCGATGAGCGGGTGTAGGTTTCGAGCCTAGCAAGGCGAGAGGCAAATCCTGCCCTACGCACAGACAAAGTAAAACCAGTCTTTAAATAAGACTGGTTTTACTTTGTCTGCCTCTGTAACGGGAGCAAGTGACCTGCGTCACTTGCGTCAGGGTTTGAATACGAGGTCGCGGAACTTTATCGACGAGTTTACGAGGAGAAGTATTGTGACCAAATCCTATTTGCTTTATGTTCACTGCGCTTCGGTACGGATTTGAACCGAAGGTACATATTTTTAACGAGCAGAGCGACTAAAAATATAGCATCTCGACTGAAAGGAGAGGCATATCCTGCCCTAATACCTGCTATACTTCCCTCATGACTAAATCTCTCATTCTTGCCGGCGGTTGCTTCTGGTGTGTGGAACATGATCTTCGTGAAGCAGAAGGAGTACTTGAAGTACTTTCTGGTTATTCAGGAGGTAGTTCTACTAATCCAACCTATGAAAATCACTCCGGACACCGCGAAGTAGTTCAGGTGTCATATGACGACACAAAGACCTCTTATAAGAAACTGTTACAATGCTTCATTGATCACATCGACCCAACAGACGACGGAGGGCAGTTCGGCGATAGAGGTGAGAGTTACAAGACTGCAATTTACTACGAAAATGATGAGGAAAAAAGTATCGCTCATGCAGTAATAAAAGAATTAGACAATAGCCACGTCTATGACTCGTCAAGCAAGGTGGAAATTCTAGAGCGAAAGCCTTTTCATATTGCAGAGGAGCATCACCAGAAGTATGCTGAAAAAAATCCTATGCATTACTATATGTACAGACAAGGGAGTGGGCGTGAAGGGTTCGTTCAAAAGACGTGCCAAATTCGAGAAGAAAAACAGATTGTTTGGAAGGAGTAGTAGTAAGACGGATGACTGAGTGTATTCAAGGTGGTAGCACGCAAAAAAGTGAAGCTTTTCGTGTGCTACACTAACAGTCATTAACCACTAGCTACTAACTATCCTCATGCGCATTGCTGTTATCGGTCCACAAAATACAGGCAAGTCTACTTTCATCCAGGATTTCCTTAAAGAGTTTCCTCACTACGTGGCGTTAGATAAAACATATCGTGACGTTGTTATAGAAGGTGAGTTAGAAATAAATCAGCAGACAACCACAGAAAGTCAGAAAGCAATCCGAGACTTTATGTTTGGGCAACTTCGTCACAACGCTGAGTACAATGTTATTTTTGATCGCTGCTTGATAGACAACTTTGTTTATACGTGTTTGCAGTATGAACAAGGCGGAATTCCAAAATGGTTTGTAGATGAAAGTGAAGCGATGATGCGGGATACGCTTCAGAGCGTCGATTTGTATCTTTTTATCCCAACCGCGGTTTCGGTCCCACTCGTTGATGATGAGCTGCGAGACATTGATACTGCATTTATTGATGCAACTAACACACAGTTCTTGCGAATCTTATTTGAACTTATTCGCTCGAACAACATAACGGTAAAAGTGATATCAGGTACACGCCGAGAGAGAATAGAGCAGGTAAAAAAACTTATCTAACCACTATGTATACGATAGGTATTGACGAAGTAGGGAGAGGTCCGATAGCTGGACCTGTTGTTGTGTGCGCTTGTGCTATTAAAGACGGGGTAGATATTATTCAATATTTCCCAAAAGGTCTCCTACGCGATAGTAAGAAACTTTCTGAGAAGCAGCGCGCAGGTATATTAGAAGCAATACAATCTCATGTAGCAAAAAATGAGATACTGTTTGGTGTTGGCGAAGTAAACGCTGATAGAATTGACCAGATCGGCATTGTGCCTTCAATAAAAGAGGCTATGAAGCTCGCACTTACCATGCTTCACAACGAAGGGGTGTCGAACGACTCATTTGTCTACCTAGATGGCTCACTCCACGCACCAGACATATATAAGCAAGAGACAGTTATAAAAGGGGATGAAAACATTCCACAAATCTCGCTCGCATCTATCTTTGCAAAGGGATACAGAGATGATCTAATGGTTGAATTATCCAAGGTGTATCCAGGTTATGGCTTCGAGTCCCATGTCGGTTATGGTACCGCGGGGCATTATAAGGCCCTCCAAGAAAAGGGAATATCAGATATACATAGGAAAACTTTTCTGAAAACCCTTTTGAGCTAAAATAGGGTTGATAACTTATGTAGTAGAGACAAGTTTTTTACTATAGACTAGTAACTATAATCCAGTAACTAATAATTATGGCATCAATTTTCACACAGATAATAAATGGAGAAATCCCCGGGTACAAAATATATGAAGATGAGTATGTCTGTGCGATTTTGGATATCAATCCAATTCAAAAAGGGCACGCGTTAGTAATTCCTAAGCAAGAGGTGGATCAGCTCTTTGAGCTTGATGAGGTCATGTACGACAAGATGATGCATAGGGTGCGATACTTAGCACAGGTTATAAAAGGGAAGACTGATTGTAAGCGAGTGTGTGTATTCGTAGAAGGGTATGGAGTTTCTCACGTTCACGTGCATCTTGTGCCAACTAATAAGCCAGAAGACTTCGATAAGTCCCTCGTATACGCCGCAACTAAAGAGGAGCTAGAAGAGATGCAGCAGTTGCTTAAGTCATAATCTATGAATTTTATTGTCATTCGAACAATTGGGGTCCTGGCAGCAAGTTACGTTACTAAGGTGGGTGTTCCTCTTGCATTCGGCACGCTTGCAGTTTCCTTAGGTACCGCGTGGGTGGCTCTTCTTGTCGCACTGGTCTTAGCAGTCATCAATCACACGATTCGTCCGGTTTTCATGCTTATATCAATACCAGTTAACCTGCTTACGCTTGGTTTGTTTTCTTTTGTCATTAACGGCCTTATGATTCTCCTGGCAGATAGAATTGTCCCAGAGTTTTCTGTACCGTCTCTTCTCATGGCTATCTATTTCTCAATAGTCTTAGCAGTTATCAACTGGGTGTTACATTTTTTTGAATAGAGAAATATTCTCAGTTATCTGTCCGCAGTATTTTTGTCTAAATGAAACAAAGTAAAAGTGCGAAAGTAACACGAACGAATCCAGAGCTTTGGGAGGCGTGCAAAAAAGAGGCGATTGAAAAGCTCGGTAAATTTTCTGCTCGGGCTATGCAACAGGCGGTTATTTTATATAAACAAAAAGGTGGGGGGTATGCTGGCACAAAGTCCGAGGGGAATTCGCTTGTAAGGTGGAGTAAGGAGCAGCAGTAATTTCATTCGTAAGGCTTTTGTGCTAGAATTCGCAAATCAACAAGCCCTCACTATTTTATTTATGTCACTCTCAATCGGTATCGTAGGTCTCCCAAACGTAGGCAAGTCAACGCTCTTTAATGCAATTACCAAAAAGAGCGTGCCTGCTGATAACTATCCGTTCTGTACGATTGACCCGTCCGTCGGTGTGGTTCCAGTGCCAGACCCACGTCTAGAAGTTCTTTCCAAAATCTCAAGTTCTAAGAAAATTATTCCCGCGATTGTTGAGTTCGTAGATATTGCAGGCCTTGTAAAGGGTGCATCAGAAGGTCAAGGGCTTGGAAATCAATTCCTTTCACACATTAGAGAAACAGACGCAATAGCAGAAGTTGTCCGTATCTATGAGAACGCAGACCTCATACACGTAGAAGGAACAGTAGACCCACTTCGTGATATTGAGATTATTAATATGGAGCTCATTTTGGCTGACATGCAGACGGTTGAGAAGCGTATGCAGACGATAGGGCGAGATGTGAAGCGAGGGGATAAGGATGCGATTAAACTTCAAGAGATATTAGAGCGCCTCAAGGTCCAGCTAGAAGATGAAAAGCTTGCTAACAGGCTCTCGCTCACAGAAGATGAGCTTAGGCTCGTGAAAGAACTTCACCTTATCACCATGAAGCCGTTTCTCTATGTGCTTAATAAGCAACACGGTGGCAAGAATTTAGACGAAATGAATGACGAGAGATTCACTAAACTCATCGCATACTTTAATGAGAACAAATTCAATTACGTTATAGTTGACGCCAAGATTGAAGACGAACTAAAAGAATTCGAAGGAGAGGAAAAAGAGATGATGCGTAAAGAGCTGGGTGCTCATGACAATGGGGTAGATGGTCTTATTAAGGCTGGGTACAACCTTCTTGGGTTAGAGACATACTTAACAACCGGGGAGATGGAGACAAGGGCGTGGACCGTTAAGCGTGGGTCTACGGCCCCTCGAGCAGCTGCTGCAATTCACTCTGACTTTGAGCAGAAGTTTATCCGTGCTGAAGTCGTAGCTTATGAAGATCTCGTAGAAGCGGGCGGTTTTGCTCAAGCAAAAGAAAAAGGGAAGTTGAGAACAGAAGGTAAGGAGTATGTTGTGAAGGATGGGGATGTCATCGAATTTAGAATCTGAGAAAAACTTGCGTGCTTGGCGAGCTTCTTTGTCGAGACTGCATATTTTGTCGTCAGTGTACTGCTTGTACACTGAGCAAGGCCCAAGCCTTCGCTGGCAGCTTGATCGCGCAGATGTCTGCCGTGGCCACGTTCCTGGAGGAAGCCAGCTACATCGCCGCCGGCAAGCCGTCGCTCATCGCCCAGGAAGGCTCGGGCGTCGCCAAGGCCGGCCAGGGCGCCATCGCCTGACGTCCGTCGGGCACCTGTCATGAGAACCACAGTTAAAAGGTTCTCAACCCGCCCGAGCGCAAGCTCGGGCGGTCTTTCTTTTTATGTAAGAACTATGTCGTTTTATACTTAATCGCTAAGTGTTTACGACTTTCAAAATGTTATCCACAAGATTATATTTCTGTTCTATTGTGCTAGAACATTTGTTCTACTATGCTTATAGACATGAGAGACGACCAAATACTTTCCACATTTTTTATAGAAAACAAACGTATGCCTACCTACGAAGAGATGAAAGATCTTTTCCAGGTAGCTTCCAAAAACACAGTTGCATACCGTGTCAACAAAATGATCGAATCTGGTTTCCTAGTAAAAGAAGGAAACAAGCTATCACTCTCTGAGACCGGTTCTATTATTAGACTAGGAACTGTTCAAGCTGGATTCCCAGCTGCAGCTGACGAAGATGTAAGTGCCGAGGTTCTTTCTTTGGATGAGTTTTTGATTGATAAACGTGGGTCAACATACATGCTTGAGGTGATGGGTGAATCCATGAAAGATGCAGGAATATTAGAAGGAGACCTCGTCTTAGTAGAAAGGGGAAAGACACCCAGAAAGGGAGACATCGTCCTAGCGTTAGTGGATCACGAATATACGCTAAAGTACCTCGACACAGAAAAAGGAAAGCCAGTCCTAGTCCCTGCGAACAAAGCCTTTAAAAAAATATATCCAAACACAAATACGTTCAAGATAGAAGCAGTCTTAAAAGCGGTCATTCGCAAATACCGTTAAAGAATAGAAAAATATCCGACCATTAATTATCAATCAATAACTAGCAACTAAATATATGTCATCAACAAGAGCCATTATCAAGATAACAGCAATTGGGAAGAGCAGTTTTCTTATTAACTACAGTAGGCGTATGTATGCAATTATTCGCAGGTATACCCCAGAAGGTCTAGAAGGGGGGAAGAACGAATGCTACGCAGATCTGACTGGCCTACGTACATTCTATAAGAAGACATACCAAGAGCTGGCAGATCTTATTGTCTCAGATATCGAAAAAGAAGTTGGTGTCATCTGTGCCGCTCACCCTGTGACTGTGGACGAGTACGAAAGAACTAAGAATACTTCTTCGAAAAAGACTAAGAATATATCTACATACAAAGAAATGAATAAGCTTTTTGCTGGAGCTGGTTATGTTCCAGTAGAGAACCGCTCTAGAATCGTGGTTAAGAAGAAGATACGGCTTACAGTTCCCTTTTTGGGTAAGGTTTCGTAGGTTTGGCCATCTACTTTAGAGAGGGCGGTGCTGATCTATCTTTTGATCAGTGGCCTCTATCTCTTCTTGCATCTCGTCGATGTTCTCTTGAATATCCTCGACATCTTCTGCGATGTCCTCCATGTCTTCTTGAATACCCTCCACGTCTTCTGCGATATCTTCTACATCCTCCTGAATCTCTTCGACGTCGTGAGAAATCTCTTGTACATCTTCCTGGATACCTTCTACGTCTTCTGCAATGCCCTCCACATCTTCTGCGATCTCGTCAATCTCCTTTTCTACTGTTGCAAGTGCGCGAGCCTGGTGATTCACACTCATTTGTATAAATATAGAGAGGTAGATGGCCTCAAGCGACACCACTGTGGTCAGAATCAGTAGTACTCGGTCGACAGCTACCCCTAGAATAATGAAGGCAAAAGCTGACGCGAATAGAAGGGTGTGAATGAGAACTGACCAGATGGACCCAATGCC
This sequence comes from uncultured Candidatus Saccharibacteria bacterium, assembly GCA_964577675.1. GTDB lineage: Bacteria > Patescibacteriota > Minisyncoccia > Phycocordibacterales > UBA5272 > UBA11704. The sequence goes on from CAZNZQ010000009.1 coordinate 16,939, forward strand.
TTTTGTTACAGTGAGAGCAATCTTTTCAGCCTTAGAAATAGGAGTATTTTGCATGATTTTAACTATATCATGAAAATGTTAGACTACTATAATGATAGTAACAATTGTACTTATCGTTGCTCTTTTGCTGGTGGCTCTATTGGTGGGAGCCGTTCGAATTATTTATTCATTAGCTACATCTAAAAATATGAATGGAGACGGAAAAACTAAAGTGCTTGATGTTTTTGTTTATCTCGGTATCGCAATTACCCTCATCACTTCGGTGACGAATCTTTTGCAGGTAATCTTTACTGCTATTGACCGAAAGTTCGTCGACACCTTGGCGTACGGTGGTTACATCGATATGACCTACAGCGATGTGCGTTTTGCCATTGCGTCACTCGTAGTCATGTTCCCGATATATGTCGGGCTTTCTTGGTACGTTTCGAAAGATATAGAGAAATATCTCTACAAGCAAGATATTTTGGTACGAAAGGTTCTCATCTATTGTACGCTTTTCATAACTGTACTCAGTCTTATTGGCACACTCGTCTCCCTCGTTTACACATACTTAGGCGGAGACCTTTCGGTGCGTTTTGCGCTAAAGGCTGGTTCGGTATTTCTGATTGCTGCCACTATCTTCGGCTACTACGTGTACTCTCTTAAGAGAAATTATGCCAAGAAGACTAAAATCCCAATGGTAGTGAGCCTCATAGCTTCAGCATTTGTTGTTGCGGCTGTCGTGTGGAGTATCTCCATAATAGGAACTCCTAAAGAGATGAGAGCGAAAAAGTTAGATAGCACTAGACTATCTGACCTCTCAGGGATACAGCAGGGGGTGCTCAATCGTTTCCAGATGATAGATAAGCTCCCGGTTGATCTTACTGAACTTAATAATCCTTTCCAAGGGTACACAGTTCCTACAGACCCACAAACAGGGCTTCCTTATAAGTACTCTGTTATACAGCAGTCAACGTTTAAGGTTAACTACGAGACCAAGAGGAAAGAGATGGTAACAGAAGCTGTGTTCGAAATGTGTGGAACGTTTTCTACTGTTCGTGAGTTTAACGATAGAGGGCAGATGTTTTCTGGTAAAGGTGGTGTAATGATGAGCGAGTACTCGGTGAGCAACTTCTATTATGACGGCGATCAGTCACCATACTGGAATCATGGTGTCGGAGAAACTTGCTACAAGCGAGTGATCACCTCGGATATGTACTATGGGAGATAGTTTGATGAGACTGTAGGGGTGTGCGACTGTAAAACTGAAAAGAATACAAAAGAATGACGCCGTAGGCGTCATTCTTTTGTATTCTTTTCCTCATTTTGTTATAGTTAACAACATACTATTACTTTATACACATGGCAGCATATAATCACAAAGATATCGAGAAAAAATGGCAAAAGAAATGGGAAGAGTCTCGTGCTTACAAAGCAACTGAAGATGCTTCTAAAAAGAAATGCTATGTTCTCGACATGTTCCCATATCCGTCTGGGGACGGTCTTCATGTTGGACATGTGCGAGTCTATACAGCTAGCGACATCTACGCGAGATATAAGAGGATGACTGGGCACTCGGTACTACATCCAACAGGATGGGATGCGTTCGGGCTTCCTGCTGAACAGTATGCTCTCAAGAACAAGATTCATCCGCGTATCGCAACTGACACCAATACCGCAACATTCAGACGTCAGATGAAATCTCTTGGTTATAGCATTGACTGGGACAGAGAAATAGACACCACAGATCCAAAATTTTATAAGTGGACACAGTGGATTTTTAAGCAGCTCTATAAGAAAGGACTAGTTAGCGAATCCTATGACCCTATTAATTGGTGTCCTTCGTGTAAGACAGGGCTTGCAAACGAAGACCTAGAGGACGGTAAGTGCGAAAGGTGTGGCAGTGATGTTGAGAAGCGTCCTCTCCGCCAGTGGAGTATTGCTATTACAAAGTACGCAGATAGATTGGTTGATGACCTCGATACGCTTCCTGATTGGCCGGATTGGCTCAAGGACTCTCAGCGTAATTGGATCGGACGTAATTATGGGGTACGTTACAGTCTTCCTGTAAAAGAAACAGGTAATATTGTAGAAACATATTCGACGCATTACGAAGCGTTTTATGCCGACACGTTTGCTGTTATTGCGAGTGATCATAAAGAACTAGAGCATTTGCTAAGAAATGTACCCGCTAAAAATGAGATTCTAGAGAAAGCAAAGGCAATCACTGCGATTCGTAATAAGGCTGGGTTTAAGGCAGAGGAAGTTTGTGAGGGTGTCTTTACCGGACTTCACCTTGTCGACCCGATCACCAAAAGAGAACTGCCACTTTGGGTCGCTTCATACGCACTAGCGGATTACGGTACAGGTATAGTGAAGTGTTCGTGTCACGATGAGAGAGACTTTGCATTCGCGAAGAAGTACAACCTTCCACTTTACCCAGTGCTTGTACCAAACGACGAGACCATTCGAGACGCAGTAGCAGGTGGCGAGACGTGCTTTACCCAGTTCACTGCTTCTGTTATCCAAGAACCATTAGAGTTTAAAGGCAAGAATCCAAAAGATGTACGAGAAGAAATTGCTACCTGGTTAGACGAGAAAGGGTATGCGAAAAAGTCTGTGCAGTACAAACTGCGAGACTGGGTGTTTGCTCGTCAAAGGTATTGGGGAGAGCCGTTCCCAATTGTTTTTGGCGAAGGGCATGTGCCATACCTTGTCGGGGATAAGGATCTTCCAGTGGAACTCCCACAGGTGGACTCTTATGAGCCAACAGATACTGGGGAAAGCCCGCTCGCAGTAATTCATGAGTGGAGGGAGACAACAGGGTATCTTAATAACGAAAAGGAGTTCATCTCAGTTCCGTCTTTTGTTCTTGCTAAAGTTAACGAAGGTGAGATCTTAGATATTAACGACGATGGTGGGTTGGATGCCTATGAGCCTAAGAAAGGAATAGTAGAGAGAAGTAATGTTGCTTGTATTATTAAACATCCAACAGAAGATAAGTACCTCATTTCTAAATGGAAGAAAGTGACTTGGAATGGCTTCATTACTGGGGGGGTAGAAGCTGGCGACACCGAAGAAGAGACCGCCAAGAAAGAAGTACATGAAGAAACGGGATATAAAAATATTAGAAGTATAGAGGTCAAAGACTTTTCTTCGCATGGGCTTTTCCATCACCCAGTAAAAGGTGAGAATCGATTCGCTCACTACAAGCTTGTCGTGGTTGAGTTAGCAGATCTGAGCCAGAACGAAGTAAGTGAAGAAGAAAGGGCGATATGCGATTTAGTGTGGGTAGACAAAAAAGATGTTGAAGCGACTCTCACTCGCTCAGATATGAAGTCACTCTGGCAGTTTTATACAGACGGCAAAGTGACGATTATCCCCGAAAGAAAAATTCAGACTTTTACGAGAGAGACCAACACGATGCCACAGTGGGCTGGCTCATCCTGGTATTGGTTACGATTCATGGACGCACACAACGATAAGGTTGCCTTTAGTAAGGAAAGTGCTGACTACTGGCAAGAAGTCGATATGTATGTGGGAGGGGCAGAGCATGCTACACGCCATCTCATCTATGGAAGATTTTGGCACAAGTTCCTCTACGACCTAGGTCTAGTTCCTAAGCCTGAGCCATTTAATAAGCTTGAGAGTGTTGGACTCATCTTGGGCGAAGGAGGGGTTAAGATGAGTAAGCGTTTAGGTAATGTCATCAACCCAGATGCAGTGATAGAAAAGTACGGGGCTGATGTTCTTAGACTCTACGAAATGTTTATAGGTCCATTTGGACAGGCAACAGCCTGGGACCCCAAGAGTATAGTGGGACTAGAAAGGTTTCTCGACAGAGTGTATCTTTTGCACACTAAGCTTGGACATGAGGACGCATATGACCCTTCGCTCTTGCAACAGACGATAAAGAAGGTTGGCGAGGATGTTAATAGTTTTAAGTTCAATACCGCGATTAGTCAGTTAATGGTGTTTCTTAATGCAGCAGAAAAGGGTATTTCTAAGAAGTCATATCTAACATTACTAACCCTTTTAGCGCCTTTTGCACCCCACACAACTGAGGAACTTTGGGAGATTATGGGTAACGGAGGTTCTGTACATAACGCACCTTGGCCTTCGTATGACGAAAACAGTCTTCTAACCGACGACGTGGTTATAGCTATTCAAATAGCTGGGAAGATGAGAGGAACCCTTACTGTTAAGCGAGATATGGCAGACGACGCCCTTATGGAACTTGTAAAAGCCCATGAGCAGTACCAGAAATATGTAGCAGAAATGACGCCAAAAAAGGTCATTATTATCAAAAACAAAATAGTCAATATCGTAATTTGACGTTTTTGGCAAATTCTGGTAGAATGTAAGTTACGATATTAATTTGAGCAAGACCATGTCTGGAATAACCTTTAAACCAAAAGCAGTTTCTAAGAAACTCCTCTCTAACCTTAACCCACGAACCCGTGAAATCGTGGTTAATCGCTATGGTTTAGAGGGTGAAAAGCGCATGACTCTCGAGGCGATTGGAAAGACGTACGACATTACACGCGAGCGTGTACGCCAGATCGAGAACTTTGCGCTAGCAAGTATCAAGAAATCAAAAGAGTACAAAGAGCATCTCTTCGTATTTGATGAACTTAAAAAAATTATAAACGAACTTGGTGGCGTGGTTGGAGAAGATCACCTTATGCGTCACATTTCCCGTGACCCGGTTATTCAGAATCATATTAATCTATACTTAGCCCTAGGAGAAGAATTTGGTAAGCATAAAGGTGATGATCACTTCCATGCACATTTTTCTACTGACGAGAAGGCTGCGTCTCATATAAGAGAAGCTCTCACTAAACTTTTCCATACAATAAGTGAAGAGGACCTTATTAAAGAGGAAGAGATATATTCACGTTTCGTCGGTCACCTAACCGAAGTCGTAGATGAATATAAAGAAAACAAAGACGTTATTAATCGTTACCTTGCTCTCTCCAAGGTAATTGGTAAGAATCAGTTATCAGAATGGGGAAGAACATCTTCTCCGCACGTTAAGGCTCGTGGTATTAAAGACTATGCATATCTTATTATGCGTCGCGCTAATCGGTCTATGCACTTTAAGGAGGTAGCGCAAGAAATTAATAAGACTTTCGGTAAGCGTGCGCACGTTGCTACATGCCATAACGAACTCATAAAAGACCCCCGCTTCGTTCTCGTAGGTCGTGGTATGTACGGTCTCAAGGATTGGGGACATACAGGTGGAGTTGTTCGTGATGTTATTATAGAAGTGCTCAAAGAGTCAGGTCGTCCGCTCCCTAAGGACGAGATCACTAAGCGCGTCCTCGCTAAGAGAATTGTTAAGCCTAACACTGTTTTAGTTAACCTTCAGAATACAAAGTTTTTTAGAAAAGTTGCAGGAGAGTATACATTAGCGTAAAAGGTAACGCGCACCAAAGGAAAAGAGCGCCCCGGGGGGGCGCTTTTTTCTTTTGGGGGGCTTTACACCCAACCTACGAAAAGCCAACTATTTCCCCATGGTATACTTTTTTTACTATGCAATTCGTCATCGACATGGGTCTTGCCCTCTTATACTTTGTTATTTTTCTCCTTCTGTGTGCGTGGACTTGGAGATTTTGGATGATGTACATACAACAAAAACACCTCAACTCAATTGACTGGTTGATGCTTGAGGTGAAGCTCCCACGTGAAATTAACAAGTCACCATACGCGGCTGAGCTTGCCATAGCTTCGCTCTTACAAAGTGGTGGGCTAAGCAACAAGTATGGAAAATACTTTAAGGGTAATATGCCTGTTTTCGGCTCGCTTGAAATTGCCTCAATGGAAGGAGTAATACATTTTTATATTCGTATTCAGAGAAAGTTTAGAGCTCTTGTCGAATCTAGTTTTTATGCTCAATACCCAGGTATTGAGCTTATTGAAGTTGACGACTACACCAAGGCTATACAGTACCACCATCTTACTAAGGATGTTTCTTGTTGGGCTGGTACATTTAACCTCTCTAAGACCTGGAAGCCTACTAACCCTAAAACAGGTAAAGAATTTAAGGAAGGAGGCAGTGAAACAGATGTTCCAAAGGATGACAAAGAGAAGTATAAAATGAAGGCAGATTTTCTCCCACTTAAGACATATGTAGACTATGGCCTTGATAAGGACCCTAAAGAAGAGTTTAAGGTAGACCCACTTGCCCAACTCATTGAAGTGATGGGGGGAATAGGTAAAGGAGAGTATTACTGGTATCAGGTTATTGTTCAGGATGAGAGTCTCTATAATGATGAGAAATGGCCAAAGTTATACATCAATGAAGTCACACACGAGCATGTAAGCCTCTCTCAGATGGCGGACGCGAGAAAGAAACAAATAAGAACAAGTGGCCACATTTTTAAGGGTGATGTTGCAACAGATGACTACGGAGAGGTTAGAACGAAAAAGGTTGAGGTAGGTAAGGATGCAGACGGAAAACCAGAGTTTAAGGAAGTTCCAGTTACGTATCAGATTGATAAAGTTGTGCCAAAAAAAGAGATGGAGCTCACCGCGGACGAAAAGGATGAACTCGAAGGTATTAATAAAAAACTATCTAAGCCTCTCGTTGCTGCAGTAATACGTCTTGTTTATGTCACTAAAAAGGAGAGGTTTAACGGAAATCATGTTCAAACAGTATTGTCCTTTCCCAAGCCTTTTAAAGGTGTTAACGGTTTGGCCCCTAAGGTGACTGATCCGTATGACTTTCCTTGGCAGAACTTTATGAATCGTCGTACACCTTGGCGTACAGAAGAAATGTTTGAAGCCTATGTTGAGCGCGAAGGCTTCTTCCCGCATATAAAGCAGAGAGATACTCTCGATAAATGGGAAGACACGTTTTTCTGGGCGACTACTATGAAATCGAGAAAACTCTTCCGTATGATATATGAAGCTATTTTTTACCCATTCAACCACCCTGCTGCAGAAGAAGTGTCTGTATATAACCTAGAAGAAATCGCAACACTGTGGCATCTCCCTGGAGCTACGGTCGGGACTCCTACGCTCCCTAGGATTGACAGCAATAAAGGTGTTGCACCTGTTAACCTTCCTCTCTAAGTACTATGCAAAAGCCAGCGTCTCAGCTCAAAAATATTCTATTTGCTATTATTGGGGTTACTGTAGCTTTCCTCGTCTACACGGTTTTTAATCCAGTCGCCATAGACGGTACAAAATCTTTTACCATAGACGAAGGAGAGGGGCTCAAAAGCCTTTCGAACCGTCTAGAAGAGGCAGGACTTATCAAGTCATCTACCCTTCTTAGGATGTACCTTTCTTTTAATGACAAAGATACGAAAGTCCAGTTAGGGGAATACGAGTTTTCTGGCAACGTAAGTCTCTTTTCCCTAGCAAAAGAAATTACAGACAGGGGTCCGAAGAATCCATTGCTTTCTGTTACTATACCAGAAGGCAGCACCTCTCTTGAAGTGTTTCAGATTTTTGTAAAAGCACTCCCCTCACTTAACAAGGACGTCTTTGCTAACTTGGTAGAAGGGAGCAACCTTAACGGGAAGTTATTTCCATCGACATATCACCTGCTACCGTCCTATAGAGAGAGTAATATAATCACACTGATGAACGATGTCTATCTGAGGAAGGTTGTCCCGGTTCTTAAGGATAATACTCTACCTGCTCCACTTACTAAAGAGGCGGATGTGCTTACCTTAGCGTCTATCTTGGAAGGCGAGGCTAATACCGAGAAAGATATGAAGATAGTCGCAGGCATTCTTCTTGAGAGGATGCGTATTGGCATGCCGCTGCAGGTAGATGTAGCAATGGAAACATACAAGACGAAAGGGCTTCCAGAGAGTCCTATTAATAATCCAGGTCTCATGGCGATTAGCGCGGTCCTTCACCCTGTATATACAGAATACCTATACTACATAACTGGTAATGATGGGGAGATGTACTATGCCAAGACATTTAACGAGCATAAAAAAAACATCCAGAGATATCTTAGGTAATCTGCGCGCGCCGTTAGTTTGGTCCTTCCTCGCGTGGTATGGTATTCTTTCTTGTATTCTTTCTATAACTTCACTTACAATATAACAACGTAGTAATCATGAAAACACACAACCTGGCCTTTATCGACACAGAAACTACAGGAACAGACCCAACTCGCCATGAAATTATAGAACTCGCAGTAATCATTGCACGACAGATAGACCGTCCAGGAAGGGGTCCAAAATTAGAAATTGTAGAGGAGTATGAGTGGAAGATTAAGCCAACACATATTGAGCGCGCAGAACCAGAGGCGCTTCGTGTGAACGGCTACAATGAGGTTGACTGGATGTTCGCCGTAGACAGGAAAAAGGCCATGGAAGAATTCGCCAAGAAGACAGAAAGCTGCATCTTCGTTTCTCATAACCTTACCTTCGACTATGCTTTCGTTATGAAAGCTTTTGAAGAGACTGGTGTTGATAATCGCATGCATTATGGGAAGCTCGACACTATCTCCATGGCGGTAGCTCGTCTCTATGATGCCCCACAGGCTGATAAGTTTTCACTTAAATCTTTGTGTACGCTTATGAAAGTTGATAATGCAAAAGCCCATACGGCACTCGCAGATACAAGAGCCCTAGTTGAAGTGTATAGGAAAATGATGGGTGCATAGCCTACTGTTCGTCCAGGTTAGGCCACGTAAAGACTAGCGAGGAGAGGTAGAATAATGGCCTGATTTTTGCTATACTAAGGCAATTGGCCTTAACTAAAAGAACTCATGTCAACCGCTAAAAAAAGAGACGAAGGACACCTTGAAAAGATTGTCGTAAAGGGTGCAAGGACGCATAATCTTAAAAACATTACCGTAGAGATGCCTAGACATAAGATGATTGTTTTTACTGGACTTTCTGGGTCTGGTAAGTCGTCTCTCGCGTTTGACACCATCTTCGCAGAAGGGCAGCGTAGGTATGTGGAGTCTCTTTCGGCGTATGCGCGTCAGTTCTTGAATCAAATGCAAAAGCCAGATGTTGACGAAATCTCTGGTCTTTCTCCTGCGATTTCGATTGATCAGAAGTCAGCTGGACGTAACCCTCGATCAACAGTAGCTACAATCACCGAAATATACGACTATCTCCGTGTTCTTTATGCGCGTGTGGGTAAGCCATACTGTGTTGATTGTGGTGCAAAGATCCAAAAGCTCTCTAATGAAGAGATTATTAATTTTATTACAGACAAGGTTAAGTCTGTCGATTATAAAAAAGTAAAGACTGAACTCATGGGTGTTCCTTTCTCGCACGAAGAGGTGCATGTGCTTGCTCCAATGGTGAGAGGAAGAAAGGGGGAGTACTACCAAATGCTCTATGACTTTCTAGGAAAAGGGTATACAGAGGCGCTTGTTGATGGTGAACGAAAGTCTCTTCGTGAGCAGATTGTTTTGGACAAGAACAAGAAACACGAGATTTCAATTATTATAGACTCAATCGCAATTGATGATTTTAGAAGAAAAGAGTCTCAAAAAGATGCGCTCACTAGATTATCAGAAAGTATCGAGCACGCACTCCATGAAGCAGAGGGGTTATTAGAGGTCGAGATCCTAGGGGAGAGAACAATAATGAGCGGTAAGTTCATGTGCGCGCATTGCGGCTTTTCATTCCCTGAGATTGAACCGAGATTATTCTCTTTCAACTCACCATACGGAGCGTGCGCAACATGTAATGGTCTCGGTACGAAGTACTTCGGAGGGCTAGATGAATGTGACGACTGTGGTGGTAAGCGTCTTCGCAAGGAGTCCCTCAACGTGTATCTCGATGATAACGAGAAGATAAATATTGTCGATATCACAGCGCTCAGTATTAACGAAGCAAAAGAATACTTCGGGAGACTTCCTCTTTCAAAGAAAGAACAAGAAATTGCTTCAGTGATAATAAAGGAGATCGAGTCACGTTTAGACTTTATGCTCAACGTCGGGCTTAACTACCTCGCGCTTAATCGAAAAGCCGACACTCTTTCTGGTGGTGAGGCACAGCGTATTAGACTTGCGTCTCAGCTCGGAAGTCAGCTGGTTGGTGCGCTTTATGTACTCGATGAGCCAACTATCGGTCTTCATCAGAGAGATAATGATCGCCTTATTAAGACGCTTACTCATTTGCGTGATATCGGTAACACTATTCTCGTCGTAGAGCATGATGAAGATACCATCTTTGCATCTGATTATATTATTGATATCGGTCCAAAGGCCGGTGTACACGGTGGTGAGGTCGTGGTTGCTGGGTATCTTGATGAACTTTTGACTGCGCCACGTAATAAGTCTGGGAGCTCTACACTGGCGTACCTTCGTGGTGAAAAAGAAATCCCTGTACCAGCCAGGCGCCAGGTAGACAAAGGGACGATTCGGGTCAAAGGTGGACATATTTTTAACATCAGTAACTTACATGTAAATGTTCCACTAGGGAGAATGAACGTCATTACCGGTGTGTCTGGGTCTGGCAAGAGCTCATTTATGTATGAGATTCTCTACAAGAATCTTTTGGCGCGTCTAGAGAGGAAGCACCGTACCGTTAAGATTTTTAACTGTGAAGAGTTTACAGGAACTGAGTACGTGTCTCGTGTTGTGCTTATCGATCAGTCGCCAATCGGACGTACCCCTCGTTCCAACCCTGCAACGTACACAGGTGCTTGGACACACATCCGAGACCTCTTTGCAGAGAGTGAAGAGTCTCGTATTAGAGGATGGAAAGCGTCGCGGTTCTCTTTTAACGTAAAAGGTGGAAGATGTGAGGCGTGTCAAGGTAATGGAGAGATAGCCGTTGAGATGCACTTCCTTCCTACTGTGTACGTTGAGTGTGACGTCTGTCAGGGGAAAAGGTTCATGAAAGAGACGCTCGAGGTAAAGTGGAAGGGTAAGAATATCTACGATATCCTTCGTATGACGGTAGAAGAGGCGCTTACATTCTTCCAAGACATTCCAGCTATTCATGACAGAATTAAGACACTAAATGACGTGGGTCTTTCATATCTAGAACTTGGGCAGTCAGCTACCACGCTTTCTGGGGGGGAAGCGCAACGAGTGAAGATTTCTTCAGAGCTCTATCGCCCACACGTGGAGAAAACGATTTACCTCCTCGACGAGCCATCAATTGGTCTTCACTATGAAGATATTGCCAAGCTTATAGAGATTCTCAATAAGTTAGTTGATAAGGGAAACACAGTAGTACTCATCGAGCACAACCTAGACATTGTGAAGAACGCAGACCACGTGATAGACATCGGACCAGAGGGAGGGTTAGGTGGTGGGAAGCTTGTAGCAACTGGCACCCCAGAGCAGGTGGCGACTAACCCTAACAGTCATACAGGGTTCTATCTCAAGAAAATTTTAAAGAAAAGTAAAGAGAAGAAATAAATGGATGCATTAAAAATAAACCATCACACAGTTGGTTTATTTTTACTATGGAAAAAGCCGCCTCGCTTGCGCGTGGCGGCCATATTTGGGATCTTTCATTCCCCGAAGGTCTCAACCCGGAGGGGGCGTAGGGGTGTAGTAATGACGTCCAGCGTCGCCAGTGGTCAGAGTCGCAAACCTCTTTCCTTTAGGATTGCGCGGGAAGATATAACAGCCAGGTTTGCCTTCGTCGAGCGGTAGAGGGGGCCCCTTACAGCCTGGGCTCAAACAGCCATTGCAGTTAATCGTTCTATTGTCTTTATCGAGAGAGGACATAGCCGCCTCCCTCGGGGTAGACCACTCCATCTTCTGCCCCGAGCCAATTGTGAGCTTTGGGAACGGTCGATGCCGGTGTCGGCACGGTTGCCATTGTTTCGAGCTGTTCTTCGCTCATTGTGTTTCCTCTAAAATACTGGTGTACAACAAATTGCCCTTTTCATCGTTTGCCCCCGTACAGCTGCACGGGGTGACAAAGACGAATTTTTATTATACAATATAAACAATGAAACGGCAAGACCTCTCTCGTGCACAACTCCCTGATACCCCTGGGGTTTATTTTTTTAGAGGAAAGGATAATGAGATTCTTTATATCGGTAAAGCAACATCTCTTCGTGATCGTGTGAGAAGTTATTTCAACCCAGACGTTATCGATACGAGAGGTTTGAGAATCGTCACGATGGTAACAGTGGCAGATAAGGTAACATACCAAGAAACAGGGAGTGTTCTCGAGGCGCTCCTTCTTGAAAGTAAGCTAATTAAAGAGCATCAGCCACCATATAATGCAAAGGAAAAAGATGACAAGAGTTATGTGTGTCTAGTGATAACAAAGGAGGAGCTCCCTAGACTCCTTACCATGCGAATTAGAGATTATGAGAAGAAGTTTAAGAAGAAGGACACGCTTTTTGTCTACGGGCCGTTCAGCTCTCTTTCTCAGTTAAGAGAGGCGATGAAGATAGTGAGAAAGATGTTTCCGTATAGAGATACATGTGAGGAGGGTCAGATAAAGAAGTGCTTTAATGCTCAGATAGGGCTATGTCCAGGTACCTGTATCGGACAAATATCAAGGACAGATTATATGAAAAATGTCCGTAATATCAGGAAGCTCTTCGAGGGTAGAAAGTCAGAAATTATAGTTGGTCTAGAGAAGGATATGAAGCTCTTCGCTAAGAGACAAGAGTTCGAGAAGGCGGCTAAGGCGAGGAATACACTATTTGCTTTACAACATATAAAAGATATAAGCCTAATCAAAGATGAAGAGGTTCTGTCTTTTAAGGATAAAGACTTTCGTATTGAGGCGTACGACGCTGCCCATATCTCTGGCACATCCAGGGTGGGGGTAATGACCGTTATAGAGGGTGGCAGAAAGGACACAAATAGTTACCGTAAGTTTAAACTAGAAGAAGGGGTTAATGACGATTATGAAGGGTTACGTCAGATGCTTGGACGCCGGTTCGGGCATATCGAGTGGAGATACCCAGACCTTATCGTTATTGACGGGGGAAAGGTTCATAAGGAAACCGCAGAGAAACTTTTGACCTCCCTTGGTCTCTTCATCCCGTGTGTCGCCGTGGTCAAAGATGAGAGACACAAACCAAAAGACATCTTAGGAGATAAAGTACATGTGGATTACCACAAAAAGGAAATACTTTTAGCTAATGCAGAAGCACATAGATTCGCTATCGGTTATCACAAGACCTTACGAAACAAGCTTCCATAACTTCATCGCGTGCGGTGTGTCAAGGGGCACTCTTGACACGAGAGTGAGGGACAAAAACTGTGCCCTTTACCTCCTACCATATACACTGAGTACATTAATAAAGTATGTAATTTAATGCGACAGTGCATATGGCAATTCTACAAATAATTAAGAAGCGAAATGGTGATGTGGTTCCTTTTGATCAAGTAAAGATAGAGACAGCGATTAAGAAAGCCTTCTTAGGAGTAACGCGGGATGAAAAAGCTCCTGTTGCTAAGCACATAGCGGAACTGGTAGCTAAAGAGCTTGAGCTCGAAGCTATCACAAGGGATGCTTATGTCCCTACCGTGGAGCATGTTCAAGATATTGTAGAAAAGCACATAATGGGAGCTGGGTTTTTTGACGTTGCAAAAGCATACATCATCTACCGCTACGAACGCAGTAAGGAGCGTGAGGAGGTGAAGCTCGAGACCTTAGAGAAAGTAGAAGAAGGTGGCCTCTATATTATCAAGAAGAATGGTAGCAAGCAAAAGTTTGACATTAAGAAGGTAAAGGCAGCTCTACTCCATGTGGTACATGGTTACGAGAAGGAGGTGAATGTAGATCAGATAGCTAATCAGGTCAAGCTCGAAGTATATGAAGGGATGTCTACTAAAGAGATCACCAAGGCTCTCGTCATGACTATCCGCTCTATGATCGAGCAGGACCCTGCGTACTCGTATGTTGCATCCCGCCTTATCCTTGCACAGATCAACGAGGATCTCCTAGGAGACAAGCTCGATTATAAGAATATCGATGCGCAATATAAAGAGATGTTTATTTCTGGAATTAAGCGCGGGGTAGAGAGAGGGCTTCTTGATACTCGTATGGCCAACTTCGATCTCTCTCGTTTATCATCAGCACTTGTTCGTTCACGTGATGAACTATTCATGTACCTCGGTTCTCAGACGCTTTATGAAAGGTATCTGGTCCGAGATAACGAAGGTGATGGGAAAATTATAGAGCATATCCAAGGATTCTGGATGCGCGTAGCGATGGGTGTGGCACTCGCTGAGAAAGAGCTCGACCGTACGACCCGTGCAATTGAGTTTTACGAGGCAATGTCTACACTTCGCTTTGTGCCGTCATCTCCTACACTCTTCCATGCAGGAACCAAACATCCACAACTCTCAAGTTGCTACCTTAACACCGTAGGTGATTCACTCGAGAGTATTTTTAAGGTGTACTCAGATAACGCACAGCTCTCTAAGTGGGCAGGAGGTATCGGGACAGATTGGACATCTGTTCGAGCATCTGGCTCACTTGTGAAGAAATCAGGTATCAAGTCTAACGGGATTATCCCATTCCTCAAGATTGCAAACGACGTAACCGTTGCTATTAACCGTTCAGGGCGCCGTCGAGGTGCAACATGTGTATACCTAGAGAACTGGCATTACGACGTAGAAGAATTCTTAGAGCTTCGCAAGAATACGGGAGATGATCGCCGTCGTACCCACGATATGGACACAGCTCTCTGGATTTCTGATCTTTTTATGAAGCGTGCCCAAGAAGACGGAGATTGGACGCTCTTTACACCAGACGAAGTTCCAGAACTTCATGAGACATATGGTGCAGAATTTGAGAAGCATTACGAGCGTTACGAGTCTCTTGCAAAAGAAGGTAAGTTAAAGGTCTACAAGCAAATGAAAGCTCGCGAGCTATGGAGGAAGATGATAACTATGCTTTATGAGACGGGCCACCCTTGGATTACCTGGAAGGATCCTTCTAACGTTCGTTCCCCACAGGATCACGCAGGTATCGTACACAACTCTAACCTCTGTACTGAGATAACACTTAATAACTCACTTGAAGAGACTGCTGTGTGTAACTTGGGCTCTCTTAACTTCCAGCGCCTTATGCGTGATGGCAAGTTCGACGTTGATCTCGTGGCGACGACTACTCGTACTGGGATGAGAATGCTCGATAACGTTATTGATGTTAACTACTATCCAACAGTAGAGGCGAAGAACTCTAACTTCCGCCACCGTCCAGTTGGTCTTGGTCTTATGGGCTTCCATGACGCTCTCTATATGATGGACATTAACTTCGATACAGAAGATGCAGTGAAGTTCGCAGATGAGTCTATGGAGCTTATTTCATACCATGCTATTTTGGCGTCTTCAGAACTAGCTCGTGAGCGTGGAAGCTATGAGTCATTCAAGGGTAGCAAGTGGGATAGAGGTATTTTCCCAGTCGACACCCTCGCAATTCTAGAGAAGAGTCGCGGGAAGGAAATCCCTGTTTCAAAAGCTGGTAAGCTTGACTGGACACCTGTGAGGATGTCAGTAAAGCAGTTCGGTATGCGTAACTCTAACTGTATGGCGATGGCGCCAACAGCAACCATCTCTAACATCGTAGGCTCTGTTCCAACCATCGAACCTATCTATAAGAACATCTATGTAAAGAGCAACATGAACGGTGAGTTCATTATTGTGAACCCGTATCTTGTGAACGATTTGAAGGCTCTCAAGCTCTGGGATTTCGAGATGATTGGACTGCTTAAGTACAATGACGGCTCTGTAAAAGATATCCCATCTATTCCTCTAGCGCTTAAGGATAAATATAAGGAAGTATTCCAGATTGATCCGTCATGGCTTATCAAGTCAGCGGCGCACCGTGGTAAGTGGGTAGACCAGTCACAGTCTCTTAATATTTACTTCGCAGGGACTTCAGGAAAGGAGCTTGCCAACATCTATGAGTATGCGTGGAACCTTGGTCTTAAGACGACCTACTATCTTCGTTCTCTTGGTGCGTCCCAGGTAGAGAAGAGTACAGTGAACGCCTCTGAATTCGGTAGCACTCACAAGCGTGATACTGGTGCAAGTACCAACGCAACAGGTGTCGTTTCTGAGATTGTTGCTAGCGGTATACCTTCTGCTGTCACTGCGAAAGTAGAGGACAAGGTTCAAGCGTATACCCAGAAACAAGTGCCTATAGCTTCTCCAGTTAGTGCCGTAACAACACCCTCAGCAGCAAAAGTGAAGTATAATATCACTATTATGCCAGAAGCCACCTGTGAAGGCTGTCAGTAGTATTGTTCGCCGCTAATTACTTATATAACCATTAACTAACTACCATTCCATGCCACCAGTATCATCATCTTCAAGTAACTCAGCCTCAACAGCTCCCAACCCTCCGTTTGGTGACCCAAACCATCGTCCGATTATCGAGCGCGGTGCAGGCAGAGTAGACGTTAACGAGCGCAAGATTATTAATGGTGGAGGGGCGGATGTGGTACAACTTTGGCCCATCAAGCACAAGTTCGCATGGGATGCATATAACGTAGGGAATGCTAATCACTGGCTTCCTACAGAGATTAGTATGCAGTCCGACATCGAACAGTGGAGGTCACAGACTGTTCTCACAGAAGATGAGCGTCATGCGTTCCGTATTGTGCTCGGCTTCTTCACTACCGCAGATTCTATAGCTGCTAACAATCTCGTTCTTGCTTTTTATAAGCACATCACTTCTCCTGAGGCGCGACTCTACCTCCTTCGTCAAGCGTACGAAGAGGCGGTACATACGCAAGCGTATCAGTATATGGTGGAGTCATTAGGGCTTGATGGTACAGAGATCTACAACATGTACCGTGAGATAGACGCTATCTATAACAAAGAAGAGTTTATCCTTTCGTTCAATACAGGAATCTTTGATGATAATTTCAAGACAGGTACGCTCGAGTCAGATCAAAAGTTCTTGGAGAATATGTGTGTCTTCTCTCTCATACTTGAAGGAATATTCTTCTACTCATCGTTTGCTGTTATCTTCGGATTCCAAAGACAGGGTAAGCTCGTTGGCTCTGCAGAACAGATTCAGTACATCATGCGTGATGAGAGCAACCACATGAACTTCGGTATCGACATGATTAACACAATTAAGCAGGAGCAGCCAGAACTCTGGACGCCAGCATTCGTAGAACGTATCACCAACCTCGTGAAGAAGGCTGTGGACCTTGAGTACCGTTTTGCGATAGATGTCTTCCCTAAGGGAATCTTTGGTCTTAATGCGGATGGCTTCAAGCAGTACATCGAGCACATTGCAGACCGTAGACTTGCACGTGTCGGCATTGATACAGTGTATGGAAGCGCGAACCCATTCCCATGGATGAGTGAGGCGGTGGATTTGAATAAGGAGAAAAACTTTTTCGAAACTCGCGTGACGGAATATAAAACTGGTGGCACCCTCGAGTGGTAGTTCCTTACTCTAAAAATATTTCATCTGCTTTGTTGCGGGCCCCAGTTGGCTCGTCAACGTAGTTCCACCTACGTCTCCTCGCCAACATCCCGCGCCTCGCATCTAAAACATTTTTGGAGTAAGGAAACATCGTACGGAAGAAAAGATTAAAGAAATTAAAGAAAAAGATGTTGAAAAATTTCTGAAACAAACAGGTTTTGTTTTTGAAATGCAAATAGCTGAAATGCTTAAAAAGGAAAAGTTTACGGTAAAAGTTAATCAACTTTTTCTTGATTTAGAAGAGAGTAAAAAAAGAGAAATAGATATTGTTGCTGAAAAAACAATTAATAAAATAAAATTTGTTTTAGTTATAGAATGTAAACAAAGTCTTCGTGACTCTTGGATATTCATTTATTCAGAAAAGAAAACCAGTCGATATTACTATGCAACGAAACATTTGCCAGTTGTAAAAACTCTCTCAAAAAGCAATGTTTTCGCTGACACACATTTAATGAAGAAAGAAATATCAATAGTCCAGAATTATATAGTAATGGATAAGGTTAAAATAAAGAAGACTGAAGATTATCAAATTGAGGAAGCAATTAAAAAAATACCAAAAGCCCTTATAAATATAGCCGCAGATTATTCAGGTAAAGAGAAAACTATATATCTTCCAGTTATTGTTTTCAGCGGTCAGTTTTTTACTGCTTCATATGAAGATGAGTTAAAGATACAAGAACAAGAAAATGTTCAATTTCAGGTAAGTTTCGAGTCAAAATACTACAAGAAAAAAGGCGTAAATAGACTTCTAGGGCAGACTGGCCAAGTAAATGAAGATCTGTATAAGTTGGAAGATATAAATACTAATATCTATACTATAAATAGAATATTGGACACGAATATTCAAATGCAACAATTTTTCTTGATTGATTTAGTTACAGAAGCTGGTTTTATTAATTATCTTAAAATGCTAGAAGTAGATGCAAATAATATTTCGACACAAAAATGGTCACGTAATTTACCTAAACCTGTAAAGCCCCCAGTTTATTAAGTCTACAAAGAAGAAGACCAGAGATTTTGGTCTCTAGTCTTAAAGCGTGTGGTTAGCGCTTAACGTTTTTGAGCTTCTTTTACTTTCTTCCAGCTGCTGTAGAAACAGGCGAGTGTGGTTATGTCCTCGAACTTGCCGCCACGGAAGATCTCGTCTTTGTGAACAGCTTCCACGACGTAGCCGCAACGCTTGCTGTACTCGGTACTCTTCACGTTCGCACTGAAGGCATGTGAGATAATCTTGTGCAGGTTGAGCGACTCAAACGCATACTGGAGAAGCGTCATCTTCGCGTCCGTCGCGTAGCCCTTGCCACGAGACTCAGGTTCTCCGAGAATCGTGCCGGTTGCTGCATTCCGGTCTACCCAGTTGATGCGGTGTAGACCCATCGTGCCGATCGGCTTCTGGTCGTCCTTTGTCTCGATCACGAAGACGAGGTCGGTCGGGTGTTGGGAGAGTTCTGCGTTCTTCTTGATCCATGCTTCCTCTGCCATCTCAGTGACTGGGAACCTACGGAGGAGGTGGCGCCTCGTCACTGGATCGTTCATCCACCTGGTGAAGATGGTTGCATCTGAGGGATGGACGGGACGCAAGATGGCCTTGTCTCCAATGAGAAAAGGGGTAGTGTTCATGATAACTCCAAAGTTTGAGGGTTGTGTAAAAAGAACAATGCATCACATTATGTGATGCATTGTGGGTTCTTATTGGTTTAAGATTTTAGAGTCTATAACGACTCACCTGGCATCACATAACAGAAAATTGCTCCGAAGGCATCCCCTTCGAGGGTGGCGGAGCAGATATTCATATGTGATGACGTATAGTAGGTCATATATTCATTATTACTATACAAGCATAATCTTGTCAAGTTTTGTTACTATATGAAAATAACCAACAGGAGAATGCTACTAGCTAGGAGAGGTTCTTGCTATACTATTCTAATATGTTAAGAGTATCTTCTAGTCTTCCTGATATTGCCATATTGCGTGGTGGACACAAGCATTTTAAGCAATCTCTCCAAGATGGCGGAGAGGTGCTCGCATCTCTTAAAAGAATCGGATATGACCCAGTCGATGTCCTTATCGAAAAGGATGGTAATTGGACCACAGCGGGGGCTCCGACTAACGCACACGCAATCTTCACACGAGCGCACACTATAGTCGACACGACCAAGTTATCAGGCGAAAGGTACCACTCACTTGCGAAAAAAATGGGAGTGAAACTTCACTTCACAGCCGCACACGATGTACCACTCGACAGAGAGTCTGTGTACAGGCTTCTCCGTCAGCAGGACATCAAAGTGCCGAACACCTATATCATCCGCGCAACTGCCCCACTAAAAGATTCAATATTTAGAGAGTTGTGGACGACCTACCACACCCCGCTCCTCATCCGACCAGTGAGACGTCACCATGAGCTCCCATCAAGGATAGTAAAGATATTTACTGAGCTAGAAAGTGTGGTGCGTGACTATCACGAAAAAGGCGCCGACATTCATATCCTTACTCATAAGCCCAAGCTCCCGATTACTTCGGTTGCAGTGCTCCCACACTTCAGAGGTGAAGAGGTGTATATTCCACTTTGGGTAGATACATTCCCAGAAGAAGGGGAGCTGCCACATTCGGAGTCACAGATGAGGCCACATCTACAAGCGCCTGACTTCAGAAAGGAACATGTAAAAGAGTTCGCTACCAAGGTATATAAGGCGCTCGGTGTGAAGACCCCGGTATGTATCGACTTCATCAATCACAACAACGAGCAGATTGTCGTGAATGTCGACCTCAACCCTTCGCTACGAAAAGATAGTCGCTTCATGCAGTCCCTTGCTACCACTGGGGTAGATGTCGGTCAGTATATTCACGGCTGCATTCACAATGACATCAAAGGATAAGCAGTTACTCAGTATCATTCTAGGGCTACCTTTTATCGCATTAGTACTTGTGTATCTCATCAGCCTCCTGTAATTTTGTTCAGTACGAAAAGCAAAAACCGCCCCTCTGGTAAGTATGGCGGTTTTTACTTTATTTTTTCCTCTCGTATCGCTACGGGAGAAGTCGACGTCTTTGTTTGATGCGTACGGTTGCTTCTTAAGCTTCAACTTTAACAACTGCTTTAGCGGTTGTCTTTTTTGAAACCTTTGACGCTTCCGCTTGTTTAGCAACTTTTTTACTAGGTTGCTTTCCAGTTGTTTTTGAAGCCGCATCTGCTTTTTTATCGGCA
>CAZNZQ010000010.1:0-32011 GCA_964577675.1 uncultured Candidatus Saccharibacteria bacterium
TCAGTATCGAGGTTCGAGTCCTTGTACCCCAGCCGATTTTTAACCGTAAAAATCGCGTCGAAATGAACACATTTCGACCAAGATAATTCGCCTATTTCATTATTATGCATTTTGTACGTAAATCTGCTTCGAAAGTAGTGAGACAGTTTCGTGACCGAGACCCCTTGTACCAAATTACTGTGACGACAGCATGAAAAGATTTGTAACCGAGATTCCTTATACACGAGAATGATTATTTACAAAAAACAAAACCGCCAAACAAAACTGACTTAGTGGTTTTGTTTGGCGGTGGGATCCTTTCTACCCCAGATCACTTGACCTTGCGGAAAAGCCTGCAAGCGCCCCCGTGCACGGTGTTGGGCTTATGGGGGTGAACGTCCACCAGGCACTCATGGGGACGCTGGGAGACTGAGACGAGGAAGAGCTGATCTTGGTCCCCAAGAACGAAGAAGTTATTACCTTGTTCGTTGCCGACCAAGGGAGATTGCATCTTCTCCACGATTGCCGCAACTTCGAAGGGAGTGAAAACATTCTTGCGAACTTCTTGTTCCCCTCCCAAGAGGAGAATGAACTCCCGTTCCGACATGCCAGATTGAGTATCAACGTGCCTGAAATTCGGAGTGACACACAACGGGCGCGGTCCTGGCTTGAAGTTGGTGAGTGGCTTGAGCAAGTCCTGGAACTCCGACCAGGTATAGTATCTATACATTTCCGGATGGAAAAACTTCCCAGAGGCAAAGGCTTGATTCATGGTCGTCTCCTTGTAGGTTTGACCGGTTTTTGAAAGGACTGTGGACTTAACCACATCCTCTATAATATAGCATATTTACATAGTTTTGTCAAGTATTTTTGTATATTAATCAAGCGTTATATACACTCTCTAGGTATTTCTCAAGCCTTTCAAGCGGAGTAGATTCTAGTGTCTGATGAAATCTCGATTGATTGTAGAAGGAGGTGTAAGCGTAGAGATGACGTCTTCTATGATCTCGTGAGATGTGATTCGTTCGTGTTCTTGAATGTCATTCTTCCATAAGGGTACGAATGACACGCTCAGCTTTTCCGTTAGTCCAGGGGTGCTTCACCTTAGTAAAAGATTGAGTGAGTTTCTCTCGTCTACAGATATCAACGAAAGGATGTCCAACTCTCCCTTTGTATTCACTTCCATTGTCTGAGTACACACCTTTCACAGTAAACGACATCGCTCGCATCACTTCTTCCAAGAAGATGGCGGAGGAGTAACTTGTCTTGTCGGGAAAGATATCGGCGTAAAGCCACCTAGAATGGTCATCAATAGCTACAAAGAGGTATTCTCGTGGTTGAGTTACTCCTTCACCTCGAAGAAGAGGTAGTCTCTTTGTGTCAAAGTGAATCATTTCTCCTGGGGTATTCTTCTCATACCTTCGTAGCCTGTGTTCCTTCTTCATCTGTTTTTCACTAAGTACTGAAAGTGTTCTTTCGAGCTTCTTTAATCCTCGTTCTAGATTTCTCCATCTCTCATTAACACTCTTCCTGTTCTCGAAGATGCCTAGTTTTGCATCTCGTAAGGTCTCGTAAATCGTCTTTCTGGTTACTTTGTATTCTCTTGCTAATTGAGTTACTTTTCCTCTTTCTTTCCATCTTCTAAAGATCTCCCTTCGCCCATACGGGAGTAATTTGGTATTCTTATGCATACAAAAAGCATGTGGTTATTTGGTAATGGTGATACATTCCAAATTATCCCGTGCTTTTTGTTTTTTCTAAAGAACTGTATACAACGCTTAGTATATATACAGTATTTTAACGCTGAATTCAGCTCCGAAGTGCAACAGCCATAACCAAACTTTCATAAATTAACCAACCCCCTCAAAATTCCCCCACCCCCGTAACCCCTGCTCTATCTGCTTCCAATTCAAAGTTCTGAACTTGCTTACTAGAGGCAGCAGAAGCAAATTTGGTACCTTTAGACCTATACGGGTCTATATGTATCAAGGGTTATTTTAATACTAGACCTAGTGCCTGTATCCAATAGGACATCCGGTGAATGTCCTTGTTCCCCAGCCACCACATTACAATTCAACTGACTGACTCGCATCAAGTATTGTAATGGCTTTTAAGAAATTGGTTCGACAAACTAGAAACGTATGTTTCCTGGAAATAGAACGTGAATAAAAAAAATGCCCCCGAGGAGGCGCAGAGAGGTGTGTCTCTCTTAGTGTGTGTGCACGTGTTTCCATCTTGAAACCAGAAAGAGCTGATAGATAACACAGCCGAGCATGCCACCAATCACAAAGTGATGAATCGGTCCACCACCATGAACGTGGCCTGCTCCACCGTCGAGTTGTCTCTTCATTTCGTACGCTCGAAGAAGAAGCGATGAAAGTACTGGTGCTGGTTCGTAGAAATACCAGAACCATAAACCAAGTACCGCAACCGCAGAACCAACAATCAAGAGCGTGTATTTTTTGTAGTGCTCGTATGTCTCTGCACTCAAGAATACCAGATCAAGACATGCATGGATGCCGTGAAATGTATACTCTCGCATAGCGTAGTGGTTACCATGCTTTGCATGGTTGTACCACTCTAATGTCATGTGTAGGAAAAGGAAAACAAGCGGAACAAAACCATGACCTTTATGGGCCATGACCGCAACTGCTAACCCGCCAAAAAGAGCAGTAAGCGCCCCGAGTGATGTAACACCCGTATGGAGTAAATGACTGACCAAAAAACAGCCATACACCATAAGGAAAATTCTGAACGAAATTGCTAGCTTATGAGTCATTAAGGACTCCCTTTCTTTATAAATGAACTGATCATCATACTACTACTTATGCGAATAACTTGCAAATTTTTTGCTACGTGTGATACTATGACAAATATGCAAATAATTCGCAACTACGATGTTGTTATTATTGGTGGAGGTCCAGCAGGAATTGGCACTGCGATCGCACTCTCAGAATTTGGAGTCAAAAATACTATCGTCCTAGAAAAAGGAGACGTGGCGCAATCCTTTACATCATGGACCAAGGAAACCCGCCTCCTTTCCCCTTCATTTACAGCACATCAGTTTAATCTCTTAGACTTAAACGCCATTACCTATGACACTTCCCCTGGATATTCATATGGAAAAGAACATCCAAGAGGAGAAGATTACGCAACGTATCTTAAAGATTGTGTTACTCATTTTAAAATAAATATAGACACTGCTACCGAAGTAATTTCTATACAAAAAGAAGGCGACATACTCACTACCCAAACAAAAAATGGCGTAACGTACACCTCTCGTTTCGTTATTTCAGCTATTGGAGAATTTTCCTTCCCTAAGACTGACTCATTTCCTGGTAGCGAACTCTCCATTCACTCAAGCGCTATACCTTCATACGAAGAACTTTCTGGCGATGACTTTGTTATTATCGGCGGGTACGAGAGCGGTATTGACGCTGCAATAAATCTAGTGAAGCGTAATAAAAAAGTAACTGTCATCGACACCTCGTCTCCATGGGAAACAAAAGACAGTGATCCAAGTAACACTCTATCTCCGTATACAAGAGAACGTCTAGAAAGTGTGAAAGATAGAATCATATTTTCTCCAAATGAAAAAGTAGTATCTATCTCAGAAGATACACATAGCTTTACGATAATCACAGACAAAAAACAATACTCTACAAAATCTAAACCAATTAATGCGACGGGGTTCGTGTCTGCGCCACCCCTCATTAATCAACTTTTTGAAACTGATGCTTCAGGATTTTTAACAATAACAGATAACGATGAGTCCACGATTACAGAAAATCTTTTCTTGGTTGGTCCTAAGGTAAAACATGGGAGCGTTCTATTCTGTTTTATTTACAAATTCCGCATGCGATTCGGCATAGTTGCCAAAGAGATAGCCTCGCGACTCGATATAGCAACAGAAGAATCAGTTGAATTTTATAAAAACAAAAATATGTATCTCGATGACCTATCGTGCTGTGATACAGAGTGCGTATGCTAAATACTTTACAAAAAACTAACTAACAATATATGACAAAAAAACTTTCACATCCAAACACACTAACCCTTCTTAACATTCTTACAGGATTCTTTCTTGTGGTTGCTGGCGTGTATTACTTCTACAAAACACAAACCTTAGACATGTCACTTTCATGGATAATCTTTGGAGCGATGTACCTCGTCATGGAATCATATGCATGTGACTGCAAACAACCAAAAAGAGTTATAGTCTTTGCTTGGGTTGGTGCACTCCTTTCATTTTTATTAGCGACATATTACTTCGTAACATTGTAAAGTATGGAATTTAAAAAAATACCAGTAACTGTAATAACAGGATTCTTAGGGAGTGGAAAAACCACCCTTATTAACAGAATTCTTACAGAAGACCACGGTATTCGTTTTGCGGTTATCGAAAATGAGTTTGGGGAGATTGGGATTGATCAAGATCTAGTACTTAATGAAAAGGAAGAGATTGTAGAAATGAATAATGGGTGTATCTGTTGTACTGTTCGTGGAGATCTTATTCGTATTATTAAAAAGCTTGTTACTAGCGAAAAACCACCAGATCACATTCTTATTGAAACGACAGGTCTCGCTGATCCGTCACCAGTCGCCCAGACTTTTCTTACTGATCCAGATATAGAAAAACATACATACCTTGATGCTATCCTTACTCTTGTAGACGCTAAACATATCGAACAACAGTTATCTTCCACACCAGAAGCAAAAGATCAGATTGCTTTTGCTGATGTGATTTTGATAAGTAAAATTGACCTAGTTACAAAAGAAGAGCTATCTACTGTAGAAAATCGTATTTTAGGAATTAATAAGTTTGCTAAATTACTTCATTCAAATAAAGGAACGACTATTGACCTCAAAGATATATTTAATGTTGGTGGTTTTGATGTGAAGCGAGCTCTTAGTATTAATCCCAAATTCTTAGAAATCGAGTACCCATTTGAGTGGGGAGGTTTATACGAATTACAAAAAGGAGATTATACAATAACTGTCTCTCCACATGAAAATGAAAAGAGGATGAAGCTCTTGTTCGCACCAGTTTCCCCTATACTGCGCCAAGAAGCATTGTCCATGCTAGCTAATCCTGTCGCTATTATATTTTCTTCTCCTGCACACATTATTGGAGATGAATTTTCTATAAAGATTGGCAATGAACTTAATCAGCTTGTCGTAGAAAAAGAAAATACAAAATTTTTCTTTACGGTCGAGGAAGATGGGGTTTTTGCTTTATTCGCAGAACATACTCCGGATGAATTTAATCTTACTATTCTAGATAACAAAAAAGCACAAGCGCTACCAAATATAACTAAAGAGTTTCGTGTCGCACATTCACATGACGATGGCGTAAACTCTGTTGGTATAGAAACATTTGACGAACTTGACCCAGCAGCTTTTATGTATTTTATAACTTCGCTTGTACAAAATTTTGGTAATGAACTATATCGCTTTAAAGGAATCCTTTCAGTTCAAGGAGAAGATAAGCAGGTTGTTTTGCAAGGTGTACACATGCTGTATGAAATGAAACCTGGTAAAGCATGGAGCCTTGATGAAAAAAGAAAAAGTACAATCGTATTTATAGGCAAAAACTTAGACAGAAACATATTAACTCAAGGATTCTTAATGTGCACACATAAGCAGTAATTAGAATCAAAATACATTAATTATGAAAAATAGCCTACTTACACCATTCTTAAATGAAAATAATCGCATGGAAATGCTTGCATTTGACCATCGTGGCAGTTTTAAAAAAACAATGACAGAACATAACAATACTATCACTGATCAAGATGTTGTGGCACTTAAGAAAAAAATAATCGCCGCTAGTGTCCCATATGTTTCTGGTATTCTCATTGATCAAGATTATGGATTGCCAGCATACAAAGAGCTTGGAGTAGAAAAACCTTTTCTGCTCCCCCTTGAAAAGACAGGGTATACCGACACAGCTGGGGAGCGAATTACCGAAATACTCTATACCCCAGAAAGCCTAAAAGAGGTCGGAGCTCTTGGCGCGAAGCTTCTTCTCTATACTAACCCAAATGTACCGTCATGGGTAACACAGATGAGTACAGCTAAAAAAATGATACAAGTATGTAAAGATGCTGGTATACCTATTTTTTTGGAGTTTGTACTTTACACCGCCAATAACGTTGCTCCAGGAACAGTTGCAGAAAACGTAGAGAAAGCAATTGCTGATGGAGTATATCCCGATGTTTGGAAAATCCCATACCCAGGCTCTAAAGAAGAGTGTCAAAAAGTTACAACCATGGTTGGCGACACCCCGTGGATCCTTTTAACAGGAGGAGGGACGTTTGATGATTTTCTTTTACAGAACTCTACTGCAAAAGATTCTGGTTGTCTTGGTTTCCTTGCAGGAAGATCAATTTGGAGCGAAGCGTGCTCTTTGTTTGATAAGAAAGAAGAGCTCGACATATTCCTAAATAACGTTGTGTCAAGTAGGTACAAGAATCTTACCGCAAAATAATATATGCTTTTAACTAGTCACATGTTACAAACACAAGGAGATATTTCTTACGAAGAAACTGACCTGCTAGCACACTCAACTGATGCCAGTATATTTAAGGTAACACCGAAAGCGATAATCTACCCTAAGAATACTGAGGACATCCAATCAATTGTCCTTCAAGTAAAAGAAAAAAGACTGGAAGGTGAAGAGATCTCTCTTTCTGTACGCGCAGGTGGAACATGTATGTCTGGTGGATCACTTAGTAACGGGTATATTCTTAATCTTACGAGACACATGAATTCTGTTACTGTTAATGTTATACAAAAAACAGCAACAGTAGAAATGGGTGCATATTTTCGTGATATTGAAAGCAAGGCGGCAGAACACGGTCTCATGTTTGCACCATATCCATCATCTAGAAAAATATGTGGTATTGGAGGGATGATAGGCAACAATGCTTCTGGAGAAAAAAGTGTTCGTTTTGGGCCAACTCTTGAGAATATACAATCACTTACTGTTATTTTGTCAGACGGCACAACCCTTATAACAGGGAGAAAGAAAATAAGTGAAGCAACTAGTCCTCTTGAAATTTCTCTTATCAAAATCGCAAAAGAAAAAGGAAATCTTTTTGCTCAACTGAAAGGAAATGTACCGAAGGTTGCCTCTGGGTATCAACTAGACAAAGTGATTGTTGGTGACACGTATGATTTAACCCCTCTCTTTACCGGCGCACAAGGCACTCTTGGTATCATCACAGAAGCAGTGCTTACACTTGTCCCTATTCCTCGTACTGCACACCTTGTTGTGATACCTATTGAGAGCTTAAAGGATATCCCTGAAATACTTCATAAAGCAAAAGCTTCAAATGCTGAATCAGTAGAAACCTTTGACATTCACACATACGAAAAAGCTCACCTCGTGCTTCCTGAGGATGTGGCTGTCACTTCATTTGTATTTGACGAACAAACAAAAGGTGTTATTCTCGTTCAGTTTAGTGAAGACAATGACGAACTTACTCGTAATCAAGCAGAGAACTATGTGACCCTTTTGAAAGAGAAAAATATTGTATCGTTTTCAATTGTAGAAAAAAAGATAATTAATGCTTTTTGGAACATTCGAAGGAATTCATTTTCTCTTGTTAGAGATAATCACGACGAAGGCTTCCGCGCTGTCCCGTGTATAGAAGATATCATTGTCCCTATAGAAAACTTCTCTACTTTTATAGAACGACTCACTGCTATTTTGGAACAAAAAGAAATCATCTATGCGTATCATGGTCATATTGGAGATGGATCACTAAGAATTATTCCACTCTTTGACTTTAGAGAAGCGGGTGTCGCGACAAAAATAATAGATCTTACTCATGACGTCTTTCTTCTTGTAAAAGAGTTAAAAGGCAACATGAGCGCTGACCATAGTGATGGCATCATACGCACTCCTTTTATCAAAGATTTTTATGGCGAAGAAATGTACGAATGTTTCCTTAACATTAAAAATCTCTTTGATCCAAATAATATTATGAATCCAAATAAAAAAGTAAATGGGACGAAAGAATTAATAGAAAAATACTTAAATAAATAATATGCAAACAATAAATAAGCAACCAATACCAGTTACTTCCCTTAATGGCTTCTTAGGGGCCGGAAAAACAACTATTCTTAATCATGTACTTGCTAATCGAAATGGTCTTCGTGTCGCAGTGGTAGTTAATGATATGAGTGAAGTGAATATTGATGCAGAGCTAGTAAAAAATAATGAGGTTTCAGTCGAAAGAAAAGAAGAAGAGATTATTGAAATGTCTAACGGATGTATCTGCTGTACGCTTCGAGAAGACTTGCTTGAAGAAGTATCAAAACTTGCAAATAATGGTAAATTCGATGCGATAATTATCGAGTCAACAGGTATAGCAGAACCCCTTCCGATTGCGGAAACTTTTACATTTGAAGATGAAAACGGTAAAACTCTTATGGACATTGCTCGTTTAGATACAATGGTGACCGTAGTTGATGCAAAACAATTCTTTGATCTCTACGCAAGTAGCAAACATCTAAATGAAGAAAAAATAGGTACAAGTGAAGAAGATACCAGAAGCATTGTACAGCTTCTTACTGATCAAATAGAATTTGCGAATGTTATTCTTCTTTCAAAAACAGACCTTGCATCCAAGGAAGAAATTGCTCGGGTAAAAGCTATCGTAAGTTCACTTAATAGAGGCGCAAAAATATACGAAATAGCAAAAGGTAATATTGATATTTCAAAAATAGTAAACACAGGGTTATTTAGTATGGAAGAAGCAGAAGGAAATGCTGGATGGCTTAAAGAAATGCGAGGTGAGCATAAACCAGAAACTGATGAGTACGGTATTTCAAGCTTTGTATTTACAGCAAAGAGGCCGTTTAATCATGCAAAGCTTATGGAATTTCTTGAAGGTAACAACCTAATGAACGTTGTTCGTTCTAAGGGATTTGTTTGGACAGATGACAAAGAAGAACTTGCTCTTATGTGGAGTCATGCAGGAAATATTATCAATGTCGACCAGTATGGAAGATGGAACAAAAACCCTGATGGAACAATTAAAGGTGAACAAAAAATCGTATTCATTGGAATGGACATGGATAAGGAAAAAATAAAGGAAGGATTAGAATCAATTTTATGCTAGAGATGATAACACTGGTGCGAGCCCAATAGGACGCACGGTGAATGTCCTTGTGATTAAAGCTGCTATACTATGGGGATGAAAGAACTTACACTTCACAAACAATGGCTTATCAAAGCCTCTATTGAAGATGTGTCTAAAATAATGACTGACTTTGAAAACTTGCCAAAGTATTTTCCAAAAGTTGCAGAATCTGTACAAGTTAATAAACGTGATGGAAACAATCTGGAAATGGAAGCAACAGTAAAATCATTCGGTAGAAGTTTCAAAGTAACAATGAAAACTAAAATCCTTCCTGGGAAAGGTTTTATTTCAGATAATGACAGCTACCAGTTTGGTACATCTGGGCACGAGGAATTACTGCTTACTGAACAAGCGGAAGGAACTCTTATCAACTATACATACCAAGTCTCAATTCATAAAGCATGGTTACGGGTCGTTGCAACACCACTTATTAAATGGTATTCGATGAAAGTGTGGGAGAAAGCGGTTATAGATGAATTAAGGAAGATAGTCGAGAAAGAATAACCACGACCCTCCAGAGGCAATTCAGCAGAATCGAAGCTTAGCAACTGTGATTTTACAATGCGGAACACCACATAGGAAATCGGAAGCTTCATCCAAACCTTTAGCAAAGCATTGAAAAGTAAGAAACATTTTTTGAAATCTTTTAGTTTTATATAGCACGTGTTAATGTATATGTATGCAGCGACGCAATACATTCGTTCATCATCACAATCTTTTCTCTGGTGAGAGAGGGTTTATTTGATTGTTTCGCATACTTTAGATATCAAGCAAACCCCCCTCTCACGAGGGGGTTTTGTGTTGTTCCCTTTAATAACACATGTTCTTTTAGAAAGAAGTATCATGCACAATGAAGAAGACGAAAGCTGGGCCCAGTATGCTGCAGAATGCATTCGCAATCTCGGCAAAACTTGGATGCCCGTGGAGTCTGCCGAAGTAATTCCGACCCTTCAGAAACAAGAACTGGTTCCCACTGGCCAGCAAGCAGATAGGCAGTCGTAAGACTTTGTATGCCGCCCATTAGGGCGGCCTCTTATTCGCCCCGCTGCGTAGTTACGCAGCGGGGCGAATAAAATGCTATAGTTAAGTACAACAAGTCTCACGATAAATATGATTAAAAAACATGCTGATTACATAAAAGATAACCCTGAAGGACTTTGGTTTAAAAGAAAGCTGTATGGCTGGGGATGGACCCCAGCAAATTGGCAAGGTTTTGCCGTAGTTATTTTGTATGTAGTACTCGTTACCATGTTTGCGCTAACTATTGACGAATTTTCTCCCCGCCGAGAAATCTGGTTTACCTTTATCCTGCCGGTCGCCATTCTTACCGTAACCCTTATCCGCATCTGTTATGCGAAAGGAGAAAAACCAAAATGGCAATGGGGCGAGACAAAAGAAACTATGACCACGAAAGACTCTCAATAAACACCTATGAAAAAAAATATTCTTATTGCAATAGTTGCCTTTGGAATGACCACCTTGGCTGGGTTCTTATACTACTTCCAAAATAAGGAAGGCGCATCTCCTTTGCTTACTAAAACTCTCTCCTTTGAAGATTGCGTGACTCAAGGTAATCCTATTATGGAAAGTCACCCTCGACAATGTCGAGATGTAAGCGGCAAGCTTTTTGTAGAAAAAATAGTAGAGAACATGCAGTACACCAACGCAACCTCCGACATGATTACAGTTGCGTACCCGCTTCCTGGAGCTTCGGTAGAGAGTGTGCTTAGGGTAACAGGAGAAGCCAGGGGTTACTGGTTCTTTGAGGCTTCGTTTCCTGTAAGAGCTCTTGATAGGGATGGCAACACTCTTGCTTTAGTCCCAGCTCAGGCAATCGGCGACTGGATGACAACAGAACATGTCCCCTTTAGCGTTACACTACAAATTCCGGAATCGTACGTAGGACCAATCACTCTGGTGCTTGCTAACGACAACCCTTCTGGACTACCAGAAAATGACAGGTCTATCTCTTTTGAAGTAAACAAGCAGGGAACAATTACAGCGGCGACTAGTTCTATTAAGCTTTATTACTATAACCCAGCACTTGACCAAGGCGTAGACGGCGTACAATGCACTGAGAAAGGACTGGTTGCCGTTGAACGTATCATCCCGAGAACCATAAGCCCGATACAAGACGCTGTGCGAGTGCTCATCAAGGGTGAACTCACCGCTTCCGAAAAGGCCAAAGGATTAGAGACGGAGTACCCTCTTGAGGGGTTCGCACTCGTTAGTGCGTCACTGTTAAATAGCGAACTGACACTTGCCTTTGACGATCAAAAGAGTGAGACAATCGGCGGCTCATGTCGCACAGCTATACTATGGAAGCAGATAGAGGCAACGGCGAAACAATTTAAAGAAGTTAAAACCGTAAAATTCTTACCTGAAGACTTATTCCAGCCGTAAGTAGAGAAATTCTCACTACCGACGTAGAACAGAGCAAAAGCCGCACCGAAGGTGCGGCTTTTGCTCTGTTGTATACTCCATACTATATGGCAAAAGATAAATACATACTCTTTGGCTTCGATGGCGTAATAGCAAGCTCTGCAAAACCAGCTTACAGAGTATACAACTGGCTACACCCACACACGACTGAGGAAGGGTGGAAAAAGCAGTTTGAAGGAAATGTCTTCGAGCATAAGTCTCCTGATGAAGAACATACCTCGGAATGCAAACTCGACAGCCCTTGGTTTGATGCTTACCTCCCCGTCATGAAAACTGAGGTAGATATATTCCCTGGCATGAAAGAAGTTATTCTTGCGCTTGAGAAAAAACATAAACTACTTATTATTTCTTCAACCCTTAGCTTCCCGATTGAAGAGTTTCTTGATTCTCACGACCTGAGAAGCAGCTTTAATTGGGTAATGGGTAGCAACGTTCACAAAAGTAAAGTAGAGAAAATCGCGATGGTGTTTGAAAAATATGGAGCAACTGCAGCTGACTGTGTGTTCATTACAGACACTCTCGGTGACCTACGTGAAGCTGAAAAAATGAATGTCGAATTTATAGCAGTGTCTTGGAGATTTAACTCCGTTGAAACACTACGTAAAGGTAAACATGTAACTGTAGTAGAGAATCCGGAACAGGTTGTGACCGATGTCAACAACTTTTTTAACCAACGGCAGAACAAAGAAAAGTAACCATTACCATGATTCATCGTCACATTCACAAAGTATTTAAGCATACGTTCATCCCCCACAAAGAGAACGACTTTCGTCCTCATTTCTTACGCGAACATGTGGTCCTCAGTATTGTTATAGCAAGCATCCTAGCACTCCTTCTCTCAGTAACAAGCTACCTAGTCATACGAAAAACAGCGTTTGGGACACTTGTTGCTTCTTCTGTGCTCATAGATCTCACTAACGAGACAAGAAGGGACTTAGGCCTTTTGCCGCTTCTGAAAAATGATCAGTTGCAGCAGTCTTCGCTTGAGAAGGGTCTAGAAATGGCCTCGCTTGGATATTTCGCACATGCCTCCCCTGACGGCAGCGCACCTTGGAAATTTTTTAAGAATGTACAATACTCGTTCACTTACGCAGGTGAAAACCTTGCTCTCAACTTTTCTACATCTAAGCAGGTACATGAAGGGTGGCTCAACTCCCCAAAACATAGAGACAACATAGTCGATTCAAAGTTCAAAGAAATTGGGATCTCCGTAGTACCATCATTTTACCAAGAAAAGCCGGTTCTTTTTGTGGTGCAACATTTTGGGTTACCTAAAACCGAACTCTCATCACCTAAGGAGTCTCCGATCTACTCGTCTCTATTTGAAAGACTTATTTTTAGTGGCTCTTATTATATTGAATTGGTCTACTTTTTCCTTATCGCTCTTATCATTATGGCAATTCTTCTCATGATTATCATTGAAGCAGAGGAGCGACATAAAAAGCACATACTGTACGGCGTTCTTATGCTCATTATCGTCATCCTATGTGCACTTATTAACGCAGAACTTTTAACTTAAGAGATGTTGACAACTTTTATTCTAGGAGCAGATAGCGGTTATACTTATAGCACAACCATATGGAAACAAATAACACATCGCACACCATAAATAACAAAGGTCTCATTTCTGCACTTGTTATTATCATTATTTTGGGCTGCGTCGTCTACTTCACCCTTCCAAAGAACGAAGGAGTGACTGAGCAGACAGGTACCAATACCAACGAACAAACGTCATTAGGCAACCCTAACACTCCCACTAGTCAGTCATCAGACGAGGAGATTATTGACTTTGTTATTGATGATTTAGCAAAGGAAGAAACTAGTGCAGCAGAAGCCACTATCGATTCACCGGCCTCTCAGCCAGAAGCGTCTGTAAATATTAACACTAACTTTTAGCAACTATCACAGGATCCTACCTGCAACACTATGAAAAAAATTCTAACCTCGATTATCATTGCTTCACTAGTAAGTCCGATTATGGTCTTTGCTCAAGAGCCGGTCATGAGCACTTCTATTGAGCACCCACTACCGAAGGAACTCGTTAAGGAGAAAAGAGATGATGTGCGCGCAGCTGTCACAGAAAAAAGAGAGCAACTGGCGCGAACCATTTCAGAAAGAGCTTCATCTACTATCCAAAGAAAAGAGGAGCGGGCAGTTGGAAGAGCTTCCTCTACGCCGGGGCTAGGGTTTTGCCAGTCAATTGAAAAAGTTCTTGGGTCAATAGAAACAAAGGGAGTAACATTAGAAGAGAAACGAACTGAAAACATTTCAGAAAGAGACTCTAAGCGTGAAGAAGTAAGGTCAAAAGTCGATGAAAAAAGGGCCGAGAACGAAACCAGAAGAACCTCTCAGCTTGATGAGCTTTCAAGAAGAGCTACCACCGAGACACAGAAGCAGGCAGTAGCTGCATTCAAGACAGCAATGGACCAGGCACTCCTAACAAAAAAGCAAGCTACTGATGCTTTACTTTCCGCACATAGAAAAGAGGTTGATGCAGTTGTTGCTGAGAGAAGACAGAGTGTTGAAAAAGAAATAGCAAAGCTCAAGTCATCAATAGAAACAGCTAAAACAAAAGCAAAAACAGATTGTGCTTCAGGTGTTGAGGGAAATCAGGTTCGTCAAAATC
This sequence comes from uncultured Candidatus Saccharibacteria bacterium, assembly GCA_964577675.1. GTDB lineage: Bacteria > Patescibacteriota > Minisyncoccia > Phycocordibacterales > UBA5272 > UBA11704. The sequence continues at coordinate 14,200 of CAZNZQ010000010.1, forward strand.
TCAAGTCATCAATAGATCTTGCTCAATCCGAATTTCGTACTGCTGTAAAAAGCATCGAAAAAGTTAAAGATATCTCTGAACAAAGTAAAGAAGCTAAAAAACTGGAGCTAAAGAAGATAGAAGAGGCTTTTAAAGCAAGTATGGAAAAAGCTAAGTCTGACCTTAAAAATAGTCTGAAGGGTAGCAGAGCAGCCACGTCAACTGGGCTTTAAAAGGTGACAAGTGGTCGTACTGCATATTACTAAGACAAACTTGGTGAATAAGTACTAATCATAGTTCTTTCCATTTAGAGTATACTAGGGAGGATTGTTACTGTGACACTTTTACGACAAAAAATACTTCTCATCGCTCTGGCGTGCATCACTCTTGCGGTAGGAGTCTTGGCTTTTATTTTTATTAATAAAACTAAAAACAGCCCCAGCGCTGTAAAAACCACTTACTCGTACACGACCACCTCAGGTAAAAAAATAGCTGTAGCGCTAAGTGAAAACTCTACATCCAGCGTAGCCATAATTACAACGGAGGGATTTCAGATAAACCAGCCCATTACCATAAATAAAGATAAGCTAAGTAATGTATATTTCTCCGACCTCAACGGCGATACCTTTGAGGAAGTAATTCTAACATTTGCGCCAGCTTTGGAAGGTGGCACTGGTGACATGGCAGCTTTTACGACCTACTATGACACTGAACTAACAGCTGTTGAACTCCCTAGCATTACCGAAGAAGATGTACTCCCTGGTAGGCTTTTCGAAGGACATAAAGGTGGCGACAGTTTTGTGGTGCAGGAGAACACATTGTTTAGAACATTTTTGGCAGAGCTGGTGATGAGCGAAGAGGTAGCGTTACCCGAAGAGGTTCCAGAAGAGGCAGAGGAGCAGACAAACGAAAATGAAGAAATAGTATCTGAGGGTGAGGAAACGCCTATAGCCACAAATATGCAACTTACCAAAAAACAGGTATCTTATAATCTTGTTTCTTCAGAAGGTATATTTTTCTTAGAACCGAGACCTGTTGATGAAGTGACAACAATAACAGCCTCCTCGACCATCAGTCTGGAGAATACCTCGTGGAGATGGTTATCCCTTAACTACGAGAACACTATATCAACCGCCTCAGAAGCAGACCCCTTAGTCTTCTCATTCTTCCCTGAGGCTACTTTTTCTGCATCTAGTTCATGCGAAAAGTTTACTGGAAACTACATTCTTAAAGGCCACCTTATTCGACTAGGCTCAATAGTTATTGCACAACCTGAAAACGGAGTAAGTAGTTGTAAAACACCAAACAACCCCCTAAAGGAAGCTCTCACTTTAGGTGAATCACTGCTTGTGACAGAAAACAAGATGATAGTAAATCTATCTGAAAATAAAGGGGTTATTCTATTTACAAAAAAGTAAGACCCCTTTCTTCTCAACATTTTCCACGTGGTACAATTTAGAGATAATGTTGAGTAATTTCTCAAAAGTCGTCATCTTCTTAGTCATATCGCTTTTAGCGGTCTATATCACACTACTCCAACACCCAATTTCTTTTTCAGAAATAATCACAGAAAGCAAGAACCTTGTCCACCCACCTCAAGATACCATCTTATTAAGAAAGGAGGTTGACGAAGAGGCTCCCCTTACCAGTACTACAGATGAGCAAAAAGTTAAAAATGAGGGGATTGCGCAAGTTGTACAAAAAACTGATACTGTTGCACCTAAAGTAACAGAAGAAAGTAAACATCAGGTGTACGAAACACTAGCTGTACACCACTCAGATACTGACGACGAGTCTTATAGACCTCTCATATCACCATGTGTCCGTCCTATGGGTTACAAAATAGGCGTATTCGACTCTCAATTTGATCTATCGAGAGAAAAGTTTTTTCAAATTACAACGGATGCCATAAAAGTATGGGAACAGGCGGCTGGCACATCGCTGTTTACTAACGACCAAAGCGGAGGGACGCTTACTCTTAACCTTATTTATGACGAACGCCAGGCAACTACCGTCAGTCTTGGCTATCTTGCACTAGAAATAGAAAATACTAAGCAAGCGGCCGGAGATACACGCACTGCCTACGAGCGAGAAAAAGTGAGCTACATAAACGATAGTGAAATTTTTAATAAGGAAGCGACGGAGTTCCAGCAAAAATATGCAAATTACAATGAAAAGGTTGGCGACTATAACAAAAAAGGAGGCGCAACTAAGGCAGAATATGATGCAATGATGCTAGAACTAGATGCGCTTAAAAAAGAATCTGAACAGTTCGAACTGCGCAGAAAAGACCTTACTAGGCGCATGGAGGAAGTTAACTCGCGTGTAAAAAGATATAATGAGCTCGTAGAGTATGCTAATGGCCTCATCCGAAGAAGTAACTCCATTGGGTCTAGAACTTTCACAGAAGGCAGGTTCGTACCCTCTAGCAATACGATTGACATCTACCAATACTCAGACGAGGTCAAACTCAGACGCGTTCTTATTCATGAGTTCGGGCATGCTCTCGGTATAGGACACGTAGAAAATGTGCAATCTATTATGTACTCATTCAACAGCGGTACATCCACCTCTCTTAGTGAAGAAGATAAAGAGGCACTAAAAGATGTCTGCAAGACTAGATAATATTTAATGTATGAGGTATTTAAACGAGAATGAGTTACGCTTTTTAAAGACACTAGATACCCCTTCCCTTGTTCAAGGCTATCTAGAGTCAATTCCTTTTAATCATGAAGACGAGGGGGAGACGTGCATGTCCCCGAGACGAGTCATGCGGGAGAAAAAAGCACACTGTTTAGAAGGAGCAATGCTTGCAACTGTGGCCTTCATTCTCCAAGGACGCAGACCGCTTATTATGAGTATCAAGGTGACCAAAGACGATTACGATCATGTTATCGCTCTTTACAAAGAAAATGGTTACTGGGGAGCAGTATCTAAGACTAATCACTCCGTTCTAGGCTACAGAGATCCTGTCTACAAAAACATACGGGAGTTAGCAATGTCATACTTTCACGAATACTTTCTTATCAAAAATGGAAAGAAAACGATGCGCGGCTACTCACGTCCCATATCTCTACTAAGATTCGGTAAGAAATGGATGACAGAAGAAAGAGAGCTCTTTGATATTGCAGAATGGATTAGCGACTGTAAGCATGTCTCCGTCATACCAAATGAAGACAATATTCTTCTTCGAAAGGCTACTACACTTGAAAGAGAAAGCGCGAATATTTCAAGAGACGGAAAAGAGTAGTAGGCTCTATATAGTCTTTTCTGTTATTGTCTCTGGTGTGCCTTTTTTAATATAAAACTTTACACGACCTACAATACGCTTTTCATCTACTTTTACCGTCACCCTCCACAGTCCTTCAAAAATATTTTCTTTGTGGGAGTACGCTCTATACCCGTCCTCCCTTCCTCCTGAGAGAGTAAACGGAATAACGGTTGAAGTAACCCATTTACCATTACCGGCATCATAGTATTCCCAAACATGAGTAATCGGGGCCGTCATATTCTGTGGCGCACGTATAGCGCTTAAAAAGAAAACATCGCTCTGTATGCCAGAGATAGTATGCACCTTTGTTCTAAAGCTTTGAAACATTCTGTCCCCATCTTCCTCTTCTACAAGGTAGGCACCGCTCTCTAGCCTCTGTACGTTGTGATAAACCCCTCCCTCAGTGAGAGAAAGAGGGACACCAGGTATCATATTAAGAAAGTAAAGCATCGCAATAAACATAGGGATGCCGACTGCAAGTGAGTACATTCGAGGAGTTTCTTCTTCGCTTGTTTCAGAAATAGAAGATATTGAAAAGACATACAGAAGTGACAACACTATAGCAATAAGAATGCTCGCATAAAATACACCACTGTTTTGTGTACTAACAATAAAAGGAGCATTGAATACTACATAAAAAACAACAGCTATAAAGAGAACCATAATATCAATCGTAAAACGATATGTGTGCGTAGCGAAAACTTCATTTGCTATCATACACAGCAAGAGAATAAGAAAAAGTGGCCACGACACTGATAAAGCCGCCGATCGAAGTGCATACACGAATACAAAAGAAAGAGTCGCTCCAGAAAAGTAAGCAATTCCGAAGCTGGCCAAAGCAAAAAGTTTTCTTTCTCTCTGATTTGCGGTGTTTCTGGCTATCACCCATTCACGAAAAGCAATAAGTATGGCTATCCCTATAATATACCCCAGTCCAATATACTTAGTGAGGGCATTGTTGACGTCTGGCAACAACACCATATCTGTCAAGAAACCAAAAATAAAGAGCGCGGTTGTTGCATGCTTTAGGTGATGTTTATACTTAGCGACAAACTGCATGCAAGGTGAAGCTACTTAGCTTTATGTAGTTCACTTATAAGAATTGACTCAAACGCAAGCCACCCGTGAGATTCAGCAACCGTAACAAGATGACGCTTTTCTAGAAGAGCAAGGATGAGAGCCGAATTAAGAATAGATGCATATGTCTTACCGAGAGCGCTAATCTCATCTTCACCTTTTGACTCACCGATTCTTGCCAGTAACGCTGTGCGAATAAGCTCCAAGAATTCGTCATACGCTCTTAATGCTCCGCTTTTCTTGCTAAGCGCTTCTATACCTTTAATAATCTTACTTTTATCTGCCTTACAGAAACTATCAACTAGGTCGACTAAGAGGGTGTGTTCTGGATGACCTATCACACCTATCACAAGCTCAAGAGGTATCTGTTTCTCTGTGGCCATGGCAATTATTTGCTCAAGATAACCGAGAGCGTCTCGGTATGACCCTTTGCCGTGTTTAGCAACTAGTAACGCGGCCTCTTCGTCTAGTGTTTTCCCCTCACCTGAAGCAACATGGATGAGTCTATCTGCCAGAGTTAACAGACTTGGTGTTTGAAAGACTATTTTTTGGCAGCGGGAAACGATAGTTGCCGGAAGCTTTTCTGGATCAGTGGTAGCCAAGATGAAGATAACGTGCGCTGGAGGCTCTTCTAGGGTCTTTAGGAGTGCGTTTGCAGCCTCCTTGGTGAGCATGTGTGCTTCATCTACTATATACACCTTATAGGGGCTAGAAAAAGGGGCAGTTCGGACTGCGTCACGAAGTTCTCGTATCTCGTCAATCCCACGATTACTCGCTGCGTCAATTTCGATAATGTCTTCGTCGTTACAACCAACCTCGCGCGCAAATATTCTGGCTACTGTAGTCTTGCCTGTTCCACGTCCGCCACAAAAAAGGTAAGCATGGCTAGCCTTTTTGTCTTTAATTGTTTTCTCTAGAAGAGAGACTAATTGTTCTTGTCCAACAACGTCAGTAAACGTCTGTGGGCGGTATTTTCGGTAGAGAGCAATATAAGATGTCATATGATAAAATTATAACACATGTCTCTTTCATTGTTTTCTACCTTACTGTTACTGGGAACCATACTCTCTCAAGCAATCAATCGACTACTCACCAAACATGCCCTCAAGGTGGTCGACCCCTTGGCCTTAGTTATTTATGCGAATGTGCTGACAGGTCTCTGTCTTTTACCTTTAGCAGTAATTCGCTTTGAAGGATTGCCACAATTATCCCCCTTACTAATTGTTTTATATATGGTTTCTGTGGTCGCCTGGGCTCTTTTTGGATATATTTACAACCTAGCTCTTAAGGTAACCCCGGTATCAACATTTACTGTCATCACACAACTGCAAGTGGTACTCATCACGTTGCTCGGCTTAACTATACTAAAACAACCTTTTTCATTTGGATTAATAATAGGGGTTCTCTTAATATGTTCGGCGTCCATCCTTGTAACCTACACAAAAGGAGCTAGGCAAGAACTAACTAAAAAAGGTGTACTGCTCAGCGTGCTTACCAGCATATGTGGTGCTTCAGCGATATTTATCGACAGTATTCTTATCAAGCACTTTGAGCCATTCTTTTATGGTACTACTATCATTATATTTTCTACCCTCCCTCTTCTTTTTCTATACCGCTTTAAAAAAGAAGATTTGTCGTTAGAGAAAACGCGTCTTTATGTCATAGTGGGGACTTTTTTCGCCATTTCTTTTATGATGCCTCTGCTACTATATAGACAAGATGATGTTTTAATTAGTTTTGTCTACCCGATACTGCGCACAGGCGCTATTATCTCTGTGGTCCTCGGTATTATTATCTTTAAAGAGAAAACAAACTGGGCATATAAGATAGTTGCCATACTCCTTGCCTCTATAGGTGCAATATGTATTAAGTTCTACTAGAAAGAAAAATATTTATCTTCTCCTCTATCTCTTTAGAATTTGAACACTCCATTAGTTCTGCGCGTAACTCTTTAGCACCGTCAAAGCCATTGACGTATGCCTTGTAATGCTTCTTCATGATTGCAAAACTTTTAATGTCGCCCAATTTCTCTTCGTAGAGTCTCGTATGCTCTACACAGATACGCAACCTCTCTTCGACACTTTTACCTTTGTTAAATTCTTCCTCATCAAAAAACCATGGCGTTCCAAAAATGCCTCTCCCCACCATGACGCCATCTGCACCACTTGCTTTTGCTTTTTCCTTGCCTTCTGTTACAGACTTTATATCTCCATTACCTAAAATAATTGTTCCACCTTCCGTAATAGGCCCAGTGATATCCCTCACGAGCTTTACCACGTCTCCCATCAGCTCCCAGTGTGCATCCACTTTAGACATTTCTTTCCTGGTACGAAGATGTACAGTGAGAGTCGGAATATTACATTCGAGAATTTTGGGGAGCCACTCTTTAAACTCAATCTTATTCCACCCCAACCGCGTCTTAACAGACACAGGGAGTCCATCTGCTCCTTCTTGGGCTGCACGTATCACCTCTTGCGCACGACGCCAGTCCTTCATGTGTGCTGCCCCTGCTCCCTGCTTTTCTATGCCCTTATCCGGGCACCCCATGTTAATGTCGATTCCATCAAAACCGAGCTCTTTGCAAAGCTTGGCCGCTTCTCTCATATTGTCTGGATCTGAGGTGAATAGTTGTGCAACAATCGGCCTCTCTATTTCTGTAAACTCTAGGTCACGCTTTAGAACCTCTCTTCCGGGACTACAAAGACCGTTAGCTGACACGAACTCCGTCCACATCACATCTGGCCCGTGAGGCTTAGAATACTTGGCAATCATTGTCCTAAAAGCAATATCGGTAACGTCAGCCATAGGCGCTACTACTGTAATAGTTTCGCCTTTTAGAATCTTCTCATCAATAATTCGCTGCCAAAAACCCCTCACCGGGGCTTGGTGTCTGCGAACTATTTTTTTACTGAAGAATAGTCGTTGAAGCAACTTCTGTATCATGGTCGTCTATTATAACAGTCGATGAGGCATTTTGGAATTGGCCCTCTTTACCAAATTTATAAAAAACTTTATTTCCAAAACGAAGGTCGATATAAAGCAGTCTAGACATCTCTTTTTCTAAAGAGCTCTTTAGTGGCTCAGTATCAATAGCGCTCACTAGTGTTGACCACCCTTTATCTAAGTCCGTTTTAGTGGTAACCAAAATCTTTGAACTTTCTTCTTGTCCGAAGAGCGACACGTCCCCTTGCTGGTCAATCCGTATCCTCGAGATAGGAAAAAGGACTGATGAAACTTTTTCTATAAATGAGCTCAGCTCTTCCGTATACTTTTCATCGAACGAAGAAAGTTTACTGAAAGTAAACCCATTCTCCTTAAACGTCTCTGTCGTGGAAGCGGAATCAAAATACGGCAAATTAAGAAGAGGTTTCTTAGTCGGGAACACTATACCCTCTTTGGTTACCCCAATATTGGGAGAAATTTTCATTACTGGATCAAATACCAGAACTTCTACCTGAAGAGTCTGCCTACTAGAGGGTCCGACAAGAATATCTTTTCGACTTGGTACGACGTCACTTACAATATCGACTATCGCTTTATGCGAGTAACTCAATATTCTATCCCTAGGGAACACAAACAGTGTTACGCCAGATGAAGCTTTTTGTAGTCGCTTAACTATCTCCTCCCTATCACTTTCACCCACTCCAATAATTTCGTATTCTTTTATTGCAAACCAATCTTTTTCGACATAGACCTTGTACGCCAGTCCGAAGATAGTCAGAAGCACGAATAACAAGAACCAATTTCTAACTTTTTGGACGGTGCGTCGCTTTATTTTCATATAGAGAAACCTTTCTACTATTGTGAACGAAAAGGTTTACCGAGAATTGTTCTCCCTCCCATATAAGGCACGAGAACATCTGGAACACGAACGGTCCCGTCTGCCTGTTGGTAGTTTTCTATTACAGCGATAAGAAGTCGCGGGGTTGCGGCTGCGGTGTTGTTCAATGAATGAGTATAGAGAAGTTTCCCGTCGTTATTCTTATAGCGAATGTTGAGCCTGCGAGTCTGAAAATCATGAAAGTAACTTGCTGAGTGCGTTTCCCTATACTTTTGCTGCGAAGGAAGCCAAGCTTCAATGTCATACTTTTTGACCTGACCCTGCCCTAAGTCTCCACCACAATTAACTACCGTATGGTATGGAATACCCAGCTCTTCCATCATCTGCTCTGCGTGTGCTCTTATTTCTTCGTGATGTGTGACAGATGTCTCATGACTTGCCTCACAGAGTATCACTTGCTCACACTTATAAAACTCATGTACACGAACCAGTCCTTTAACGTCTTTGCCATGACTACCTGCCTCTTTGCGGAAACATGGGCTCCAGACTATGTACTTCTTTGGTAGTTCTTTCACATCGAGAACTTCTTCACTATGGTAAAACATCGTAGCCACCTCTCCGGTGCCAGCCAAGTAATCATTTCCGTCTTTATAGAGATCATCCTCACCTTGTGGAAGATATCCGGTGCCGAGTAATGCTTCACGTTTTACGAGTGACGGCACGAGCATCGGCTCGAATCCTAAGTTACTCCATCTTTCCATAACGTAATGCCAAATTGCCATCTCAAGAAGAGCGGCATCGTTCTTTAAGAAATACCCCCTGAAGCCAGAGGTCTTAGTCCCCCGCTCAAAGTCAACCATATTCTGACTTTCCATAAGACTAATATGGTCAAGGGGTTCAAAAGTAAACTGCGGAACATCTCCCCATCTTTTTACTTCTACGTTATCAGCGTCACTTTCTCCTTCTGGCACTGACATATCTGGAATATTAGGAACCTGGAGCATGAGAAGTCTCCACTCTTTCATAGCCACCTCGAGCTCATCTTCTTTTGACTTAAGCTCATCTTTTACCTTGCGCATTGTCTCAATCATTTCCTGTCGTTCAAGAGCTTGCGCTTTCGCAATAGTGTCACTGGAGATATTTTGCTTAGCACGCAACTCTTCCACTGCCTTAAGGAGAACAAGCCTCTTATCGTCTAAAGCAACGAGTTCTTCAACTTTGAACGATAGGCGTTTTTTGTTAGCTGCGAGGCCTATAATATCGCTATTTTCTTTGATAAATTTGATGTCTAACATGCAAGATATTCTATCATGTTTATAAAAGAGATTAAAATAATGAAAATTTGTTATACTTCCTATATATGATTCAAGAATATAGTGAAGAGATGGTTAAGGGCTTAGAAGAGGTCGCACCTCACGTCACATTAAAAGAAGAAAAGTATAGGTATGCACCCAGAGGATTCCGTGACAGATTGGCCAGGACCATAGTCCACCTATCTGCAGAGTCCGCAGACTTCCTCTTTAAAGAGCGCTATGGGCATAGGGCAGTTGTTCTTGAAACCATAGCATCAATACCTGGGATGATTGGTGGATTCTTCCAACACCTTAAATCTCTTCGTTTTATACGTGACGACAAAGGGTGGATACGCACACTCTTAGACGAAGCAGAGAACGAGCGCGTTCACCTTCTCGTGTATAGCGAGCTTGCACGTCCGACTAGATTTGAGAGATTTCTCATTATCTTCGTTCAATTTTTCTTCTGTGTTATCTATTTTATTTTATATCTCTTCTCTCCTAAAACTGCACATCGTGTTGTGGGTTTCTTTGAAGAAGAGGCCATCCACTCTTACGAAACATACCTGCGTCTCGTCCACGAAGGGGTGCATGAGAACGTGCCCGCTACGGAGCTAGCGAAGTCGTACTGGGGACTAAGTGAGGACGCACGACTAACCGACATAATAGAAGCGACCATTAAAGATGAAATGGTTCATCGTGATGTTAACCACAGATTCGCAAACGACGAAGTCGGAACGAGAATGTGGCACTAAACAAGCGCCTTCTACCCCTCACAACGAACTTTTAGCTTACCTTCAAGGTGAGACAACTCTTCTTGCATACTATTAACAACAACGAGTATCTTTTCTAGGTCAGATTTTTCAGTTTCGACATCCTCAATCGTCTTTTCAATGATCTTCTTGTCATGCCGAATACCTGACATAATGATTGAATCTCCAATAAATGCTGAGACGAATAACCCGGTGGACAGGAGCACAACAATACCAAGAACCAGTGACCCGAGTGGAGAAAAGAGGTGAGCACCAAACTGGGAAGTTCTTTCTAAGACGTCTGCAGTATGCCAAACACCTCTCCAGAAGAGGACGATTCCTGCACCGCCGATAAAAGTATATATAAAAGGATGCCGAGCCAACCTCGCACGAATATGATCTTCCATCTTGTCAAAAAGATAGACTACACTATGGATTGCTTTCATGAGACTCAGTATAACGGTTAAGAGCCTCTTCTAGAAGTGGAGAGAGTCTTACTTTTCTGCCAAAAGCTTCTTAAGTGAAGTTTTGCTCACCCTAAACGCCAATATAAAGGAGACTACAGCAACTACTACCATATTCAAAAGGATAATATAAACAGGTAGCGTTACGAAACTAAAAGAGGAAAAGGAAAAAAGGAAAACATTGATCCCCCAGGCAACAAGATGAGCAATACAGTAGCTAAGAGACCCTGCCAGAAATACTAAAAATAATCCTTCGATTAGGAAGAGGAGGAGGAGTCTTCTTCTGGTTAAGCCAAAGGCTCTTAAGACTAAAACATCTCCACTTCGTTCATACATGTTCTGAGAGAGCATAACAATAATAAGAAGTAGCCCAAGTATAATGCTAGGGACACTCACAAGAGTAACTACAGTAACTATACTTTCCACCAGCTCAGTAATCGCAGACACTATTGAAATAGTCACTATTGGGATAATGTTCGGAAACTGTTTAGCTAGAACGCGTTCTATTTCTTTTCTTTCTTCCTCACCTGCTTGGACAGTACCAAAAAAGGTGGCAGGGAAAGACGAGAGTATGTCTGTCGGAAAGACAAGATAGAAAAATGGAGTACCAGATGTTGAATCAACCTCTCGAATACTTGTAATAGTTGCTTTTAACTCTACACCTTGGATAAAAATCTCTATAGTATCGCCTATCTCGACTCCCCCCAACTCTTCACCAAAAGACGCGTCTATCGATACCGGGACGGAGACTTTGCCTCCAAGGGTGTCACCGAGAGCTCCCTCAGTTAAGACCTCGCTGTCAATTAACTCATCTCTATACGTTAGGTTGAACTCTCTTCTTAGTTCTCTGTTGTCTTCTTGCAACAGGTCACGATCATTAAAGTAAAGAAGCCTACCTCTTACAATTGGATACTCTCTGAATGAATCTCCTGCTATTTCTTTAACGAAAGGCAGTTGCGACTTAGTGATATCCACCAAGTACATAGACGGCGCAGAAGTGCTGATATTGGTACGTAGGTTGAGCTCAAGGTTTGATCTCACTGCAGTCACCAAAAAGACAAGAGAAAACGCAGTCATGATGGCGGAAACAGAAATAAGTGTTTCTGCCTTTCTCAAGTAAAGAAAAGAAACAACACTTCTCGTGACAAAAGGCAATCTTTCTCTTAAGGCATACATAGACCTTAGGATGAAATAGACAGTCGCCATAAACATAATGAAGACGATAATACATACGAGAACCCCTCCAACAGAAACTTGAATATTCCTCGAAATAAAAAAGAGGGTTCCGCTTACAAAAAGTGGCACAGGTAGGTACAGTAACGCTTGTTGTAGCGAAAATGATTTCCTTGGTTTGATTTGGTTCACCAGAAGTTCTTTTGGCTCCACCTGTTTAACTAAGGATAAAAATGGCAGCGAAGCAAGCACCATAAAAAGACTCCCGAATACTCCACCGGTAGCAGAGATAAGTAAAAAATTGTCCGAGGAAAGGGTAATGCGGTAGACATCATTTAAGACATCTATCACATAGTGGGCTACATAAATTCCAACTACTGCACCTAGCACTCCTGCGACAAAACCCATTATTCCAAAAATAGAAAAAAATATTCTCTCTATCGTTCTTGCTTGTGCTCCGTAGATTTTTAAGAGAGCGATAGTTTTTCTAAAACGCGATAACAGGTATGTAAGATTGGCTCCAATATTAATGACTACAAGAAAAAGTGCCACTGCTAAAATAACTCCCACAAAGTCGTCGATGGAAGAAAACCCTTCAAGGAGACTGTTTGGGCCATCACTGGCGTCGTCAAAACGTAGTTTATTTTCAGCGGCGTATGCCTTGAGCATATCCCTTTCGCTGCCCACTAGAGGCTGATCACCGTTCTCTCTGATATACACTTTATATCTTGTTCTACTCTCACTTAATGGGACAGTAATAGTCTCTACGTCACTAAGAAAAATAATTACTTTTGGAGCAAAAGAAACCCCAACACTCACAGTGTCCGGCTCTTTAAGCAAGACTCCTTTTACAGTAAAAGTTTTACCAGCAAACTCAACACTATCTCCGACAGCAAGAGATAGCCTGTTGAGAAAGGACTCTTCAGCATAAAGACCCCCCGGCTCGTAAGAAAACTGTATACCATCTTTCAGCTCGACTTCCCCGTATAAAGGAAACACATCTGATACGGCACGAATTGCCGCAGGAGAAGAGTACTTTTCGGTAGTAAACACCCCCTGGAATGAGCGCGTCTCCGCCACCGTGTGACTATCACTCTTTAGTCCAACAAACACTTCCTTACTAGTATCAATTGGATAGGGAGAACTCATTACTATGTCTCCTCCTATGAGTGTCTTCCCCTCGCCTACCAGAAAGGTGTTAACACTCGTCGTAAAAGTGAGAACAGCCCCAAACAAGAACCCTCCAACCGTAAGACTAAAAAATGAAAGCAAAAGAAGAGAATACGTTCTCTTAGCTATAAGAGATAATAAACGCGGTATCATATGTCTCGTTCTGTCTTTTCAGTTAAGGAACTGTCTCGTATCTCGTACACCCTGTCCATTCTCTTAGCTATAGACATGTCGTGGGTGATAATGACCAAGGTCTTCCCTTCTTTCCTTACAGCGTTAATAAAAAGATCAAGCACGGCATTTCCATTCCTACTATCGAGGTTCCCAGTTGGTTCATCAGCAAAGATAATCTCGCTCCCGGACGCAAGCGCTCGCCCAATAGCTACACGCTGCTGCTCTCCACCCGATAACTCGCTTGGGAGGTTCTGACTTCTCCCCCTCAGATTCATTCTTTCTAGAAGCTCTTTCCCTTTCTTAGCAGCATCTTTGTCTCCACGTATTGTGAGTGGTAATGTCACATTTTCAAGGGCGTTAAAAAAACCAACGAGTTCAAACGATTGAAATATAACACTTACTTTCTGATTACGAAGTAGCGAGAGTTCAGCTTCTGTCATCTTTGATATCTTTTGTCCGTCGACAAGCACCTCCCCCTTGTCCGGTCTATCTAAGCCCGCCATAATAGAAAGAAGTGTCGATTTACCTGACCCAGAAGGGCCAACAATTGCAACAGTCTCACCCTTCTTAACGGAGAAAGATATGTCTTTAAGGATGACTACTGGCTCTTTCCCTTGTATGTAACTTTTTGAAACATTTTGTATCTCGAGAATCATATTGATGTAATTAATCCATGGTACCATACTTATAATAGTTATATTTCATGACAACAAAACAACTACTTACTTTCATTATTATTTCTACCTTGCTTGTTTCTGCTACTTTTGCCATAGTTGTATACTTAAAGAGAAGCACGATAGCTGAAAAAAGGACCACGTCTGTCAGCGAGAAGAAGGAGCTGACTATTGCTGCATTTGGTGATTCGCTCACCGCAGGCTATGGTGTTGATCTTACAGAAAGCTATCCTTATATTCTAGAAAAGAAATTAGCTGATGCGAAACTAAATGTCAAAGTCATTAACATGGGAGTCTCTGGAGAAACCACCCAAGGCGGAGTAGACAGGGTTTCTTTTGTTCTCGAACAAAACCCTGACGTTATTTTGCTTGGGCTTGGAGCCAACGATATGCTCAGATCTCTTCCTCCGTCTTCAGCGAAAGCTAATCTTGACTCGATAATCAAGAGTCTTATTGAAGCAAATAAAAAAGTAGTTCTTCTTGGAATGAAGTCAAGTATTACTAACGGTAGCGCATACAGACAAGAGTTCGACACAATCTATAGCGACTTGGCAGAAAAGTACGACCTTACTTTGGTTCCTTTCTTCCTAGAAGGTGTCGTCCTTCGTCCCTCACTCAACACAAGCGACGGTATCCACCCTAACAAAGCTGGCTACGAAAAAATAGTTGAAGAAAACATCTTACCTATCCTCCTCCCTTACCTAAGGAGGTTATAGGTTACTTCTCATCGAACACCCACACCCCGTCAAACCCTTCTGGTATAAGACCTTTTTGAATTCTCGATAGCAAAATGGTAGCTGGTATATCTTCTGCAAGCAGCTCTGACTGGAGTATTTGTGTCGCGTCTTTCAAAAGTCCCTTTTGGTACAACGAAAGAGCTTGCTCATAAGCACTAACAATATCCGAGGAAATGTCTGTTACTTCATACAAAATAATACTCTTTTGTTTGCCTTTAAGTTTCACTTCATCAAGCTTTCTTAGGAGCCACCCTTGCTTCAACTTATTAAGTACAATCTTTGCAATACTTTCACTTACAATAATCCTCGCACCGTAGTGTTTAGTTACACACTCAATCCGTGAAGCAGTATTAATACTATCACCGAGAGCTGTGTAACTAATCCGCTCTTCACCGCCAATATTTCCGACCACGGCTTCACCTGAGTGAATACCTATCCCCATTTTTAAAGACGTAGTATGTTCTTCATTAAAAATAGTAAGCGCCTCCTGCATACCAATAGCCGCCATAACTGCATGGAGCTCGTGTTGCTTGACAGGGAGCGGAGCATTCCAAAACGCCATAACCGCATCCCCAATAAACTTATCAACTGTACCATTCTCTTTAAATATCTCAGAAACCATTGCGGCAAAATACTCGTTAAGAAGTCTGGTTAACTCTTCCGGTGACAGTGACTCAGAAAAATCGGTGAATCCTCTTAGATCAGAGAAGAGGATCGATAGAGTGCACCTCTCACCTTCCCTTTTGTATGAATTACTCTTAAGAAGTTCCTGCAGGACACTCTTGTTAACATACCTAGAAAACATAGTTTTTATAAACATATTCTCTCTTCGGGAATGAGCATAGCGAAATACTGTTGCTACCACAAATGCCACAAAACAAACTATAAGTATCTGAAAGAGTGGCAGCTCAACACCTAGGTCGAAAAGGATCGCCGTGCTCACTGCCGCAAAACACAGCAAACCTACTAGCGTCATTATTTGCACTAGCGGTTTTCGTATACACAAAACTATAGCATAGCCGAGCAATATAAAAAGCAATACTAAGGTGATCGAAAGGCCCTGAGCAAGGGGCTTAGTGCTGAGACCATTCTCGTGGGATGCATACATCGCGACATGCACATGCACCCCAGGAATCTTGTTTCCGTTAAGCGAGGTGAAGTAGTCTTCGAGATCAAGGGTAGTAGCCCCTATAAATAGCGTCTTTCCTTCCAGAAGATCTTTAGGTACGTTACCTCTTAGTACATCTACGATACTCAATTCTGGGATAGTTTTCGGATAAAAAAAGCCTTCACTCTTTTGTGTAAAGCATGTATCAGAGAGAGTGGCTTTAAGTGCAAGCGGGTTAGCACAGCTATCTCTATCATTAAACGCTGGAATGAACCTTCTCACCTTGCCATCATTATCTGGTGCAACATTTACAAAGCCGGTACTCAACCTCTCTGAAAGTGAGTACACGGGCTTACGTATTCCTCCGTCTACTATCTTACTTGCTAAGACGACAGGGTATGTCACACTACTGAGAGCAGACTCCATATGTGTGTCACTCTCCTTCTTTTCTAAAAAGAGAACATCAAATACTAATGCTCTTATCTTGTAGTCATTAAGTTGCTCGATGAGTTCTGCGAAGACTTTTCTATCAAGCGGCCATGCACCGAGCTCTTGTAGGCTTATATCATCTATTGCTACTACAACCGCGTCATGTGAAATATCTCTGGTACGTAGAGGGTCAAGGAGAACATTGTTCGACCGCTTGACCAGAGGAGAAAGAGACAGAGAAAGAAGGAGAACCGCCACAAGGACATATCCCCCGACTTCGAGGAGAGCGTATTCCTTTTTCTTAGAAAGTCTCATTACTGTCTATATGGGTACTCTTCATCGAAGCGTCTTTGTAACTCATTTTTTAAGGTTTCCTTTTTAGAGGCACAGTACTCAGCGATATCTTTGGCGAAAGCAAGTAAACCGACCGTTGAAGTGATAGGGCGCCCACTCTCCTTAGCTAAGTCAGTAATCTCTTTTACTCTATCCTCCGGTCCACCTCTAAAGCCACACAAGGTCATCTGATCATCAGCATAAAAAAGTTCTATAAAGAGCGGCTCAAATTTATTAAAGAATGCTTCCTCATCTAGCTTCCCGACGACGGGGACTGTCATTACATCTTTTTTGACTACGACTTCTTTTACTTCTTTTTGTTCAATTGGCAACTTAGCTTCTTCTTTTGTCTCAGTCTGTTTTGAGATTCTGTCCTCTACTTTTGGAACATCTTTTTTCCCTTCCTCTATAATCATCTCTTCTATTTTTTTCTTAAATCCTCCTTTATCATCAGACTTAATAGACTCAAAAATTTCATCCATTATAATCTCACTATTAATTAGCTCTTTCATATCGGCTTCGTTTTCTGTCTTAGTGACTGTAACTGGCCTATCTTTTGGGCCAGAATTTTCGGCTACAGTAACTGTAGCTGTTTCTCCTTCTGTTACTAGAGTAAAATCTTCCATCGGAACAGTAGAGGTACTTTTCATGTCATCTATCTCTTTGACCGCGACCTTGCTCTCAGTAACAGCAACCTTAGTCTCCTTCTTTACTGAGTCATAGCTCACACCAAACTTGGTCCCACGCACTGCTGCAAGGGTGGTCGGAGTTCTCACTTCATAGATTTTACCTGTAAGAAGAGTTTCTACGCGGTGATACGTCTTACCGAACATTTGCAGTATGCTTACATTTTTTTCATCTACTTGTATGAGAATCTCTGTATTTTCTTTCAGAGTGATGACTGAAGCATCTTCTAGGAGAACATATGCTTTGCCAATTGCAGTTTTAACTGTTGTCTTGTTTGGCAGCTGCACCTTACCTCCACTCATAACAGAGAAGTTATTGTCTCCATCTTTTTTATAAAAAACGTCCCCGCTCAAATAATAGAGGGTAAGCACTGTGGTCGTACCCGACATCTGAGGAGGCAAAGCCGAGGGTGGCGCAGGTCTCATATAAAAACCAACACCTATGGCCAATAAAAGAATTCCGAACCCAAACAGTAGTACTTGTTTCATGTTTATAAAAGTATACACCCAATACAAGCTTCTAAAAAACCCTTAGTTTCTGTAAGTGAATATAGTTGCTTGTGTCCTTAATAATTGATATAATTGATTTTATCTAGTTTTTAGAAAAGTTAAAGTAGTAAAGTTAAAAATATAATAAGGGCCCTTAGCTCATATGGTAGAGCGCCGGTTTTGCACTCCGGAGGTGAGGAGTTCGATTCTCCTAGGGTCCACA
>CAZNZQ010000011.1:0-29265 GCA_964577675.1 uncultured Candidatus Saccharibacteria bacterium
ACACGCTACACGCTACACGCTACACGCTACACGCTACACGCTACACGCTACACGCGGTCCCCGTATAACTTTGGTCTATATTGAAACGCTTCTAAGATGTCTTCTTTTTCAATTGTTTCTGACTCGCGGAGGTCAGCTATTGTTCTTGATAGTCTGATCACCCGGTGATAGGCTCGAGGAGAAAGTGTGTACTGCTTAGCGAGCATCTTGAGTAAACCCTCGCTTTCTTTTGTGATATTTGCATATTGTTCTACTTCGTCCCCGCTCATTCCTTTGTTGAGTTTGGGTAAAAGCTTCCCGCTTCTCTTCTGCCTCTCCTTTCCGAATTCTCTCCCTCGTTTTACTTTTTGACGAAGAGTAAGAGATCCATCCCCTTCACTTTTGTTCGACAATGTATCGTAATCAATGTGCATCACCGGTACCCAGATGTCGACGCGGTCCATAATTGGTCCAGACAACTTACGCGCGTAACGGTCGATATCCCCAGGTGAACAGACACATCGCTTTACCTTGCTGCCATAGTAACCACAAGGGCACGGGTTCATTGCGGCGACGAGAGTAAGAGACGCAGGAAAAGTGAAAGACCCCTTTGCTCGTGAGATGGTAACCAACCCCTCCTCTAACGGTTCGCGTAGAGATTCTATTACCTTCTTATCAAACTCAGGGAATTCATCTAAAAAAAGCACACCATGATGAGCGAGCGTTACCTCACCCGGTTTAGGTGTTGTTCCTCCACCGACAACAGAGACGTATGACGCGGTGTGATGCGGACTGCGAAATGGCGGGTGAGCGATAAGCATAGCGTTCTTCTTCGCAATAGAGTGTATCTTTGTCACCTGAAGAGATTCGTCTTTAGAAAGTGGTGGCAAAATACCAGTGAATGCCTTAGCGAGCATTGTCTTTCCTGTTCCAGGTGGTCCATAGAGCGCGATGTTATGTCCGCCGGTTGCTGCTACTAGGAGTGCTCGCTTGGCAACTTCTTGTCCTTTTATAGAAGCGAAGTCAACAAGGAGAGACTTCTCTTCTGCGGTTTCTACTTCCTCTTTAGCGTACACTTTTATTTCCTCCCCCGTTGTTCCATCAATAGTTCCCCCAAGATGAAAGAAAAGTTCTAGTAGATTTTTGCATGGATAAATATGGACACCTTCGACAAGTGATGCCTCCTCTTTATTTTCGTTTGGGACATAGAGCGCCTTCACCCCTTCTCTCTTCGCTTTTTCGGCGATGGCCAAAATACCTCCAACAGAAACTATTTCACCTGAAAGTGACAGCTCTCCAACGAACCAGCCAATATCCTTAGGCAGTGTTAGTTGTTTAGAGGCAACGAGATATGAGAGCGCAATCGGCACGTCAAAGTGCGTCCCTTCCTTTTTAATATGTGCTGGCGACAGCGAAACGATTACTTTATGATTTTCGGTTTTTGGATTTCTTAGTTTAGAATTTTTTAGCGCAGCAATAACCCTGTCCTTACTTTCATCAACAGCTTTATCAGGAAGTCCTACAATAGAAAATGAATAGAGACCATGAGAGACATCTACCTCAACCGCAACTCTCTCTGCGTCTAGTCCAACAATGTGAGCACTATAAATAGTAGCGACACTCATTAGCGAAGTATAGCATTCTTGATTGCCAGAACTTCTTCAGGTGTTGAGGCAAGCACTAGTTTTTCTGTTGAGATGAAAGAGTAAGCAAGTGTCCTTCTGCCTTCACTGTAGGTTCTAATGTTGACGTTTGATAGTGTGACATTCCCCCAGGATGAGACCCCACTCTCTTCCTCAGCTGGGACGAGCTGTGTACTTGTTGCGACTGTGGTTGATGAAGAGGTTACTGCAGACGTGGTTGAGGTTGAGGATGTCCCGGTAATCGTTGGAGGCGGTATCACCTCTTTTGGTTTTTCTGTGTCTTCCGGGCTGATGGTATCAAGCAGCTGTGATATATAGTCAGCTTCTTTTCTCGTTACGTATGCAAACACGGGAGAGTAAGAAGAGAGGGTGAGTACATACCCTTTGTCCTTTTTTTCGACACGAGAGACGTGTCTTCCAATATTATCGTTTAGGATAACTGAGAGTGTGCTTAAGTTCGAAGCTTTCGTCGTCGTCGCTTGTACTACTTCGCTTACGACTGGTTCTTCGTAGTTGGTAAGAACACTAAAGTAATAGTAAATAAAAGCTATGAGGGCCAGTATTCCAACAAAAAGAAAACCAATAGCAACTAAGAAGATTCTGGAAGACTTGTTCTCTAGAGGAGAAGTCTCTTCTGGGAGATTGCCTATGTCGTTAGAGGCAGTTGCAATATCTGCGAGAGATGCCTCTTTATGCTTTATTTCTTCAGAGATGTCTTTTGCAAAGGTGTCTACTTTTGGAACCATGGAAACAGTATATAGTTACTAGTTACTAGTTACTAGTGGACGGCATAGTAGAGAGTTGAGTCATTCTTCGTTAGGTTGTCCCAACAAAGAATGAGCAATACCCCAATATGCCTATTCTTCGCTTCTGAAGATTCCTAGGTCTTCGTCAGAGAATGTTGAAGGCGTGGTTGCTTCTCTTAACGCAGGAGCCCCTTTAACAGATGTGCTCTTCTTAGGAGCGCGACTTCTTCCTCTTCCGGGTTGGGTAAGTTGTTTTTTAGGAGCGCTTCTTACTCTGTAGCCAATGAGAAAGTCTTCTGGATTGTCGCACATATCAATAAAGTCTTCACATACTGCGCGGAGCTTTGATGATGTAGAGCGGCCAAAAGAGATGGCTTCTACTTGTACACCAAAGTGTTCTTTTAGAAATACAACAAGCGGCTCGAAGTCCCCGTCCCCGGTGGCTAGGATGATTGTGTCTACTTTTGGAGCGATACGTATTGCGTCAACCGCAAGACCGACATCCCAGTCACCTTTCTTAGCTCCCCCATAAAAGATCTGGAGGTCTTTAGTCTTGGTTTCGATACCAAGCTTGGTAAGCGCCTCGAAGAATTGTGTTTCGTCCCCAGCTTCCGTTGTAATAACATACGCAAGCGCTCGAATGAGCGTGCGTTTAGAGAGAGAAGCTTGGACTACGGCGCCAAAATTTACTTTCGAGTTATAAAGGTTTTTTGCTGAATGGTAAAGGTTTTGTGTGTCGATAAAAATCGCAACACGCTGACCTGAGTGTTTAATGACTGACATATAAATAGCTGTTAGCTTTTGGCTTGTAGCCATCAGCTAATTCAAAATTATTTTGAATTAAATATTAAAATAGAAACGTATAGTTAGTATACTATGCCACAGTAGACAGTAGACAGTAGACAGTAGCAAGAGTGGCGCCCGAAGGGCACCACTCTTTGATCAAAATATTACTTAAGTCCGAGCTTTGTAACAATTGCGGTGTAACGCTTCTTGTTAGAGTTCTCTAGGTACTTTAGGTGAGTACGTCGATCAGCTACCATCTGGATAAGTCCACGACGTGAGTGATTGTCCTTTGCGTGGGTCTTTAGGTGGGCAGTAAGTTCAGCAATCCTCTTAGAGAGAATAGATACCTGAACTTCAGGAGATCCAGTGTCTTTCGCGTGAATCTGTGCGTTTTTGATGGCAGAAGCCTTCTTTCTAGGTGTAAGCATATAAATTACGTAACTATTTCCCTATTCTAGCACACTTTTTTAAAAAATGCAACCCCTTCCTCAGTTTTTAGTTATCAGCGGTCACTTTTTGGAAATATCACAAAAGTCATTGTAAAATAAGCTTTTTATAAAAAATGTAAACTTATCTACATTATATTGTGCGACATTGACGTATACTCTAGGTTAGTCAGTAGTTGTTAGCGTATAGCGTTTAGAAATACACGCTACACGCTACACGCTACACGCTACTCATGGATTTATTTTCACTCAAACAAGACTTTCTGCAGTATATCGAAATTGAGAAAGGTCGGTCTGCTCTTACCGTTCGCAACTACGACCACTACCTTTCTCGGTTTCTAGACTTTGTAAAAGTAGACTCCCCTTCTCTTGTTACAGAGCCAATGATGCGTGAATACAGAGTATATTTAAACCGCCTCCCCGCAAGAGAGCCAAAAAAAGGGCAAGCGACAGAGACCTTAGATAAGAGAACCCAGAATTATCACCTTATAGCCCTCCGTGCCTTTTTAAAGTACATCCGTAAACGAGGGATTCCTGGGTATGACCCAGAACGTATTGAGCTTGCAAAAACATCTGAGCGTGAGCTTGATCTTATATCAGAGAAAGAGTTGGATAACCTCTTGTCTGCCCCAGACGAAGGGACTCTCGCAGGTCAAAGAGATAAGGCGATGCTTGAACTCTTTTTTTCTACCGGACTCCGTGTATCTGAGCTTTGCTCCTTAAATAGAGACTTAGATTTACATACAGGTGAGATATCAGTACGAGGTAAAGGCGGAAAGATTCGAGTAGTATTTATTTCCGGATCAGCAATGTTATCAGTAAAGAAATACCTTTCTCAGCGGGTCGATATCGATGAGGCCATGTTCATTGACCACTCCCCTCGCGCGCATTCACGAATGGTGAAAGAGGAGTCAGTAAGGCTTACCCCCCGGAGCGTTGAGCGTATTGTTAATAAGTATGCAGAACGTGCAGGAATAGCAAAAAAATGTACCCCGCATGTTATCCGTCACTCCTTTGCAACGGACCTTTTGTATAACGGAGCTGATCTCCGTACAGTGCAGATGATGCTTGGACATGCATCAATTGCAACAACCCAGATTTATACAAATGTCACTAACAAGTTTTTGCGCGATCAGTATGAGAAGTTTCATAAGAAGAGGGAGAAATAATAATTTGACGAGATTCACTAGAAGTTGTAGTGTCTTGGTAGCAAAGGCACTCTGCCAAAGCACCTTCAAACGGAGAAGAATCCATGGGCAACAAAGGCAACCCCCTGCAAGACCCCTTCTTGAACACGCTTCGTCGTGAGCGTGTACCAGTCTCTGTCTACCTGGTCAACGGTATCAAGCTCCAAGGGCACATCGAGTCGTTCGATCAACACACCTTCGTGCTTGTGAACACTACCAAGCAGATGGTTTACAAGCACGCCGTCAGTACGGTTGTCCCAGGACGTCGAGTCAAGGTCACCACCGAGGGTACCAACGATGAACCGGTGAACACTCAAGACATTTTCCTGAATGTCCTCAAGGAGGCAGGTAAGGAGGTTGATGTGTATCTGGTCAGCGGTATCAAGCTTCATGGTGTGATTACCCGTTTCGACCAGTTCACTTTTGTGCTCGATGGTGAGAGGACGGTGCAACTTGTCTACAAACATAGCGTATCGACCGTCGTAGTTCAGAAGTGATCCCGAACGACACCCCTTCGCTTTTTCCTAAGAACCTCCGCTGGTAAACCCGGCGGAGTTCCCTTTTTATACTTCTGCATGATATAGTGAATCTTCTATGAAGTTTGAAAAGCTTCCACAACATATTGCAATTATTCCGGACGGTAACCGCAGATGGGCGAGAGAAAGAAAGCTTCCAGATTTTCTCGGTCACAAGGAGGGTTACAAGAGAGTAGAAGAGCTAGTACATCAAGCAAAACAGTTAGGCATACAGTGTGTTTCAGTGTGGGCTTTCTCTACCGAAAACTGGAAGCGTGCAGAGGGTGAGAAGAAAGAACTTCTTTCTCTAATTGCTAAAGGCTTACAGTCTCTCCATGAGAAAGCGCTCGAGAAGAAGAGCAGATTCGTCCACCTCGGAAGGAAAGATAGACTAGGAAATGAATTGCTCGAACTTATTGAGACCCTAGAAGAAGAGACTAAAGAGTACACAACTTTTACTCTCTGTGTTGCTATTGATTACGGTGGAGAAGATGAGTTAATCCGCGCAAGTGATGAATATAAAAAGTCCGATACAGAAGGAAAAACACTCTATAGTTTTTTGGATACATCGAAACATAATGTGCCGGCGCCAGATTTAATTATTAGAACGAGTGGAGAAAAAAGAACATCAGGGTTCATGCCGTTACAGAGTGTGTATAGTGAGTGGTACTTTAGCGAAAAGTATTTTCCTAGCTTTGGTAAAGAAGATTTACATTTAGCGCTCGCTGATTATACGTCACGAGAAAGACGGCAAGGTAAGTAGGGTCTTCGTGGCTAAGTAGTTGCTAGGTTATTAGGAGTTATGGTCTCTTGGCCTATTAGTAACTATAAACTAGTAACTATATACTATCCGTATGAAAATTATCTCTTGGAATGTTAATGGAATAAGAGCATCGCACAAAAAGGGTGCGCTACAAGAACTTTTTAACCTTGATGCTGATATTGTTGGGATACAAGAAACAAAATCGACACTAGATCAGTTGAGTGAAGAAATTACCTCCCCTCCTGGTTACTTTTCATATTTCGACAGCGCAAAGGAAAGAAAGGGATATTCTGGCGTTGCTGTGTACTCTAAGATAGAGCCAGAAGAAGTGATGTATGGTTTAGGCGAAGATGAGTATGACACAGAAGGAAGATGTCTCACTCTTATATTCGAAGGGTTCGCTTTCGTAACCGCATATTTCCCAAACGGTGGGCGCGATGAAGAACATTTCCAATTCAAGCTTCGTTACTATGACAAGTTTTTAGAGCACGTAAAAAAGCTAGAAGAGGCGCATGGTGCCGTGGTCTTTTGTGGAGATCTAAACGTAGCTCACGAAGAGATAGACATTGCTCGACCAAAAGAAAACGCCAACCAGATCGGGTTCCTTCCTATTGAGCGCGCTTGGGTAACACGAGTGATTGATGCTGGGTTCGTGGACACATTCCGTGCTAGTCATCCTGAAACAGTGAAGTACAGCTGGTGGGATCAGAAGACGCGTGCGAGAGAAAGGAATGTTGGCTGGAGAATAGATTATATTTTTGTATCAAAGTCCCTTAAAGACCATTTCAAGAAAGCAGATATACTAGACGAAATGACGGGAAGCGATCATGCGCCAGTCACGGTTGAACTATAGAAACCGATCCCTTGATGAGGGCTACTTTTTGTTCTTTGCTTAACTTTTTCACAGCCACTTCTCTTTTTCTGGCGAGTGACAGAGTCTCTAGCTCCTCGCTGTATACCATCTCTACTGGGCGTCGTATTTTTGTGTAGTGTGCACCAGATTTCAGATGATTATGTTCGTGCAGCCTCTTCTCTATATCCATTGTTGATCCGGTATAAAGGGTGCCATCGCTGCATCTGAGGATATACACAAAAGGCATAGGGCAGTTTCTATAGACGGAAGTATCAGCAAGCGGCGCCCGAGGCGCCGCGTGCTGATACTCGCGTAATCTTTAGTAAAGAGAGATTTGATTGAGTCAATCAGCGTCTCTTTTACAGATTTTTGTTCTTGTGTCACATCTTTCTTGGTCTCACTGGCGATTGTCGCAGACATTACTCTAGCTTCTGATAAATCCTTCGCAGATTTTTTAGCGTCCTTGCTTTCGTCCCCATCCTTTTTTTCTAGGGTATCTCTACAGGCCTTCGTATCATTTTCGAAGTTTTGCCAAATTGTTTTTCTTGATTGTGTGAGGGTGTTCTGTAGCATTTTCACCTGTGACTTATAGTTATCTACAGACTCCTTTATGGCTTCTTTCTTTTCTTTTTCATCTTCTATTGCAACAGCCTCTTTCTCTGCGTCTTTTCTTTCGACGAGAAGTGCATTCATTGCGGTGTTATACGCCCCTCTTGCTTGAGCAAGCTTAGTGTCTCTGGTCTCAATAGCTTCCTGAGAGCACGCAGTAAATACCTGTGACTTAGTCAGCGGTGCTGTTGAAGACGCGCTTGTGGTTGTTGCCTGGGAGCTAACAATCTCATCTGCGCTGACAAAAATAGGCGCAATAAGAAGAGCGAGAAGGAGAGAAGAGAGATGGAAAGTTTTTTTCATAAATATGATTATTGAGTGGTATTGTAAATGCTTGAGTCTATGAGGGTCAGCTCTGCGTCTTCTTGATCAAGCCTGGCCTCAAAGTTTTCTACATCTCTATCTACTTCGTAGTAAGGGTTGTCGCTCGTGAATACAGCGTCTCTCATGTCATTAGTTGGTGTACTAGGAAGCAGTACTAATACTATAGCAAAAACAGTCATCATTTGAGAAATAGCCAACCATCTATACGGGGAACGTATCGCACGCCCCTCTTTAAGTTTTTGTTGCTCTGGTATTTGAGAAAGTATTGCTTGAAAGCAGGTTTCTGACGGCGATACGTTCTCCTTATACATGGTCAAGGCCTTCTCTATTGGATTGTTATTTTCGCTTGTCCTATTCATAAAGATGTTTGGTGAGGATCCTAAGTTTTTTGAGAGCTCGCTCTTTTATTTTTCTGAGATACGCTTCTTCTTTTTCTAAAATATCGCTTATTTCTTTGTACTCCAGTTCTGAGAAAAAGTAGAGTCGTATCACGTCTTGTTCGTCACTGCTTAATTGTGGCAGAAACCCAGAGATTTCTTCTGATAAGCGACGTATATGTGCATCGTCTAGTATGGTTAGAGACGAGTCGTCATACGTTTCTAAGAATGAGTCATCAAAAGGTTCAAAGCTTTTCTTCTCCCCGTGATTGATGAGTAATCTTTTAGCTATAGTGAACAGATACGCAAGAGGAGATTTTTCAGGCTCATAAGAGGAAAGCGCCTCATAAAACTTAAGGAATGTTTGCTGACAGACATCGTCTGCAAGCTCTTTATCCTTACATCTCGATAGTACGTATCGATAAAGGGGGGTGTATAAAGAGGTGTAAAGGCTCGCAAAAGCTTCTTTATCTCCTCTTTTTGCTTCAAGTATTACCTTTTTAAGCGCTACACTATCCCCTACAAAAGATATAACCGGCGAGTTGTTATTTTGTGACAGCATCGATTCCTGGAAGTGTACCAGATGCCAGATAATCTAGCATAGCTCCGCCACCCAAGGAAACGAAAGTAAATTTATCGAGTAAATGCAAGGTATGTGCAACTGTTACTGTGTCTCCACCCCCTATGTATGAACTTGTTCCGCTGTTAGCTAGTTTAGTCAGGATCTGCTCACTACCGTGCAGCCACCCCTTTTCATAGAGACCAAGTGGTCCGTTAGCTATTACTGTATTAGAAAGTGCCATGAGAGAGGCGAGCATATCGACTGTTTGATTGCCACAGTCTACCACTATTCCTTCTGGTGGGATCTTGTCTACGGCTACTGTTTCACCAGTTACTAGGACCACATCCTTTGGCGTACGCAGTAGCGGGTGGTTAATAAAGGTTTCCGAGAGTTTGTAGTTAGGGTCATAAAGACTTTTTCCGATTTCAATGCCCTTTTCTTTCCAAATATTGTGAACCATCGCGCCCCCAACGAACACCTTCACTCCTTTATCTAGGTACTGCTTGATGAGTGCTAGTTTTGTAGAAATCTTTGCACCACCTACAATAAAAAGAGCAGGAGACCTAGGAACAAGAGCATTTTCTAGATGTTCAAGTTCTCGTGTGAAAGTTGGTCCAAAGTATGAAAGCATAATCTTAGCAACGCCAACAACGCTCGCATGTTCTCTGTGAGATACAGAAAAAGCATCATTAATGAACACATCACCGAGAGCTGATAGTGATTGAGCAAGAGATGTTGCATTCTCTGTCTCTCCTTCAAATAAGCGGACATTCTCGAGCAAGAGACACCTCCCTTCTTCAAGCGATCTGGAAGCTTGTTCCAATTCTCCGAAATCAAAGGACGGGTTAAAAGTTACGAAATTAAGATCGTTAGTTACATGTTTAGCAAGGGTGGCTAGACTTTCGCCCTTCTCACCAAAGTGAGTCATGACTACTATTTTTGCCCCAACTGAAGCGAGGTGTTTAAGGAAAGGAACGGTTACGTTATAACGAGAGAGGTCAGCTATTTCGCCGTGGTCATTAAGAGGCACATTCCAGTCTACTCTCACAAGAACCCTCTTCCCTCTTAGGGTTCTTAGGTCAGGCGCAATATGTTCTCTCCAGGTTGTGTTCATACAAAATAGATTTATTGTTAGTTACGTTGATACGACTCGTCTAGTATAGCTACTTTCCATTGTATGAAGAAATGATTGTCTCAAAAAAAGATGAGACATTTTGTGATGCTCTTCCGAGAAGCAACCCATTCACGCCCCCTTCTTCCAGAAATGAAGTTGCGGTTTCTTTTGTTACGGTTCCGCCATAAATAATATGTACTTTCTTTGCATGGTCTATCCCAGCAAGTGACGCAAGTGCTCGCCTAATTGCGATAACAGCTTCGAAACACTCACTTGCAGTAGCTGGTGTTGCTGCACCAATTGCCCAAACTGGCTCATAAGCCACAATCAAACTACTAAAGAGTTCCCTTTTTATACCCCCTAGTGTATTTTTTACATCAGACTCTAGTTCCGAGAGATACCTACCCTCTTTGTCACGTGAATGTTCCCCAAAACAAAGCACTGTGGTCAACTTAAGGGTAAGCGACTGTGAGATTTTTTCTACCCTGTCTTCTATCTTTTCACCCCTTTTTCGCACTTCGCTGTGAGCAATGATGGTAAAAGCCGCCCCGCTTGAAGCTAATTGTTTTGCATTCGTTGCTCCTGTCTCTTGTCCTTCCTTCGTGCCTGGGATATTTTGGCTTCCAATGTAACCATGTTTTGCAAGCGGTATAAGTGTTGGTATAAAAATTTCAGGTGCAGCGATGTAGTAAGACTTTTTAGGAAGCTTTACTTTAGAGGAGGCAATTTTTTTCTCTAGTTGCTTGATGAACTTTATGGCCTCTTCTTTCGTTTGCGGTGTAGCCTTCCAGTTGCCTACTATTAGTGGTGTTGTTCTCTTCGTCATCCAAAAAGTATATCACGCTTCATCCACCATATTTTAAAATAAATCTTAGCGCAAGTGATAGACTAAGGGTTAGTATGACAAACACAGAACATTCCTCTTTATTTAAAAAAGTTCTCTCGGAGATTCCTCACTTTATCACTATACATAAGACGTGGGCTGCCTTCCTTCTGGTTGTAACAGTGGGTGTTTTTACTTTAGGCACCTTCTCACAATCCCCTGCCCCATCAGACTCGTACACAGTTACTAAGAATGGCCTCACTCAGTCGGTCTCTGTGTCTGGGTCAGTGGAGGCTTCTAAGGAGGCAGACCTATCATTCCAGACAGGCGGACAGGTCGCGTATGTTGGTGTGAAGGTAGGGTCTAAGGTTGCGGCAGGTATGGTACTCGCAACGCTTCAGGCTGGCGACGCCCAGGCACAGGTGCTTGACGCAGAAGCATTGTTGGCTAATAGAAGGGCGACACTCGAACAACTCCAGGAAGGGTCTCGTAAAGAGGAGATCGCAGTTAAAGAGCAGTCGGTAGATAATGCCAAGAGCTTACTGGCACAAGCGTATAGCGCGCTCCCTGATGTAATTAAAAATACGGATTCTGTAACATCAGACACAATTAAAAATAAGTTTTCTAGCCTCTTTGTTTATAACGGTGCTCAGTACGTTCTCGCGTTCTCTTCTTGTGATCAGCAGCTACAGGGAGCTCTTGAACAAAAGAGGACTAAGCTCGAAAATGTTCTTGCTGATTTTCAGAAAAAGAGTGGGGTGGTGTCCATTATTTCTTCTCACGAGACACTAGACGTCGCTTTTGCTCTGGCATATGACGCAGCTAACTTAAGTAACGAAGTCATTGGTGGCATATCCCAAGTACTCCTTTCTTCTTGCAGTATCTCTAACACGTCTTTGGATGGCTACCGCGCTAACTTGTCTCTTGCAAAGACAAGTATGAGTTCTCTCTTTTCTGACTTGGCTGCTAAGAGAAGTGCTTTAGTCACAGCCAAAAATACATACACCCAGGCATCTCGTGACTTGGAGTTATCAAGGGCTGGTACTAATCCATACACACTCATGGCGCAGACAGCGCTAGTCTCTCAAGGAGAAGCGCAGCTCGCTCGGGCAAAGGCTAATTTACAAAAAACAGTTATTAGAGCACCTTTTAAAGGGGTAATTTCTGAGGTTAACCTTTCTGAGGGAGAGACTACATCAGCTAACTCGCCGGCCATTGGAATGATAGCGGAAGATGGTTTTGAAATTGAAGCCAAGGTTCCAGAGATAGATATAGTTAAGGTAAAAGTAGGAGCACGTGTTAATGTCGCGCTCGACGCATACGGGGATTCAGTTATCTTCCCAGCCGAAGTCACAAGGATCAACCCAACAGCTTCAACAGAGGGAACGGTCCCGGTCTATAAGGTCATAGTAACTTTTGTCGGCAACGACGAAAGAATAAAACAAGGCATGACTGCTAATGTCAAAATAATTACCGCAGAAAAAAGCACTATCTACGCCGTTCCCGCACGATTCGTAACGGTGCTGAGTGGTAACAGTGGTCAAGTGATAGTTACGAATGGTGGTAGAGACGAAGCAAGAGATGTAACTCTCGGTCTTCGAGGGGAAGGAGGGCTCATAGAGGTAACCGAAGGACTTTTCGAAGGAGATGTCCTCCTCCCTCCTAAGACAACCGTAAGAGAAGCTCAGAAGTTGAACAATTAGTCATGAAACATTTTTTTAATATTGTTTCCTTAGGATTTTTCTTGGCAACGAGGCAGGTGCTCCGGTCTTCTAGATGGGCCACTGGGTTAATTGTGTTTATTATGATGCTCACATTCCTTAATCTTGTAGCGACGAGCGGTTTTCTTGTTGGGATAGTTGAGGGCGCGTCTCGTGGTTTTAAGCAGCAGTGGACTGGAGACCTTTTTATTACCAACAGAGATGAAAATGACTACATTGAAAAGACAAACGATATTCTCTCGCTGCTTTCCTCCTTTCCTCAGGTAGAAAGTTACTCCCCTCGAACGGTAGCTGGTGCAAAGATCGAAGCAAACTGGTGGGAGAAAAGAATAGAAGACGATGCGAACGTTGTGTCTAATCAGATAGCTGGTATTGATCCGACAAAAGAAGACGAGACTACGATGTTGTCACAGGCTGTTGTCGAAGGTGAGTGGTTGGAACCCGGGGATGCACGAGGGATAGTGATTGGGTCTGGGTATTTAGAAAAGTATAGTCGTGTGAGCGACCTCGTGTCTCTCCTGCGAGATGTTGAGCCCGGGAAAATGGTTCGCGTTACTGTTAGTAGGCAGGTCGCACCAGTTAATCCAGAGCAGGAGCTGGCGCAAACAGCAGACCTCTCTGACTCATCATCGGTGACGCAAGACTTTATTGTGCGAGGTATTATCGATTCTAAGGTGCAGTTCGTCTCTTCTCGTGCGTATATTTTAGACAGTGAGTTAAGGAAGATGATTGGCAAGACAGATGGAGACGTCTCTGAGATTGCGATAACCATGAGAGATGGAGCAGACCCCTATGAGGTGAAGACTCCTCTCATTAATAATCGCATGGGAGAGTATGCGATGATTAACACCGCAGAAGAAGGGGCGCCTGAATTTCTGGTCAACATCAAGCTGTTCTTTAGTATCATTGGGACGATCCTTGGCTCGGTGTCAGTAGTTGTGGCGCTTATTACTATTTTTATTATCATTTATATTAACGCCCTCACCCGCCGTCGTCAGATAGGTATTATGAAGGCTGTTGGGGTAACAGAGTTCGCTATCGAACTAAGTTATATTTTCCAAGCACTCTTTTATGTGCTCCTCGGGTCTGTGCTCGCACTTCTCTTGATCTTTGGAATCTTAAAGCCTTACATTGATGCGAATCCAATAGACACACCTTTTGCAACCATTGTGCTCGTAGCCGAACCAGTTTCAGTGCTTACTAAGTTCTTGCTGGTTCTCATCGTATCTATCTTCGCTGGGTATTTACCTGCGAGAATTATTGTGGCGACTAACACCCTCAATGCGATTTTAGGAAGAAACAAATAGTATGAAACATATCATCAAAGCAACACAAATAAAGAAGAGTTTCACCGATGGTCAAACAGTTACCGAGGTGCTGAAAGGTATTGATCTTGAGGTGAACGAGGGTGAGTTCGTTGCTATTATGGGGCGATCTGGTGCGGGGAAGAGTACACTTCTCTATCAGCTATCACTGCTTGATACCCCTACCTCCGGGAGTATTTCATTAGATGGACATACGGTAGACAACCTCTCAACCAGAGAGAAGACGAAGTTTAGACTGCACACACTTGGGTATGTGTTCCAAGATTATTCGCTGCTGCCTGAGCTTACGGCAGAAGAAAACATTATGGTTCCCCTTCTCATGCAAGGGCTTAGTCGTGACACTGCGAGGAGGCGCGCACAAGAAGTGCTGAAGAGTGTTAACCTAGAACACCGAAAGGATAATACTCCAGCTGAATTGTCCGGTGGTGAACAACAGCGTGTTTCTATTGCTCGTGCGATTACGCATAAGCCAAAGATTTTATTTGCGGATGAGCCAACTGCTAACCTCGACTCTTTTTCATCCAAGATCGTGATGGAGATTTTTGAACGACTTAATAAAGAAGACGGATTAACTATTGTGATGGTGACTCATGAGCTTGAGTATGGAAAACTTGCTGACAGGATTGTGAAGTTATCAGATGGAATGGTGGTGGGGTAGCAGCAGTTGGTAGTTAGCAATTAGCAAGCGGGGAGGTGTAAGCCTCCCTGCTTTTGCTTTTACAAAAAACAACCCACGCACTTTTCAAAGTTTTAATACAAAGCCCTTCATTTCTCCCTAAATAGTTACATCAGAGTATCTCTTGCAATTTTCTGAAATCGTTATATAATATGGGTATATACGGATGTGATTGATTGTGAGTCGGACGAAAGTCCGGCCATTCGTTTTTTTAGGGGCCCCGTATTCCCCTTTTATTACTTTAAAAGTTTAAGAAAAGTTATCGTTCAGAAGTATTTTTGAACTCAGTATTCACTAAATAACGAATAACGAATAACGAATAACTAAATCTATGTTAGACATTAAAGCCCTAAAGACTGCTCTTGAGCAGCTTGAACAAGAAAAGAAGATTGCACACGAGAAAGTTGTAGATGCGGTAGAGAAGTCCCTCGCCGCAGCATACCAAAAGGAGTACGGGAAGCGTGGACAGATTGTGCGTTGCCAGATTAATTTTGAAACTGGTGAGACTCATTTTGAACAAGTTAAAATCGTCGTTGATGAGTCAACTGTGCGTATGCCTGTTGAAGGAGAGGACGAGAACACCCCAGACCCAGTTGTAGAAGAAGGCGTGGAACTCCTCCCTCGTTACAACGAAGAGCGTCATATTCTTCTCGCAACTGCAAAACTTCTCAAGAAGAACGCAGAGCTTGATGAAGAGATTATATTCCCTCTCGATAATCAAGATGACTTCGGTCGTATTGCGGCACAAACCGCGAAGCAGGTTATCGTTCAGAAACTCCGTGAAGCAGAACGTGAATCAATCGTAGGTGAGTACAAGGACAAAGAAAACACCATCGTGTCTGGAATCGTGCAGCGTGTAGAGCGTGGAACAATCTTCGTAGACCTTGGGCGGACAACCGCTATCCTTCCGTTTGAAGAGCAGATTGCAGCAGAGCGTCTTCGCCCTGGGGAGAGAGTAAGAGCATTCCTCTTTTCTATTGAAGAAGGAACACGCGGGCTTTCAATTAGACTTTCACGATCACATCCAAAGTTCCTCATTGAACTCTTTAAAAATGAAAGCGCCGAAATAGCACAAGGTACAGTAGAAATCGTAGCCGTTGCTCGTGAACCAGGGAGCCGCTCCAAGATTGCTGTACGATCAACTGACGAACGTGTCGACCCAATCGGTGCGTGTGTTGGACAGCGTGGTGTTCGTGTAACAGCGATTACACAAGAATTATCAGGTGAGAAGATTGACGTTATCGAATGGTCAGATGATTCACGTCGTTTTATTGCAACGGCACTTTCTCCGGCAAAGGTTATTTCTATAGAGCTTAATGAAGGAGACAAGAAAGCGCTCGTCACCGTGTCTCGTGAAGAGCAGTCCCTTGCTATCGGTAAAGGAGGACAGAACGTACGTCTCGCAGCCAAGCTCACAGGATGGAAGATTGATATTGTCTCAGATGGTGAAATGTTAGCAGAAGCAGATCAAGAGGGTGTTCTCACAAAGGAAGGTGTTATTACTGATGAAACTATCGACGAACAAGCAGAAGCTGTTATCAGTGAAATGAATGTTACAGAAGATATAGCTCCTAAGGGTACAGAAGTTGAAAACGCGGTCGAAGAAGTTGCTGTAGAAGATGTGGTTGCAGACGCTGTAACAGATGAAGACAAGACTGTAGCTGAGGCAACAGAGGAAGCAGTGGACAATCTTGTTGAAGAAACACCTGCTGTAGAGGAGAATAAATAAGTAGCAAGTAGCAAGTAGCAAGTAGCAAGTAGCAAGTAGCAAGTAGCAAGTAGCAAGTACTCGTTTTACACAGACCAGTAACCAATTACCATTAACTATTAATCAATCCATGAATTTACTCCACGATATTACTCCAGGAACTGATGTTCCAAATGAAATAACCGTAGTTATCGAAATTAATAAAGGCTCACTCAACAAGTATGAGCTAGATAAAGAAACAGGTCTTATTAAACTCGATCGTGTGTCACACACAGCGCAAACATTTCCTTTTGATTACGGGTTCGTGCCGCAAACCCACTGGCACGACGGAGACCCTCTTGATGTTATTGTTATGACAACATCCCCTCTTATGCCCGGTATTTTAGTTGACGTTCGTCCTGTAGCAGTTATGGATATGATTGATTCAGGAGAAAGCGATGCAAAGATTATAGCGGTTCCAGTAGGAGATCCACGTTTTACTCATGTAAAAGATCTTTCAGATGTAAATCCACATTTTGTTAAAGAAGTAACTCATTTTTATGAGAATTATAAAAAGCTTCAGAACAAAGTGGTTACCATTCCAACGGTTAGAGATGCTAAAGCTGCTAAGGAGGTAGTAACAGAATCGATTGAGCTCTATAAAAAAGAATTCAACAAGTAATAATAACTAAGAGTCAATAGCTAAAAGCTGCCCAAGTATGAAATTTGAAAAGAAAAATCTCCCTAAATCAGAAGTAGAAATAAAAATTACAGTAGAAGCTGAAGAGTTTGAGGGCTATCATGCCAAAGCTTTTGCTGCGATTCAGAAAGAAATCGAAATCGACGGCTTCCGAAAAGGTAATGCTCCAGAAGACATGATTGTTAAGAAGTATGGTGAGATGATTGTGCTTGAAGAGATGGCCAATATTGCTCTTCGTGATGCCTACGTAAAGGCAATAGACGAGCATAAGATTAATCCAGTCGCTCAGCCGAACGTCACCATAACAAAGATCGCAAAAGGTAACCCATTTGAGGCCACTATCGTTGTGCCTGTCATGCCCGAGGTTACTCTTCCTCCGTATAAGAAAATCGCAAAAGATGCAGCTAAAGATGAGGAGTCTGTTGATGTAAAGGAGGAAGATGTACAGAACGTTCTTGAAGAGCTACGCAAAGGGCGAGCAAAGTATAACGATGAACATCACCACCACGACCATGATCACGCGCATGACCATACGCCAACAGACGACAAAAACGTAGAACTTCCAGAACTTAACGATGAGTTTGCTCAGTCATTCGGCGAGTCATTCAAGACACTCGGCGATCTCAAGAAGAAGGTCGGAGAGAATCTTAAGCTCGAGAAGGAGCAGAAGGTGCGTGAGAAGCGTCGTATGGCAATCGTCGACAAGCTCATCGAAGAGTCAAAGGCTGATATCCCTGATGCGATGATCGAAGGAGAGCTCGCTAACATGATGCATCAGTTCAAGGGAGACATCACACGTTTCGGGGGGACATGGGAAGATTATCTCACTCACGCGAAGAAGACAGAAGGTGAGATTAAAGAGTCATGGAGAAAAGATGCAGAGAAGCGTGCCATGAGCCAGCTCGTTCTGCACAAGATTGGAGAAGTTGAAAAGCTGCAAGCAACAGAAGCAGAAGTTGAAGTTGAGCTTGTTCGTCTCTTGGCGCAAGTCCAAGATGCGGATGAGGAGCGCGCAAAGGCGTACCTCTACCAGTCGCTTACTAATGACAAGGTTCTCAGGTTCCTCGAAGAGTCAAAGTAACATCAAGAGGTGAGGTGGGAAGAGAGTGAATAGAAACAGAAAAAAGGGCGGCCGCGAAGCGACCGCCCTTTTTTCTGTATAAGGAGATTATTCCCCTTTCTTCCCGTGCACTACGCAGTTACCACATGAGCATGCAATCGCAGACATGATACCACCTACAATCGCGAGGTTCTTGAGTGACATAATCACATTCATTTGATTGCTAAAATCACGATGTGCTATGAGTGTTGCGAGAACTGTGAATGCAATAAGTGCATACCCAGTTTCCTTAGTCTTATATCCATAAGCAAATGCGAGAGCTACTGGAATTTCGATGATAATAACAATGAGCGCTGCAAGCATCGGGAGAGGGAGGTTCATTTGCCCTAGAGATGAAGCAAAAGCAGAGAAGCCCATTAGCTTGCCTATACCAGCAAAGACGAAAAGAAGAGCGATAAGTGAACGAGAAACGAGAGCGTAATTTATTTTCTTCATAGTAGAAATAAGTATTAGATAAGATTAGCCCTAAATGGCTATTTCAAGTGTATCACGCAGCAGTTGTGAACTCTAGGATAACTTCGCTCGCCGTTGCTTCGAGGATTTCTTCTAGATAAGGGAAGTTCTGTTCTGCGTATTCAAAGGCTTCCCCAAGTTTTCCTTCGTCAATAAGCTTTTCCATTTGGCCAGTTTCGTCTTTTGCTAGAACTATTGTGAGCACCCTTTCTAAGATAACCTCACCAAGCTCGGTTATTATCTTATTCTTTGATTCCTGGTCAACACCTTCAAGTTTGAGCTCTTTCTCAATTAATGTTTCTATTTCTTCCATATATTATGCTGTGAAGTTTTCTTGTAATACGCTCACGACGCTTGATTCTCGAACACTACCCTGTGCCAGTACGTCCTCAGGGATAATTCTCTTAAGAATCCCTTGCGCTTCTTTTAACGACGCTCCTTCCCTTCCGGAAAGATTAGATATGTCCGCTGTGAGTAAGGTGTCTACGCTCACAGACGGGTTGTTCTGTAACACGGTTATAAATGATTCTTTTATCTTAGCGCTACCGTCTCCGAAGCTAAGGAAACTCTTAGCGCTATCTATTTGCCGGGCAGCCGTGGTAATAGCTGTGTCAAATTTTTCTGTACTAGTAAGAGTATTAAGTGCAGAGAGATTGCTCATGTCTTGTGCCGATAAGGTGGCGTTCGGAGCAAACGAGATCTGATTGCTTGGTGACGTTGGTGCTATGGTATTTTCTATAACTACAGCGTCAGCTTTTACGAATGCATCTGTGGCAGACTGTGGAGTGACAGCCTTAGTTTCAAGTGATGCTCCTGATTGGACAGGAGCTCCGTCGGAGGTAATGACTCGAGAACCATCAGACGCCCCCCACTCCCCTGTCTGAGGTGTTGTGGTCACGGTTGCCGGTGCTTCGTTTGATGGTGCGAATGATTCCTCGACACCGAGGGCGAACTGATCTCTCACAGGAGAAGTTTCTGTTATTGCAGTTCGGTCGTTTTTATCGAGTGATTCAACTGACCCAACAGGAAGAGCAGACGCCGCGTCAATACCATATGCTGGGTTTTGATCAAATGAAAGACTTCCCTCAGATCTGATCAGTTCTTCACCTGGACCCAGTCCCGCGCCAACTGGAAGAGTTTGTTGACCTGGTGTGTACACATTCCCCTCACCAGGTCTTCTTTCTAACAAAGGATCTTTAGCAATCGGAACTTCTTGATTTCCTGTACTACCAACAATCCAGTCTTTGTTATCAGTAGGGGCTACAGGGTTCCCCATCGTGTCTACTGGTAGAGGGGCGCTTGTTGCCGATAGCATGTTACCCAATTTAGCCATACCTTCTGCCATCTTCTCAGTTACCCCTGTGTTATTGAGCGCATCAGTTAAGCCGAAGTTAACTAATGCAGCAGTAGCGAGAGCTCCAACCTTCATGAATTTCTTTCTTACCTCCGAAACATTGTCTAGTTCTGCATATTTTTTATCAAGCATACCTTCTAGCCCTTGATACATGGCAACGGTGGACGCTCCCTTCATGGCAAGACGCAATATTCCAATACCTCCCGCTAAAAATGTAGCACCAGATGCGACACCAATCATGCTTCCTGCTGTAAGAGTGAGTCCAATCGCAAGCTTGGTTTTTGGAGGTAGGTTGTTGTATGCTTCGACAGCTTTTCCAACCTTAGCTGCCACCTTCTCCATCTTTTCCTGCGCTACTCCCATTCTTTCGCGGAGGCCCTTTAGGAATCCTCCTCTATTAGCCTTTACTTTTTCAAGTTTATCCAGTGCTTCCTTTGTGCGCTCCGGGTCAGTCGTTCCTTCTTTCACTTGTACTGGGTCACCAATCATTATGCCCGGGTGTTCTCCTGTAGTTTCACGTATCTGTACTGGGTCACCAACAAGAATCCCAGGGTGTTCGCCAGTCGTTGAAAGTGAAGGGCTTTCCTTAAAAGCAATATCTATTGCCCCAGTCGTGTCGTACTTCTTCTCTGTCGAGATAGCGCCAGGCACGTAGCTCACATTACTATCTACACCAAACTCTTGGTCGTTAATAGCCTCACCTCGACTAAATTTCTCATCGTTAGCAGGGGTTCCTACTAAAAAGTTGCGCACTCCAACAGCACTTCCCGGCTTACGAGGTGCTGGCTGTCCTTGATTATTATTAAGTGGCACCCCCATTCGTTGTTGTTCCATCATATAGCAGACAGTGTAACAGTTATTTAGAAAAGAAAAGTAGCTGCCATCCCCACTACCGCAGCGGTATCTGCTTTGAGTACGGCATCCCCCAAGGAAGTGACCCTCACACCTTTCTCTCTAAGAAGAGCAATCTCTTCTATAGTCCACCCTCCCTCTGGTCCAATCCAAATACTCTGAGCAGATCCCTTATCAAATAGCCCCTGTCCCCCCTTGTCAAAAAGCACATGAGAAGTGTCTGCTTGTGCCGCCGCGTCTTTAAAGGTAAGTATTTCGTGTACTACAGGAACATCTCCTCTCCCGCACTGTTCCGAAGCTTCACGTACTATAGAAGCAAGTCTTTCAAAATTGAGGTTTTTCTTTTCAGACCTCGCCGCAATAACTGGAATAATATCTGTAATCAAAAGCTCGGTTGCTTGTCTGGCGATAGTTTCAAAGGTGTCTTTCTTCACGAGAGCCATATAAAGAGCTCGCTTTGAAGTTAGTTGGATATTAGGAGACGCAGTAACTAATGAGAGTGTTACAGACTTTTTAGAGATATCCGAAATAGAGTACTCATAGTCAAAATGAGGAGAGACCAAAGAAAAAAGGAGCACCGAATCTCCGATTGTGTAACGAAACACAGAAGACCATTGGTGCACCAGTTCTCTTTCGTCTATGTGTAACTCTTCTTCACCAAGGGGTTGTTCTACATAGAAGCGATGTAATCGCATACAAGGTGTAGCCTACTCCCTGCAAAAAGACATTGCAATTAAAAGGAAGAGACAATCTTTTGAGGGTGTCTCACGGGAGCAAGAAAATAATAAAGGACTTATCCACACCCACCCACTTTACATAAAAGACACATAGAGTATTATTAAGGACAGGGTAGATGACGTGCCGTCCACGCTCACCGATGCGTTCATCGGAACACTACGGATGTCGTGCGACCTCTACCAAGAAATTGTTCTTTCTCCATAGCGGATACTAATAAGAATTACATCCGCACCATAATGAATCTCTATATCAGAGGTTTGGTTTGCATCAAATACAACAAAACATAGCTCGCTCTTTAGTTTTTTAGGGTAGATCTACGATTCGGGTTGTGAAACCTGTGTCAAAAAGACCTCCCATCCTACAAACCCCTTGCATCCTGTGCTTAAGTCAACGCTTGAGCCTAGAATGCAAGGGGTTTTCTTATTTTTGGGTAGCGTATAGTTGTTAGTGTGTAGCGTCATAGAAGACATAGAGCACGGGGGAACCTAACTACCTAACGAAGAACGCCCTAACTGTGCCATGTCTCTTATCCACACCCACCCACTTTACATAAAAGACACATAGAGTATTATTAAGGACAGGGTAGATGACGTGCCGTCCACGCTCACCGATGCGTTCATCGGAACACTACGGATGTCGTGCGACCTCTACCAAGAAATTGTTCTTTACATTGCAGGCTTACAACATCATAAGTCAAAGTCTGCGCCACGTTTCGCATGAAGTTCTTTTATTAGTCTAATAATAGGTTCCTAGTCCTATGTAGTCTAAATGATTGAAACCCCTTGCCCTGTGTGTACGAAGCATTCGCTTCGCGCTTACAGTGCAAGGGGTTTTTGTTTCTATTTTAGGTATGAATAGTATGAATATTGAAAAAGAGAAGCCGCAGCGTGAGCTGCGGCGTTGTACCTCCTTGTATTGGTTTGGTTGTGCGCTTAGGACTTTTTCCAGAGCGCTACAACTATGATGACACCTAGGGCTATGAGCCCGGTGGCGTAGAAGGACATGACCGAGGACATGCCCCTTGTCACACCGCCACTGTGGGTTAGTGACGGCATGATGTAGGCGAGCATAATCGCTGTCACCAGGAACACCCAGAGGATGCCACTGATCCACCCTTTGGTGAATAGCCATTTACCAAGGAAAGCCTTGGCCCATGGCCATCCGTCGAGGATGGTGATGAGCGCAGCGATGCCCGAGAGAGCGAAGGCAACGATCATCGTGGCCGCAGGCCAATTTTTGTGAAGCGGAACCACGAGGATCCCGAGCACAGAAATCGTCAGCCATAGAGCATTCCAGTGTTTGGCGGCGAACTCCATCCCCTTCGCCCACTGTTCATATTCGGAGGCGAAGAAGCCAGCCGAGATGATGGCGAACGCACCCGCGGCATGCAGTGCCTTCCATGTCGTTACCATGCCAGTCATGCCGGCAAAGAACGAAATGGCAGCGAGCATCGCGAATCCGATGCCGATCCAGAACGTCGGACGGTCATGGAAGGCTTTGACACCTCGCTCGACCGCCGGCTGAGTGCTCCCAATTGCTTGGGAAGCGGAGCCGCTCTGGCCACCGGATCTCTGTCCCCAGACGTAAGGTGTCTGGCCATCGCGTTTCCGCATGTACTCCTCGTACCTTTCGGTTCTGGGGGAGGGTTGCAGAGCGACCTCAGTCTGCACCTGGTGCACGACTTCGCTTGCCGCCTCACCGTCCTTGTCTCCATAGTAATGGAGCAGGACGGCAATTGCTGCAAAAGCCGCCGCCAGAATGACGCAGGCTGCTGCTACGACAGCGTCCCCGCGCCAGGCAAATGCAATGACGCATCCGCCAGAGCATGCTGCTAGAAGTAGCAGCACAAAGACTTTGTTTCTCATGATGAGATCCTCTAGACAAATAACAATCCAAACCCTTACTCTAGTTGCGAAACCGCAACCAAAGAAGGCACTGTTATTATTATACACTATTTAGTATATTTGTCAAGTTATGAAATGCTATAAAAGCTTTATTTTTCAATATAAAAAGCCTAATTTTCCTTAGTTTGGAAGCAAAAGAGTAGATGTCGCTAAGGCGCAGCTCAACTGCTCAAGCCCTCGTAACGTTTCCACAAGGTAATAGCAGGTGTCCGGTCCTGTTACTAATAGCTTGTCCCCTACCCATTCGAGCGTATAGTGCATGCCATCTGTGATGAGCAAAAACCCGTTATTGGTGACTGTAAAAGCTGGTCCCATATAGGTTTGTACTACCATAGGCTTTGTGATAGTGTCAAACTATACGGGCGCTTACTACCAGGTATGGTATAGTGCAAGTAGTACAGAAACGACCGAAAGAAATAAGACGATAGTAAGACGGAAACACTAAAAAGAGATTGAATATTTATAACCATAAACTTAACGATTAGAGGTAGATGTCGGTAATTGGAAGAACTTTCTAATGCCCAACGTCTAGTGTCTAATGTCTATCCAACTATGTTAATCCCAACAGTT
Organism: uncultured Candidatus Saccharibacteria bacterium; assembly: GCA_964577675.1. Lineage (GTDB taxonomy): Bacteria > Patescibacteriota > Minisyncoccia > Phycocordibacterales > UBA5272 > UBA11704. The sequence continues at coordinate 23,828 of CAZNZQ010000011.1, forward strand.
ATCGAAAAAAGTCAGTTCGGTGAGCGTGCTTTTGATATTTATTCACGCCTTCTTAAAGAGCGTATAATCTTCCTCGGAGATGAAGTGAACGAACATACTGCATCAATTGTTGTTGCTCAAATGCTTTTCCTTGAAGCGGAGGATCCAAAGAAGGATATTATGCTCTACATCAATTCCCCTGGCGGCTCTGTATATGACGGGTTAGCTATTTATGACACAATGCAACACCTAAAGTGTGATGTTGCAACCGTTGGTATTGGAATGCAGGCATCAATGGGAGCGTTTCTTCTTTCTAGCGGGACAAAAGGAAAGCGTAGTATCCTCCCTCATGCAACAGTGATGATTCATCAGCCATCTGCTGGCACCAGAGGAAAAGTTACTGATATGGAAATTGATCTCAAAGAAGGTGTGCGCCTTAAGAAAATGCTTAATGAGATTTTAGCAAAAAATACTGGTCAAAAGCTCGAGACTATAGAAAAAGACAGCGATCGTGATTACTGGATGTCTGCTGATGAAGCAAAGAAATACGGGATTGTAGACACTATTTTGAAGCCGAAGGCTAAGTAGCACCATGTCTACGACAGTACTTCTCATTGAAGGCGCTGTAATATTTATACTAGGAGGCGCTATCGGGTATGTTATCCGTCACTATGTGGCGCTTTCTCGACGTGGCTCTCTCGAAGCAGAGATAGAAGAGAAAATGTTACAAGCAAAGAGAGACGCTCGAACAATAGAAGACGAAGCTCTTCATCGTGCGAGCCTCTTAAGAGAGGAGTTAAAGAAAAACGAAGACAGGGTTGTGAAACAAGAGGAGCGACTCGATAAAAGAGAAAAGGAGCTTACTGAAAAGGACGAACAAGTCGGGAAAGAAAGACAGGAATTAAGGGAAAGAGTTAAAGACCTTGAACGTGTAAGAGAAAAAATAACAGAGCAAGAAAAGCTACTCGCTTTGCGGCTAGAAGAAGTTGCAGGATTATCAAAAGACCGAGCACGAGAGCTGCTCCTAGAAAGAGTTACAAAAGAATCAGAAGAAGACCTGAACTCGAGACTGCTCAAGCTTGCTCGTGATGGTGAAGTGCGACTCGAAGAGCGGGCAAAAGACATAGTAGTAAACGCTATCTACAGAATTGGGAACGCCCAAGTGTCGCAGTTCACCACATCAACAGTTGAGATAGAAAGTGAAGAGGTGAAGGGTAAGATTATTGGTAAAGAAGGTCGTAATATCAAGACATTTGAACGTTACGCCGGTGTTGAGCTTCTCGTAGACGAGGCACCAAACGCAATTGTTATCTCGTGTTTTGATCCAGTACGGCGTGCTATTGCTAAAAATGCTCTTGAGATGCTTATTAAGGATGGCCGTATTCAGCCGGCAAAGATAGAAGAATGTCTCGAGAAAGCCAAGAAAGATATCGGTATCTTCATGAAGAAGAAGGGTCAGGAGGCAGTGCTTGCCTGCGGACTTCTTTCTGTGCCAGAAGAGCTCATTCCGATTATTGGCCGTCTCTACTTCCGTACAAGCTATGGACAGAATGTTCTCGATCATTCCATAGAGATGGCTCATATTGCTGGAATACTAGCGCAAGAACTCGGAGCTGATCCGTATGTTGCTAAAGCTGGCGCCCTGCTTCACGACATCGGTAAGGCTGTAGACCATGAGATACAGGGAACTCATGTAGAGATTGGGCGTAAGATTCTTATGAAATATGGGGTAGATGAGAGAGTTATTCTTGCAATGCAAGCCCACCATGAAGAATATCCGTACGAAACAGTAGAAAGTGTTATTGTGCAGGTTGCTGATGCAATATCCGGAGGCCGCCCGGGGGCTCGTCGAGATACTGTAGATAGATACATCAAGCGTCTTGAAGACTTAGAGGCCATAGCGCTTGCCTTTGCCGGAATAGAGAAGGTGTATGCGCTCCAAGCAGGACGTGAGATACGTGTCTTCGTGACCCCTGCCCTAGTATCTGACCTAGAAGCAAGAGACCTAGCTCGTAACATCGCGCTTCGTGTCGAGCAAGAGTTACGCTTCCCTGGTGAGATTAAGATCAATGTTATTCGAGAGAGTCGTGTGATTGAGTTTGCGAGGTAGTATTGTGCACATGGTGTTTAGTACTAAATGCAGCGCGCCCCGGAGGGTCGCGCTGCATTTAGCTACTCCCGCTGTGGAAAACTTTTTCTTTCCAGTGCAGGCGAGGCTAGAGTTTCCTCCACAATAACTTAAAAATTTTCTCTTGGAAACGTGCAAGTTGTGGTGACTCTATCACTGTTCCTGTCATTGAATTGTAATCAATGTAAGCAATCTTTTGTCCGTAGATAAGAAGCGTAACATTATCATCAAAAGCAAAATCTTTAGGAACTGTTTTAATGAACCTGTCCGGATCGTTTGATTTCCTCTCTGCTTTCTGAAGACTTGTGATGACTAATCTCTCAATCTCTTTTTCTTTTCTTTGTATTCTGTAGTTATGGTTTAAGAATGTCGTGTCGTCTTTTCTCGATGTGTACCTAAAGTAGGCTCCTCCTCTCGGAAGGGTTTCAGCAACATCGTCAAAAATAGCAGCAAGACCCTCTTTACTAGTATGCATGGTAACATTTGGAACAAAAAGAGTTGTCTTCATTGCACTAGATAACTGTGCAAGCGCAAGAGCCCCCTCTTTATAAACAGTTTCAAGTGAAGCAAGTAATGTATTCGGATCGCATGCCTCATAGAGAACACGACGAGATAGTTTAGTTTTTATCACAAAACCACGCTTAAGAAGTGTATTTATGATTGTGTATGCAGTTACGCGGGTCACACGTACCCCTTTTGCAAGCGATGAAAGATTACTTGCGCCATGTTTTGCTAAGTAAAGGTAGAGCGCAACCTCATTCTTCTCCAGAGAAAGAGAGAGAAGTACCTCTTTAATCGCATTATTTGTATTCATGCAGTCTATTATATAGCATTGTAAAACAATTCAAAGCAGTAAGTTGTATATCTTGGTATACACTTTTTAAATAAATAAAAATCTACTGAACTAATCTTGTATAAGCTAAAGATAGGCCAGATTATTAAAGAAAGGAAATAGTATATGAGAAAAGTTATTTTATTCGATATGGACGGTGTTCTTTGTGACTACACCAAACATCTATTAGAGCTAGCGCACACGCGACTAGGGCTTCCGCTGTATGACTGTGAGGATGTTAGCACTTTTAATACTGAGGAGGTGTTTGGTGAAGAGTATGAAAGGCAGGTGGAGGCTCTCTCGTGTGAGCCAGACTTCTTTAGGAATCTACCACCTACTCCATACGCAATAGAGGCCTTTCACGAAATCGTCGCGCATGTTGGTGAAGAAAATGTTTTCATCTGTACTGCTCCAAAGAGATTTGTGAGAAATAGGTTGTGCATGGAGGAGAAGAGTGCGTGGGTGACTAGGTACCTTGGCGAAAGATTCGCTGATCGAGTCATCTTAACCCGCGATAAGACGATTGTGTGCGGACATATCTTGATCGACGACAAGCCAGAGGTAGAAGGCATTGTTACCCCAAGCTTCACGCATGTCTATTACGATCGTCCCTACAACAGAGGCGGTAACAAGCCCCGCATTACTTCATGGAAAAGTTGGAGAGAGGTGCTTCCACCACTCTTATAATTAAAAGAAGAAACGTGGTCACTGTTGACCACGTTTTATGTTTCAATGAGCACTATTTGACATTACAGAATTACGTTGTATATAGGGTTGCGCAAAATCCCTAGAGTTATATACTTATTTTATCCTTTTGCATGCGTCACAGCATGTGAGGAGTTTAATAAATTTATTGTAGGTGGCATGGTCCTAGGAAAACATGTCTCCAACTAACACTCATCATATGAACAAAGCAGGTCTCGTTGAAGCAGTACACGCTGTACTCGGCTCAACAAAGGTACAAGCAGAAGAAGTGGTTGAAACAGTTTTCGGTTCAATTGTTAAAACTCTTTCAAAAGGAGACGAAGTAGCAATCGCTGGTGTAGGAAAGTTCACAGTGAAGCTGCGTAAGGCTCGTGAGGCTCGTAACCCAAAGACTGGTGAAACTGTTAAGGTCCCAGCAACTAAGGTTCCAAAGTTCTCCGCAGCTAAGGCTCTTAAGGACGCAGTTAAGTAATACTTAAGGTCTTACATCAAAAAACACCGCATATGCGGTGTTTTTTGGTTACTACCTTGAAAATCCTAAGCTGTCCTTCTTCTCGCATCAAGCCTGTCAGCTTGACCAAGCTCCCCTGTCGCGCGTAATGCGCTATTAAAAGCATCCTCATTTTGCTTTATGCTAATAGCCTCTTCTACCTCCTTTAACATCCCTTCAAAGGCTGCTATTTTCGCACGGTTATGTCTGAAGTCGTCAAGACTTACCGGGTTACCGCTTTTTGCTCTAGTCTCGTAGTCTTTAAGTCTCTTAATAATCTCTTCAAACTCGGCTTTCTCTGCTTGTAGTTCGTCTATGCTTTTCTTCATTACATCAGGCGAAACCTTAACACTTGCTTCTTGGGTATTTGTTGCTGGTTGTTCTAGCATATATGTACTATAAGTGTCTCAGAATAAGATGGTTGCGTCAATAATATTATGGGGTCAGTTTTCCATCACCTTCTCCGATTTCAGAGTCGTTTACTGCTCTCGTGGTAGTACTTTCAGTCGCGTACATCCTATCTTTTTCTTCTTGGTTTAGCATATGAAGGTGCCCTTCTGTGTCAAAATCCCCTTGTCGAGCAACCTCACCTTCTTCCGTAAGATCAAATAGTTGTGCCAATAGAACCTTCTTTGCTTTTCCGGGTAAGGTCTTATTTGTGTTCTAAGATAAGAGTTGTTTGGGTTTTATTTATCTTGGCACACCTTTTTCATGAGCGTTTATTTCAGATACCTGGGATGAGTTATCTATTATTTTAGAACCATCTGGCCAAAATCCTTGGAATTTCATAACGGGATTGATTATTTGTAAGCAACGTAACCGCACGCGTCAATGATTTGAACTTTTTCAACCGCAGTAACGCTACCTCTCTTGTTTTTAACTGCCTTGAGTGCCTCCATTTCATCGAGTGGAAGCTTTTCTATTTTCTTGAATCCCACTTCCCCCAGTATTTTTTCAATAAATTCCACAGGCACCATTTCCTCCGTGTCTATATTATCGTTATAGAATACATGTCCGGCTTTGTCTGTATATTTAAAGTAACCAAAACTACTAAGCACCAGAAACCCACCAGAAGCAAGTACACGAAAGGCCTCATTTATAAGGTTTCTGACAAACTTTAGCTCCCCTTGTGTTTTGTTAGGTTCGTTGATTAAGTTTGCAGAAACGTACCCGGCAATAGAGTTATCTGGAAACGGTAGAGTGGTTGCATCTGCCACTACAGGGCTAAGATCTGGGTCAGACTCTCCTTCCTTCTTGTCTTCATCCACCAGCAGCCACCCACGAGCCCTTGTGTGAGAGATATC
>CAZNZQ010000011.1:29275-29923 GCA_964577675.1 uncultured Candidatus Saccharibacteria bacterium
TACTAAGCGCTTTAGTCAAGTTACTTGCCCCCGAGCGATCAAACGGATACCCAGCACCCGCAAGCACAATGTTTTGACCCTCCAAATCTACAGAGGAAAAGATTCTCTCGTATGTTTGAGGTGCAACAAAGTCATAATTAGTGAACATCTTCTTTCCGTGTTCTTCGAGGAAAGCTGCCTTTTTCTCCGTTGGCATCTTACTACTCTCCCCTAAGGCTTCTGCTAGCTGATTAAGTGACCCTTGTCCTGGTTTTGATTCCATATTAATGTCACAGTGTACCAAAGTATAGTGATTCGCGATATTCTCCCCTTATTTTCTGGATTCTATGATTCTATTGATAGCTTTTAGGTTACGTTCGCGTTTATCCCTAAGAATATTTAGTTCTATAGTAAATCGGACTATATCTGATGCTTTACTACCATCGGCGTTTTCTCCTTTTAGGGTTTCAATATCCCCCTCTACCCCTTTAATAAGAGCATTGATATTTTTATTTTCAAATATAAGTTCTTCTGCGGTCTCCTCTTGCTCGGATTGCGCCCTGTTTTCGTTCATAGACAAGAGTGTACTTTACGCCGCACAGAAATAAAAAAAGCACGTAGTGGCGACATGCGTTTTTTTTTTGTGTGCGGCGTAAGAGAATCGAACAC
>CAZNZQ010000012.1:0-12559 GCA_964577675.1 uncultured Candidatus Saccharibacteria bacterium
TAGTTATAAGAGAAGTAGTCGCAGAGAGTGTTGGGGAGGAGCCGGAGAAGGTGGGAGTCTGCACACCAATTGCTGAGGTAAGTTGTGGTTCGAGAGGTTTGTACTCCATACAGAGAGCTTATTCACCAGAAGAGAGTAAACCCCTTTTAATAATCCAAAGCTCACCATTTCTTTTATTGATAAATGAAATAAAATTATTTTCCTTCGAAATAAGGAGCGACGTCACGTCAAACAGCCCATACTGGCTCTCAAAAGAAAAGAAAGGTATTTCGATGAATGTCTCGGTGTCTATCTGTGTGAGTGTGTCCTCAAAACGCACCGTCCCCTGGAACCAGGTATCTGGTAGGTACATGCTTCCAAGCGGGAATGTTTTTGGCGTCGCGCATAAAAGAAATCCGTTAGAGCCCCAGCCACACTTAGAAGCTAGTGTCTTAAGGGACAGGTTGCGAGAACCGGTTCTGCTAGTTAGGAAAGAGGTGACTCCACCCTTAACCCAAACACTGCCTACCATCAAGGAGTTGGAGGGTTGTACCATAAGAGCAGCTCTCTCGCCTATCACAGTAGCAAAGCTAGGAAGAGACACCATGACGCCGGTTGCATACGCAGAAGCCCGTGTGGTTGCATAAAGAGATGAACCCCCATACGAAAGAACCCACTCTCCGAAAGGTGAAGATGTGATGAGATATGGTTCACCTGAAGACGTTGTATAAAAGGATGTTCCTGTATCTGTTCTCACGGCGTAAGAGGCGCTTCCCCCCTTCTCGTCTACAGCGACAGAGATAACTTCCGAGTTAAGGTACTCTATTTTTTCTAAAGGAGAAGGGCTTCCGCCTTGAGTGAATGTAGGGATTGTTGCAACAACAGCAATAATAGCTGGACTGTCTGCTTCTGTGTATCGCATTATGACGCGCTTACCATTATTAAATATATAAGCATCATAAACACCAGAAATAATTGTGTTGGTTATTTGAAATACGGAGTTATCTTTAGGAGAGTAGCCATAAACGTAACCAGTTTCTCTGTCTACAAAAAGTAGGATGGTGGTAGTTGCTCGCACTAGCTTAGTTACCTCTATCGTTGTCGTACCTTGGGTGCTCGTGGCACTTTCTTCAAGAAGAACTTCATCAACAACATAACGCAAACCTGTTGCCGGCCTGTCCCAGACACGAATAAGAGGGTCTTCTGGGGCTTGTGTGACTTCTGTCACTGAGGTGAACTCTCCCTCATCTTCGTTTCCGATGAACTGAAATCTTGGAGGTAATTGATTCTTAATAAATGGATCGTTCGTCCCAGAAAGAGATGGAGTAACAACAGGTTTTGCATAAAGGAAATACCATACAAGGGCAACAACCACGAAGAGAAAGACTAACGCAGTAGCAAAAAGAAGCTTTTTATTCATGTCTTGAAGTATAGCAAGTACAGAATACTTTTACCTTCATAATCTACTACTTACTCACATGCCAGTGCCTGTTCGTCGAGCTCATAGTTGCCCCACTTTTTTCATCACAGAACTTCCACCCGCTCCAAGAAACAACACTATGACAGACACCAGAAGATCCGAGGTTTTTCTGTGATTTGAGGTAAACATAGAGTGGGTCGTTTAAGTCAGGTCCCCCACTTGACGATCTCGGTATCCTCAAATCTACAGCCATAACACCTGGACCGTGTGTGCTGTGAGACCACCACTCTGTTCCGCCAGAAACGGTTATAGTACAATTACATGCTGTTTTTAAAGACCTAAGCATTGCAACTAACTCAGAAGGCATCCCTCCGACGTTCGTACAAGACCTTTGTCCTATCTGGGTACATGCCCCAACGTTGACTGCTATCCCTCCACTACCCAGGTCTCTTCTCACTGAGTCGTCACTAGCCCCAGTTATCCTAGGAAGGTCGGCAGCCGTACAGGTGCTCCTCCTGCATGCCCCTGTTGGAAGAGGTCCTGTTGGTGTGGTCGGCGCTTGGCTTCCTGTTTGTGGTGTTCCTCCTGTACCACCTGCGACAGGTTTATTTTGAAGTGCCCCTAACCCAACATCACTAAGCAAAATATCTCTATTAAAGGTAAAGAAAATAAGAAACATCAGAAACACACCAAGAACACCTAGAGTAGCCCCCTTAAATGCTTCATTACTTTTCCTAATACCATTCTCTGATGCTTCTAGCCTATAAATACCAGCCATTACATATCTATAGAATGCAGCGCCCCCTATTAACATAAAGAAGATGATAGTTATAAGAGAAGTAGTCGCAGAGAGTGTTGGGGAGGAGCCGGAGAAGGTGGGTATAGCTACATCGACGGCAGTAAGTAAATTTTCTTCAAGGGGGGCGTAGGCTACAAACATATCTTAAGTATTATCGTGTATCAAAAATAATTTCAACACTCGTCTCTGCTGACTGTAAACGTCTATCTGGCCCCGTGATCTGAACGTTGAGACGGCGTACACCGTAGCTATTTTCTTTTGGAACGAGAGCGAGTACTGTGCCTTCAATTGGTGTGACGTCAAAACCATCTAATAACCACTTGTATGTCGACGGCTTGTCGTCCTTACTCGAAACGAAATAGGGTTCTAACTTAAGAGGAATAGCTTTTGTTGTTTCCAAACGAGAAACAACAGGCGCATTAAGAAGCGTCCCAAAAATTTCGTCGTAACGATATAGCGTTGGTCGTATTGAAAAAGGAGAAATTGTGATTGTTTTAGAGACGGAGGCGCCTTTTGGGGTTCTCACTAAGACGCGAACGTCGTTAGTGTCTTGCAGGTAGTCTAAGCGAAACTCAGCACTCTGTTTTCCATACCCAGAAAACTTTTTTAACACCTCACCATTAACAGACCATGTGTAGGAAAGAGATTCCCCTTTAAGTATTGCCCCATCTTCACTCATAGAGGGAAAGGCGGTAGCCTTAACTAACCCCCCAGTTGCTGCAAACGACCTCCCTTCGTAAAAAAGAGGAACGTGACTCTTAGGGGCTTCATACAATATCGCGACTGATGCTGGGGTAATGGTTACCCTTTCTTCTACGAAGTAGCCGGACTGATTCTGTGCGGTCGCGGTAATGACCAGAGACTCACCGATGCCCCCTGTTCTTACGGTGAGGGTTGTCTCCCCTACCCCAGATAAGACTTGCTCACCATTTATTCTCCAAGCGATAAAAGAGGAACTAATGTCGAACGTGTAACTACTTAACGTGAGTGTGACTGAGCTGCGCGGCTCTGGGTTCTCTGGGGAAAGGTTTATTTTAGCTGTTGCTTGAGCCTCTGCGAAAGAGAATGACCCGAAGGTCAGTATCGCGACGCTACACATTGTTATGAAAAAAGTTTTCATCATCCTTTAGACTCTTCGAGCTCAGCCTTCATCTCTTTTATTTTAAGTAGTTGGGCCGGGTCGCTGGTTATTATCTGATCTTCCGTGTAAGAGGCAACAACTTTTAAGGCAACATGCTTAAGCCCTGCAAAGAATATCCCCTCCCCGACCCCTGATTCCAAGAGAAGGAATTTCTCTTCGTTGGTCAGGTTGAAAGTTTTTTGTACCACGTCAATAGATGTTGGTGATTGCTTAAGCAGAATCTGAATAGACGAGTTGGTGATGATAGGAAGACCGTAAGGAGACTTCAAGAAGTCTCCCACGTCTTGGGTTATTGTTGCTAATCCCAGGTAGTATTTTCGTCCTCTCTTAGCAAGTCCAAAGAGGAAAGAGGCCGTGTCGTCGTTTTTCATCATAACCCAAGCCTCGTCCACAACCAAAAGTCTCCTTCGTAGGTTCTTTCTCACTGCATTCCAGATATGGTGGGTAATAATATACATCGCAACAGGCTTAAGCTCTTCCTCCATGTCTCTAATAGAGAAACACACAAGCTTCTTGTTAATGTTGACGTTAGTTGGTTCATTGATGAAACCTGCCCAAGTCCCTTTGGTATATTTTGAAAGTCGCTGCTGAAGACTCTCTGAACCGTCGATACCCGCTAGCACCATCTCAAAGTCAGACAGAAGCGGCGGCTCAAGGGTGGTAAAGTCACTATCGCCGCTAATGTCTTTAAGAGCGTACGTTTCTGTAATGGCTTGGTCAATAATCGCGTCTTCTTCTGGCGTTAAACCTCCTAACATAACACGAAAGAGTCCGACGAGATTGACGATATTTGAGCGAAGAATCTCAGACGGAGACTCGTCTTCTGTTGGGTGAGGAAGATCAAATGGGTTAATATGATGGTCGCCTACAAGTGAAATGTTAAAGTATCGCCCACCCACCGACTCTGCCAAGAACTCATATTCGCGCTCTGGGTCGATAATAATAACCTCTGTGTCAAACATAAGCGTTCGCAGTATTTCAAGCTTAGTGAAATAACTCTTGCCAGAACCTGATTTAGCAAAAACTATAGAGTTATAATTTTCGAGCGAGAAGCGATCAAATAGTATAAGGCTTCCGTTGTGACGGTTGAGCCCGTAAAGAATTCCCTTGTCTGAGGATAAGTCAAAAGAGACAAAAGGAAAGAAAGAAGAAAGTGGTGAAGTGTTAACCTTGTTCTTTATGTTAAGAAGGTCGGTCCCAACCGGAAGTGTCGAAGCAAAGGCGGCATCTTGTTGAAAGAGAGCTGGTTTTACGTAGACCAGCTTGCTTTCAAGAATGTTTTTAACCTCGTTCTCTACCTTATCGAGCTCCTCAACTGACTTGCCATAAAGGGTTATGTATAAAGACACCTCAAACATTTTTTCTTGGGCTTGAGTGAGTCCGTCACGGAGGTCTTCAAGGTCTTGGTAAGCAGTCTCAAGAGTTGGATCGCGCACAAGACCCTTCTCTTCCCTTGTCATTATCTGACTCTCTACTTCAGCTACTTTTCTTTGAAACGTTTTCATCACCTCCCCTGTATTAAGTGGGGTAATGTGAATAGATACGTCAAAAACTTTATCTAAGTTGATGATAGGGCTTAGCCAGTTATCGGTAAGATATCTAGGGTATGAGATAACAAAGAAAGACCTGACAAATGACTCTCCCATCGTAAGACCCTTAGGACTAACCTCGAGAGCGCTCGGAGCAATAATATCTTTTAACTGCATTTCTGCAATCTTATACACCTGATCTGGCAAAATTGCACTCACAGGTGATGCTTTCTTATCTTTTGTGCTGTTTAAAAAATCAAATATTCCCATAGATTTATTGATTCTGTCTCATAGACGGAGCGTGCCCGCCATGATCGCTCGGGTTAAATAGTTTGTAGAAGAGCTCAACCAACTCCTCTGTCCCGAGTTTTTTGGCACGAACACCAAAACGAGAAAGCCCTTGTGTAACAACAGCAACCCTTTGTTCCAGCTGAATACGTGATGACTCGAAAGAATCTTGATTGGTCTTTGGTGCTTGTCCGAAGTTAAGAGAGGAGACAAGCGAAGAGCTTTCTGAAGACGGTGCCTGAGCTAGGTATGGCACAGAGACAAAGAAGTGTTTGGTCATAATGTTAGATTCTTCTGTAAACTTCTGGATGAACCCCATATACTCATGAATTTGGATTTTAAGAAGATCCTCCTTTACATTCTTACTTCGTTCGCGGAGAAGGTCGAGATAGTTGTCAATATTGAGCTTGCGAGATTCGACAAAAAACTGAACCGGGAAGTCTAATGAGTTGAGGAAGTTCTGAAACTGAGAAATAACAGCCCCAACCTCGTCCTCACTCTTTAAACCGAGATTTAGTGAATTGGTTATTAGCACCGAACGGATCTCGCCAGTCTTTAGTGTAATAACCCCGTCACGGATTCTTTCTATCGGAACGAATTGTTGCGTAGCAGCACCTTTAGACATAGTACTTTTAGTATACCCCACCTTCTACTAGAGTCTGTCGTCTTTCTGTGAGTTATTTTCAAAAACATCCAAGCCAAGCGACACATCATGTATTCTGTCGCGGTTCGTTTTTTCGATGATAATTTCCTTTTGTGTTTCGGTTACTACTTGGTTGATTGGATCTTCTTTGTTTTCCGCTTTTGGTTGTGTCCAGGTATAGAGCTTGGGGTTGGTGTAGTACGTAAAAGCGTTTTCTAGTAATTCTCCAAACGGTCTATTATTAAATTTAACAAAAGCAAGCGCCAAGAAGAGAGAAGCAACTGGTAGTATGACTAGAACAGCGAGGAATTTTATTGGTATAAATGTCCAGATGAGAAAAGAAAGACCTCCCGCCCCTGCCATATATCCGAACTGTTTTAAGGTGAAAGGTCCAAAAACTTTGTCTTCAATATCAATGAATTGTGGAACACGGAATTGCATCTTTATATTATACCACTATTCGCGTTATGCGTTTATGTAAAAAAACACAACTACCCAAGAAAGTAGAGTCGGGTAAATGGTTAGGAAGTTAGGCCGTTCTTCGTTAGGAGGGATATACTTAATTATGTAATAAGTAGTTATAAAGACTTGGATGTTTGGAAAAAATCTTTTGAGCTTTATTATGACATATATGAAACAACAAAACACTTTCCCAAAGAAGAGGTCTACGGTCTAACCTCTCAGATACGACGAGCTTCACTGTCTATACCCTCCAACATCTCAGAAGGTAGTAAGCGTGGTAGAAAAGAATTTTTACAATTCTTAAAGATTGCACACGGGTCTGGCGCTGAGACAGAAACTCAATTATTGCTAGCTCGCCGATTGGGCTACATTTCTCTGTCCGATTTTCAAAGAGTCTCAGGCAACCTAGAAGATATAATGAAAATGCTTGGCGCTTTTATAAAGAAACTACAGCAAACTTCCTAACCTCTAACGAAGAACGATCTAACGTACCCCTTCTACACTTCGTCAGGCATTTCGCGGTATGGATCGACGTTGTACTCTTTTGGAGCTACGCTGTATGTGGCCGGCCTAAGTGTCGGAGCAACTACCTCCTTTCCCTTATCTCCGAACATAAAGCTTTTAAGAGCAATGTTTGATTTTAAGGTATTGTCATCTTCTTGTTTTTTGATGGAAGATATTTGTTCCTGAATATGCTTCAACCTCTCACTTATTTCCTCGTCGTCTGGGATAGATCCAATAACTTGTAGTTGCTCGAGTAACTGTGAACGAGAGCCAGGAGCCAGTACTGTCGTCTTCTTAGTCTGCGGGCTAGATTGAGGTTTGTTTAACCCGGACTCGCGCTTGGTGGTGTCCATTATTTCTTTTCGTAACTCCTCTTTTGTTTTCTCCCCTTGATACTCTAGAGTCTTAATTTCTTCCCCTTGGTTCATTAGCAGGTTGCGAACTTTTTGAAATATTGATGTATTGAGGTCCGACGCAATCTTGGTAGCAGTCGCCTCATCAACTTCAACAAGGTCAATAAGCGCCGTAACAACTTCATTTGGAAGCACTGCACCCAAAAGAACATAGGTAATAACGTTCGAGAGGGCTACCTGACGACCAACCGGAATATTATACTGGGTGGCGATTGTAACAGTGGCACTTCCTATTTCACCACTCCCTATAACTTCCAGGATACGATCAGGTGCTTGGCCCACTAGTTCTTTGATGTTAATGTTGGAATATTTTGTACTACTCATATTATTATGCTGTTACTCCCGTATCCTTCGTGTCACTGATTGATTGATTCTTTTCCGTTGTTGATGATGGTGCGCTGGGCGGCCTTGACGGGGTGTATCCAATCTGTGGAGTCTCTGCTGGTGGTGGACCATTCTTCGCTCTCGCGATTGCCTCCCTTGCTATGGCTGCAGCATTGTCTGTGACCGGATTATGAGATACGGGTATATCAACTGAAATATCAACCGCAGGAGCCGGCGCAGTTCTTGAGCCTCTTTCCATTTCCTCGTTTGCTTGCACAGCAGCTTTTTGCTGGCTCATTGCTCTTGTTGCTGCTATGTCTGCCGCACTCACAGAAGCCGTCCCGGTTCCTCGCACAGAAGGTGGTAACTCATAGTTGTCCCAGTTAGTGTCAGCGATGGTTGGCATTTTTGCCGGCGCATTAAGGTCAATATCAAGTGCTGCACCGTCTGAGGACGATCGTTGTATCGGTTGCCCGTTAGGACCAAGTATTGAAGATGAAGCAGCGCCAGACTGTGCCAGAGTTATAGCTTCCTGGGTCTTCAGATCTTGCTTGTTGAAGAGGTCGTTTCGACGTCTTTCTGTGTCTTCGTCGGTAGCCCCCTTCATGTTTTCCAGACGCTTCACAAGCTCTGCTATTCTTTTAGCTTCTGCGGCGGCTTCGCGTTCCCTTGTTTTGTCGATAGTGTTAAGAGCGTGGATGATAGACTGCGCTTGACTGTCTCTTTGGAGGTCAACGCCAGTTTCACTCAGTTGTTGCAACTCTTTTCTTAGTTCGGCAACGAAGTTCTTTTGGTTCTCTTCTTTTGTTGTAAGCTTTCCGGTTCTCGGGTCTACAGTGTCTTCGGCATTATTGTAGAGAGCAACTTCTCTCTCTGCGTTTTTCTTTGCTTCTGCTATATCTTTCTCACTTCTTTCCCCGGCCTGCTTTCCAAGAGCTTCTCTTGCAAGCTGCTTCTGTTCTTGAGACATGAAGACAGATCCTCCACCTTGAGCGATGTACCTGTCGTAAGCTGCGTCTGCTTCCTTGTCGACATCCCCCTTACGATGAATAACATTCCCGTCTTTATCTGTAACATCTCGCTCATAACGTGTTTTCATACGCGAACCTCTGTCTAAGATATCTTGTCTCCTCTTTTCCATTGCCTCCTCGTATCCAGCAGTTCTGCCCTGGCCCATCCCCAAACCGGCGCGCTTCATACCTCCAGCGATGACAGAAGAGTTGCGCAGGTCGTAAGAGCTCTTAGCGAGAGAGTTAGACATGTCATATACACGCCTACCGACGAGCGAGTCCTGGTTATTGGTTACCCACTTACTGTCACGCGCTTTCATAGCTAGTCTCCCTAAGCTGTTACGAGCAAGGAGTCCAGCACCACCTGTAGCTGCGCCCATCGCGAACCCACCCACCTTACCCATTGCGTCCGTTGCGTACTGGCCAAGAGCCCCTGCGACAGACTTCGTCACCTTAAGGGTTATGTGAAGCATGATTATCATCATGAGTATGTTGAAGAAGACGGCGATACTGGCAGAACCTTCTACTGACCCAATTTGGCTCCCTGCAGGCTTTAATGGCCCCTCTGAAAAAACCAACATGAACTTTGTGGTGAGGGCAATGAGTAGCATAAAGACAGGACCAACCGCCAGTTGCTCAAAAAATATTTTTCTTATTTGCTGGGCCTTATCCCCAAGAACAGGTAAGACACTGTCTATAAAAAGAAAAGGAGATGCGACGATTAAAAAGACGAGGGCTGCTGTTCGTATAGTAAGTATTGCAGTTGCCATAAAAAAGACATAAGCGGCGTACAGGATAAAGACCACAGTAAGGAGTGCGGCGGGAACAGAGTTGATACCTTTAATGAGATTGCCAGCTGCCGCCTCCGCACCTTCTACATAGGTTGCCCCCATTACCAAGCTAGAAAGTCCTAATCTGTTCCTTATTACTGCGCCTGCGCTTGCTTCTGATGTGCCATTGAGAGCCTCATTACTAAATGCCGCAGCGTAGACGTTGAGAGATACGATGTTTGAAATATCAACCGCGAATCGTGCAACCGGGTATGAGAAGTTAACAAAAAGTGCAAATATCATCACCCACGGAACATATCGAGCGAACTTGTCCTCTCTCCCTAATATGTACATAAAGCCAAGGTAGAGCCCAACGAACACCACACCCAAGGATACTATTTGACGCACGAGTGTCCATAGTGGGTAGAGGGCGTCAGATGCCCATTTTTTAAAATCAAGAATCCCGACCTGGATGACATAACTAAACATGTTAGAGGTTATCCAAAGCAAGAACCCAGCAATTTGCATCAGTGTATTTTTTATAAACCATTGAACAAAATCACTGATACACGCCCCCATGCTGAATTGTGTAAGACTGAAGCACTTTGGATCAGTTTCCTTCTTTGCTATTTGGGCATTTGCTGTCTTGTTTCCGTCGGCAACCCCCCCAGTTGTTGTTCCTGTACTGATTTGATTTAGGACAGGTTGGAAACCAGCAAAATCGAGTGAGGCGCTAGAGTTTTGAGGAATGTCATCCACCGTACCCTGCGCATACGATTTCTCAGTAGAAAAAGAAAAAAATACAACAAATACAAGGAGTAAGCCAAAAAGCCTTTTCATACCCACAAGTGTACCATATAAGACCCCTGCTTAAACTGTGTAAAGTCCTTTATAATGAAGGCCGTACAACAAAACGTTACACGCTTTTTAGTAAGCGTTTTGGCTAGCCCAGTAGCTGGACTCTATCTGACGACATGTATCTAGATGACTATCCCCTTCGGTGTCTCTTCCTGTGTCTGCTTTATCTTTTGCAAAGTTTGTTCTTCTGGTTGTATAGGTTGTGTTATCTGGGAAACCGCTCTGTGCATATTGTTTCCTATAAGAGTGAAAAGTGGTGCTGATAACTTGTGAAGACAGTGTGTTTTGTATTGTGGTCTCAGTAGAGTTAATCAAGTCACGAGCCGCGGCTATTTTTACTGCATCATCATTGATTACCCCTTCGGCAGTAGTAATCTTATTCATCCTGTCGTAGTAGTAGTTATTGGCGTTTACGACGCGTGAGTCACCCGAAGACACTATGCCCTGCGCGACTAAAGAATCAAAACATGTTTTGACCTGGCTCACTTTTGCTCCATATGTTCTTATGACAGTTCTGTATTCCCCATCAACACCCTCTAGGTCAGTGAGTATTTTTCGTATCAATTTAAAGTAATCAGACATTGCTCCCACGGTGCTTTCTTTCCTTTGAGGGTCGTTAGTGAGATCATTTGAAGGTGGGGCAGTCGAGGTGATGGTTTGCGAAGAGTTGCTTCCGCCTGAGAGTGCGGCAATACCCAAATTAAGCCCCTTTGAAAAAAGCTTCTGTGTCAGTGCTCCAAAAATTGAGTTGAGCACACCCTCACCCTGGATATTGGTGAGTCTCAGTGTTCCTGCGTTAACTGCGGTTTCTATTGCACTTTGAATTGCTTTTCCGGGGTTGACTACCACTGAGTTCTTGCAGTAAGTAAAGCCCGCGCCGTCTGACTGCTCGTCTAGACATTTGGTTTCGCTCACTGCGCCTAAGCCAAGATAGAGCTCATTCTCAGCTAATTTCTTCGCGGTTGCAACCTGTTCTGCCACTAAGCTGTTAGCGTTATATACCTTAGTGAACATATTATCTCCGCCAGTTAGTTGTAACCAAGCGCGAGAGCCCCCTAAGTCCCTTCTTTGTTCGTAGGCGTCCATTAACTTGACCGCACACTCCTCGTCTGTGCCTGGATCACAAGAACAGAAGTATCCATACAAGTACTCCTTTTCAACAAGCGCAGTTGCTGTATCATATGTTCCATCTGCGTTAGTTGCGCGCTCAATCGACAGTTCCGTTAGACGGCTTTCGGTGCAGATGTTTGACTGTACCGTCGAAGGAATCTGTGAGGTAAGGGTGTCTTTTAATTTCGCACCGACGTCTTTATTCTGAGAAAGAATGCTGTTTTTGATTGTTGTAAATGCGCTGTCGGATAGTGCACCTGTTGTTGGTATGGCAGACAGCGCTTTCCTAGCCTCATTGGTTGCAGCCTTTTTGATAAAGTTCTCTGGATTTTGTATAAGCTGTGGACCATCCCCACTGAATCCACCGTTCACCCAACTGATAATATCTTGTGTGGCATTTTGAAGCATGTTAGCAATGAGTGCATTTGCGATGGGTCCCATGATTGTGGTAAAGAAAGTCTCAGCCTGTGTTGCTCTCGCCGTAGCAGCGCCGCTAATGTTAACCGGAATGAGTTCGACGTTATTAGCAACCTGTGTTAGCTCAGTTGCCCCTCCCGCAGCTGCCCCGGCGTCAGCACTTTTTGTGGTGAGAGTAAAGGAGATTGCTGTTGCGATAAGTAAGGTTAGAAATTTTTTCATACGTTATGTGCAGTATATAATGCTTTACTCTCTATTGATAAAGATATAACCAGGCTCTGTTCTTTCAAAAGGCACCTTTTCAAGAAGAAAGTAGTCCTGCGTGTCGCTCATGGATGTAAGAAGACTGGTTAACATCTCTGGATAGGCATTTAAAAACGCAAGTGAACGGAGTGGGTCTGAGTCGGCGCGTGAAAAGGCGTCGAGTGTCATGCTAAAAGAGGAAACGGAATTTACTAGTCTTAGGTGAAATATAGAGGCTGACGGCGGAACAGAAATTGTCAGAAGTTCTTTTAGTATGAGATCAACATTTTCCTTTTTAGTAGAAAGTTGGGTTAGCATAGTTGCGTCACCTTTTTCTGTATATATTTGAAGCATGAGAAGCTCATTACTCCCCAACCTAAAGTCATTAGATCTCTTAAGAAGGAGGGCCATTCCGTTACCATAAGCCTTTTTGGTTGCAACAGAATTGCTCGAAGAGATAGTGATTTCACTTGGAGAATAGACTTTTGTCTCTATCTTTGGGGCTTCGCTTTTCACTGCGTCAGCAACAAGCGCAGTTTTCTCCTCTTCGCTTAGTCCTGGGTTCTGGGTAACATATGCAGCCGCAGTGTAAATGTTTTTTGAAAATGAGGAGATTTTGGGCGTTAAGATATTTGAGAAATATGTGGTG
>CAZNZQ010000012.1:12572-23191 GCA_964577675.1 uncultured Candidatus Saccharibacteria bacterium
AGGCGCTGATATTATTTTTATCAGCGAGCCTTGCCTCTGCCTTCTCGTCTACCCCAAACGATGCTAACTGTTCTTTGGTCGTTGTGCCCATGGTTTCTAGGAGCATGTCCTTCCAATCTTCCGCCTGGTTTCTGTCTCTGTCACTTAGTAATAATCTAAGCTCTGCATCAGTTCTTAAAACAAGCGGTGGTCTTTTACTCACCTCAGTTTTTGTTCTTGAGGAGAATGGGATTACAACCGCGAGAATCGCCAGTGCGAGCATCATTAGAGAAACAGACGTCCTACTTATTTGATTACTAGATGGTTCCATATATATAGTTAAGTATAGCTAAGGAAAACCAAAGAACCTCTTACTTCTTGGGGATAACCCCCCACCTTTTGTGAGGGTGACTTTAGTATATGACGTAGATACTGGAATAGTCTCGACGATCAGGCCTCTCGAATTAATGATATAAGACGGAGCGTAGTTATTACTACTGATAATAGTGCTTCTTAGTTGGGCGGCCGCGACCTTGCTAAATGAGCGTAGATGCATCAGGAACAAAGGGTTGTTGTTGAAGACATTCAGCCTTGATTGGAAAAACACTACCTCTGGTCGCTCGTCTTCGAGATTCTCTATCATCCGGTAGGAAAGTATTTCAGAACAGATAAGAGTACTTACTTTTACCCCGTTAAAGGTAAGCACCTTACCAGATCTCACTGGCGTGTACGTGTGAGAAGAAGAATACTCTTTTAGCTCTTCGCCTATAAAGATGCTAAAAATAGCTTCAAAAAAGTAAGGGATGTATTCATTAAACGGGAGTAAAAGCTCCTTTCCTCTCCACTCAGCATCTTTAGTTATGGTATTAAAGAAGAAAGAAATAGTTGCAAGCTTGTCATCTTTTGAAATGGTCTCCCCGTCTATTATTAGAGAGCCTTCACTACTCTTTATTAACAAACCCTTCTCTTTCTCGGTGAGAGAAGAAAGAAACCTCGTGTCCTCGGGCACAACTATGAAGTCCTCTCTTTCTTTATCGTCAGTAATCAATTTGGCAATGACCTTATTACTCTCTAACATTTTCCTTTTCAACTCATCTCCATCTCTTGTTGCTACCTGTGAGGTTACTATGCCTATTGTTATGTCCTTCCCTGGCGCCTTAGTTGGTATAAAGAAATGTGTTAGTAAGAATATACTAAATATAATGAAAAAGTGAGCCAAAGCCTTCCTG
Organism: uncultured Candidatus Saccharibacteria bacterium; assembly: GCA_964577675.1. Classification (GTDB taxonomy): domain Bacteria; phylum Patescibacteriota; class Minisyncoccia; order Phycocordibacterales; family UBA5272; genus UBA11704. The sequence continues at coordinate 13,781 of CAZNZQ010000012.1, forward strand.
AAAGGAAGCGCCAGGAGCGAGTAAACGATATACGTCAAAAAGAATGTAAGCGCAAATGTTCCTCCGTAATACGCAAGCTCGACTAAAGGGGTAGTCGAAAGAGTGTTCCCCAAAGTCCCTGCATTAAAGTGAAGGTCAATAGTGGTCCTGTCCCCATAATAGAGGAGAGAGATAACCAGCGACCTCAGCATCTCTGCTATAACAAAAGAACTAGCAATAATAAGCGGTCGTCTGTGAAGCGGTATATTACGCACACGAAAGAATGCGTAGCCAACAACCGCAAATGGCAGACCAGAAGAAAGGGACAAAATAAGATGCAGGAGCCCAATCCCAATTAGTTGAGCTACTCCTCCTTGCATCCAGATGAGTGGGTACACCGTATAGAGCCAGGAGAAACTAAGCAGGTTAAAAACGATACCAAATAGGACCCACCACTTTATCTCCTGCCACCTGCCCCAATTTTTTTGTAGCGAGATGCTGATGAAAAGACACAGAAGAAAGATGGTGATGACGGTATACCCTATTTCAAAAATAGCAGCTAGCATCCAAGAAGTGTACCACTCCCGCCATCCTTACGTCCCCTGCCCAAGAACTTGCCTCAAGAGTTATTTTCTATAATATACAAAGATAACCTAAGCCACGTCACAAGAGGAACATCCTCCGCTCGCACCCTCTTATCTATCATAAGTGTGTCGAAGACCTGTTGCATGTTGTGCGTTGGGAAAACTTCTTGGATCTGAGAGATGGCCATTTTTCGTTTATGAGCAAAACCAGCGTGAATGAGCTTGAAAAAAATCTCTTCGTGATATGTGTTTTTAAAGTTGGTTCGAGATATGTTTTTAATCTGAAGCACGGCCGAGTCTACTTTTGGTGCTGGGAAAAAGCTGCCGGAAGAAACTTTGTACACCATCTTTGGCTCACCGTACACTTTTACCGAAAGTGATAGTAATGATTCTTTCCCGTCCCTCGCTACTATTCTTTCAGCCACCTCCTTTTGGATGAGAATAACCATAAGTGATGGTTGAGGCACGTCTGAGAGGAATCGTGAGATGATGGCGCCAGTTATGTAGTAGGGAATGTTGGCAATTAGCTTGTAGCCATTAGCACTTAGCTTTTGGCTAGAGGGGTCGAATTCCAAAACATCCCCCTCTATGAGACTGAGTTTCCCAGACATTACTTCAGATGGGAATGTCTCACTAAGTAATGGGAGTAAATCACGGTCTTTTTCAAGCGCCACAACGTGTGACCCCTTTTCTAAAAGACCCTTTGTCAGAAAGCCTTTCCCTGGGCCTATTTCTAAAACAGTGTCATTTTCTGTCACGTCACCAGCTGCAACTATTGCGATACGGGCGGGAATTGAGGTGAGGAAGTTCTGACCAAATTGCTTTTTAGGAATCATGCAGAGTTAGGAAAGTTAGGTCGTTCTTCGTTAGGTGGACTTGGCTGCTTGCTGTAGTCTGTTTATAAAAGCACTTAGCATGCGTATAATATCTTCCAGACTACCTGAAATTTTTTGAAAATCAAGCAAAGGTATATACCCGAGTCTGTGAGCAAGGAGTAGTTGAGTCTCTGTTTCGGCACCGAAACCATGCGCAATTCTTAGAAAATGCAAAAATTCTTTCTGACCACGCTTACTTCCCTCTGAAATATTAGATGGGATAGAAAGACTTGCTCTTCTGAGTTGAGAAGTTAACCCATATAATTCTTCTTTTGGGAAAGATTTTGTTATTTCATATATATCTACACAAAGCTCGAAAGACTTTACCCAGACATCTAAATCTTTATAGCTACTCATGTATACGAGTATATCTTTCCTAACGAAGAACGGCCTAACTTTTCTAACTGTTTAGATATAGACCACTGCTCCGCCATCTCGTTCCTTGTAGTAGAGATCGTTGTAATCTGCAAGCTCTTCATTCACGTCGTTTAAGAATTCACTCGGAGCGTTAATTTGCTTTTGTCCGAAGATGGTACGGAGTTCTGCATATGATAAGAACAGTTTTTTCTTGGCTCTGGTTACTGCGACATAAAAAAGTCTGCGCTCCTCTTCCTCTTCCTCTTTGGTTCTTTTTCTGTTACCTATATTTTTGTGTGGGAAGAGGTCCTGCTCAAGACCTGTTACAAAAACGTAGTCAAACTCTAGTCCCTTCGATGCGTGTATGGTCATAAGACGAACCCCTCGTTTTTCCTTGTCATCGTTATCTTGATCGCTCATTAAAGATGCTTCTTCTAAGAATTCTTGCACCACATCGATACCCTTTTTGTCGTCATATTTTATAGTGATAGAGACGAGCTCTCTCGCGTTCTCCAGGCGCTCCCTATCCTCACTACTCCCTTCGAGCATTTCCTTTTCCATACCAGAATCAACGAGAATCATTTGTATGACATGAGAAAGCGGCTCGGTTTCAAGCGCTGCCCCCACCTTGTCTAGAAAGCCAAAGACTGCTCCTATCTTCGCCTCAGCACTCCCAGAGAGTGGTTCACCTGCGAAGAGTTTGGCTACAGTGACCTTCCCTATCCCGCGCTTAGGCGTATCGAACACACGCCTCAGGTCTTGGAGTGAATCTCTGTTGAGTGCTGCACGGAGATAGCTCAAGACATCTTTAATTTCTTTTCTTTCGAAGAACTTCGTTCCTAATAAGTTATACGTAACACCCTCTTGTAGAAATGCTTCTTCAAGTACTCGTGACTGGAAGTTGGCCCTATAGAGCACTGCTATGTTATCTCCACTAACACCTGAGTCGATAATGTCTTTACACTTTCTGGCAATCCACTGCCCTTCCGATGATTCGTCCCAAGAAGGGGCCACCTCTATTTTCTCCCCGGAACCTTTTGAGGTGAAGAGATTCTTTTCTTGCCGCACTGTATTTTTCTTGATAGCTGTGTTGGCAAGCGTAAGGATGTTGCCAGTTGATCTATAGTTCTCCTCGAGTAATACAGTTGTGGTGCCTGCGAAGTCTTTTTCAAAGTTAAGGATGTTGCGAAGGTTCGCACCACGCCAAGAATAAATATTCTGGTCGGTGTCACCAACGACACAGATATTATTAGAGGGAGGGTTAACAAGCAGTTTCACTAATTCGTACTGAGCTTGATTGGTGTCCTGGTACTCGTCGACGTGTACATATTTGAACCGTTCTTGGTAGTAGTGACGGATATGCGCATGCTCTTCTAGCATTGTTACCGTACGAACAATGAGATCATCAAAATCAAGCGCGTTCTGAGCGCGAAGTGACTCCTCGTACAGCCTCCACACAGAAGCGATGATGTCCATCTGTGCCGTTGCAACTTTTGCTTTGTACTTTTCTACTGAGACGAAGTCACTTTTTTCTCGGGAGATGATACCTCGTATTTTCGAAGGGTCGTGTATTTTGGGGTCAAGCGAAAGTTTTTCAAGAGCCTGTTTTATGATCGAAAGCGAGTCCTGAGAATCAACAATGGTTGGATATTTTGGAAGGCCTATTTTTTCTGACTGTTCGCGCAAGAGGAGGATGCCTAGAGAGTGGAACGTCTTAATGAGTGGTGTGTGATGGTAGGGGTTCTCCTTTTCGATGATGTGTTCGTCCTCGAGTCTCTTTATAATACGCTCGCGCATTTCTTTTGCAGCCTTGTTAGTAAATGTTACCGCAAGTACGTTGCGAGGGTCTGTACCCTTTTTTATTATCTCTACGATGCGTTCGGTAATAGTTTTGGTCTTCCCTGCTCCCGCCCCTGCCAAGATAAGAAGCGGTCCTTCTGTATGAAGTACCGCTTCTTTTTGCCTTTCGTTTAATGTTGGAGTCTTTTCCATCAGCACTATTGTAGCATGTGCCACTTATGCTTTACCAAAAGCTTTTATTACTTTGTTTTTGGCTTCAGCAAAGAGTTCTTCATAGTTCGGAACGATATGTTTAATGGTGGTTTTGTAGAACTCTTCCCCCATCGACGCAGAGGCCTGCAGTGCGTCGAATTCCTTTTCTCCTATTCTGTCATACACGTCCATAAGAAACTGCTTATGTATTGTTTTGGCTACTTCAAAAAGCATCTCCTCTTTATCCTCCTCAGGAAGACCTTTTAGGTTGAAGTCATTTACTAACTGTTCGTAGATTTCTTTTTCGTTCATAGTTGTTACTTGGTTCTGGTTGCTAAGTTCTGCACAAAATCAAAAAGACCTTTGAAGGTAAGTGTTTCGGCGGTGTAGACATATGCTCTCTTTTCGTAAGAGTGTTTTCCTGACAGGTGGTCTTCTATCATTTGATGCACCTTTTGTAAGTTAACCGCAATCAGGCTTAGCTCTGATCGTACCGCAGGGTCCGTGTAGATACTCGCAGAGGGCCCAGTGAGTAGCTCTATAACGTTTACGTTATCGAGAAGTTGCTTTTTTGAAAGGTCGAGCACCCCCTTAGCGTCCTTGAGCTCTAGCGACGGAGCGTGTGTGTTGATGAAGTCTTCGTAGTTCATAAAAGATAGTTGGTAATGATTACTTTGAGGTTAGGTCTCTAATAAAACCTCTGAGAGATGTTTGCTCTCTCTCGCTCATGCCGTCAATAAAATCTTTCCACGACAGCGCTTGCTCAAGCGTGCTTGGTCCGATATCTTCCGCTGCAAACGCGATAACTGGTACGCCGACTCCTGCGGCAAGAGCCCCAATCATTGCCCACGCTCTCCAGCTCTTGGCGAACTTTTTAATAGTACCCATGATGCTATTTATCTTTGCTACCTTACGCTCCTGCTCTTCTGGGGTAAGCACCCTCTCTGTTTGCGCTACTGGCTGAGGGCCATTTTCGAGCGCCATGTTTAGCACTTTTGATGCATCTTTATACCATGGCGCATCTTCAGTAGTTATCGAACGTCTCATTCCTACGCCATTTAGACCGTCCTCTTTTGAGCCCAGCGTTACTTCTCCTCTGTACACCGCCTCAGCAAGCCTCTCTATGTCTTTGCCAAGACCTTCTTTTGTTGGATCAACGTCAACAAAATCTGCCTGCGTAATTGGTTCAGGCATCTTACCCATAAGAGGTGATGTGTTAACCGCAGCTTTGGTAAATCCAGGGATAGATCCTCTGCGAGCTCTTGCGCTTTCTTGATCAACGGCATGTTTAGCGAGTTGATATCTTTGCTGAGCTTCAGAATTCTTAGTAAAAATACCAGAAAGACCCCTCTTTCGAAATTCCTCACCCGCCTGCCCCTTAATTGGGAAGTAGTCCATAGTTCTATCATTGGCTGGGCTATACGTCTGCCGTTGATTCTTTAGCTCATTATTTTGTATCAAGCTTGCCATCCCCAGTCTCTTCTGTTCTTCTTCGGAATAAGTACCGAAGGTTTCGGTAAGACTCTCTCTTTCTTTAAGCCAAGAAGAGAGCTTGTTCTCTAGTTCGGTCAACCTCTCTTTTTCTGTAGGCGTAAGAACCCCAGAGGTAAGCTTTCTCATGAGGACATTTCTCTCGTCCAGTTCTTCTTGGTAGGGCTTAAGCTCATTATCAACGAGCGCAACCTTCTCACCCAGAAGCTCTTTCACTATTTTTTGTACGAGGTCGTTACCTTCACTCTTTGACCATACACGCCCTGCGTAGAGCCTCTTGTAGCCTTCCTTGTCCCTTTCCCACATAGCTTTGTGGATTGACTTTAATTCATCCTCGCTTTGTGACCTTCTCTCTTCTTTCTCTATTCCTGAAACTTGGGCGGACGACTTTTGTAACTCTTCCCACTTGGACATTTTCATCTCAAGAGGCTTACCAGTAAGAGGGTCCTTTTCTCTTAGGAAGACCGTTGCGTTGCTGTTAACCGGACGTAGAGTCTTTCTCCTTGGTGCGGTAGACCTTCTCCCCTCTTTCAAAGAAAGTATTCCGTTAAAAGCTCTTTCGAGCTGTGCGATTTTTTGTAGGAGCTGGTCCTTCATTCTTTCACTGCTAGTTTCTGCTAACTTTTGTTTCAGGGCGGCAATCTCGTCTTTAAGTCTGTCCTCATTACCCATCTTTTGAGTAACAAACGAAGTGAGCTCACTCAACAGGCTTCTAAAGAGAAGGTCTTTTTGGTCGACGTCTTGCTTGTCACCCCCTTCGGCGCGAGATTTTTTTAGTTCCTCTAGTTCGGCTACCAATTTGTCAAAACTAACTTTCTCTATATCTGAAACGTTTCCCAGGTCTCCAATCTGGGTTTTTAGTTGCTCGAAAAGCGTAACAGCCTTGCCGAATTCTTTTGCTTCAGCGCTTTTCGCCTCTTGTGATTTTGCTACGCCCGCAATCTTTTCTTGTGTCAGCGCTTTAAGCTCGGCGAGTGAGGCTTCAAAGAGGATAAGGCTCTCTCTGGCCTTATCGTACTCTTTAACTACCTCGTGCTTACTAAAGTCCTTCGCCTTAGCTTCTATCTCCCCCAGTTTTTTAAGAAGAACCTCTTTGTCTTTATCTGGGATTCCTGCGGGGAGTCTGTGTGTTATTTCTACCCTAGCTTCCTCAAGTCTTCTAGTAAGTTTCTTGAATTCAGAAAGACGCTCAGATGCTTCTCTTTTAGTATCCTTGTCCTTTTCTTCAACTGCGGTCACCAGCTCCCCTAGTAATGCCCTATATTGTCGTAACAGTTCTTTTCTCTTTGTGTCGTCTTTGTTCTCAACCTTTCCTAGCTCCTCTGATAGCTTCCGTATCTCCCCCAGCTTTGCTTCAAGGAGCTCTTTTTCAAGCTCGGCGATGTTAGTGAGGCGCTCGAGGTGGGCAATGGTAGAGGCGAGTTTTATACCAAGCTCTTTCTCTTCTAGGGCGTTTTCTATTACTCCTCGCCTTGTCTCGACTTCCTTTTCTAGACGGGTTAACTCCACCTGTGCGGTAGTAACACCCTCCTTGTAGAGCGCGCTGATTACTTGCTCTTTAATAACAACCAAGTCCTTTACCTCATCGCCGTTGCTGAGAATGAGGGCTTTGTCTACAAGAGCGTTGTACTTATCAAAAACTCTTTTTGCTTGGTCGTTAAGTCTACCCCAGATAACCTGCTCTTTAAGAAGTACACCGTCTTTCTTCCAGCCAGCTTTTTCTCCAGGAACGCCTGGCTTGTTTGATTTTTTTGCTTCTACATATTTAATCTCTTTTGGCCATGAGGCATGGAGCGACATCATGCTTTCTTGGCGAGACTTTTCTCCATCAATAATGTTTTTTACCTCGTCTATTTTTACCTGGATATCTGCTACCGTCTCCCTAAAATCTTCTATTGTTTTGTCAGTTACGTCGTCGGCTTGCAGTGCAGGCTTGAGCGCTTCGCTCTTTCTGATCAAAAGGTCGGCATCAGCTTTTAACCCACTTACGGATTCGTTCTGCAAGAGCGTAGTTAGCTCTATCTTCTTGAGTGAAAACTCAACACTTAATTGTGCGGCAATTCGGATACGTCCAGATCTCTCTTTCAGGTCGTTACTTTTTAGGACACTGTCTTCCTGTGCCTTTTGTTGAAGTTCAGATGTTATTTTTTTTAATGCATTTTCTAGTTCAGAGATTTCTGTCCCCCATTTTTGTTCGATCTCATTTGAGCTAGTAACTGTCACGTCGTTTAACTCATCTTCAAGAGCGCTGTTAAGCGAGTCAACTTTTTCGGAAAGGTCCCCGCCTTTTGTAAAACGAGACTGAGTGGAATTATCAAGTAAGTGGAATGAGGATGAAGATTTTAGAGCATCAAAAAGACCAGTGGCCCTTCCTAGGGCGGCGAGCTGTACCCCAAGCTCCCTCGCCCTCCCTTCGTTTTTTTCTCGGACAGCTAACTGCTCTTTTAACTGCTCTTTTAGTAGTTCGATTGTTTGACTCCTGGTTATAGTATTCCTTGCCCCTGGAGCTTGTATACCATCGACACGTATGCGCATACCTCCGCCCGTGCTCGTTAGTCTTGCTTGTGGATCAAAGGCAGGTTCTTTTAAAACTTTGTTTATTTTGAAAGTTCCGGCAGTTTTCGGATCAATAGGCTTCCCATCGAGTGCCATTTTTATTTCTCCATATTCATTTGATCTTGATTGACCAAAATTGCTGGTTGCATCTGCCATACGTACTAACAAGTATACTTTAATTTACAAGACTTTTGCTACACTTCTCCACAAAATAACGGACACATTCTCCTTGTTGTTAACCCTAGTCTCTGGTAGTATGAAGTGGCAGCTAGGGAGAGAAAGATAAGACAATAAATTAATTTTAATGTCAATTTCTCTTCCTCTCTTTTCTTTATCGTGAACGATACATTACAACCAAATAAAAGAAGCATTCTGTCTGTTGCTCTTGTGATGGCGGTGCTCTTTTCTACCTCAGCAACCCCTTCTTATGCTTGGGGCGGTGTAGCATCCTTCACTGACAGGGTCAAGTCAATTTTTATCCCAAAAGACAAGGAGGAAGAAGTTTTTGAGCCAACTGCTCAGACTATTGCACTCTTTAAACCAACGGTCGTAGAAAATAATATAACTGCTTCCTCAGCGGAGATTATGGAAGAAGATGGAAGCGCTCTCAAGGCTGTCTCTGGTCCTCTTCGTATCTCGACCGAAGATATCGACTTCCCTGTTTCAGATGAGATAAGTATCTATGAGGTAAAGAAGGGTGATACGATTGCAGATGTTGCTAAGCTTTTTAATGTCTCCGTTAACACAATTATGTGGGCGAACAACCTCCCGTCACGTACCCTTAAGCCCGGTGACACCCTTATCATCCTTCCAATTACGGGTATTAAACATACCGTTAAAAAAGGAGATACTATCAAAACGCTTGCAAGTAAATATAAGGCAGACGTTAATGATATAGCAAAATATAACGGGATCACCTTAGAAGGTGACTTAGCTCTTGGGGAAACTGTTATTATTCCAGATGGAGAAATCGTAGTTGCTCAGCCAGCGAAACCAAAGACCACAACCAAACCTAAAGTGATTAGCTCATACGCAAATGCCGCACCTTCTGGTCTTCTCATTCGCCCAATAGTTGGAGGAAGGAAGACGCAGAGTCTTCATGGACAAAACGCAGTCGATATTGCTGCCACCCCTGGTACCCCAATTATGGCATCAGGAAACGGACGGGTTATTGCTTCTAGGGTTGGTGGTTATAACGGTGGTTACGGAAATATGGTAGTTATCTCTCACGATGGTGGTGTACAAACTGTGTATGCTCACATGAGAGAGGTTAATGTGTCTCAGGGTGAAGCGGTTGTGCAGGGTCAAGTTATTGGCGGCGTAGGGAATACAGGAAGATCTACCGGACCTCACCTTCACTTCGAAGTTCGTGGAGCGAAGAATCCGTTCTAGGGTAAGCATGTAGTTATCAGCGTGTAGCGTATAGAAATACAGCATAAATACAGAATTTAGAAAAAAGAATATAGAGTATAGATAAGTAATAGAGAGTATTGCCGTTGGCAATACTCTCTATTACAATTCAGCTACACGCTACACGCTACACGCTACACGCTACACGCTACACGCTACACGCTACA
>CAZNZQ010000013.1:0-10912 GCA_964577675.1 uncultured Candidatus Saccharibacteria bacterium
ATTCCCGCAGGAACAGGACTCCGTCAGTCACCGGAAGCGAAAGAATAGATAACTAATAACGAAAGGTATAGAGCGCTCTTCTAGAGACTATACCTTACACACAAAACGACACCAAAGGGTGTCGTTTTGTGTTTCTTCGCATAATCGTGTAGTCTAGTGTAAGAAGTCTACAGTATCCCGCTAAGACATGTTCTGTAAGGAGATTCCCATGAAACTTTCAGTATTACTTGTGACCATTTTTGTATTCATTTTATCTTCTTTTTTCTATCCGAAATTCCAACGCATGAGTGAAGCGAAAACAGACGGCTATCGCCTTGGAACTGTCGGAGCAGGTGGTATCCTTGTTCTGGTATACCTTTTCTCGAGGTCCCTCAACCTTTTCTAGGGGTTATCGGTTCATCCACCTCACCCAAAAAGCGCCCCACAAAGGCGCTTTTTTCTTGAGTAATAAACTTAAATAAACAGCCGCTACATTTTTAGGTCATATAATCATCTTGTGTCAACTGGTAACTAGTAACTAAAAAATATACACTTACTGTATGTATTAGCTAGAAGCTAACAGCGTTCCTCTATGAACCCTAAAGACCAAGTCAAAGAAAATCTTTCGATCATCGACGTTGTCTCCACATACGTCAGGCTAGAAAAGTCAGGCGCACAGTTTAGGGCACGTTGCCCATTCCATAACGAACGTACCCCATCCTTTTACGTATCTCCAGAGCGCAAGAGTTATCACTGCTTCGGATGTCAGGCTCATGGGGACATCTTTACCTTTGTTGAAAAGATAGAAAACATCCCGTTCATCGAGGCGCTTAAAATTTTGGCAGACAGGGCAGGTGTGTCACTTAAAGATACAAAGAGGAATGAAGCAGAGTCTCGACTTATCTCTCTACTAAAAGACGCGACTATTCACTTTGAGAATAACTTTAAGCAAAGCGCAGAAGCGAGAGAGTATATTTTTGGAAGGGGGCTTAAAGATGAAACAATTAGTACTTTTCACATTGGGTATGCAAAGAATGAGTGGAGAGATCTCTTTATTTTTCTTTCATCAAAAGGATACTCACCAGAAGAGATGATCGAGGCGGGTGTAGTTATTGAAGCAAAAGATGATTCTGGAAAGACAAAAGGATACTACGACAGGTTCCGTGGGAGGGTGATGTTTCCAATTAGAAATATTTCTGGTGCAACGGTCGGGTATTCTGGCCGCATTCTTCCGTCACTTGCGACAGATTCTCAGGGTAAGTATGTTAACACACCAGAGACGCCTCTCTACCATAAGTCAAAGGTTCTCTTTGGGTACGATACAGGCAGAAAGAAGATGAATGAGGCAAAAGAAGTAGTCGTAGTTGAAGGTCAGATGGACCTGTGTATGAGCTACCAGGCAGGTGTTCACAATACCGTCGCTGTTTCTGGGACTGCATTTACAGACAATCATATACATATGATTAAACGTTTTTGCGACAAAGTAATCCTTTCTTTTGACGCAGATAACGCAGGGCAGGTTGCTCTAAAAAAGACAGGACTCCTATGTCTTCTAGGCGGAATCGACGTGTATGTTGTGGCAGATATTGGCACAAAAGATCCAGCGGATCTTATAAAAGAAAGCCCGGATGCTTGGGTCAAAGCTATTCAAAAGAAAAAGCATATAATAGAGTTTCTCACAGATATGGTATTACATCTTGATATAGAGGATAGAGCAAAAGGTCAAAAGATAGTAAGCGACGTTCTTCCTTTTGTGAGAGCTCTCTCTTCTCCTATTGACCGAGCGCACTTTCTGCGTCTGTTGTCAGAAAAGAGTCGTATTGATCAAGAGATATTAACAGAAGAATTAAGGAGAGGTATACTCGAAACTAGTGAGGTAGTTTCTGAACCAGAAACAAAGTCCTTGCCTCCATTTGAGAGAATAGCCAAGGAGCTCATAGCTTTTGCGAAACTGCATAAGAAAGACTTGCATAAGGATTACGTATCTCTCTCGATAGATATAACGAGCTTCCCAGATGCAGTTATTGAGGAAGAGATGTTTGCACTAGAGAAAAAAGTAATAGGAGACAAGGAAGTATATTTTAAAGATCTCATGTCTACGTATAAAAAGGAAGAGCATAAAGCAGAACTCATACGCCTTCAAAAAAAGCTGAAAGAGGAAGGTGCAGATATTGAAGCTATCATGGTGCAGATATACGACCATGTAAGGAAAAGACTGCAGTAGCTATCTGTGGCGTCAAGTGTATAAGACCATCGACCAGAAGGTGTTTTTGTGTTATAATCCGAGAACCATTCTCATATGGCTAAAAAAGTATCTTCACAAAAGAAAAGTGTCTCGAAAAAACCTGCGGCAAAAACCGTAGCCAAAAAATCAAATAAAAAGGTGGTTACTAAAAAGAAAACCCCTATAACAAAAAGAAGTACTAAGGCATTAGCTAAGAAAAGCCCTAAGAAGGCAGCTCCAAAAAATACAGTTCCAAAAAAAGTTGCACCAAAGAAGGTGGTAGCAAAAGTTTCTCCTAAGAAATCTGTAAAACAAGAACCAGTAGCAGAAGTAAAGCCAAAATATAAACCAAAGGCTTTTACTATTAAGACTGGCCCGAATAAGCCAAAAGCAAAAGAAGTTCCCAAGAAAATAACAACAAGGGAACAAAATGAACATGAGCTTCTCGAAAAGGGAAAGGAGCGTGGTTTTATTACGTATGATGAAATCATAAAGTACTTCCCTACAATTGAGACAGATATCCTTTACCTTGAGGAGTTATACGAAAAAATTAACCAGGCAGGTATCGATATTCTAGAGGGTGGGAATCTCCTCGATATGGATGAAGACCTTCTTAAGCTGGAAGGTAAGGATGGGGCACATGACAGCATCCAGATGTATCTCCGTGAGATCGGTCAGTACCCACTTATTTCAGGTGATGACGAGCGTAATCTCGCCATTCGTATTGAAAAGGGTGATGAAGAAGCGGGGATGTTGCTCGCAAAAGCTAACCTTCGTCTCGTTGTATCAATTGCTAAGAAGTATGTCGGTAGATCGTCAGACCTAACGCTGCTTGACCTTATTCAAGAAGGGAATCTTGGTCTCTTTAAGGCGGTAGAAAAGTTCGACTACTCTAAGGGATTCAAGTTTTCGACATACGCTACTTGGTGGATTAGACAGGCGATTACTCGCGCGCTCGCTGACCAGTCACGTACTATTCGTATCCCCGTGCACATGGTAGAAACGATTGCCAAGTATAAGCAAGTTGTGCGCCGCCTTTCACAAGATCTTGGACGTGACCCTCTCGCAGAAGAGATAGCGGTTGAGATGGGGGTAGATGTAGAAAAGATTCACGTTATCGAAAACATCAATCAGGATACCGTTTCTCTCGAGAAGCCAATTGGGGATGATGATGACAAGTCTACTCTCGGCGAGTTTATAGCGGATGATAAGATACTTTCTCCTGACGCAGAGGCATCACATCGTATTCTTTCAGATCAGATTAACGAGATTCTCGATGACCTTTCTCCAAAAGAGCGCAAGATTGTAGAGATGCGTAATGGTCTCGGTGACTACGATGGGGTGATGCATACACTTGAAGAAGTAGGGGCTGAGTTCGGTGTCACTCGCGAACGTATCCGCCAAATTGAAGCCAAGGTTCACGAAAAGATTCGTAACCACGATAAAGCAGAAAGACTCCGTAACTACTAGTTGATATGGTAAGTAGAGTTTATTATAAAAGACAAACAAGCGCGACCTTCGGTCGCGCTTGTTTGTTGCCATAAAAAAGAGTAGGCGTTCCCGTCTATTCCGACCTGCTTTCATTGTTGAAAGGACTCCGCATGAGTACCAAAGTTTCAAAGCGCGACCCTCTGGCTAGGGGAAGTCTATCGGCTGTACAAGCCAAGGACCCCAGAGTGGCCAGATCGACTAGTGCTTTCGATTGACGAGGAGGGTAATCTCCTGAAGGTCCGCAACTACAACGCCGACACTGGCAAGCTTGGTCCGATAACATCAAACTTCCACATCAATAACCTCCCCTTTCTCGCAACGTTTCTGAGGCGGATGAGTGCGAAGGATTTCGCGAAGTTGTTCTCTTCCAAGAAGAAGTAAGTCATCATCAGTTGGTTACGAGAAAGGCCGCACTCGTGCGGCCTTTCTCTTTTACATAGTATGCTTATTGGCAGACTTGGTAACCACCTGCATAGGTGTAACAAGTTGGCACGTAGTTGCTGTAGTTATTATAGCTGTAGTTGTTGTATGTCCCGTAGTAACCGTTATATCCAGCGTATCCTGAACCCCAGTTGAATATGTTATTACAGTTGTTGTAGCCGTAGTAAGAAGCTTTCCATGAACCGTTGCAGTAATTGTAGGTGTAGTACTGAGAGCTTGGATACGTGATTGTGTAGTTGCTCTGGCAGTTGTAATTCGTTATCGTCGTAGTTCTCGTATAACCGTTGTAGTAGTAAGTGTAGCAGCCGGATGTATAGTAGTAGGAGGCTGGGGCTGGAGTCTGGGTAATTGGGCACACGAATTGACAATTAGGTCCAGTGCGTCCAACCGTGGTTCCGTCAGTGCACACGTAAGCATCCATTGGGCACATTATCTGACTACCGTAATAGCTAGAGTAAGATTGTGCTGATACGTCAGAAAAAGTCCCCAAGAGGGTCACCACTGCTAAAGATGATACTAGAAATATAGCTCGTATCATATGTCCGCATTCTACTTTTAAATCATGAGTGTGTCAACTTGCAGAAAGCCTTTAAATATGGTATTCTAAGGGCTAGTTTTTAGGGTATGAGCAGTTGGAATGTAGGCAGTTTCCAACCCGCCCAACCCTCAACATCTATCCCTATGTTAATCGACAATATTACTCTTACAATAAGCGCAGGCAAAGGCGGCGATGGTGTCGTTCGGTGGCGACGCGAGAAGGGGATTCCTTTTGGTGGGCCAGCAGGTGGAGATGGTGGACGCGGAGGCGACGTCTATTTTCGTGTTGTGAGAGATATTGGAGCACTTGTCGTATATACACATAAAAAAGAGTGGGTTGCTGACACAGGTGAAGCGGGACAGAAGCGAGGCATGCATGGGTCTGATGCCAAAGATCTCTACCTTACTATTCCGCTTGGCTCAGTCGTGTACAACAAAGAGTACGACAAGCACTACGAGTTTACTGAAGAAGGTGAGTTCTTGGTGCTTCGTGGTGGGAAAGGAGGCTTAGGTAACCAGAACTTTAAATCTGCGGTTAACAGAACACCGGAGCAATTCACTAAAGGTGAACCAGGAGAATATGGGACCTTTGAGATAGAGCTTAAGCTTATTGCAGACGCTGGGTTCATTGGTCTTCCTAACGCAGGTAAGTCCTCACTTTTAAACGCACTCACAAGGGCCGGAGCAAAGGTTGGTGACTACGCTTTCACAACACTTGAGCCTAACCTGGGCGCATACTTCGGGTACGTGCTTGCGGATGTGCCTGGTCTTATTGAGGGAGCGTCAGATGGTAAAGGGCTCGGACATAAGTTCTTGCGTCATATTACGCGTACCAAGACTCTCGTCCACCTGGTATCAGCTGATAACGAAGATGCTGCTCTTGTGTATGAGACTATTCGTAAGGAGCTAGAAAAGTATGACAAAACGCTTCTCGAAAAGAATGAGCTCGTTGTGCTTTCTAAAATTGATATGGTAGAAGAAACTGAGCTTAAGAAAAAAATACAAGCTCTAAAGAAAGCCTCAGGTAAAGAACCAGTTACTCTTTCACTTTTTGATGACGAGAATGTAAAGCAGTTCGGAGATAACCTTATACAGATTCTTAATGCTAATAAATAATAGCTAGGTTACTCTAGTAAATTTTTACCCCAACCTGGGGTGAAGAGTCCCACATGTGGGGTCTTGAGATGCATACAAGACGCGAGGGTGTACGCAACGGAATTAGAGTTCTCAGTGTCTTTACGTAGTGCTACTCCAAAAGGTGGATACGGTATAGACTTCTCATCAATCATTTTTCCGCACTCCTTAGCTTGCGACCAGCGGGAAGTTGCCTCATCTTTATTAGTTGTAAGTAGAGAAACTCCATAGCTTCCTGTTCGCATCTCGTTATCGTGTCCCTCTCCGAACTCCCAAACTTTTAAAACATCCTGTTTATTTCTCCCTACATATTTCCACTCGCCTGTATTTTTGTCTGTCGGAAGTCCGTGCAAGGTAAAAATAACTTTTCCTTCATCGCTCCTTAGTACCAAGTAGTTGTGTCCAGCGATGCCGAGAGCTAGCGGTTTCTGATGAAGCTCTATGCTCCAGTGTTCATCATCAACTAGGGGGTTTGGACGAACGAGTGGGTTATGTGTTGCTGCGTAGAATATAGCGCAAAAGAAGATGATTATTACGACATCTTTTGTCACTCCGTAGATTCTTGGACTCATATGGGTAGTATATAACGTAATGTTAAGGAGAACGACTAAAGAGTGGCGCCTACGGCGCCACTCTTTAGTCGTCTCACACTATTTAGCTAGCCAAAGCTTCCTTTAGTAGCTCTTGGAAGAGGCTTGGGTTACCTGCACCTTTTGATTTTTTCATGCACTGTCCTACGAAGAACATGAACATACTTTCTTTCCCGCTCTTATAATCTGCTACTTGTGCAGGGTTTTCTGCTATGACTTCTGTGACTATTAACTTTAGTGCTTCTGGGTCATTTTTCTGAATGAGTCCTTTTTCTTGCGCTACTTTCTTTACATCTATGTCTTTATCAGCAAGCATAAGCGGGAGCATATCTTTCGCCCCACGAGAAGAGAGTTCGTTTTTGGTAATCATCTCAATGAGATGTTGGAGCGCAGAAAAGGCAGGTAGATTTTCCTCGGTAAGAGCATTTCCTTCTTTTTTAAGAAGCCCGAAGATATCTGCTGTTAGGTAGTTAGCACAGAGCTCCACGAATTGAGTACTCTTGCCCTCGCATACCTTATCAAAATATATCGCTACAGAAGGTGTGTCAACAATAATTGCTACTACGTCATCCTTAAGTCCTAAGTCATGCAGTCTCTTTCGTCTTGCGCTAGGAAGTTCTGGGATTTCAGCTCTAAGCTCATCCTGAGAAAAAAGTTCTTTCAGGTATAGCTTAGGAAGGTCTGGGTCAGGGAAGTAGCGGTAGTCATTTGCGTTCTCTTTCTTTCGTTGTGAGAATGTTTCCATTTTATTTTCATCCCACCCGCGTGTCTCTTGTACCACCTTGCCACCTTCTTCGATGAGTTCGATATGCCGCGCTACCTCGAACTTGATAGCCTCCTCAACAGAGCGGAATGAATTGATGTTCTTCACTTCACATTTTGTGCCGTATACTTTTTTGTCAGTTGAGACCGAGACGTTAGCTTCTACACGCATCTGCCCCATTTCCATGTTGGCTTCTGAAGCGCCGACATAGCGGAGGATCCTTTGGAGCTCCTTTGCGAACTGGCCTGATTTTTCTGATGCTTCCTCAGGTGAGTCAAACGTCACAGGGTCGGTAACAAGTTCCATAAGAGGTACGCCAGCGCGGTTGTAGTCGACGAGGGTATAGCCATCGTTATCGTGGGACGACTTCGCTGTGTCTTCTTCTAGATGAATACGAGTGAGCGGCCAATTGTTGATAGACCCATGAGAAACGATAGGGAGGAGATACTGTGAAAGTTGGTATCCCTTAGGAATATCTGGATAAAAATAGTTCTTACGATCGAACTCTGTAAAGTCGGCGATGTCGGCACCAACGGCGAGGCCTACCTGTATTACTTTTTTAATGGCCTCTTTGTTGGGAACAGGGAGCGTGCCTGGGTGTGCCATACAGACCTCGCAGACATTCTGGTTAGGTTTTTGTTCGCGTGGGTCATTTTTACATCCGCACCACATCTTTGAGTTGGTATGTAGTTCTGCGTGGATTTCGAGTCCTACGGTTACGAAATAAGGGTTAGACATTGAGGAATTATACCATGTAGCTTAATTTCATTGAAGAATAAGGTGATATTGACTTTACAACAAAATATGTTATTATATAGTTATGCTGCGACACACGGGTGTGTCACAGTCTCAACAAATGGAGGAAACTAAGCAATGTCCTTTTCTCAACACAAAGCTGGCGCCGACGACGGTCACTGGCAGAGCCGATATCTCGGGAAAGACGGCGTCATTCGTCGTGACCGAGAGGCCTACGACAAGATTCGCTGCACCTTCTTCGAGTCCAAGAAAGGTGGAAGTCCGTGGAGCGCACTAGCGCTCGCGTATCGCGACGCTTTGTTCGCGTACGCAAGCACGGTGTACAGTGCGCGTATGTTTCGGCCGCTGTGGGCACCACGTCAACTCGTGCGCCTTGTGGGTGAAATCGATCATCTCGCGATGCAGATTGCATTCACTTTCTCGCAGAAGGAATGTCTGATGGCATTCCAAATGTACCTGTCTCGCTACGACACGTGGTGGACAGGTGAGGTGGGGCGCATGCAGAAAGCGGCCGCTCTCGGCCGGGAAATCCTGGCTGACGACGCGACCCCGCTCGCAACTCGACTCCTCACGCTTGCGCGTATGTCGAATATCGACGACTTCGTAGAAGACGAGGGTCGGCGGTATTACCGGCACGAAGTTCGCGTAGCTCTCGCTGGGCTTGTGCTCAGCGAAGAGTTTTTCGGTCTTGACCAAGACTGGAAGACTGTCTGTCGAGTTGCCATGCTCATTGGCGCGTGGGAGTACGTCGACCTCGCCCATCAACATGATCGCTCGCGCGACATCTGGCTCAGGGCCTGGGCACAGCCGGGCTTCGTGCTGTACAAACTGAAGAAAGGAATTTTCGGGAAGTAAACATCTTCCTGGAAGGATGCCGGGGCCGCGCAAGCGGACCCGGTTTTTACATTCCACATGTCTTTTCCCTATCTACTTACTACTATTATTTCTCAGGTTCAACTATCTTCGCAAAAGGATAATACTTCTTATTCCATGTTCTCTGACGCTTCGCATACTGCCAGGTAGCAATACGAAGTCTTTCTACGAGTTCATCGTAGGAGATTTCATTTTCTAAATACTTCGCCATCCATTTGTACTCTATACCTTTACTTGCTAGCAATCCAATTTCATATCCTTCTGCTATGAGTGATTCCATTTCTGCTAGCATCCCAGCCTCAAAGCGTTTGAGAAGTCTCTTATGAACTCGCTGTTCTAGCAATTCTTTGCTGGGGTTAAGGAGATAAAAGTCTATCTCGTAGCGAAATACAGGTTCTTGTATCTCTGGAACTTTGCCCACGGCATTAATTATTTCTAGCGCTCGTATGATTCTTACTCTATTGTGCCTATCTATTTCCTTTGCACGACGAGAGTCCTTTTCTTCTAGCACCCTGAATAGTTCTTCGGTCGTACTGTCTTGTAACTCTTCTTCTAGAGATGGTGTGACGGGAACTTCGGGTAAGGTATTTTGATAAATGGCCGCATCTATATAGTACCCAGTCCCTCCACAAATGATCGGAACTTTCCCCCGAGAGAGAATGTCATCAATAATGGGAAGAGTTTTGTCTCTAAATTGTGCGACAGAAAATGATTCATTGATATCACAGATATCAAGCATGTGGTGAGGTACACCCTTCATCTCGTCCTCAGTTATTTTGCCAGTCCCTATGTCTAGCCCGCGGTATATCTGACGACTATCGGCGCTAATTACTTCGCCATTTACCTTAAGTGCGAGGCCCACAGCAAAGTCACTCTTCCCAGAAGAAGTTGGTCCAGTCACGACGATAACTTTCTTTAGTTCTTTCATTTCGTACATACTACATCTTTCTAGCTGATATCAAAAGTTTGTTATACTGGAGGTATATGTTAATTCTCTATACAAAAGATAACTGCCAGTATTGCGACAAAGTAAAAAAAGTATTTTTTGAAAAGCAGGTTGCTTATGATGAACGCAACATTAAAGACACAAGCTTTTTACAGGAAGCAAGAGAGAAGGGGGCGAGAACCATGCCGTTTCTCTTTGACACTTCTGCTAACGTTACGATTGGAGAGTCGGACGAGATTATAGACTATATTAGCGAATATAGTTTCTAATTCAGTAGGTGTGTAAGTTCTAACAAAAGACAAAGGGCTCGCACATGGCGAGCCCTATAGTGTCTGATATAACTCTCAGACGGGAGTGTTAAGTTCAGGCAGCCACGGCGGATTCTTCGCTCAGTTCTTCGAGGCGGGCGATGCCGGCCTCGGTGAGGAAGTAGGTCGTCCCCGTCTTGCCAACGTTGCCGGCGGACATCGCGCTTGCGCACGCCTTGTCCACGTACGCAAGCGTTGCGAACGGGCAATTCTTGTCCGTGCGCATCTCGTTCAGTTTCGTCTTGAGCGGTAGGAGTTTGGCGTCGGAGCCAAGAGCATTGATGGCGGCGAGCAGGTTTGCTTCGCGGGTAACGACGGGTTGTTTCATCCTCAAATCCTTGAAGGGTTCATTTTCTTACTGTCGGCGGATTCCGAAAGCAAGGAAGTAATAGTAACATACATTATTTAGTGTGTAAAGTAGTTGGCTGTATGTGTGTGGAAATGTTAGAAGAATTTTGAGTCGTTCTGCTAGCGCATTCTTGCCTGTCTCTGGCATTAAAAAGGCCCGCACTGTTGGCGGGCGATTCCCAAGGTGGACAGCCTTCAGGGTTCCTTGTTGGGACTGATGCAAGTATTGATACCTCCTCCCGACGGGCACTGATGATTACCTCGTGCTCTCACGCAAGCACCGTGCCCTGGGATCTTGTCGCAGGTTGCGTGGGGGGTCACGCCCTGCCAACACAATCTGCACTCTTCGCCTTGTCTTTTTGCTGGATGGCTTGCCATGGTTGTCTGGCATTGGGATCTCCTCTAGTACTTCCACATGGAAGGTTTCTATCCTATCATCTTTTTTTAGCCCATGCTAGTATATATGTTTAAGAAATAAAGTATGCCGGGGTGGCGGAATGGTAGACGCGTTCGACTCAAAAT
>CAZNZQ010000013.1:10922-22476 GCA_964577675.1 uncultured Candidatus Saccharibacteria bacterium
TATTTTTGTTATTTTGTTACAAAGTCTTTCATCCGTCATCATTCTTCTTGTAAAAGAAATGGTGTATAATCTCTTCACTTGCCGGGGTGGCGGAATGGTAGACGCGTTCGACTCAAAATCGAATATCGCAAGGTGTGAGAGTTCGAGTCTCTCCCTCGGCACATATAAAAGAAAATGCCATAGCAATGTTTTGCGTGGCCTTTTTCTTTTACACAGTATCCGACGAAGGAGAGACTCGAACGGGGAAAGGGGTCGGGAAAACGGGGTTAGTTTTCCCGTGGCGGAAGAATGGAAACCGAAGGGTTTCCAAACCGTAGTGAGTGAAGCGAACGAAGGTTGTGAGAGTCTCTCCCTCGGCACATGACAATGAAAATACCAAGCTTGATGCTTGGTATTTTCATTGTCACCGTGTCTATCGGGGAGCAAGCCAACTGCTTGGCTTGCGGAGACGAGAATAGGGGTCGCGAGACTCTCTCGAGGAGCTTGCGACGAGATGTCTCGTGACTGAGTCTCTTCTTGTATGTCCTAAATTGATTTATTTGAAGTTGTCTCTAGTTATCTTTTAGAATAAACTTAAAATATGAAAAGTCTATTTTATAACCTATTTCATGGAGATTTTGCAATATCATTTTGGTCAAGTTTTTTATCTTCTTTAGTCGTGGCAGGACTGACTGCGCTGATTGTGTATCTGTTTACGGATATATTTAAATCTCCAGAATTAAAAATAGTTGTTAAGCAAAATGGTTTTTATCGTGACACTGTTCTCTTAACTAGAAAGAAAAATGATACTTATGAAGCAGTATTCCATTTAGCAATTAAAAATGAAGGGAACCAGTCCCTAAAAAAAGATCAAGGATATTGGCATGTATATGTTAATACCTTAGATCAGGGTAGCATCTCGGCTCTCGGGGAGACAAATCATCAGAGAGATATGATTACTTACCCTGTCTACCCAAAGTCCTTTCTTGATTTAAACGTCGAGTATAGAGTTTCATTGAAGAGTGACCAGATAAAGGATTTTAAAATTCCTTATTTTCTTGCAACAGAATATGGCTACTTTCCAAGTACAGTAAAAATGGATCAGAGAACGGGAGCAATTTTATTTAAAGATATGGGGTCTATAGGTATCGAAATAGCAGAAGATTAATCCCTCACTGTCACCTTTGTCCCAACATCTGCCCATTTATATAATTTTTCTGCTTTATCCATCGGTAAGTTAACACAGCCATTAGACCACTGTTTTCCGAAGTTATTATGCCAGTAAGCACCATGGATAATCGCTCCCTGCTCAGTGAAGTAAAGATTCCACGGTACGCCGGGCAGGTCATAGTACTTTTGGCTTATCTCTGGAATAGGTCCTTGCATATATCTACTGGGTCGCTTTTTAAAAATAGTAAACGTTCCACGTGGGGTAGGGGTAAGCTCTAGTCCAGTAGAAACTGATTCCTCCATGAAAAGAGTGTCGCCCTCATAGGCGTATAGCTTCTGCTCACTTCTGTCTACCAGGATTCGCTTATCGGTCTTCTTGGTGGTTTTTGTAATCTCGATATTCCCTTCGTCAGAGAATTCTCTAACATAATCAGCTGCGATATAGAGCTTCCCTTCTACGCGTTCTGGATAGCGGAGCCATTCATCAAAGGCTATCTGATACCATTCTCTTCCGTCACTTTCTACCTTCCCTCTCACTTTCAGTAGCATGCCATTCCTGGCTTTGAATACTGCTGGCGCCTCCGTGTTCGGCTCTCTACGTACGTTTACACATACCCCGTCATACGCAGTACCACAGCTATCTACTACCTCTATGTATTGATATAGAAGAGATGACTTCTCCTCTACCTTTTCTGCTACTGGATTCAGGTCGACTATCGTAGAGGACGCTACAGATATTTCTTCGTCCTCGATTGGGTGTCTTTCTTTGGAAGCATTTTCTAACAGTGCCAAAAGAATGACAATAAAAATAATACAGAGTACGTACGCTATATAGAATTTGTTTTTACGGAGAAACTTCATTACCTAGATTCTATAGTAATACAACGCTAACTACAACCTACTTTTGTGCCTTTTTTATTATGCACAGAGAAGATTTTGGCCTCATCTGCTATGCTATACTTTCACTAACTAATTAAAGAGTATATGGGGCAAATTGAATCAGCGATATTTTGGATAGAGATAGATAAAGTGGTGCCGAATCCGTACCAGCCGCGGCGCGAGTTCGATGAGGACAGACTAAAAGAGCTTGCAGATAGCATCCGTCAGTATGGAGTCCTCCAGCCCCTTGTTGTATCACGTCAGGAAACCCACATGGATGACGGCAGTGTGAGGGTTGGTTATGAGCTCATCGCGGGTGAGCGTAGGTTACGCGCTTCTAAGCTCGCAGGGATAAAGCAGGTGCCTGTTGTTGTACGCACTGGCGACGATAGCAGGGCGAAGCTCGAGCTTGCGATTATCGAGAACCTTCAACGAGAGGACTTGAATGCCGTAGAGCGAGCCCAGTCGTTCCAGAGACTCGCAGAAGAATTCAAACTCAACTGGACTGAAGTAGGGAAGAAGGTGGGAAAGAGTCGCGAGTATGTTTCTAACACAGTGCGTATTCTCATGCTCCCTCAGGATATATTAGACGCCCTCTCAAAAGGTAAGATAACTGAAGGTCATACTCGTCCGCTCCTCATGCTTATCGACAGACCTCAGGAGCAAATGACGCTCTTTAAGGAGATGATGATTAGGAAGATGACGGTGCGTGAGGCTGAGTCTATTGCTAGGCGTATTGCTTTTGAAAAGGTGCGCAAGAAGGATCTCTTTATGACCCCAGAGGTGGTGGATATGGAACAGGGTCTCGCAGACTCACTCGGCACGAGAGTGCAGATTGAACCACGAGAAAAAGGTGGCCGTATCTCTATTGATTACTTTTCTCATGAAGAGCTACTCGCAATCTCAATTGCAATACGAAAAGCAGGTGAAGAGAAGACTCATAAAGGAATGTTCGACAGAATCAAGGAGGAAGATATGGAAGTGTTACAAGAACTCGCACCTTCTCCTCGACATATTCCGCCTATCACAGAGCTTACTCACGAGGGCGGTGTAAAAGAGACTGAGGTAACTGAGCTCGCTACTGCCTCATATGAGCCGATTATGACCTCTAGTGAAGCAATAGAGGTAGACCCAGTAGAAGAAGTTGCAGAGGATGATAGGTCGCTCGATGAGGTAAAGGCAGATGAGCAAGAAGAAGATCTGTACAGTATCAAGAACTTTAGTGTTTAAAGGTTGTTAAGGGTTGCTATACAAAAGAGTCGCGCAAAGCGCCACACGTTTGTATACTCTGTTTATGTCAAAAGGAATAATTACTAACCGGCCAGATGACAACCCTAAGAAAGGGGAAGTGTATGAGCATTATAAACATGGAGATAAGTATGAAGTAGTGGGACTGGCTATTCATTCGAATGATGATAAATGGATGGTAGTATATAAGCCCCTCTATGAAGACGCCGACGCTGAAATGTTCACACGACCACTATCTGAATGGTCAGAAGAAGTAACTTGGGAAGGTGAAATCAGAAAGAGATTTTCACATAGCTTGAGCTAAGTGTTATCTTGTTAAGAGTTTGTCGATAGCGCTCCCATGTTCTTTAATGTAGCCCCGTATCTTTCTCTTTGCAAGTGTAGTCTTTGAGTAATCAAGCCACTTACGTTTTGGACTAGCGGACTCCTTTACCTCAATCTCTACCACGTCGCGATTCTTGAGCAGTGTCTCAAGAGGTACAAGTTTGCCATTAACTTTTGCGCCAGAAATGTGATCACCAATGTCGGAGTGCACTGCGTAAGCAAAGTCTATTGTGGTTGACGCTTCAGGGAGGTCGATAACATCGCCCTTTGGTGTGAGAATAAATACCCGGTTTTCAAAAAAGTCACTCTTGAGGTCTCTCATAAAATCTTTATGGTGATGTATTTCTTCTTGCCACCTTAACAGGTCCTTGGTCCAACCTGTTTTCTTTTCTATCTCATCTTTACTTTTGTTTTTACCAAGCTCCTTGTACGAAAGATGTGAAGCGATACCAAATTCTGCCTCTCTGTGCATCTCCTGGGTTTTAATTTGTATTTCGAGGGTGCCGCCATTTCCCATAAAGATAGTGGTGTGAAGTGATTTATAACCATTAGGTTTAGGTACAGCGATATAGTCCTTAAATCGTCCTGGCACAGGTCGATAGAGGCCGTGTATTACACCGAGTGCTTGGTAACAGTGGCTCACATCCGGGACAATTATACGTAGTGCTACGACATCGTGAATCTTGGAGTCGTCCATATGATATCGTTTTAGTTTCTGCCAAAGTGAGTAGAGGTGCTTGATGCGATAGTCTAGTCTTTCTATCTCTACATCAAAAACAGAGAGCTCTTCTTTAAGCGTGTTCACAACTTTTTCTATCTGCTCATCTGATGTTGGACGCATCTCTTCAAAAAGTCTCTCCGTTTCCTTGTACTCCTTTGGGTAAACATACGGGAAGGCTGCGTCTTCAAGTTGAGCCTTAAGGCGACCCATTCCGAGGCGGTCCGCGAGACGCGCGTGAATTTCAAGTGTTTCAAGGGCGATACGTTTTTGCTTTTCTGGCGCTACATATTCTAGTGTTTCGATATTGTGAAGCCTGTCGCAGAGTTTAATGACGACAACACGAATATCATCTGCCATCGCTACGAAGAATTTTCGGAGGGACTCCACGTGACGTTCAGTCCCTGTATAACGCAGCTTTCCAAGCTTGGTTACGCCGCTGACGAGCTTGGTGATATGTTCACCGAATTCTTTTGTCATTTCCTCTTCCGTCACAGATGTGTCTTCGAGGACGTCGTGCATGATCCCAGCCGCTATTGTGTCGGCGTCCATTTTTAGGGTAGCCAAGTTAATGCCAGTAGTAAAAACGTGGTTATAGTAAGGCTCACCTGATTTACGCAGCTGTCCTTCGTGTGCTATTTTTGCGAAACTACAAGCTCTTAATATGAGAGCTTTATCTTGGTCGCTCATCTCTGGAATGAGAGCAAAAATCTTATCGGGATTAGTATCCTTACTGTGAGGCATATAATATTACTATACTCCGAGAATGATTTTGCTTCAAGTCTATTTAAACAAATATGGAATAGCGAGGAGGAGTGAGATGATGAGGGAGTAAACGACTATGAACTCTTGAACCTTTTTAGAAAATAGACCCATCATTTTTTTACCAAGTAAAACTGTTATAAAAATAGCTGGGAACAGTGTGAGGATTTGATAGAGAAGAGAGAAGGGAATGTGTTCATTAATCATTCTCGTTATTACTATACCTCCACCACTTACAGTGTATGCAACAGCGATCGTTCCATATATTTCTTGGATAGAGTACTCCTTAGATAAAAGAAACGTACGACGTAAAGCACCAGCTGATATGCCAAACGCTTGTAAGAATGATGTTATAAAACCAGACATGAAAAGACCATAGTTAGAGACACCTTCTTTATTTTTGTGGTAATGCTTCCATAAAAAAGAAAACCCAGAAATGAAAAATAAAATAACGACTACTTGAGCCGGTAGGTATCCGAATAATAACCCCCCCAATGCACCTCCCAGTGCTCCATAGAGAGCTAGATAGAGTCCATCGTGCTATTTTATATATTTCCAAAAAATAACAATACTAGAAAGTGATGTCATTAAAAGTAGTGCAGTCGTAAGAAAGGTAATTATGTGTGGCTAAAAAAAGTGAAGGAGAATCGGGTTGATATGAACCGCCCCAGGTAGCCCAATTACAACCCCTAAAACACAACAATAATAGCGAGAACATAAAAAGTAATCATTATTTTGAGTATAGTATACTTTTTAGATGAGTCAGAATATCAAGCTATTTGTCGCAGTGAAAGCTTTCGTTCTAAATGAAAGAGGGGAGGTGCTTCTCCTTCGTGAAGCTGATACGTACACAGATGGAACAAATATCGGTAGATATGATATCCCTGGCGGGAGAATAGATGCTGGGGAATCCTTAGAAGTAGCATTATCTCGTGAGGTCAAAGAAGAGACAGGGCTTTCTATCATCCGAAGTGAATTAATTGATACTCATGATACTTTTAATGAAAAGGGTGATGAGACATGGCATATTGTAAGGCTGTTCTACAAAGTAACTTGCGCTTCCGGAGAGGTTACTCTTTCTTCTGATCATGACGATTATGTTTGGTTACCGATAAAAGACGCAATTGAGAAAAATGGTTTAATTCAAAACCTGGTGCCACTGTTGGAGAAATTGAGGTAAAAAAAGGGCCGCGCGAAGCGCGGCCCGAAGCAGGCTGGTCACTTTTTTGCTTCCGTAACCTTGCTCGCTTCTCTGATGATTCGGGTGACACTCCTCTTGATTCCTTTCTTGTTCCCGAGCAGCACACAAAAATAAGCGTAGACTTCGTCCGACACATCAACTTTCATGAGCTTGCCTGGCGTTCTTGCGTTGTACTTCTGGTTAGACACCAGTATATGCCCTCGATATTCACCAGCTTGTCTCGCTGAGAGGTGGAGGCTTGTTACGGGACCGCTTTTCCCTTTCCAAGGGATTATAAAGATTGTTGCCAAATCTCTTCCTTTTTGATAATTACTGCCTTATCGCAGGGCAATATTATACTACAAAATTCTATTTTGTACAGTAGTTCTTTCTATCGCTCTCAGCTTTAGCAAATTATTTCTCAGCTTTAGCTGCGTCGAGTTTATGAGGATTGTGGTTTGGACATGTTTTACTAGAACATCTTTCGGGTATGGTTTTTGTCCCTTCCATCATGAGTTCGTCGCAAAGCTTACATCTGTTACCTGTCGGCTTCGTCTTAATGATGTGTTTGCAATCTGGGTAGTTAGTGCACGCATAAAATATTCCGAAGCGTCCACGCCGCTCCTCCATTTGGCCATCTTTACACTTGTTACAAGATACGCCTGTTAGTTTCTTTTTCTTTTCTTCCTCGTCTTGTTCAATATATTTGCACTTAGGGTAGTTGTTACACGCGATGAACTTACCGAATCTTCCTTCTCGTTCCATGAGTTCGCCATCCTCACATTTTGGACATTTACGCCCTAGAGACTTTGGTCCCTCCATAACAGTTCCGTCTAGTTTGCGAGCCCCCATACATTCTGGGTACCTAGAGCAAGAATAAAACTTCCCATTCTTTGCAAGCTTAATTACCATCTTCGCATTACAAAGTGGACAGAGAAGATCGTCTGGCGCGTCACCGAGATTGGTAGCCTTCTCTAGCTTATCTTTACTCTTCACGTCTTTGAGGAATGGTCCATAAAAATCAGAAAGCGTCTTAAGATATGTTGCTGATCCGTCTGCTATCTTGTCTAGCTTTTCTTCCATCTCTGCTGTGAAGGTGTCAGAGATGTAGTCGCCTAAGTTATCTTCCAGGAAAGTAATCACCACTTCGCCTGTGTCAGTTGGAATGAGAGCCTTGTTAATCTTCTCGATGGTAGAAAGAATAGACGCATATGTCGAAGGGCGACCGATGCCACGCTTCTCAAGCTCTTTAATTAACCCAGCTTCTGTGTAGCGGTTCGGTGGTTGCGTTTGCTTCTCTACATGGGCTAGCGCTTGCAGGTCTAGATCATCACCCTTGTTAAGTGATGGGAGCTCTACATCTTCTCCGCGTGCATCAGGGTCAACTGTGAGCCAGCCAGGGGAGACGAGGATAGATCCGGTTACTGAGAAGTCAGGGATCGTTTGTGCGTTGTCTCTTATATTCGCAAGTACTTTTGTGCGGCGAAGCTTGGCGTCTGCCATCTGGCTCGCTATCGTTCTCTCCCAGATGAGAGAGTAGAGTCGCTTCTCATCATCTGTGGTGCCGCCGTACCTGGTGCTTGCGTGTGTTGGCCTTACGGCTTCATGGGCTTCCTGAGCATTCTTTGCTCGTGTCTTGTATGTTCTTACTTCGAGAAGTGATTTACCAAAAAGACTCTCAACAGTATTAGCAATCTCACCGAGCGCTACATTAGAGAGGGTCGTAGAGTCTGTGCGCATATAAGTGATGAGACCTTTTTCGTAGAGCTTCTGCGCAACAGACATTGTACGTGATGGTGCAAATCCAAGACGTGATGATGCGGTCTGCTGAAGAGTGGATGTTGTGAAAGGTGCCTTTGGTGAACGAGACACATCTGTACCTTCGACACCTACCACTTCCCATGTAGCCGTTTTACCAACTTGAACAATTCGCTCAGCTTCATCTTTATTGTTTGGCTGCTCTACGCATTCAAGCACGAGAGGATATCTCTTACTCTCCTTTGACCTTCCTACAGTTTTCCATTCGCCAGAGATGACATAGTATGTTACAGGAATAAATGCTCTAATTTCTCTCTCACGTTCCATAACGATGCGAAGAGCCGGGGATTGCACACGTCCGGCAGAGAGACCGTAGCGAACTTTTTTCCAAATAATTCCAGAGAGATCATACCCAACAAGACGATCGAGTACTCTACGTGCCTCCTGGGCTTCTTTTAAGTTCTCGTCGATTTCTCGCGGATGCTTAATAGCCTCTTTTATTGCGCTTTCGGTAATCTCACGATAAGTGACACGTTTTGCATTCGGCAATTTACACGCCTCTTTAATATGCCAAGCGATTGCTTCTCCTTCTCGATCAGGGTCAGTTGCGAGAAGTACTTCGCTTGCTTTTTTTGCAAGCGTTTTTATTTCAGTAACCACCTTTTCTTTTCCTGCTGAGATTTCATAATGAGGAACAAAACCGCCATCAATATCGATAGCTTTTTTGTTAGATTTAGGAAGGTCTCTAATGTGGCCGACTGATGCGCGCACCTCAAATTCTTTACCGAGATATTTCCCGATAGCCTTCGCTTTTGTTGGTGACTCTACGATAAGAAGTTTCATATAAGAAGTTTCACAGGGCAGCAGTTAGTATGTAGCAATTAGCTTTTAGCTTAGCATAAGAAATACAAAATACTTGTTAATTGTATCTTAGCTAACTTCTAAATGCTGAAGACTGAAGGCTGATACTATACTATTTTTCTTACTTCGCCAAATGTCTCCTCAATGTAACTTTTCATTTCAAGTGTGGTGATGGCCATCATAAAGTCCCTAAAAGGGAGACCGCTTTCTTCTAATAGTGTGTCTTTATCTTTAGGTTCACGAAGTAAGTCTATGATGCTTTTTTCTTGTACGCTCAGGTCTAGTTCTACTTTTTCTAAAGAGTCTTTTGACGGTAGATGAAGTAGCTGCCTAAGATCTTCTGGGGTGGCGATCGGTACTGCTCCATCCCTAATAAGAGAAAGAGGGCCAAGAGAGGTCGGAGCGAATATGTCCCCAGGTACAGCGCCAATGTCACGCCCAAGCTCAAGAGCTTGTCTCCCTGTTACCAGGGTGCCGGATTTTTCTTCTGCTTCTATTATTAATACTGCATCTGAAAGCGCGGCCATTATGCGGTTACGTGCAACAAACGTCCACTGAGCAGCGCGGGAAGTGTCTTCTAATTCTGAAATAAGCACCCCGTTTTTATCTAGTATTTCTTTTGCAAGTGCCTTATGGGTGCTCGGATAAAGAACGGAACTATCTAAACCGCTTCCTGGGATTGCAACCGTGCAGAGATTTTTCTTAAGAGCTGCTCTGTGTGCTTCTCCATCGATACCAAGCGCGAGTCCAGAGAGTATGACGATCTCGTCTTCGTCTATAAGAGAAAGAAGATGCTCCACAGCTCGTTTACCATACGATGTATTCTTACGTGCTCCAACTACTGTGAGAATACGAGGTGTTGCTCTCCCCATCGCATCAATAGTTACTTCAGGAAGTGTGCCTTTTATGTATAAACCTTTCGGAATAGCACTTAACTCGAGTAGACGTGAAAGAAGGGGGTTCTTCTTAAAGTCAGATTGTGGGATAAATCTAGAGGTATTCGCCATAGGGTTATGTAGTACAGTCTACCCTTTTTGCTACGTAGTTAGTTGTTTATAAAAAAGATAGGCCCAGCACACGGGGGTGCTGGGCCTTCGTCTCATGGCGCCGCTCAGAAGCAGACGAGACCGGTCGGCAGACTTGGGTGAAGTTGAGCGTCGTCCTTCGGTCCCTTGACCAGGAACGCAGTCCCGTGAGCCTGCTCAGTTTCTGATACTCCCTGTCTCCTCAGGTCGTTGGACCTTCCCTCCCAAGAGTCGTGCAACATCTTCCATGTCATGCTCTGTCGCCAGAAGGTTCCACTTGGACCGGGTATGCCTTGCTTTGATTCGCCAAGGATCGTCCCAACTAATACCTCGTCTTCCATATTGATGACGAACTTTGGCGGGAATGGTGCGTAGATCGCAGCAATAGAAGTTTTGGGGATTATGGCGCAGTACAGTTTCTCCCCCACATGCATGCTTACCAAAAAGTCTCTTTGTTCATGCTGCCCAGCACTCACATAGAAGGTCCCATCGGTCGTCCTTCCCAGCCCTCCAATGTTCTTGTTCGAAAACCACCTCTGGTCTGGAATGATCCTCGGCCTCCTATACTCCAGCAAGTTGTAGTACGTGCTGTTGTGTGAGAAGGGGACGCGGTTGGTCGCGTCCACCGGGAACGTGACGAAGCCTTGCATTGGTTGCGGTGTCGCCGGCCGCTCTTGTGGAGTATGGGCGGGCTGTATTTGACTGGGCTGTGCTTGTGGCACAGGAACAGTCTGTGGCAGCTGTCTTTGTACAGGGATGCCGACACTTTGCGAGACGGCAGTAACCGCAACTCCGAGCTTTTGCTTGGCGAGGGTTGCTGAGCTGTTGAGGTAGACTGCGATGATGCCGACAAGATATGCCGAGTACCCGAGCGCAGAGAGTTTGTACTCTGATGGAGCACGCGTCCAACGTACGAGCAGAAATTCGAGCACTATCCCAATGATCCTGCTCACTTGAGCCGCCCCGTATGGAAGCGTAGAGTTCACGTTGTATTTCGTGTTCGAGTCGCTCACGTTTAGGTGAATATCTCGAGGCTCTTCATACGTGTACCTGTCGCTTTTTAGGCGAACAATTCCCCAAAAGAGTGCGCTTCCTCCGAGAAAAACAGTAAAGTGAAGAATGTTTGGAAGGAAGCCAAAGCCCCTCCAGAACGATTCGACTGGACTTCCAGCAAAAGTCAGCTGGACTTCTTCTCCAGGGCGCATCATCACGATCTGTGTGAGGATGAGTCCATAGAAAATGAGTTCAGTCCAGAATCCGTACTCAGGATCAAAGCCAAAGTACTTGAAGTGAGCCCAAGGGAGAATGACTTTGTAGTAAGCACCGACAATCAGCGCACAGAAGATTGCGCCACGAATTTTACCAATGTCCATGATGATGAACTCCTCAAAAGTTGATGTAAGGTACCCTCATGGTCATACTGCCATTTGGCGTATCAAAAGACAAGTTTTTTTAATTGTGCCTAGACAAACTTGTAAGTTCGAAGCTTGTTCGGGGCACGGTCACGAAACCTCTACTTCGCTCGAAGTAGTTTCGCGACTCCTGTATTCGAGTTCCGTTGCACAATTAAAATCGACACCTTTTGATGCCTCATTTTTTATGTTGTGCCCAGGGCGGGAATCTCTTCGACAAGTAAAATTTTGTCGTCAC
>CAZNZQ010000013.1:22580-22948 GCA_964577675.1 uncultured Candidatus Saccharibacteria bacterium
GGGAAAAAAATTAAATGGCTGCCAAAAGCCTGTTATTATTTTGTGCCCAGGGCGGGACTCGAACCCGCACGCCGTAATCGGCCGAGGATTTTAAGTCCTCTATGTCTACCATTCCATCACCCGGGCAAATTTTAATCAGGGAGAAAGTCTCCGACAAGTAAAGTTTTTTCGTCAAAAAAGTTTTTCGCCGGCCGCCGCTCGCGACTTGTTTTGCTAAACAAATAACGCTGCGCACTTCGATTCCCGACACAAATGAAGCAGTTCACTTGTTCCTGCGTCAAAGTAACCTCGGTAAACCTTCGGTTACTGGAGACGCAGGCGGGAGTCGAACCCGCGAATGGCGGTTTTGCAAACCGCAGCGTTAGGCC
>CAZNZQ010000014.1:0-4435 GCA_964577675.1 uncultured Candidatus Saccharibacteria bacterium
TTATCAATCAAAACAATACCGGTACTGATGGTGCCAAGGTGATGGTTAGAATACGTATGGGATTTAGTAATTATTTTGCATTTAGATGCGCGCACCGCGAAGCTAAAATCCGGATGAACCTGAAAGGTTCATCCGGATTTTAGCGAAGTGGTGGAGGTGGGGAGAGTCGAACTCCCGTGTAATTAAGAAGTGAGACACATTTCTACAGTGTGTAGTTTACTTTACTGTTTAGTCATCACCATAATAAAGTAAACAAAAGGAGTGATGACAAAGCATGTTTATTTCGGATGTTACGTTATGCAACAGAGCATCCTACCTCCGCTGTTATATTGCTCTTTCTTTTCCCGCAGATACGAAAAAGAAGAACACCAGATCGGCCTAAATTAGGCGAATGCTGGAGCAAATGCGCGTCCAAAATATGGAGATGCGATTGCCTTACCAGTTGATTTTGCAACATGGTTTCTCGAAAGAGTACGAGTTCTCGAGAAGTCTCGACACAGCATATGAAGCACGTTCTTATTATCAAAGCCAAAGTACACCCCCAATTTTAAGACTTCTGGACAAGGAGACGGAAAGACTTAAGGGTCACTAAAGTCATTTAGTCTACAGTCTTTTAGTCTGATCCCCGTAGTTCCCTACGAGCAATATCTTTCTTAATATCCTCTCGTTTGTCGCCTACGTTCTTCTTCTTGCAAAGAGCAACGCCGCACTTAACGAGGTTCTTTGAAAGATACAATGAACTAGGCACTAGTGTCAAGGTTTTTGCTTTTTCTGTGCCGTGTAATCTTTCTATCTCTGATTTTGTTAGAAGTAGTCTCCTTGTCCTGTATGGGTCATAGCTTTTAGGGGTATTCGCTGCTTGGTAAGGGGGGATGTAAGAACCTACTAAAAACACCTCACCTCCGCGGACGATTACCCTTGCTCCTTCCAGCGACCCTAGCTTTTGTCGCAGTGATTTTACCTCGAAGCCAAAAAGCTCTACCCCTGCCTGGAGTGTTTCGGTTATTGCGTAGGTCATCCCTATCTTTTTGTTGTCTACGAGTTTCATTGTAGTACAACAAGTCTAGCAATCAAGCAACCTAAAGTCTAACCTCGGTGTATGATAGAATGCTTACATGAAAAAGATAAAGCTCCCATCCCTTAAGAATAAGAAACCTGTGAAGAAAGAAGAGAAGACGCCCCCGAGTTTTTCTAACCAGCTCGTCGGTGCGCTCATTATCTTTACATGTCTCGTCTGGGGGTATTCAATTGTGACTGGTGAAGAGGCATCTTCTGAGATACCTCTCTCTCAGTTCGCTTCACTGGTAAAGGATAGCGAAATAGTATCAATCGAGGTAAAAGGGGATATGTTGATAGGTGAAAAGAAAGACGCCACCAAAGTAGAGTCTAAGAAAGAAAGCGGCGCCTCAGTGCTCACAACTCTCAGTGCTTACGGTGTGAGTTCATCGACCCTTGCGTCTACCACTGTGGCTATTAAGAACGATAGAGGTCTCTCCTTTTGGGGGTCACTTGTCCCAATTATTCTCCCGATTCTATTTTTGGGCCTCATGATCTGGTGGCTAGGTCGCGGGATTAAGGGAGCGAATATGCAGGCACTATCATTCGGGCAATCTCGTGCCAAGATTATTTATCCAGACGACGCCAATCAAAAAGTGACGTTCAAG
This sequence comes from uncultured Candidatus Saccharibacteria bacterium, assembly GCA_964577675.1. Taxonomy (GTDB): domain Bacteria; phylum Patescibacteriota; class Minisyncoccia; order Phycocordibacterales; family UBA5272; genus UBA11704. The sequence goes on from CAZNZQ010000014.1 coordinate 1,665, forward strand.
GATGTTGCAGGTGCCAAGGAGGCAAAAGCAGAGCTTGAAGAAATCGTAGAATTCCTACGTGCTCCAAAAAAGTTTACGGATATTGGTGCAGAGATTCCAAAGGGCGTGCTTCTCATGGGTGCCCCAGGAACAGGGAAGACCATGCTAGCACGCGCGGTAGCGGGCGAAGCTGGTGTTCCGTTCTTTCACCTCTCAGGGAGTGAGTTTGAAGAGATGTTCGTAGGTGTTGGTGCGTCTCGTGTGAGAGATCTCTTTGATATGGCTAAGAAAGCGGCGCCCGCTATTATTTTCATCGATGAAATAGACGCAGTTGGAAGGTCTCGTGCTACCTCAATTAACGGGCAAGGTGAAGCACGTGAACAGACGCTTAACCAGATACTTGTGGAGATGGACGGGTTTGAGCCAACAATGAATCTTATTGTTATGGCGGCAACTAATAGGCCGGACGTTCTTGATAAAGCACTCCTTCGTCCGGGGAGATTCGACCGTCGGGTTACTCTTGATATGCCAGACCGTTCTGACAGAGAAGCAATCCTTCAGTCTCACGTGAAGCTAAAACCTCTCGCAGAAGACGTCAACCTAAAAGTTGTGGCAGAGCGTACACCTGGCTTCTCTGGAGCTGACCTCTATTCACTCATGAATGAAGCTGCAATCTTAGCGGCAAAAGAAGAGAGAAAGAAAGTCGCACAGTTCGACCTCATTCGTTCAATAGAAAAGGTAATGCTCGGACCAGAACGAAAGAGCCACATCTTGTCACCAAAAGAAAAGAAAATAACAGCGTATCACGAAGCCGGGCACGCCCTTGTAGCCTCTGTGCTCCCTGATGCAGATCCGGTACACAAGATATCTATTATTTCTCGAGGGAACGCAGGAGGGTACACTCTTAAGCTTCCGATAGATGAAAGACGTCTCATGTCTCGCTCTGCATTCCTGGATGACATAGCAATGTCCCTCGGTGGGTATGTTGCAGAGAAAGAAATATTTGGAGATATAACGACAGGTCCATCAAATGATCTTCAGGTAGCTACTTACATGGCACGTCAAATGGTCACTAGGTACGGTATGAGTACACTTGGTCCTATTGCTCTTGCGGGTGATGATGGCGAGCAATTCAGAGGACTATATGGAAAGGAGTACAGTGAGGTGTACGGAGAAAAAATAGACGATGAGGTGAAGCGTATTATGGACGACGCTTGGAATAGAGCAAGACTAATTATCACAGACAGACGCGCCGCTCTTACTGCGATTGCAGAAGAGCTTATGAAAGTGGAGAGTATTGAAAGAGAAGAGTTTGATAAATTACTTCTGGTGCACGGAATAACTCCGAAGAGAAAAGAGGAAGTTCTTGGCTAGTGGTTACTCGTCATTAGATTTTAAACAAATGCAGGACACCTTCGACGTCCTGCATTTGTTGTATAGAAAGAAAAAAGGCCGCGAAAGCGGCCTTGTTCGACAGTGAGGTGAGATTTACGCAGTGGTGGATTTGCTTGCTTCTTCGGCAGCGCGAATTCTCCTTCTTGCTGCTATGTATATCAGCGCATGCGCTGGGTCGCTGAGGAAGCTTTGCGCGCGCTCCTCGCTTGAGTTTTTCACATGGTGGAACGAGATGCACTGTGTCCCGCCCGGGCAACCATTCTCCTTTCGGAGATGTGTCTTGATTGCGCGCTTGGCACAATCAGAGAAACCGGGAGCGCAGCTGCAGCCGTTTTGCCGGAGCCCTAAATCTTCTTCTCCAAGAGTTATCATCGTCTCTCCTTTGTTGGTCAATTTACCCGCCCGCGAAAATGCTAGGGGGAAAGTTCATTATGCACCTCCATTTCTATTTTGTCTAGACAGAATCCAGATTCTAGATCTATGACACCTCTAAGCTAGTTTGGTTTATTGTAATATACCTCCAGCAATTATATACTAAAGGTACGAATATGGCCAAAAAAATTTTAAAACAAAAAGCTTTACTGCTACGCAAACAAGGTAAAAGTTATTCTCAGATTAGAGCAGAAATTAATGTTAGTAAAAGCACCCTAAGTCTTTGGCTGCAGGGCCTGCCTCTAAGTGATAAAAAAATAAGAGAACTTAGAGACTTTAATGCCAGTAGAATTGAACGCTACCGTACGACGATGGCCAATAAAAGGCTGTCAAAACTAGAAACCTTTCTATCAATTGCTGATAAAAAAATTAGAACTCTCTCCGACAGGGATATATTTATCGGAGGCATTTTTCTTTACTTTGGAGAAGGCTCAAAAACTACCAAAAATACTACAGCCGTTACTAACACAAACCCGTACATCTTAAAGTTCTTTATTAAGTGGTTAACTTTGCATAAGGTAGATTCAAAAAAACTAAAAGTTAAGCTGCATCTTTACTCGGATATGAACATTCAAGAAGAAATTCGTTACTGGTCTAAGACTCTGTCTCTAGGAGTTAAGCAGTTCAGACCTCCGTATATCAAGGAGTCTAAGTTTAAAGACATAACCTATGGTCAAGGGTTTGGGCATGGTACGTGCACAATCCTCTATGAGAATGCAGATATGTATAATTTGACCACCATGTATATGAAGTTTTTGCAGGGCAGTAAAATTCAGTATTAGGTGCGTCTACCTGGACTCGAACCAGGGACCAGTTGTGTATAAGACAACCGCTCTACCAACTGAGCTATAGACGCAAGTGTTCTAAACTATACCAAAAAAAGTATCTTAATTCCACTTTTATGGAATTAACTATTTTTTATAAAAAGTTTTGGCAAACAAAAGGGAGCTATTAGAATTTTTGCT
>CAZNZQ010000014.1:4535-9721 GCA_964577675.1 uncultured Candidatus Saccharibacteria bacterium
AAAAGCTAAAAGCTAAAAGCTAAAAGCTAAAAGCTAAAAGCTAAAAGCTAAAAGCTAAAAGCCTTATTCCATATGCACCTCTTCACGGGAAGTAACTTTTTCTTTAAGTAGAAGATGCTCAGATAGCTCGGGGTCTTTCTCTACTAACTTCCTTGCTTCTTCTCTTGCTATCTCCACGAGCTTCGGGTTCTTAATCGCTTCCATGCTGAGGTCGCTTAAGCCCCACTGCTTACCATCCATGAGCATACCTATACCTCTTTGCTTCATATCGAGTTCTGCGAGCTCGAAGCCGTTTTTAGCATTCACGAGGGCCTTTAGTCTCTCTGTGGTTGTTTCACCCGAGCTTTCTGTGAAGAGATAGCAGTAGGATTGATGTTCTGCGCGACCAACACGACCGCGTAATTGGTGGAGCTGTGCGAGCCCGAATCTTTCTGCATGTTCTATTATGATAACAGTAGCGTTCGGCACGTTTACCCCGACCTCCACGACAGATGTGGCAACCAAGATATCTGATTTCTTGTTGAGAAAATCTTCCATCACTTCTTCCTTTTCATTCTTCTTCATCTTGCTGTGGATGGTGTCGACGATAAACTCTGGGAAAATTTCTTCAGAGAGACGAAACGCCTCTTCTTTAACACTTTTAAGCAATCTCTTTTGTTTTTCCTCTTCGTCTTGTTCGTCAATGCGCGGACATATAACATAGACCTGTCTCCCATTTTGTAACTCCTGGCGAATTTCCTCATATATTGCAGCCCTTTTTGAAGAGGGGATGATTCTCGTCTCTATCTTCTTGCGCTCTTTTGGCATGCTGTCTATCACAGTGAGGTCTAGGTCCCCAAACATGGTGAGCGCGAGTGTACGCGGTATTGGGGTGGCCGTCATCGATAGCAAATGCGGGACCTTGTTACTAGAATCACCCTTCTTTAGTGCGAGTGACTTCCGCTGCTTTACTCCGAATCGGTGTTGCTCATCTATGATAATGAGCGCCAGATTAGCGAACTGCACTGACTTTTGAATGAGGGCATGAGTGCCTATGACCACCGAGACCTTTCCATCTTTTAACCATGAAATAAGTTGAGACCTTGATATGTCAGTTGGTTCGTCGCTTACTTTACTCGGGTACTTTTTGCAGCCACTACCTGTTAGGAGTCCGACCTCAACCCCAGTTCCTCTAAAATATGAGACGAAGCTCTCAAAGTGTTGCTTTGCCAAAATTTCAGTTGGTGCCATATATGCTACCTGAAGTGATATGCCCGTCTCACTTCTAGTTGAGACAACTTCTTTTGTAACACACGCAGCGACGAATGTCTTACCACTCCCCACGTCTCCTTCAAGTAATCTACCCATAGGTTCACTACGAGACATGTCTTTAAGAATAGAGTCGATAGCACTCACTTGTGCCTCTGTTGGCGTAAAAGGAAATTGTTGTATAAAAGATTGTAACCGTTTCTCGTCGTGGGTAATTGCGTATGAAAGTGAATGCTTAGCTTCCGCTCGCTCTTTCCAGTTTTTGATCTGCATATAAAACACTTCCTCAAAAGCGAAGCGCTTACGAGCAGCAACGGTGAGTTCCTCTGATTTAGGAAAGTGTATATAAAGAAGGGCATCTTTAAGAGAAGGAAGATGAAGCTTTTTTAAGATTTCCTCTGGAACAGGGTCTTCTATTTCTTCTAAGACCTTTTCCTGAATAGCTTTTTTTATGAGGGTATACAAGTATAAAGAGGTGACTCCTTTGGTCTCTCTATAGATTGGTGTGAGAAAAGAAACATCTTTAGTGCTGGTTGCAAAAAGACTATCTGTTCTCTCTGGGAGAGCTGAAACCCTCTCGATGTTAGGGTTAGAAAGGAAGACACCACGACTGTCTTCTTGGATAATGCCAGAGACTTTGACCAGGGTTCCGTCTGCATACATTTTCCCTATGTAGGCCTGGTTAAACCAGACGCATTTGACATGTCCGCTCACGTCGCGCACGTACGCTGTCGTCATTGGAATATGGCCCTTGAAACTTCTTTTGACCTGCACCTTTTCCATTTCACCGAAGATGGAGACTGCTTGACCCTTAACGAGGCTGCCCGCGCCACCGACCTCTGTGAGGTCCGCATAACGAGTAGGGAAGTGGAAGAGTAAATCACTAATGGTATGAAGCCCGAGCTTTTCGAGACCTTTAGCATGGTCTGAAGTAATTCTGTTAAGAACGGAAATCGCGGAGTCTAAGTGAATTGTGTTGCTTGGCATTGTAGGCATATGACTAATGACTTAAAGACATAAGACTTTTTTAATAAAAGCATGAATCATTGCAGAGAGAGTTGTCACTTCTAAATGAATCTTCTTATAACCATCTTCTGAGATATATTTTATTTTATACGCAATAAAAAGTTGGGTATCAAGTTCAGCAAGAGACCCCAATGCAATTCTAAGGAATGCGCTAAAATCTTTTTTAGTTCCACGCTTACTTCCTTCTGCTATATTGGATGCGACAGAAACAGATGCTCTTCTTAATTGGTTAGTTATACCGAATTTTTCTGAGTCTGGAAAGTTGTGCGTAAGGTTGTATATATCTACAGATAAAGAAACGGCTGATTGCCACACTTTTAATCGTGAATATTGGTGAGTAAGTGTATCGTCAAGTCTTTTGGTCATCTTGTCTCTTGGTCAATTTCGTTAGCTTTGCTAACGAAATTGTGGTCTTGAGTTATATATAATGAGTGCGAGCGTCACGAGTATGAGAACAAATATAAGCATGTTGGAGCTCGTATAGCTATGCATTGAGAAGTTAATATACAGCTCAGAAGAGAGGATGAGGAGAACTAAGATAAGAGGAAGTACCGGGCGGGGCCAAATAAGGATAAGAATACCAAGAAGAACGAAGAAAGAGTGCCATATGGTGAAGGTGATAGTCTCTGGTATCTGGATCGACTGGTTAATACATTCAAAGAGTGCAAGTTTTGCCTTCTTTGCGCCCTCAGTTAATGCCTGCGCATGAGGGTAAATAAAGTAGAGAGCTACCGCGAGGCGAAGGAGATATGGCCAGATATTAAACATGATTTTAGTATAACACTAAGTAGAAAACAGAATAGATGGTATATGGAGTAGGGGGCACACAAAAGCTATGCTGAAGTAGCTTTACTCTAAAACTTTTCCTTACAATTTATAATCCGGGTGTCGTCATGGACGACACCCGGATTATAAATTGCTAAGAGCCTGTGCTACTATCTTTCCCCAGTTGTCGTAATGAGTACTCTGGCTGCCTGACTTACACTTGTCCCACAATTCAGCACGAACTCAGTGCTGTACTTGAGATTAAATGTCTTATGTCCTGTAGTTTTCCAGTCGGTATTCATTCGACTTGCAGGAATTGTTCTGAGTGAGCTTAGAATGGTTCGCGGACTTACTAAGTCACTTATGTTTTGGGAGTCAGTAAACTCATTGAGAATTCTGTTATTAAGTGAAGCTGCCTCACGTGTTTGATCTGCGCTACATGCTCCGCTGGAACAGATGGTTCTAGCCTCTAAGGTACAGTTAGATTTAGGGTGTTGTATTGTCCAAGAGATGGTGGAGTTCGATGACCTCGGAATTGTTCTAGGGGAGGCGTTTAGAACTACGGTAGCAGAAGGTGGAGGTCCTGCATTATAGTATCTTGCCTCAGGCACGCTTGTGTAACTGCCCTGTAAACAGTAGACGGCATAGTTGCCTGTAAGAGATACAGAAACATTGACCGCCGAACCTGGGTAAGGGACGTTGTTGGCAACGACAGTGCCAGTTTCTGAGTGAACCACTCGGTAGTGACTAGAGTTAGAGCAGGTGATGGCGATAGTACCTACCGGTTCATAGTATTGACCAGTAACAATAGCAGATATGACCGATGGGTTAGCACAACTAGAACTAATTGTATCCCATCCACCCGAACTACATGCAGTTGCAAAAGTAGCGCTATCCAAAATAGCTCCTTCAGAAAGGTTAAAGAGATTTAGGCTATATGGAGATGAGGCATAAGGGAAAGAATGGGAAGTGTTCCCACTAAAACCTGTTGCAAGAACGCTGTTTGCATCATAAGTACGACGTACCTGTATTATGTCTCCTGGTTCGGTGTTCGCTGTTGTCCACGCAACAGCCATCGAGCATGAACTTTGTCCAAATGGAATAAGGCATGAATTAGATGTAATGTCTCCGCTACTTGTAGGAGGTGTTCCTTCAGGTGCCACCGTAACGGTGGTCCATGTGCTACAGTTGTTACCTTCGTTAGATTCATCGATTGAGCCGGAGTTACCAGAAGATGATTTGTCTGCGCATGCACGTATATAGAATGTCCCTGCGCTAGCTGGAACCATGTTCCATGTAAGGGCAGAGCTAGCCCCAGATGAGAGGGTGTTGATCGATGAGGCTGCAACATCTGTAACCGTGCCTGATCCGCCGGGTCCTGTGCTCCACTGGAAGAAACTACTAAAGGAAGCACCTGTTGACGCGCCGCCCACGTTACTAATCGTAGATGAAAAGGGGATGTTTTGGTTAACTGTTCCAGATGTTGGAGACGGGGAGCTTGCGGTGAGGTCAGGCGAACTTGGTCCGGTGACGTTTACTGTTGCGGTGCGCGAAGTATTTCCAGATGCGTTACTACAAGTGATCTCATAGGTTGTGTTGGCTACAGGGCTCACTAATCTTGTTCCGCCAGCTTGAGAGACAGAACCAATACCTTGATCGATCAAACACGAGGTGGCGTCAGTTACTGTCCAGGTAAGGGTAGAGCTGTCTCCGCTTGTGATAGAAGTTGGATTAGCAGAAAAAGATAAGCTGGGTAAGCTAGATGGTGTACATACACTTCCGTTCCATGTTAACCCTCCGTCACATGTTGCGCTAAATGATGCATTATCGAGGAATATGTTGCCTGTTACCCCATATAGATCAAGAACATACGCAGATGAAGAGTATGGAAAAATATAAGAACTATTCCCGTTTGCGCCAGTTGCCAAGACACTCCCTGAGTCATAATTACGACGCACCTCTACGTTACCGGTAACATTGCTTGTAGACCATGCGACATTGATTGAGCACGAACTTTGTCCCGAAGATATAACACATGAGTTAGGGGTGATGTCTCCTGATGGACACAGATCATTGAGAGTCCCAGAACCACATCCAGAAGGTAGGCCGGTGGTTGAAGGGTGAGTACATAAGGAGCTTGCTGCTCC
>CAZNZQ010000014.1:9821-11356 GCA_964577675.1 uncultured Candidatus Saccharibacteria bacterium
GCCGCTTACACCGTCACAGTACCAGTGATAGTCTCCATTGGGTTGAACAGCGTTTACGCCCAAGGTGCCAACAGAACACGTATTAGGAGATACACCACACTGACCAGGAGCAATCGCACTAGCATAACAAAGAAGGCTTGTTGCTCCGCCGCTTACACCGTCACAGTACCAGTGATAGTCTCCATTGGGTTGAACAGCGTTTGCTCCTAGTGTTCCGACAGAACACTGATTTGGAAGTGCTGCACACTGACCCGCTGCGGGTGGGGCTGCTACGCATGCGCTGCCATTCCAGACTTTTGGTGAGGCACAGTCGGTGATGGTAAGGGTGGCGGTGTCTGAAACAAGACTTATTGGGTCTGTACATTTAAAGATGTAGGTTTGCGGGAAGGCTAAAGATGCATTTCCTAACACTTTTGTAGAAACAGTGGACCCAGTGGATGATTTCGGTCCTATCCATTGACCAGCTAAACCTATCCATTGACCAGCTAAAGTATCTTCACTTGAGCTATTGTCTGGATAGTCTGTTCCATCAAAACTAGTAGAACATGACGGGGCTCCTGTGACAGACCAACTAAGAACAGCCTGTGTTCCACGTTCTTTTGTTACGGTGTTGCCCGCATGAACACTTTCTTGAAAAGAAGAAAAGAGAGTACCGAAAAATACAAGGGCAATAAAAGTATGTAAAGAAAAAAGTGTGCGTAGCATTATACATATAAGTATAGTCTAGTTATATAAAAGAAAAAGGGCTTCATCAACAGGTGTGTCGATGAAGCCCTCGAAAGTCTAACCCTTATACCACGAGAATCTCTTATGAGTTCTTAATGGTTGACCATTTCAGTTGGAGAAAGCGCCGAAGGCTTTGACGAGGCCGATTGAGATGGGCAAAATCACGTCCGCCCCATCACTCTTTCGTTTGAAATGCAACGTTCTGAAATCTGTGGTGCTGTTCCAGATCCATCCGGCGGAGGTCTCCGCGAATGCTTTCCACCCAGAAACTGGTGCGTTCACCGCAGATTGGTTGTCGACCCAGCTCGCGTCCGAGAGCACCGGGTAGGCGCCTTCGGATCCGTCGTACTCGGTGATCTGGTTCGTGACCGGATTCCACACGAGATCGTGACGGGCGAGGCTTACTGCATCCTGACAGCTGAGCTTGACGGCACCTGTTGCCAACTTCGTGGTGTTGAAGACACAGTTGAAGAGTGGCCACGCGCCTGTCTGGAAGCGGGTTGCGTTCACGGCTTTTTCTGCCGAGAACGTCACTGCTCCAGTGGTCTCACCAGAAGTGAGCACCAACTTCATCGGGTACCAGCCGTAGCTGTCGACGTTTGCCAAGATGATGTCGCTGTAGCGGAGGACTGCGGGTGCGGTCGCCTGGCAGATGCCGGAGACCACAGTCGAGGTCGGACCGCAATTGGCTGTCACGTTCGTCGATGCGAGGACCGCGCCGTTGTTGGTGAGGGCGATAGCGGTGTTGCCGAGCGAGACCGCAAACGTCGCCGAGCCTGACGCAAGCGTCGAGACGGTCGCACCCCCTG
>CAZNZQ010000014.1:11377-21460 GCA_964577675.1 uncultured Candidatus Saccharibacteria bacterium
CGCCGAGGATGGCCGCGAAGCGGCCGGGGTTGACCAACATGAATTTCTTCATGGTTTTCTCCTTATGCCCGAGGGCGTTGATGCCCAGACGGGCGGGGTTGATGAAAAATGCAAATGAACTCCCACAGCGTGAAAGCATTCTGTACACCATCTTGAGAGAGAGTGTAGAGAATGCTGGAACACACGTTGGAAATCTACTCCAAATTATACTCTTCTTTAGTATTTTTGTCAAGAGATACTTTGAAAAAATGATTACCCGAGCAGTTGTAGGTTTCGTGTTTCTTGTTGACATATTTTTATAATTTGAATCTGTTTACTAAATAAATGGGTCAATCTCGGTTAGAAACACAACATCGAACAAGAGAAGTTTTCTGTTTTCATGATGTAAAGTTTGTAGGTTTATGGTGAACATTTTTCTTGACTTCATCTCCTTCTTTTGTATACTGTAGTTACACAGTGGCTTCGGCCTCCGAGAAAACCCTACGAAAGTAGGGTTTTCGATTTTTTATAGCAGTTCCTTTAGTTTTGATCTTATTATTTCGAAATCGTCTTTGCTTATATAAGAAACTTTTCTTAACATCCTCTTTACATCCAGAACACGCACTTGGTCCAACAACACATATCCTGTTTTTTCTTTAACAAAAACTTTTACTTGAAAATCAGCTATTTTTTCTTTTGTTGAAAGTGGTAAGGCTACAAAGGTTCTTCCACTTAATTTTTTGACCACCACACACAGTCTTTCAAAATTATTACCAACCCCATTTTGTTCGCTTCCTATGTTGACACCATATGAACACCACCACACATCACGTGCATGGAACTTCACATAAGATTTGTCATTATCTTGTAAATTCTTTTTTCTTGTATTCCACTCATCAAACTGTTTCATTGTTTCAGTATACAAAGTTTTTCTTACACAAAGAAGGAACACCTTAAGCGTAGTTACATCTCTCACCATGTGCAATGATGTGCAGTGACGGTCATTGTAATTATTGTAATCCGAGAGTTATTGCGAGAAAGATTGCAAGATGGTGGAAGATTATTTAGGAAGAGATTTCATGTCGTTGTAGGAGTATGCCCATGTTGCCAACTTTGGAAATACTTTTATCACAAGAGTGAACACGCCGTAAGCCATAAATGGTGCAGCGAACACATCTATAGAGTAATGGAATCTTCCAACAAGCGCCGCCACCCCGAAGACTACTGTCGCGATGAGTGATGCGTAACGAATAAAAGGCACATCCCAAAAGACAAGTGCAGTCATGAACGGTATCGCAACATGTCCAGAGAAGAAGAGATCACCGCCAAAGGTGTAGGTAGAACTTATCACAGGTTGACCCTCTGGTAGACCGAGGTTCGTCATAGTAACGAAGCTCGATCTCACAAAGGCGAGTGACGCGAGACATGCGAGATATAAAGGTATCTTCTGTGCGAAAAAGACTGCGAAGAAAAAGGCTACATCTCTAAAGAGGTTGAAGGCACCAAGGTGTATAAAGGTTGTATCTTTGTGGGGAAGTATAGCGTATAATCTGTCTGGTATTGAGTAGGGCGACGCAAGTTGTGTTGCCAGTTTTCCCATAAAAAAGACATATGGATACACAATAAGAAGCGCGAAGAATGATATACAGAGAGCAAGTAAATGTTCTCTTTTAAAATAGAATGAAATATTATTTTCGAATCGGCGCTGTATAGATGAGATTATTTTTTCAACATGTATTTTTTTAAGAAGCTCATAATTTTCTTTTAAGTTGTGTAGTGAAGCTATGAGTAACAAAAAGGCGACACTCCCTGCGAAAGGTTTACTATACAGCGGGTTGTAGAGCGACTCCTTTATTCCACTTTGCGAAAAAAAGACCATGAATATATATGCAAAGATGAATACAAAGAATGTGTAGCGGGGATTTTTTTTAAGATGTGGTGCTATGTCGTAGATAATTGTTGGGAAAATAATAAGAAGTAGAAGAACGAATCCAATATACGCTTGTAACGGGGAAGTGATTGCACCAAACATAGTCACGTCTATGATGTAGAGAGAGATACTTGTAACCGAAAGTAGTAGTCGGAGTGGTGTGTATTTTTTTTGGAGAGACAGCACCTGTGTAGCAATAAAAAGCATCATCAACGTTGAGAGATTAATACTTCGCACAAGCACAAATATGGTCACGAGAAAAGCCGTCACGAGGAGATGTTTTTTGTGAGTACTTCCTAACTGTTTATGAAAATAAACAAGAGCGGTAACAGTCAAAGCGAATACAAGCGCTGTGTGATAAGGTGAGTAGAAGAAGAGCGAAAAATTCATAACCAAGAGTGAGGTGTTGATGAAAGGATGCTAAACACTAAAGAAAAGAGTGGTTTAGAATGTGCTAAAGTTAAGGGTTACTGTAGGTGTACTAGGTGTCACGGTGAAGGGTAGATTGATAACCGCGCTCCCCGTTCCTCGTGTGCCGTGGGTAGAGTTGGCGGTTATGTTAAATGTGGCAGTGTACCCTCCAGGAGTTAGTGTGCCTGGTGTTGAGTGTACCGTCTTCGCGCCATAGGTTGCGGTGGCGGCAGCGCTTACTTTCTCTATTCCAAAAAAACTAGCCAGGTAAGAAGGTTTCTTGGTAGAGGTGATTGTGTGTGATGGAGTGGAAACAGCAACCAAAGAACAGTCACCACTTGGTCTGCCGTCAATCCATTGCTCATCACATAGAACATTGTTCTTCCAGGCGTTCTCTGTGAGTATTGTTGTGCCTGAAGGATTCTTCACTTGTAGGTCTACGTTAAACGTAGACTGCACGAAACAGTCGCATATGTTAGAACACCCAAGCCATTTCGCATAAAAGGAAGGGGTGGCGGTGAGTACTGTTGCTGATCCTTGTGAGATGGTATTGGTGTTGAGGTTGATCGTTGCTGAGTAATCATTCGTCACACTGTTAATCCAGCCTTGTTGTTGACACGCTCCATCATATGTACCGCCAGTCCAAACAACACATCCCCACACTCTTGCACCGTCATCACTAAAAGTTACAGTGTCTGCATGAGAGAGTGGTGCTCCACCAAGGAACATAGAACCGAAAAGAAAGAGAAGTATCACTGTTATCTTTTTGTAGTGCGCACTCGGTTCTTGTTCAGAAGCTTTTTCTTCGCCGGAAACGTCTCCTGTTGGTGCGGTTTCACTGGAAACCTCTTCTTGAGAAGGGTTTTGTGTCGGTAGAGATATTTTTTCGCGCAACTTCTTAACTTCTTTAGTTTCTTTGACTGGAGATTTTTCTGTAGTTGATTTCTCTTTTAAAAATTTTTCTTTAAGTGTGATGAAGGTGTTTTCTGTAAGTAGAAGTGACTCGAGCTCTTTTTTCTTTAGAATAAGTATAAGCATTCCAAATAGAGATATAAGGGTGATGATGAGTATCGGTATGTTCATGGAAGTGTTATTTCGAGCAGGGTACCTCTCGTCGATCACTTCTTGTATTGCTTCTTCGTGAAGCTCTTGCAAACGATTAAGCGAAGGATCATTCGTTGTTCCTGTCGTTTCTATTGTTCTTGTGTCGAGCTGTCTGCCTGTTCGTGAGTCACTGAGTGTGACTACAGCAGTAGGGTAGGAACACTTCTCTGTAATTGGAACAGACACGTATTCAAGAGGATTTGTGTTTTTTATAGCATACTTGCCACACTCTTTTCCCGAAGGATCTTTTAGTGTTACAGACAAGTCATAAAGAGCCTTTATGTCACCGTAACGGTTCCCTGGGAAGTTGGAAGCGCTCAGTGTGTAGTATAGGAAGACTTTTGCTTCGTCTCCTATCTCAAATGTTGATCCACTTATTTTTGTGTTTTGGATTGTTGCAGAGAGCCCTGAGGTTACATATTGGAAGTGGGCTTGGTTATATGGAAGAGAAGTGCTCGCAGGGGACACAAGAACATGATATGCCTGCGGGGTGTCTAGTGGATTTATAGTGAAAGAGAAAGAGCCTTTCTTGTTAGCATCAAGCGTAAGTGGTTCCTTTAAGGTTACTGTTTTTTGTTCCAATATGTCTCCGAAGGTGGAGCGTCGACGTACTTCTAGATCAACACTGCGTAAGGTGATGGTCTTTTTTGAAAAGTTTTGTAACGGACATGTTGCAAGAATGGTTTCTTGAGGTCGTACGTCAACTCCTTGGTTGTGTGTATAGGAGGTTGTGGCATTCCTTGGTTTCACCGAGCAGTCCCCCAAGAGAAGCCCAGAGGGTGTACCTGTGGTAACGATTTTTTCAAAAGCATGATTTCCAAGAGGGAGGTCTGATTTTGTTTTTGCGAGTACCACGAACTGTACAGCGCTCCCAAGCATGTAGTCAGGAATAGTTACTTCTTTCGCGAAAAGCTTTCTTTCTCCTTGACCGAGACTTATCGATTGAGACCCTCTCCAGTAGGTGACAGAACCATTTGAGCTGTTAAGGGCGATAGCGTAGAGAATATCAGATTGTACCCCTGTTGAGTTGTAGAGAGAGAAGGTTACGGTGTAGGTGTTTGGTTTTTCTGGTACAGGAGTGAGCGTTGCATCGAACACTGACACTGTCGCAACAACAAAGGCTCGTTGTTGGGATGCTGGTTCTTCACTTTGCGCAGTAACTAAGAGAGTTCTGTCGAAAAAGAAAGAAACACAAAACACTATTGTTAGTATGGTTACAGAGAAGATGCGAAATATTTTCATGATACTACTAAGTATAGCAGGTATCTATCAGAAAGAGTCCTTAGTAGAAGTGGTGACTGTGGATACTCTGTTGTTAGATGTGTGGTGAGGTGTGTAGATGGCACCTTTGTCACAACAGTGGAAAAGTTATTGGAAGTTGAGGTTGGTGGAAGTGATGAGTGTGTACTGCACAGTGTATTCTTCGGGTAGGGACAGAAACTGTCTTACGTGTGTGGCATAAAAGAATGCTAGCGAAGCTTCTTTTTTGTGGTAAAATAGCCCTACTATGAAAGAAAAGATTAAAGGAGTGTGGGTGCTTATCGGAATTATTGCGATTTCTGGGTGGCTTTGGTATTCAGTGAACAAAGGGGAGAGCTTCGTGCTCGGACTCGATCTCGCAGGTGGGTCATCTCTTACTTATAAAGCAGATACAGAGCGTCTTCCTGAAGAAGTGAATGTTGATGAGAGTATCGAGTCACTTCGTGATGTGATCGAACGTCGTGTGAACCTCTTCGGTGTGCGTGAACCGACCGTGACTACACAGTTCAGTCGTCTCGCACAGGAGTGGAGACTCGTGGTTGAGCTTCCTGGTGTAGCGGATGTGAATCAGGCAGCGAAACTTATTGGAGAGACGCCAGTGCTTGATTTTCGTACTGAAAAGAAAGGAGCGAAAGCGCTCAACGCGTCATCGACAATGTTTGACTTCATGAACAATTTCGAAGTGAGTCCTCTTACAGGAAGTTATCTTAAGCGTGCGAATCTTGGTTTCGACCAAACAACTAACAAACCACTCGTAGAGCTCACCTTCAACGATGAAGGAGCGAAGCTTTTCGAAGACATCACTCGTGCGAATATTGGCAAGCAGGTGTCTATCTTTCTTGACGGGATGCCAATTTCTTCTCCTGTAGTTAATGAAGCAATTACCGGAGGGAAGGCGGTCATCTCAGGAAGCTTCACCACAGAAGAAGCGCGTCAGCTCGTGGGACGTCTTAACTCTGGAGCGCTTCCTGTACCGATATCGCTTATCGGAAAGTCAGTTGTTGAGCCAACTCTTGGAGAAAAAGCGGTCACAGCAGGCAAAACTGCATCACTCTACGGCTTCGCACTCGTAGTACTCTTCATGATCCTTTGGTATAGAGTGCCTGGACTCGTAGCGTCAGTCGCACTCGTCTCTTACGTAGCTATTATGCTCTCGCTCTTTAAGCTTATTCCGGTCACTCTTACTGCAGCAGGTCTTGCAGGATTCATTATTTCTATTGGACTTGCGGTGGATGCTAACGTGCTCACCTTTGAGCGCATGAAGGAAGAACTTCGTAGTGGCAAGAGTCTAAAAGATGCAATGGAAGCAGGATTTGTGCGTGCATGGACCTCTATTCGTGACTCACATATCGCTGCGATCATCGTCTCTATTATTCTCTTCTGGCTCGGTACGTCTGTAGTGAAAGGGTTCGCCTTCACCTTCTTCTTGGGTGCGGTGGTGTCACTCTTTTCTGCTCAAATCGTTACTCGTTCACTTCTTCGTGCAGTTGCTCCGAAAACACTTGGGAAAGTTGGTCGATTCCTCTTTGGTTCAGGAATTTCCAATACATAATGACTGAAAGGAATATATTTATTGAGAACCCTGCCACACTTTTGTGGCTACACCAAGTACTCACTAGATTATTTCTTTAGCAAACAAATAAGGTAGTATTATAAGTATAATTAATCAAAAGTGTAGCGGGGTGGTGATTTTATATAGTCGCTCTGCTCATTAAAAACCAACCATGTTCATAGTTAAAAACAAACTCATCTTTATCGGTCTCGCAGTTCTCCTCGTCTTGGCAAGTCTCTTTTCTGTGTATCGTTTCGGTATCAAGAAGGGGATTGATTTCACTGGTGGTACCGTGGTGGAGCTTACCTTCACACAAACTGTTCCCACTATTGTCGAAGCTGACTTCGTGAAAGAAGGAGTCAAGGTATACCCTCTTTCAAATGGCATGTACAAGTTTATTTCACAAAAGTCTTATGAAGAGACCCATGCGGTGATAGACACACTTGTGAAGAAGGCGTCACATCCCTACACTGAGACCCAGGTTACGACCGTTGGCCCAAGTCTTGGGAAGGAGATGACCAAGAAGGCATCCATCGCTATCACGGTAGTGGTGCTCGCAATCCTTGGTTTCATTGCCTTCGCATTCCGTGAGGTGTCACGCCCTGTGGCGTCTTGGAAGTACGGTGTAGCTGCGATGGTGACTATCGTACACGACATCATCATCCCAACAGGAGTGTATGCATACTTGTCACACATGTATGGTGCGGAGATCGATACACTCTTTGTGGTGGCGCTCCTTACTGTGATGGCGGTAACCATTTCTGACAAAATCGTGGTATTCGATAGAATCCGTGAGAATCTTAAAGTGATGAAAAGCGAGTTCGAAGAAATTATTGGCGCAAGTCTCAAGCAGACCATGGTGCGTTCTGTGAACACTTCTCTTACCACCGTGCTAGCACTCGTTGCGCTCTACTTCTTTGGGCCAGACTCAACAAAGTTCTTCTCACTCACACTTCTTGTCGGTCTTGTTGTGGGTACGTATTCATCTATTTTCGTTGCGAGTCCACTCCTTACGTTCCTAAAAGGGAAGAAGTAGAAGGTGGTATATTGAAAGCGAAGAAGAGAAACTAGAAGAGATAAGTAAGACTGCAAAATACGTCAAAAGCGCCCCTTCGGAGCGCTTTTGATGCGTCATATCCTAAGTCCCATATTCCATGATCTGTATTCTGCTATACTAAACCCATATGATGTTAACACCAGAAAAACAAGCACTACTCGACTTTCTTAATAGTCACCTAGCACTCGCTACACTTATCGGTTTTATTGTTCTCTGTTTCTGGGCTATAGACTTACTAGCACTAAAGACAAAAGCATTTGCTAAATATCGCAAGTATTACGAACCAGTCTCTCGCTTCGCTCTTCCTATCGGATTCTTCCTGACTCTATTCTCGACCATCATGTCGCTCGTGTATTCCGATTATCTCGGAGTGCTTCCGTGTGGACTCTGCTGGTTCCAGAGAATTTTTATCTACTCTATGATGTTTATCTTTGGTGTCGCGTGGTATAAGAATGATAAAAAAGTATTTGATTATGTCATCACGCTCTCAATTGCTGGGCTTGTCGTTGCGCTCTACCACCAATACCTTCAGATGGGGTATTCTGAGCTCATCCCGTGTCCAGCGATTGCTTCAACCGTTAACTGTGACAAGCCTACATTTATGGAATATGGTTTTGTGACCTTCCCGTTCATGGCGGTTGTCACCTTCGGGTATACAATCATGCTTTCATTAACAGCTAAGATGTTTAACAAATAATATATATGAACCCAGAATTTGCACCACAAGAAAGGGATTCTAAAGGAGGGTTTTTTTCACCAACGCCAGAGTCTATTTTATATAACAGAGAGGTTGTAACAGATTTTTTTGGAGACAATCGAGAGACGTATGCACTTCTAAAAAAACCAACAGCAACTCGTCCGTCTTTGGCTCTTGAAACCAAAGAACTAATTCCTCATGATGAAGACAGAGAAAAAAATGAAGAAGAACAAAGAGTAATGCCTACAGACGATCTTCCATTAGATCCGTCACAGATAACTCAAGAAAGAGCTAAACATATAGCTGATTTTTTTAGAGAATACCCAACGGCTCTCAGTGATTATCTGGAATATTATAAGTGGTATACAAAAAATCACGCAACCAATGAACCAGCTTCCTAAACCAGATGTTCGTGCAACAGTGGTACTGCTTATTGATAAAGAGAGCCAGGTAATTCTCGCGAGGAAGAAAAAAGCGATACATCATGACACTGGAGAGATATCGTATAGCCTCGGTCTTTATAATGGTTACGGGGGTAAAATGGAAGAGATAGACAGGACTATCGAGGAGACTGCAATCCGAGAGCTTTATGATGAGAGTGGTGTTACAGGTAAGGAGGAAGATCTAGAAAAGTGTGCCCGGGTTTATTTTTATATACAAAAGGAGGGTATAGATACGCCATTTATGGATGTAACATTTTACATACTGCGAGAATGGAATGGGGTTCCAACAGAAGGTTTAGAAATGGGAGAGCCAGCTTTCTTTTCTCAAAATGAGTTACCATACGAAGAAATGATGCCAGCTGACAAAGTCCTTTTTGAGAAAATCTTAAGTGGAGAAAAGGGAGAATATAATGTCTTCTTGAAAGGGAAAGACGTGGACCCGGTTATTGAAAGGGTTTTCTAATAATGTCAGCCAAGAGTTAGATTGTGAGCCCTTTTTGTCTGCACCACTCAATACATTCTTCCAAGACTTCGTCTATCGTCATCTCGCTTGTGTCTATGTAAAAAGCATCTGGCGCTAATTTGAGCGCGCCAACCTCATGTGCTTTATCTGTCTCATCACGCTTTCTTAACTCTTCACAAATCATCTCATATGTTTTCCCAGAGTTTCTCCTTTCTTCATCTTTAAGTCTTCTTTTTGCCCGTGCCTCAACAGATGCATCAAGGTATATCTTTGCGTGAGAGTCAGTGAACACAGTCGTGGCCATATCTCGCCCCTCAGCTACTAGCCCAGGGAGATTAATACGGCCACGTTGGAAGTCTCGTATTGCGTAGCGAAGTGGTGGGTAGAAGCTAATGAGTGCTGCATTATTGCCTGCTTCCTGAGATGAAAGAATGGGCCAGATGTCGTGACCTTTATAGATAACTTGCTTATCGATGAAAGAAACGTTAGCACTTTCATTAATAATAAGAGAGACAATCTTGTTAAGATTGTCTTCTGTATGGTCGTTGATATCAATATTATTAACGATAGCGAGGTGGGCTGAAAGTCTGTAGAGTGCCCCTGAATTTAGGTAGTGAAAGCCAATTTTTTTAGCGAGAAGGCTTGCGATTGCACCTTTTCCAGAAGAGGATGTCCCGTCAATAGCGATTATTGGAATGGGATTAACTTCTATCATTCATAAGAGTATACCAGAAATACTCAGGTAAAAATGTGGGTAACCAATACAGCTTTTAGTCTTTAATAATTGGCACTTAACAATACAATCTGACAAAAAAGAGTAAAGAATACCAGGGTGGCCGTTGGCCACCCTGGTATTCTTTAGAGTGAGTATGGTCATCTAAAAGCTAACAGCTAAGGGCTAACAGCTGCCCCTTGATTTTCCTTGACTTTGCTTTTCTTTTCCGATAGAATAGGGGCTACTTCGTACTGATAAACAGTATGTTGTTATGTTAGTCACTTTGTCAGACCAATAGAAGCTACTCAGCTCCAGTTTTAGTTTTTAGAAACTTCTAATACTAAAAATGAGGCAGAGGTGACGCTTCAAATACATTACACATAGTGCTTTTTGTTTTTCTTTTGTCACTCTCTATTAAATAGAGTTTGATCCTAGCTCAGGATGAACGCTGGCGGCGTGGATAAGGCATGCA
>CAZNZQ010000015.1:0-874 GCA_964577675.1 uncultured Candidatus Saccharibacteria bacterium
ATTCAAGCTAGAATGTATTCGGTAGGTTGTAAGTATATAAACGCCAGAATAGCTCGAGAGGCTCGGCCTCGATGACTTCCGGAGCTAGCAAGCGAAGGAAGCAGTTGGTAGCAAACTATTCAAGCTAGAATGTATTCGGTAGGTTGTAAGTATATAAACGCCAGAATAGCTCAGTTGGTAGAGCAACGGTTTTGTAAACCGTAGGTCCTCGGTTCGAGCCCGAGTTCTGGCTCCATAAATATGTGGAGCATATTTATTTAGATTAAGTGTCGTCTAAAATCTAATATTTACTCTCTAACATCTGCCCCTCATGATTGATACTAAGAAATATCTCTTCACACTTCTCCTAACATCTGCAATATTTGTGACGGCATTTTTTGCATCTACTTACTTCTCTAGTATGCGTACTCAAAATGTAAAAGAGATACAAGACACCATTGCCATAGATATTCTTTCTAGTGAGACACAGTTCGACCTCTTAAAAGAAATCCCGTGTTCTAATGTGAACGAGACAATGCTCTCTGAGCAGTTGTCAGAACTTGGAGAAAAGCTTTCACACACCGAGGGGGAGAGGGGGAGCGACGACGCGACTGTTGTTTACCTCAAAAAGTATTACTCACTCCTCCAGATAAAAGACTATCTTCTTTCTAAGAAACTAGCAGAAAAGTGTGGGCAAGCTAAAAAATCTGTTTTCGTCATTTATTTTTATACTAATAAAAGAGACTGTGTAGACTGCGGAAGACAAGGATATGTTCTTACTCGTCTAAAGCAGATGTACCCAGAGCTCCGTGTGTACTCTTTTGACTACGATTTAGATCTTTCAGTTATTGATTCTCTTAAGGCGATTTATAAGATAGACGAAGCCCTCCCTGCT
>CAZNZQ010000015.1:884-18610 GCA_964577675.1 uncultured Candidatus Saccharibacteria bacterium
CGATACAGCAATTGGCTTGCACCTTCTTCACCACCTTGCAAGATGGTTTCCATGTTGGTCTTGAGCGCGGTAAAAGAGAACTTGGAAATAAGGTCACTGATTGAATCGGTGTCACGCTGGAATCGTTCAACATACGGCTTCATGATTTGCAACCATGAAATGCCACCGAAGTTGTATGCAGGCTTTAAAACAATAGAAGAACTAGAAGCACTGTTGCCAGCTAGCGTAAAGGTTGTGACCTCGTCATCTACCGAAGCTACGACCACTAAGAAGAAGTAACCATGATCGAGTCCTTTCTTTCGGCACTCATGTACCCGTTCTTGTTTCTCTCAATGTATTTTCAGATACTTCTTTTCGTGTCGCTTTTTGAAAATAAGAAGAAAATTAAAAGCGAAGGAAAGCTTTCTATTAGTAGGTATCCGACAGTCACCATAGCTGTTCCGTGTTGGAACGAGGCATCTACAATAGGTGGAACCATTGAGTCTTTGATGGCGCTAGAGTACCCAAAGGAAAAGCTTCATATTGTTGTCGTGGATAACAATAGTACAGATAATACGCAGGTAATAGCTCAATCTTTCAAAAAGAAGTACCCAGAAAACATTGAAGTTCTCATGGAAACAAAGCAGGGGAAGCACCACGCTGTGAACAAGGCGCTTGAGCTCTCTGCGTCAGAGTTCTTTGGATGCTTGGACGCAGACTCATTCGTGGCACCGAGCGCTCTGGCGAATATTGTTGGATACTTCGAACATAACAAGGAGGCAATGGCAGTCACCCCATGTATCCATATCCGCAACCCAAGGACTTTTATTCAGAGGATGCAGGCGATAGAGTATTTGATGGGTGTCTTCTTACGTAAAGCCTTTGGCTCCCTCGACGCAATTCAGGTAACACCTGGTCCATTTTCTATTTTTAAACGCGAAGAGGTTTTCGGGGTTTTGGGTGGGTATAAAAAAGCTCACAATACAGAAGATTTTGAAATTACTCTTCGTATGCACAAGAATCATCTTAAGATCATGAACTCACATAAGGCGCTGGTCTACACCGTAGGGCCAGCTTCTGCAAAAGGGTTCTTCTACCAGCGCTTACGTTGGGCGAGAGGCTTCTTAGAAAATGCACTCGACTACAGGGAGTTATTCTTTAAGAAAAAGTATGGCAACTTCGGTATGTTCACACTCCCGATGGCCTTCTTTTTTATGTTCTATGGATTATACGCTTCACTCTTTGCTTTCTACAACCTCCTGAAGATGGTTTGGTTGCGTATTGATCAGTGGCTGACAGTGGGTATTCATCCTACGCTTCCTAGCTTTGACTTCTTCTATCTTAATACGACAGTAATGGGATTCACGATTATGGTAATGTTAACCATGTTCCTCGCAGTTCTTTATATCGGCAATATCTTATCTGATGATAAGCAGGAGCTTTACAAAAACTTCCCATTCTTCTTTTTCTTGTACCCAATCTTTGTCCCTTTCTTCATTAGTAAGGCAATATTCGACACGTTCGCCAAGCGTAGAAATGAGTGGGTGCTACAAGATACTAAGCAATAGAGCGAGTCTCTTTTGTAAGAGAGGATAAATTTGGTATCATAAGAAAATGACAGGACATATACACCCAATACCGCTTGCTATAGCTAGGATTTCGGAGATTTTTTCTACCATGGGGTTCCATACAGTAGACGGTCCAGAACTTGAAGATGAGTGGCATAATTTTGACGCACTGAACGTACCTAAGGATCACCCAGCGCGCGATATGCAAGATACGTTTTGGATTAAAGATAAAGAAGGGAAGGATAAGCATGGTGACACAACTGGGTATGTGCTTCGCACACATACGAGTAATATGCAGATACGAACCATGGAGAAGTGGGTGACGGAAGGAAGAGAATTTCCGCTTGCGATCTGTTGCCCAGGGAAGGTGTTTCGTAATGAAGCGACAGATGCAACACATGAAGCGCAGTTCCATCAGATAGAAATGCTCTATGTAGGAAAGGACGCATCACTTTCCATGATGATTGGTGTCATCGAAAAGTTCTTCTCAGAATTCTTCGGTAGCAACTTAGTCATCCGTCTTCGCTCTAGCTACTTTCCATTCGTCGAGCCAGGTAATGAAGTAGATATGCAATGCTTTAAGTGTAAGGGTGAGGGGTGTACTATCTGTAAACAAACTGGTTGGATAGAGATCGGTGGTGCGGGAATGGTGCATCCTAAGGTCTTAGAAGCGAGCGGCATTAATCCGCATGAGTATAGAGGATTCGCTTTCGGGTGTGGAATAGACAGAATGGTGATGCTTAAGTATGGACTAGACGATGTCAGACTACTTTATAGTGGGGACTTACGAGTCGTTAACCAGTTCTAAACATATGAAATTTTTTAAACCGTTGTTACAAGAGTATATAGTTGAACAACTGCCAGATGATAAGGAGATTACTGTTGCACTCAATAAGAAGGCTTTCGAGGTGGAAGAGGTTATCCCAACACCTAAAGGAACAGTTTTTGATATCAAGGTTCTCCCTAACCGTGCTCATGACGCTCTTGGTCATCACGGGATGGCATATGAACTCTGCGCATCTTTGGGGCTTACCTTCAACAAAGAAAAAGAAGTTCGCATAGACGATACATTTTTGGACGCAACTATTCTTTCTCCACTTGTGGTCATTGAAGATGAAGTAGCTTGTACACGCTTCATGTCTATGAGGATAGACAATGTTTCAGTCGGAGAGAGTCCTGCTTGGCTCAAGGAGAGACTGGAGGCAATCGGTCAGCGTAGTATTAACAACATCGTAGATATCACTAACTACGTACAGTTCTCGCTTAATAAGCCAATGCATGCGTATGACGCTCGCTCTATCAAAGGAACCATCATTGCTCGCTTTGCAAGAAAAGGAGAAAAGCTTACGACGCTCGACGACAAAGAATTAGACTTAGACGAGAAGACACTTGTTATTGCGGATGACGAAAAGGTGTTAGGGTTCGCTGGCATAAAAGGGGGTAAGTGCAGTGGTATACAGCCGGATACAACGAGCGTGATTCTTGAAAGTGCCAATTTTGAACCAACACTCATCCGTAAGACAGCAGAGAGATACAGTATACGAACTGATGCTTCTAAGAGGTTTGAAAATGGTATCGCAAATAATCTCATTGTAGAAGCGCTTCACATGACAGCGAATCTTATCAAAGAACTTTGTGGTGATGCAAAGAAGAGCGACACGACAGACGTCTACCCAAAGAAAGATGTTCCGTATTATGTGGGAATATCTAGAGCAGAACTTAACGCTATTCTTGGAACTGATTATGATGACGCTCTCATCCAGAAGACACTACGACAACTATCTTTTTCTTATGAAGAAATAGTACCATCAGAGTACATACAAGATACCTATCCAAAGTTGCTTGGCGCAGGTTACAAGTGGGATGCAAGCATGCGTTACGACGCACCGACCATCTTTAGCTGTTCGTCACTTATAAGCTATCTCTATAAAGGCGTGTGGATGCCAAGCATCTCAATAGACAAATATGTTTTTTCTAAAAAAATAAACAAAGAAGAGCTTGTCTTTGGTGACCTCATTTTTACTAACTCAGGCAAAGGAAATATTCGTTATGAGAGCGTTGCTTTTCTTAAGGGCACAAAAGTACCTGAAGGGGTCGACCATGTTGCGCTTTATTTAGGTAATGGCAAGGTGTTGCATGCAGCGAAAGAAAAAGGTCTTGTGTATGAAGAGACGCTAGAAGAGCACGGGTCTTCCAGGATGATAGTTGGTTTTGGTAGGGTTGTAGAAGATATGAATGAGAAGAGGTATGTGGTGAGAGTGCCATCAGTTCGTCTCGACATCCGGATTAAAGAAGACCTCGCAGAAGAGATTGGTCGCGTTATTGGCTATGACAAGCTTTCTCCAGTGTTGCCAAAGTTAGAAGGCGTAGTTGGTCTCGTTAACAAAAGACTCCACTACGAAAATAAAATAAGAGACATTCTTTTTGCAAATGGTTTCTCGGAAATTATGACATACACATTTGGTAACCATGGAGAGGTGAGGCTAAAGAAGGGCCTCGCAGAAGATAAGGAACTTTTAAGGTCAGATCTGGGAACGGGAATGAAAACTGCGTTTACCGTGAACCTGAGTAATGCTCCACTTTTTGGCGAGAAGATGATCCGCACGTTCGAATTCGGGAATATTTTTAAGGATGGTAAAGAGGAGAGACATTTTTGTCTTGCGATGGATGATGGAGCGAAGAAAAGCTCGTTTTCGGAAGAAGTTGATATGATCTTCTCCGAAATAAAGAGAGAGTTGCAAGCCCCAGACTTATCATACGATACCGTTTCTACTAAGCCATACATTGTCGAGATTAATTTTGATGAGCTTATAGATAAGCTCGATAGACCAAGCAATTTCGTGCCACTACAACAGGGGAGTGATCTGCATCGATACAAGAGCGTTTCTCCATATCCTCACATAGTTCGTGATATTGCGGTGTGGGTGAAGAGTACAGTTTCCTGGGATGACTTACTCGCAGTCGTTAATGATCGTAAAGATGAGTTGGTTATACGAGTGGATGCTTTTGACACGTTTGCTAAGACATTTGAAGACGGCACCCAAAAGACTTCGTACGCATTCCGAATGGTGCTTCAGTCTTATGAAAAAACTCTCACCGACGAAGAAGCCAATACGTCCGCAGATAAAGTTTATACAGCTCTAAAAGAAAAAGGCTGGGAGATAAGGTAAATTTACTTTTTAGATATTTCATGTAGTATTAAATCTCTGTTCGTTACATAACAAGGAGGCAGTGATGCACGACATACAAAATGATATCGATGCTTTTCTGAGAGGTGTCGATGCGGCTCTGAGACAAGAGCTCAAACAAGCGGATCCGGCAACTCTGCAGCTCGTTTTCAAACACTTTCGTAGCCGTATGGTGAACAAGATGGCAAACGAGCTGCGGGTCGTCCGCCAGGGTTTCAAGAATGCTGGGAAGATCAATGCTCTCTGTAGCCACCTTCCTGAAAAGCTTGCCCTACTCAGAGATCGCTCAATGCACTGTGTTACCGGGGACGTAAAGTACCCCGATCCAGAACCTGGAGAGCGGACGGTATATCTCGTCACCTTTCCTCAAGGGTTGAAGCTCGGTGTGTACAGAGATTTCTTGAAGAAGAATGGACTGCGGATGCTCAACCCATTAGCATTCTTTGACTTCCTGGCACAGTCGAGCGTCTCAGGCAAAGAGCCTGTTTGCTGTCACTGGCATGTCGGCAGTCAAGCCTACTCTATGACGTTTGATCCGATAAACAAGGTCGTTCGCACCTCAGCTGCCCGTTCGCCTGAGAGAAAGGACACCTGGTACATCTGTGAGCCTCTTTTGTAAATCAGATGAATGAATAGCGCGCCGCTTGCGGCGCGCTTCCCTTTTACATAACCCCTAAATGGTATACTTTTTGTATGAAACTAGACGTGCCGTATTACTCACAGTTTGTTGATATACAGGATCCTTTTTGGATGATCAGAGCATGTGGTGCCGTAGCTTTTAAAGAGGTTGTCGAATTTTATAACGTAACTGTCCCAGACATCGTTACTCTTTGTAATGAAGGCAAAGAAAGAGGTGGGTATGACATGGAGAATGGGTGGATTCACGATTACCTGGTGATGAAAGCTAAAGAGCTCGGACTCGCTGCGCATAGGAGAGAAGGGCTTGATAATCTTGATGAGATTATAACGTATCTCAAAAAAGGAAACCCAGTTATAGTTTCAGTTGAGAAGAGAGTTTTAGAACAAAAGCGTTTTCATATTATTGTGCTCACTGGGTTTGAGACGGCTACTAATGACGAAAGTGCGCTAATTTCCAATTTTTATTATCATGAAAGCGAGTCTACCGAAAGGGGTAGAGGTGCGCATCGCATATGTGATACGGAAACTTTAGAGAAGCACTGGAGAGGGAAAGCAATTTTTATTGAGAAGCCTGTTCAGTAATCTCTCTTCCAGCCCTGTCTAAGCATTCTGGGGTAGTGACCTGAATCCATTTCGTAGTTTTTATTATTCGCACAGGGTGATCTTTTGTTACTTCAACAAGGGTTTGAGGTAGTCCATATTCGTTCTCGGATACTTTCTTCTTTTCGTAAGAAAAGTATGGTTTAGATATTGTGTATGCAGCTGCGTTAATGAGAGTAGTTTCGACACCGGTCTGTGCGAACCCTTCGTTTAATCCTAGGAATATACCGTTCTCCTCTACCACTTTTCCAGCTTTAATACTTTTTGCTTCCTCGCCTTTATCCATCACGAGCATAGAAAATGGATGTTCAGTTAGTAGTGCCAAGTCTTCAGCATTATAGATATCATCTCCCATCATGATGAGAGCTCTGTCTTCTACGAGGTGTTCACAGAGGGCAACTGCCCCACCTGTGCCATCCAAGACTTCTTGTCTAACGTATTCTACTGGGATACCATTCCAAGAAGAGCCAAAATATTCTTCTATCTTTTTCGCCAAATAACCGACAACAAATACTATTTTTGTTATGCCTTGAGGCAGTGCCTCCAGTTTCCACTCCAGTAAATTTTTATCAAGGACCTTAAGCATAGGCTTAGGTAGTGTATCAGTGAGTGGGGCCATACGCGTGCCACGACCCCCTGCTAAAATAATTGCAATCATCCCTCAATACTAGCATTTAGTGGTCTTTTTTGGTACAACTTATGGTATGAAGATTCACTGTATCGGGATTGGGGGAATAGGTCTTTCTGCTCTCGCTAGGTATTACAAGTCACAGGGGTACGAGGTTTCTGGTTCGGATAACACTTCCTCAGACATTACGAGAGCGCTCGAGAGAGAAGGGATTATCTTTTATGAAGGTCACGATAGGTCGCATGTTACAGATGGGATTACAAAAGTTGTCTACTCTATCGCAGTGCTAGAGTCTAATCCAGAATATGAAGAAGCTAAGAGTAGAGGGCTCGAACTAAAGACATACCCAGAGGCGCTCGGTGAAGTGACAAAAGAGAAAACAACAATAGCGATTTGTGGAACACACGGTAAGACAACAACAACCGCGATGACTTACTATGCCATGAAAGCTTGCGGAATCAACCCAACAGTTATCGTTGGTAGCTTGCTAGCAGAAGGTGGTACTAACTTTATTAGAGGAGGCTGTGAGTACTTAATCGTTGAGGCATGTGAATACAAGAGATCTTTTCTTAATCTTCACCCAGCCCATGCTATTGTCACCAACATCGATAGAGACCACCTAGACTACTATAAAGACATAGATGATATTAAGACTGCATTCCAGTCTTTCGCCTCACATCTTCCTGTTGGAGGAGTTCTCGTTACTCATACGGGTATAGAGCTAGAAACCCCAGCAAGGCACATAACAACAGAAGGTGTATCAAGAGACTCAATCGCTCTCAATGTTCTTGGAGCCCATAACAGAGAGAACGCCTCTCTTGTCGTTCGTTTGCTTACGGAGCTTGGTTTTCCTGAAGACAAGGTAAGACAAGGTCTTAATTCTTTCCCTGGCACATGGCGCAGGATGGAGTATAAAGGGAGAACTAAGAATGGAACTGATGTTTATGATGACTACGGTCATCACCCGGCGGAAATTGAAGCAACCTATAATGCTCTTAGGGAAAAGTATCCGAAAGGTGAGTGGCGCATCGTTGTGCTTTTTCAGCCACATCTCTACTCCAGAACAAAAGCCTTACTCCCTGACTTTGCAAAAGTTCTAAGTGAGGTTGACGAGGTATACATCTTACCCATCTACAAAGCCCGTCTCGAAGATGATACAGTCATCAATCAAGACATAGTAGTTGATGCAATTATTATGAAAGGTGGCAATGCAAAGAAGGTACAATTACTCGGAGATATTTCTTCGCTTGTTACCGCTTACACCGGTAGAAAGTCTGTCATTATAAACATGGGTGCTGGTAATGCATTTGAGGAGATTAACAAAGTGGATTTCGTATAACATATGAAAAAAGAATTATATGAAGAGTTTTTTAAAGGGAAGAAGGTCACAGTCATGGGGCTTGGGTTACTAGGTAGGGGGTTAGGAGACTCTCGCTTTTTGGCAAAACATTGTGACGAGGTTATAGTTACTGATAAAAAGACTAAAGATCAGCTAGAGAGCTCAGTGAAAGTGCTCGAGTCGTTCCCAAATATCCTCCTTCGGCTGGGCGAACACAGAAAAGAAGACTTTGAAAAAAGAGATTTTATTGTAAAGGCCGCAGGTGTCCCAATAAATAGCGAATACATCATTCATGCCCAAAAAGCAGGTGTGCCAGTGTGTATGACGGCAGCTCTCCTCAGTTCTATAGTTATGGAGACACTGCCTGATGTGACTGTCATTGGAGTTACGGGCACAAGAGGGAAGAGTACAGTGACACAACTTATCGCACATATTCTAAAAGAAAATGGAATGAGCGTTATATTAGGTGGGAATATTCGTGGGGTGGCTAATCTGCCTTTGTTGGATGAAATAAACAATGGTGATTACCTGGTCCTAGAGCTTGATAGTTGGCAGTTACAAGGTTTTGGTGAGATGAAGATTTCTCCGCATATTGCCCTATTCACTAGTTTTATGGATGATCACATGAATTACTATAACGGTGATAAGGAGTCCTATTATAATGACAAGGCAAACATATATCGTAATCAGAAAGAGTATGATGTTCTCATCGCTAGCACTCAAGCTGAAACAGAGATTCTAAAAAGAGACAAGCATCAACCAATGATTGTCGCGGTAAAAAGAGAGGTTGAGATGAAAATGATTGGTGAACATAATCAAGTTGCCGCTGGTCTTGCGTACGAAGCTGCTCTCCAGTGCGGACTCTCCCAAGACGAAATTGATAGAGCTATTGCAAGCTTTAGCCCGGTAGACGGAAGACTAGAAAACCTCGGACTGTTTCGAGGCGTTAGGGTCTTTAATGATAATAATGCAACAACAGGGGACGCAGTTGTGGCTGGTATTAAAGCGATTGAAGACGTGTATAAGAAAAAGCCGATCGTAATAACTGGCGGGGCAGATAAAGGTCTTCCCAAAGATAGATATGAGCTATATCTAAGAGACCATACTGAAGATGTTGTCTATCTGACGGGAACTGGCACAGATACGATTTCACTCTCTAAAAAACACCTCTTTGAGAAGCTTGAAGACTGCGTTAAACAAGCTTTTGCTCTAGCAAAGGAAGGGGATATTATTTTATTTAGCCCAGGCTTTGCATCGTTTTCAAAATATTTTAATAACGAGTATGAGCGTAACGACCTCTTTGTAGAGGAGCTGAAAAAATATACCTAAAATACCTTGAAAAATAAGGCTAATATGGTAGATTATCCACTCGCTTTTTAGTGTCTAAAATGGTATAATTAAATGATTAATTCCTAACACTATATGGCAGCAAAAGAAGAAAAACCTACCACAAAAAAGGCGGCGTACGGAGCAGAGTCGATTCAAGTTCTTGAAGGACTGGAGCCAGTGCGCAAGCGTCCTGGTATGTATATCGGTTCGACAGGTCCAGCTGGGCTTCACCACCTAGTTTGGGAAATCTTTGATAACTCGCGAGACGAAGCGATGAACGGTCACGCTAACCGTGTAGAGGTAGCGCTTCTCCCTGATGGATACGTTCGCGTTGTTGATAATGGTCGTGGTATCCCTACAGGCATTCACCCTAAGACCAAGGTTTCCGCTCTTGAAACAATCATGTGCACTCTCCACGCAGGAGGTAAGTTTGGTGGCGACGGATATAACGTATCAGGTGGTCTTCATGGAGTAGGGGCGTCAGTGGTGAACGCTCTTTCGATTCATACAAAAGTCGAAGTGCATCATGAAGGAGCGTGGTTCATGCAGGAGTATAAGCAAGGAATCCGTAAAGCTGCGGTAAAGCAGATGGGGAAAAGTAAGTGGAGTGGAACTATAGTTAGTTTTAAGCCAGACGCTGAGATTTTTAAAGAAGGAACAGAATTTACATGGGAGACTATCGTGACCCATCTTCGTCAGCAGGCTTATCTCGTTAAGGGTCTCATGATTCATGTTATTGATGCGCGTAACTACGAAGGGAAGATAGACGTAGAAGGCGAGACATATCTCTATGATCTTGGGTTCGAACAATACTCCCAATCATTTTACTTTGAAGGAGGGCTCAAGTCTCTCGTTAAGCATTACAACGAATTTGCAAAACCAATTCACAAGAATATTTTCTATGTTGATAAGACTGAAGATAACGTTGGTGTAGAAATTGCTCTTCAGTATATCGATGATCTTTCTACGAAGATCGCAGGGTATGCGAACAACATCAACACTCCAGAAGGGGGAACACATGTTACAGGATTCAAGACATCGCTTACTCGTCTTATTAATACCTATGCACGTAAAGCTGGTATTCTCAAAGAAAAAGATGAGAACTTAACAGGAGATGACGTGCTTGAAGGATTGACTGTTGTAGTATCTGTTAAGCTGCGCGAGATTCAGTTCGAAGGTCAGACAAAGGCTAAACTCGGAAGTATGGAAGCGCAGGGCGCAGTTGCTGCTGTGTTCTCAGACGCATTTACTCTCTTCTTAGAAGAGAACCCAGACGACGCTAAGGAGATTGTTAACAAAGGGCTCCTCGCACTTCGTGCGCGTAAGGCTGCAAAGGCTGCAAAGGATTCTGTGCTTCGTAAGGGGGCTCTCGAAGGGTTTTCACTTCCAGGAAAGCTTGCTGATTGCCAAAGTAATGATCCTTCAGAGTCAGAACTCTTCATCGTGGAGGGAGACTCTGCGGGAGGTTCAGCTAAGATGGGGCGCGATAGACGTACTCAAGCGATACTCCCACTTCGTGGAAAGATTCTAAACGTAGAACGTGCGAGACTTGATAAGATGCTTGGTAGTGAACAGATTAAGAACCTCGTGCTTGCTATGGGGGCAGCAATTGGAGATACGTTTGATATTTCCAAGGTGCGCTATCATAAGCTCATTATCGCAACAGACGCGGACGTTGACGGCGCTCATATTCGCACACTGCTCCTCACCTTTTTCTATAGATACTATCGTCCAATCGTTGAGGCTGGTTATGTGTATATTGCGCAACCCCCGCTTTACAAAGTTTCCTATGGTAAGGAGGTTCGGTATGCTTATACAGATGAAGAAAAGGCTAATGTCTTAAGAGACATGGGGTTCGATGATATAGAGGCTGGAGAAACCGATGGTTCTGAAAACGAAGAAGTCGAGGTTAGTGAGTCAGAAGACACAGCTAATGAAAAGGAAGAGAAGATAGTAAAGAAGTCAGGCAAGAAACCAAATATTCAGCGTTACAAGGGTCTCGGAGAAATGAACCCAGATGAACTCAAAGAGACGACAATGGACGCGAAGAATCGCACGCTTAAGATTGTATCTGTCCATGAAGCGGAGGAGGCTGATAAGATATTCGAAATGCTCATGGGTAACGAGGTTGGTCCGCGTAAGAGTTTTATTCAGACGTATGCAAAGGACGCAAACTTAGATATTTAGTACATAAAAGTACTTCTCAAAATACAAAAAGGAAGGCCGCACAGAGGCCTTCCTTTTTGTATCCACTCATGGCACTATCCCTCGTACTGCCTTAGAAAAAGAATTAGAGATGACTACTCTTTCTGAGGTCGTGCAAGTTTTTCCCTCCGCGCGTGCAATCACCATAAGTCCCCTAGGGGAATATGGTGAGGCTGCTAATGAAGGAGGGGTTCCAAAAACAGAGTGGGTGAAACTCCCCACACCATCGCTCAATCCAGAAGAAGGAACTCAACATGATCCACAGTAACTCGCAGCAACAGCAGCAGAGAGGGGCTGGACCAGATCAGTACTGCCCCCTGAAGAGGGCGCAGCAAGAAGGTCAGCAGCGTCAGATGTTAGGATTAAACGGCGCCATGCCGCCTAGAGACGAGAGTCGCCCCTAGGTGGCTTTTGTTTTACTATGCATTTTATTTCTGTTAGTATCTGGTGGTTGTTCCAACAAAGGAGGTGACATTGTGTTAGTACACAGAGACGTTCTGGCTTCTTACCAGAAGATGGTGAAACTTATCAGCTTTTTCAGCGCAGAGGAGGGTTACAAGCAAGGTAAAAAGCCTGGGACTTTTCAAATCGTGAGGGCTGTCGAGCTTATCTTCGCGCCGCATTTTGAGCTCGTGACTGGCAGGTACTCGTGGGTCTCTTCGGAGAAGAACGGACTACCTGTGTGCCAGAGATCCAGACACGCGTGGCTTACACTGCGCGGCAATAAAAGGCTCATTCTTGACGTCATGCCGCTCTATCAGCCGGCTAACATGAAAGTGCCGACTTTTGTCAATCTTACGACAGCTCCGACACTGGACCGTCGCGGTTACATAGAGGAAAAAATTGTGATACCCAGCAATCTTGTTTTTGGTGTCACGTCAGATATAGAAGCCTTGGTAGACAGGTTTACAGCAGTAATGAGTCAACCGAACTTCTGAAAAGGGAGGCAACACAAAAGGGGTTGTCTCTTTTGTTTGAAGATTGCTTTATTTCTTCAAATTTATTTCTGCCACAAGCTTCGCTATAACTTCATCCGCATTCATCTGTCCAAGGTTTCCGCTATCACGTGACTCGAGTGTGACCATGCTAGCTTCCATATCTTTGTCTCCGATTACTAGCCAGTACGGAGTCTTCATTTCCTTGTTGTAACGCACCTTTTTACCGAGTCCGTCTTTTGAAGTGTCGAGCTCTACTCTCATACCAGCTTTCTTTAATGCTTCAACAACATTCTTCGCGTAGTCGTGGTGCTTTTCATTAATTGGAAGTACTGCTACTTGTGTAGGGGATAGCCAAAGAGGGAAGTTCCCAGCTACGTGCTCGATATATGTTGAAAGGAATCGTTCTAGTGATCCAGCAACTGCACAGTGAATCATAACCACCCCTTCGCGTTTCCCTTCTTCGTTGACGCATTCGAGTCCAAAGTTCGATGGCTGCAGGAAGTCCACCTGAATGGTTGCTACTTGCCACGTGCGCCCAATCGAGTCCTTTGCCATAAAGTCTACCTTAGGGCCATAAAACGCTGCTTCACCTTCACCGTCAATCCAGTTGTCAGGAGATTTCTTTTCAATAAGTGCTTTAATTACCCCCTCAGCTTTTACCCAGATCTCATCAGAACCTTTGTATTTTGGTTCGTTATTTCTTCGTGAGAATCGTGGAGTAAGGTTGGTGTATCCAAAGGTTGCATAAAAGGTCTGTATAAGATCCCAGATGCTTTCTATCTCTCCTTCTAGTTGTGACTCACGACAAAATACATGAGCATCGTCTTGGGTGATAGAGAGCACTCGGTTAAGACCAGAGAGTTCTCCTGACTGCTCGTCGCGGTATACCATCGTAGTTTCAGAGTATCTGATTGGGAGTTCTTTATAGGAGCGCAACTCACTTGCATAGATCTGGGTGTGGTGAGGGCAGTTCATTGGCTTCATACAGTAGGTGTGTCCGTCGCGTGTTTCTATTTTAAAGAGATCTTCCCAATATTTTTCCCAGTGACCACTAGTGACGTACAAGTCTTTTTTTGTGATATGAGGAATAGCTACTGGTTGATAATTAAATTGCGCGCGCAGCTCTTGAACATAGGAGTCAATCTTCTGCCGGAGAATAGTTCCGCGTGGTGTCCATAGTGGTAGCCCTGGACCAACCAAAGGGGAGAAAGTAAAAAGCTTAAGTTGCTGTCCTAGGAGTCTGTGGTCTCGTTTCTTGGCCTCCTCCAACTGCGTAAAGTGAGTCTCAAGCTCTTCTTTTGTATCAAATGCAACACCATAAATACGAGTAAGCATCTCACGCTTCTCGTCTCCTCTCCAGTATGCTCCCGCCACTTTCTCTAGTTTGAATGAGTCTAAGGCGATGACAGAAGTGTTCTCTACATGAGGACCTTCGCACAGGTCGAAGAACTCGGTCCCAGTGTGATAGAGAGTAACGGGAACGTTTTCTTTTGCTATGCCGTCTATGATTTCTACTTTATATTTATTATTTGCAAATAATTCTTTGGCTTTATCACTCGAAACTTCCTCTACTTTGAAGTCTAGGTTTTTTGAGATAATGGACCGCATCTTTTCTTCTAAACGAGGGAGCTCGTCGGCGCTGAATTTTACAGTTCCAAAGTCTATATCATAGTAAAAGCCGTTTTCGGTAACAGGCCCAATAGTAGGGAGGGCATCTGGGTAGGTTTCCTTAATCGCCATCAAAAGGACGTGTGCGAGAGAGTGGCGCTTCCTAAATAAGGTTTCTGCTTCTTTTCCATTTTTCATAGATACTTCTCATGGTAACAAAAACATTGAAAAAAACAAGTAAAATAAGCTTTTAAACAATACAATAGCTTTTCATTTTGTCTATTCACAAGCTATCCTTTTAATGAGGGTGTTTCTTCTTGACACTTTGAGTTGATTTTGTAACATAGGGAGTACCCTTCCTTGTGAAAACAGATTTTGACCGAACAGGGAAGGATTAATTGAAATTGATTTACTTTTATGTCTTCATTTATTTTAGGAGTTATTGTAATCGGGCTTTTTGCTTCTGGTTTCCTCGACGTGATACCGTGGGCTTTTAATGTTCCAGCAATAATTGCTCTTGTTGTAATTTGGCTTGTTGTTATGTACAACAGCCTTGTTACTCTTCGTATGAGAGTAAAGGAGGCTTGGTCAGATATCGAAGTACAACTTAAGCGTCGCTATGACCTTATCCCTAACCTGGTTAACACCGTTAAGGGATCAGCTAACTTCGAAACTTCAACACTTGAAAAGGTAGTAGAGGCTCGTACCAAGGCGATGGGCGCGCAGACCGTAGAAGAGCATGCAGGTGCTGAGAATATGCTTACTGGCGCTCTTAAGAGTATCTTTGCTCTGGCCGAAAGCTACCCAGATCTAAAGAGTAACCAAAACTTTTTACAGTTACAGAATGAGCTTGCGGATACAGAGAACAAAATTCAGGCGTCTCGTAGGTTCTACAACTCAAACGTGGTTGCGTATAACACCAAGATTGCAACTGTGCCTTCTAATATTATTGCAAAGATGTTTTCTTTTGTTGAAGAAAAATTCTTTGAACTAGAAGAAGGGGAGCAAGCTGCAAAGCAACCAGTAGAAGTAAAATTCTAAATCTAGGAAATAAAAATCTGCTACAGGTAGTAGTATTTTGTAGCGGGCAATATTTCCTTCACTCAACCTTATGACTACACTTTATTCCAATCAGGCCTCAAATGTGAGAAAAACATGGTTCATGATGACGGGGTTCCTGCTCCTCGTTATCGCAATCGGTTTTACGCTCTCATTTATCTATGGCAACTCCATGCTCTTGTATGCTGCTATCGGAATTAGCCTTGCGACTAACATCGGTGCGTATTGGTTCTCTGATAAGTTGGTACTCTCTATGGCAAATGCACGGGCTATTGAGAGCAGGGATGAGTTTCCAGATCTTTGGAACACACTTGAGAATCTCTGTATAACTGCAGGGCTTCCAATGCCTAAGCTCTATGTGATAGATGATCCAGCGCCGAATGCATTTGCAACCGGGCGTAATCAAGACCATGCAGTTGTTGCTGTCACCACAGGACTCCTCCCGCTTCTTAATAAGAGCGAACTCGAAGGAGTTCTCGCTCACGAGCTTGCACATATCGGCAATCGCGATATGCTCATTCAGACAGTTGTGGTTGTCTTTGCGGGCATGATTTCATTCGTTGCAGATATGATGCTTCATGCGACTATGTTTGGCGGGAAGGACGGAGAGAACAGGAGTCCAGTCTTCCTTGTGCTTGGACTCATTGCGATAATCTTGGCCCCAATAGCTGCGATGATTATTAAGTTAGCAATTTCTCGTGAAAGAGAATTCTTAGCAGATGCAACAGGAGCGCTCATTACACGTTACCCAGAAGGGCTGGCGTCTGCTCTACAGAAGATTAGTAACTTCCACCAGCCGATGCGTGTGCAGCATACAGCTATAGCGCACCTCTTTATCTCAGACCCAAGTGGTGTGAATGATGAGAGTGAGGTTCGTGAACATGAAGAGATCTCTTGGTTCCAGAAGTTATTCATGACACACCCTCCAGTTGCAGATCGTGTTAACAGGCTGCTTAATCAAAGTAATTAAAATCCAAACCTATGTTACCTTTTATGGTCTTCGTAAGTTTTATCTTTGCTCTTCTATTATCTGTTTTTGTTTACGTGCTTTACATAGTAGCTATCGCATTTACATTATGGATGGTAGTTGACGCTGGTAAGCAAGATAGGTTCGGATGGCTTCTTCTTGTTGTTGGGGTGCCAGTTATTGGACCTCTGGTCTACTTCTTCGTACAGAAGAAGCATGAATACAAAAGAGCTTCACATATGCATGTAGAGCGAAGTGAGACAGAGGAACAGCATGAGAGGGCTCCAGATACAAGCAAGTAGACTGTAGTAGATAGCTAGTAGCACAAAAGACACAAGCACAAAAGCGCAGCCTTCGGCTTCGCTTTTGTTTATGATAAAATAAAGCACTGTGAATATACGGAGAGGTGGCAGAGCGGTTGAACGCACCATCTTGGAAAGGTGGCAACTGGGTAACCGGTTCGAGGGTTCGAATCCCTCCCTCTCCGCCTTGACAACTTATTATCGGAGTGTTCCCGTATTCTTACGAGATGGTAGCGACCCGAGTACATAATGGCACTGAACCAACATGGCCCGCAAAATATAATCACCCAAAGCTTACGCTTTGGGTGATTATATTTTGCAGCGTATTGGACAAAGTTCGAAACTATTTCGAGCAAAATCCAAATGATTAAAAATACTAATACGGACTCGGCATGGCGAATCCCTTCCTCCAGCAAAATGAGCTATACTGAGTTGGTATATTTTCATACAATATGGCAAAAACCGCTACAAAAAATAACTTCATAAACCCCGATACAGGAAGAATCTCGATCACCGAAGCATTCGGTGAAAATTTAGCGATTTTGCTTGCGGAAAAGATATCAAGAGTACATAAAAAGTTTGATGCAAAGGGTTTTGTCAGCGACACAAAGAAACAAGTAATAGGTAAAAGTTACACTCAAAGAGTTGAGGTTATTGCTGATTTACTCAAACAATATCTACCAGAAAAATACACTGAAGCTCTTGCCGTTCTCATGAAAATACTTGGACCTGAGAACGAGGAAGAAATAGGAATGTTCACAAACTTCTACTGGCTCATGCCGGTTGGTAAATTTGTTGAGAAATATGGGCTAGATAATTTCGCTGAGTCGATAAAAGCGATCGAAGAAATTACTAAAAGAAATACTGGTGAGTACGCCATCCGCCCCTATGCTCGCAAGTGCCCTACTAAGACGCTTGCGGTATGTACCAAGTGGGCAAAGAGCAAAAATTTTCACCTGCGACGTCTTGCGTCTGAGGGGTTGCGTCCAAAACTTCCGTGGGCACCAAAGCTTGATGTTTGGAACGATAACCCTAAACCAATTTTTGAAATTCTAGAGATTCTCAAAGAAGATGAAGTTAAGTTCGTGAAAAAGTCAGTAGCGAATCATTTAAGAGATTGGATTAAGGTAAGACCACAAGAGGCAGAGAGGGTGATTAAAAAGTGGGCAAAGTCAAAGAATGAGCATACAGCATGGATACTTAAACATGCACAAAGGTAAATTGGATTGGATGTTTGAACATGATGTACACTAGAGAGGTATATGACAATTACTTACGGCTATACAATTCTATATGTAGATAATGTCGAAGAGACGCTCGCGTTTTATGTGAAGGCGTTTGGCTTTGCTCAGAAGTTCATCACTCCAGAAAAAGATT
>CAZNZQ010000016.1:0-15513 GCA_964577675.1 uncultured Candidatus Saccharibacteria bacterium
TCTGTCCTGTAACAGTAAGGGTAGCTATAGTGGTAGT
This sequence comes from uncultured Candidatus Saccharibacteria bacterium, assembly GCA_964577675.1. Classification (GTDB taxonomy): domain Bacteria; phylum Patescibacteriota; class Minisyncoccia; order Phycocordibacterales; family UBA5272; genus UBA11704. The sequence goes on from CAZNZQ010000016.1 coordinate 38, forward strand.
AGCGAGGGTTGAGGTGCCGAGTACTGTCAGAAGACCGGAAGACGAGAGACTGTTAGATGTAGAGAGGTTGGAGGTAGAAGCATTAGTGATGTTAGCGAGTATAGAGAAGAGAGTGGTTACTGTACCTACTGTGGTAGATGAGGTGTTAAGTACTGTCTGACCAGATACAGTGAATGATCCCGATGTAGCGTTAGTAATAGTCGCATCAGTAATAACTGCGTTAGTTGTAGTAGAGTTCCCTACTACTAGGTCTGTAATGTTAGCTAGAGTAGCTACTAGAGATGAGATGAATGAGTTGGTAGAGGTACTGTTAGTAGTAACGAGGTTAGTAGCAGTAGCGTTAGTAGCGGTAAGGTTAGTGATGACAGCGGTTACAGCGTTTAGGAGTGTAGCGAAGAGATTACTTGAGCTTGCATTAGAGGAAGTGAGATTGGTGATCGTAGAAGATGAGAAGGTGGGAGTATCTGAGAGTGTGTAGGTAACTAGTCCGCCAGTAGTTGTCGCTACAGTAAGGTTCTGATTGGTGGATGATGCTAGGAAGGTAAAGAGATTAGCGACTGAGGTGGTAGCAGTAACACCATTAATGATGGTGGTGACGACACCAGCATTAGCTGAGAGAGTAGATGAGGTGATGATTGAGGTGCTGGTTGCTACTCCGTTCACTGTTGAAGTGAGCGTGTTTACAGCTGACTGGAGGTCGTTAGAGTTAAGGAAGGTGGCGGTGGTGGTAGCTACTTGACCGTTGACTGTTGAAGTTAAGGTAAAGGAGTTAGTGGTTGTAGAGACAGTAAGTGTGTTGGATGTTGAAGATGCTACAAGGTTAGTGAGGTTGGTGGAAGTTGCTACACCGTTAATGGTGGTGGTAAGAGTTGCACCTGATGTAGAAAGAGCATTTGATGTGATGATAGAGGTGGTAGCTGCTACTCCGTTTACTGTAGTAGTGAGAACATTACCAGTTACTGACTGAGTAAAGGAGTTGATGATTGTGGTTACTGTGGAAGAGATGCCGTTAACGATAGTCTGGAAGAAGTTAGCAGATGATGACGCGGTGTTAGAGGTGATGATAGTTGAAGTGCCTACTGATCCTCCTACGCTTGAAGTGAGGATGTTACCTGAAGATGAGAGAGTGTTATTGGTATAAAGGTTAGTGGCTGTTAGGTTAGTAGCAGAAGCGTTAGCAAGAGTACTCTGTCCTGTGACGTTAAGTGATGTAAGGGTAGCAGTACCAAGGAGTGCTCCATAGAATGTTGGGGCTGTAATGCCGCCTGTTGAAGATGCGTTAGTGAGAGTAAGAGCATTAAGGAAAGCAGGGCCAGAGACTGAGAGGGCAGTTGTTGACGCTGATTGGAGGGAGGTGGTACCAGTAACAGTGAGTGTGGAGAAGGTTGGGACAGAGCTTAGGACAGAGAGAGCGTTCCACGATGACCCGTCGTAGATGTAGAGCTGGTTGTCCCCTGTATTAAAATACATCCTCCCCTTCTGCTGTGTAAGCCCAGTAGATGATGTAGCCTGTAGAGCACCATAGGAGATGGTGGCAAAGGGTACGGTACCTAGTTGTGATCTTACTCCTCCTGCTAGGGTCATCTCTCCTGTAGAGAATGGAGCACTCAGTTCTACTGTTACGTAGTAGGAACGGTCAAAGGTAAGGTCGGTGATAGATGTTGCAGTAGTACCTCCATTTACATCTCCTACACTACCAATCTGTACAGCGAAGTAGCCGTTAGTAATAGGGGTAGTAGGGTGGAGTTCTTCAAAGAGGAGAGTACCTGATGTAGCTGCGTCATAGATACGCACTGTAACCGTTGTAGTACCAGTCTGTGCTGTACCTGTAGCTGAGGTGAGGAAGCCCTGGTAGGAGATGACATTAGGGGTAGGAGTAGCATAGGTAATAGTTCCTCCTACTCCTAGGGTTACTAGGGAGAGAATGAGGGCTCTAATGATTCTTTTTGCGGAGAAGAATCCTTGTATCATACAGAGAAAAAACAATGCTCGGGCATGATACTAGTATAGCCGAAAAATCATTGGAAAATATGGGGAAATTGGTGGGGAATGGGGATAAGTTGCATCACCAAATAGCTCTAGATGTCAAGCAATATATGTGTACATATCGATATATTTCTATGAGAAGTATTCTTAAGCAAAAGTTTTAAAAAAGCGTTGTCTTACAACGCTTTTTTAGAATACCCTTATTGACGAGAGGTAACTTCGTTATTTATTTTAGCTCTTCCTTCTCTCTTTCTTTGTCCATTTCTTGTTTGTAGACTTTTAAGTGCTCCCAAAAGTGGGGGACTGTCCCTTTGTTTTTCACCGCATTCTTTACAAACCAATTGCGTGACACGGCATACATCTTGGTAGTAAGAATATCAAAATGATACATCACTCTCACCATGATATGAAGCACGTACTGCATACAGAACTTTCTCAGGTGGACACTTCGCTTCAAGAGGTAGCGAATAATTGTGTTTACTGTAGTCGAGACATGTTCTGGACCAGAAAAGTCTGGGTCAACCGTAATGAGCCCCTTCTGTATCTTATATCGCTGGATCAAAAGAATAGACACCGCAGCGAGTGCGAAGACGGTACCTATAATAGCTAATATAATTGGGAGCATGGTTGTCGGTTACCCGGAGATGCTGTAGCGAGTGAACCTAGTCACTTTGGTATTCTCTCCAAACTTCTGAACGGCGCCAGCAAGTTTTTCTTCAACTGTCATAGACGGGTCCTTAATGAAAGACTGCTTCAAAAGCGAGGTTTCTTCCCCTAGGCCATCTTCGTTACTGATAGAAGTTGGGGCCATAGCACATACATGCATAGCAAGGTCATGTGCAAGAGCTACGAACTCTTCGTTCTTGGCTACGAAGTCAGTCTCACAACCGAGCTCCAGAAGCACCCCGATAGTTTTGGAATTGTGAACGTACGAAGATACTACACCAGCAGTGATCTCACGGTCAGCCTTCTTCTCAGCCGAAGCGGCAGAGTACTGAGCGAGCACTTCACGAGCCTTTTCCTTATCACCGTTTGCCTCGTCTAACGCCTTTTTAATCTGAGCAAATGATAGCCCTGTTTCTTCACGAAGTTGTTTGATGTCGTCCATATATGATACAGTTATTAGTTTTTAGTTATTCGTTATTAATTGCTACAAGAATGCGGATGCTTTTAAACGCTTTGGTAGCGAATACTAGTAACGTGTTCCTACGCTTGTGAGGAAAGTTCTGACTTGATAGCCTCAAGGAAGAATCTTACTGGAATGACTCCACCGTCATTTCCTACTACTGGATAAGCTATACCATCTATTGTACAGTCAGTATTAGAAAGTGCAACGATAGGAATGTGGAGACGAATAGCCTCTTTTACACACATGTCTTCATGACGTGGGTCAACGATAACGACTGCAGCAGGAAGATTAGAGAGTGATGACACTCCTCCGAAATCACGATCAAGTCTATCGATATCACGCTGGATCAAGAGCTGTTCTTTCTTTGTATATACAGCGAGCTCCCCTGCTTCCTTCTTCTTGAGAAGATCATGTAGCTTATCTACACGCTTCTTCATCTGAGGGAAGTTAGTGAGAGTGCCTCCAATGAAGCGCTCTGCTACATATGGCGCGTTAAGTGAGAGAGCAACCTCTTTCACGATCTGGCGGATTTCTGGTTTTACTCCAACGAAAAGAATAGTCTTTCCGGCTCCTTGTACTGACTTTAGGAAAGAAGTTGCGGCTTCTAGTTGCTCCTTTGTCTTTTCGAGGTTAATAAAGTCTGTTCCATTAGCTGTACCTTCGATGAAAGGCTTGATAGATGGGTGGCGGCGAGTACGAGAATATCCGTACTGTAGTCCTGCTTTTTTGAGGGCTTCAATAGTTAACATAGTTTAGTAGCTAGTAGCCTGTAGCAGGTAGCTTAAGAAATACGTACGCATTTCTACCGACTACAATGTACAGGCTTGGGTTTATAAAACATTCACTCGGACCACATCGGGCAGTCACTAGCTTTTGGCTTGTAGCCATTAGCTAATGCAAAACCCCTTTCTCTGTAGTGCTTGATTTAGCACGCGTCAGTAATGCTCGAAAGATATGCTCAGGTGTCCAAAATCCTGATTTGTCCAATTGGATGGATAGGAACAATTATAGCATGAAAGTGGGGATTTGGGAATACCGACCCCAAATGATTATCGAGCCTTTTCTTGTTCTGCAGCAACCTCTCTGCTATATACGTCTGTAAATAGTATGTCTGATAAAACCTTAATAAAATCCTGATAACCTTCTGTCTTTTGACTTTCAATATAGATAGCTAAAGCGTCTAACTCATCTGAAGGGAAAAGTATATCGAGGTTATTAATCTCGCAATGTGACACAAGTGTCAGCACTGCAGTCCTCTTATTGCCGTCGGTAAAAGCGTGGTCTTTGATAATAAAGTAAAAGAAGGCCGCTGCCCGTATTTCGGGAGAAGCGTAAGAATCTATGCCATAAAAGGAACCATTTACATTACCAACTAGCGACTCAACTTTAGATACTGATTGTTCTGTTAAACCAAAGTAAACAATCCCTTCATCTTGTAGTTTCTTGTATACGCTCAAAACGTCCTCTGATTTTAGTGGTCGATATTTTTTTTGTACCTTCGTCATACTCTTTGAGAGATTCTAAGACAGGGCGAAGAAGCTCAAACTGATTATTAATCGCCTGCTTTATCGTAATGTGTTTATTTTTTATTTTCCAAAAAAATATATTCATAATTTTATTATATCTCGTTACTTAACTAAAGACTATCTTTTTCTCTCAGACCTTGCAATCAGATTGTTCCCAACAAAGAAATACTATTCCTCCTCCTCTGCATCACCAAATTCGCCGGTGAAGTTCTGAAGTGCGTCAGCAATCGGAGCAAAGTTACCAGCCATAATCTTTGGAATCCCGTGCCAGTTCTGTCTTATTCTATGGTCAGTTACTCTATCTTGCGGGAAGTTATAGGTACGAATCTTTTCTGATCTGTCTCCTGTTCCTACTTGAGACTTCTTCTCTGACGCATGCTTTTTGTCATCTTCTGCTTGAGCAATGTCATCTAATCTGGCCTGTAACATCTCAAGAGCACGTTCCTTATTCTTCAGCTGAGAACGCTCCATTGTGCAGCGTACAGCGAGCCCTGTAGGCTTATGAATTACTCTTACTGCAGTTTCTACTTTGTTAACATTCTGACCACCTTTCCCTCCTGAACGTGATGTTTCGAACTCCAGGTCAGCCGGGTTAATCGTTACTTTCTTTACTGTGCGAATTGGCATCGCAGATACAGTGACAGTTGAGGTGTGCACACGACCATTCTTCTCAGTCTCTGGGATTCTCTGCACACGATGAACACCTGTTTCGTAACGGAGCGCTTCATAACAACCCTTTCCTTTTACTTCGAATGATACATCTTTGTACCCGCCGACATCTGACACAGAGTCATCGAGCTTATTCCACCCCCAACCACGCTGCTCTGCATAATTCTGATACATGAGCGCAAGCTCAGCTGCGAAGAGTGATGACTCGTCTCCTCCTGCGCCTCCTTGGATTTCGAGAATCATTGCTTTTGGTGCTTCTTCTTCGGCGCGCGCCGCCTCATATGACTCTTCCATTTGCTTCCAGAGACTATCAAGCTGTGGGGTGAGTGACTCCACTTCAAGCTGGGCGAGTTCTCGCATACTCTCATCAGCTAAGAGTGACTCTGCCTCTTCTTTTGCATTCAAAAGTCGCTCGTACTCCTCCGCTGTGTATTTGGTGCGAGGGTTTTGTTTAAAGTCTTCGAGAGTCATGATGAGACAAGTAATTTGTTATTAGTTATTCGTTCTTAGTGTAATACAAAAACCATAAACACCCAGTATGCGAGTGTTAAAAAATGGTTCATATTCGAGGCACGGAGTGCATACGAGGAGGCGTACTTACTAGTACGGCGATGAAGCACGCGATGCTTTGTAACGACGAAGATGGGCTATTTTTTAGCGAGCGCAGCACGCTTCTTGAACTTGTCCACACGACCTGTAGTATCGAGAACCTTCTCAAGGCCAGTATAGAATGGATGGCACGCTGAACATATTTCAACTTCAATCTTCTCTACAGTAGAACCAACTGTATATGTAGCACCACAAGCACAAGTGACGAGGGCTTTTACGAAATATTCTGGGTGGATATCTGCTTTCATAGGATTTTTATTAAGTTTTACGATTATACCACTTTTATACACCAAAAGCAACAGGCAAAATAGCGGTCTGGTTAGGGAGTTAGGGTGTTCTTCGTTAGGGAACACCCCCATTAACCCCTAAGGTTATAAAGAGCGCGAGCGTTCTAGCGTTGCAATTTATCGATATCTTGCTGCACCCCAACAATCTTTCTCATCACAGAATTACCGTATCCGGCAGCAGCTGTTGTGGCTGAACACGCTCTTCCAGAATAGTACTTACATGCTGCGTTACGCTCACTTGTCTCATTCCCCTCTCTTGCACCAAGGTCGTACAAATAAAGCGCTGTAGCTGTGATTGCGTCACGTGGGTTCCAAGGATCTGCGGTTGTTGAGCCTGTTATCTTTTCGATACGGTCTTCAAAAATCTTCCACGTTGAAGGTATAAACTGTGAAGGACCCATCGCCCCACCCCACCCGATTGGATTACCACCGCTATACATAGCTATCCAACACGACACCTGGGTCTTAAGTGGGTCTCTCCCTAGGCGTGACATAAGCTCAGTAAAGACTGGTGTATCTCTAGTGGGGCTCATGGTGCGAGGCTTATCTACCCCCGTTTTAATCGAAACACCCATACCAGTTGCCGGGTCCTTTACATAACAGGCACCAGCGTTCGTACCGAGAGATGACTCTTGCATAAGAATCGCCAGAATGAGCGCAGGCCTTACCCCTGTCCCCTTAGAGGCCGCCAAAGCAAGGTCGTATGCCTGGCCGAATGATATAGACCCAGCGTCACGCAGTTCGAATAACTTAGCTCGTATCTGTCCCGCCTCCTTCTCACGTTCTGCTAACACTTTCTTATACTGTGACTCTTGGTTCTTGGTCACTGTAAGGAGTGAATTCTTATCTTTCTGAAGGCTTTCTGTCTTCTTTCTTTCTAACTCCTGAGCGAGCTTCTTTTCAGACTCTTGATCCTTGGCTTCCATTAGCTCTTCTTTTACCTGTTCCAACTCTCTTTGTGTTGCGCGTATATCTTCGAAACTGTCATTAAGAGACCGGTTGATAGTAGAAAATGAGTCTACATCTTCAAAAAATGTAGAGATAGTCTTCGACTGGAGACCAACAGCGATGAGCGACGCCTGCTCTATGTACTGTGTCTTCCTGATAATTTGAGCCATTGACTCTTTGCCTCTTTCTATCTTGGCATCAAGCGCGCTTAGTGTTTTATTTTTTTCGGTAATATTGGCTGAGAGCCTGCTGATCGCCTTGTCGTGCGATTGTATTTTTAGTTTACTCTGGCTAATCTTCTGGTTAAGGAGAGTGATGTCCCGAGAGAGCGAAGACTTTTGTGCTTGGGTCTGTGTAATCGTGCCCTGAAGTTGCTTGATCTGATTTTCAAGATCAACTAGCTCCTTCTCGAGCTGCTCACGTGATTGCGCAAATACACTCACACCAGAAAATGAAAAATCAATGAAAAGCGCAGTCAGTAGCAGAAAAGAAAAAAGAGACTTCCTCATGTACTTAGTATATCAGACGAGGATGGTACTTTGTGACAAAAAAGTAAATATAAAAACAAAAATCGCTTATAATACAAGCGATTTTTGTTTTACTTTTTGAAAGGTTGCTCAGCTTGGGATTCGTCTTCTTTCTTGCCTTTCTTTTCTACTTCAATGGCACCAAGGTCAACTGCAACTGGGGTCTCAGACTCTTCGTGCTGCGCAGCAATTGAGGCAATGATATCATCTCCGTTTACGTGATAGAGCTCAACCCCAGAAGGAAGCTTGATATCCTTAGCCTGGATTACATCTGAAGAGGAACTTAGGAGAGCTAGGTCAATCTCGATATCTTGCGGGAGTTTTGTAGGGTCACCTTCTACTGAAAGTTCATGCATCACCTTAACCAGGACACCACCTGACTTAACAGCAGCTGATTCGCCAGTAAAGTTAAGAGGTATCTTAACGTGCACCTTCTGGCCTTTCTCTAGAACGTAGAAATCAGCGTGAATGATATTGTGCTTAACTGGGTGTCTCTGAACATCTTGAATCATGACAGTTTCTTTGCCATCAGCGGTAACAAGTGTTACTGACGCAGACTCACCGGCCGCACGAAAAACCTTATTAAATTCGATACTATCAACAAATATTGGTGTTGATGTTGTATGTCCACCATAATAAACAGCAGCCATATAGCCTTCCTTTACTTTTTCCTTTGCGCCTCGTGGGACGGTTTTTAGTTCTAACATAGTCGTGCAATTATACCCTACTTTCCTTGTTTAATCAAGTAGAAATATTCTTTTGAGGTTTTTAGAACGCTTGAGGGAAAATTAGAAACATGATCGAAAGGTAAAAGAAAGGTATCCATAACTGAATTCTCAATGCCGTAAATATAGTAACAGGAAACTGTCCTTTTTCTAATTTTTCTTTTAAAAACCTACTTTCTACACGTAAACAAATACCCCCCATTAGTGCTGTAGACAGAAGTGTTGGGATTGCGAATATTGCAGTTATAAATGCCAGAGCAAAGCTAGCGTTGAAATCACCTGCTCCATGTCTACTAACCACAATATTATTCATAATAAGCCAGAGAATTATAAACTGTATCACAACAGAAAAAAGATACATCAATTCTATTTTTTTTCTTCCTGAGATATATTTAGGATCAGTAAGCAACAAATCCTCCTTATCGTTTAGGTTTATTTTTTCCATATATATATTGTTATTTCCGTAAACCATCTCTCAAATTAAAAGCTACAGACTCACCTTATATCTTCCTTCGTTCTTTACGAACGCTTCTTTTGAAGGATACTTATACTGATACCCGTACTGATTCGTCAACTTAGAGCCGTCTACTGCGATTGGGTATGAGTAGCCACGCCAACTTCCAGGTGATGTCGGGATCTTCCCTCTCGTTACATGCCAGAAGAAAAAGAAAGCGAGGCGCGCCATCCACGGACATATTGGAAGTGTCTTCTTGCCAACCGCTTCTGCCATGTCTTTCCCCAGAACCACATCCCCTGGTGGAGAAATGTTAAAAACTTCATAGCTGCCCTCAAGATCATTAAATGAAAAGAGTGCCACAATATCACACACATCATCCTCGTGAATATACTGGCGAAGCCACTTCTTAGTCACTGGCACAAATGAAGTCAGCGCCATGACGATGTTATTCACGAACCCACGCTTAAGATTCCCAGAGAGAGCAGACTGAAGCCCGAAGCGAATACGATCATAGCGACCTCTTGGTCCAGTAATAGCAGCCGGACGCACGATAAACACCTGCCCTGTCCAACCTCCTTCTTTTGCCTTCTTATAGCGCTCTTCTAGGCGCTCTTCAGCAACGCGCTTTTCTTCCGCATAGAGATACCCCGACTTTCTAAACGGCTCACTTTCTTTATAAAAATGTGTTAGCTCATTTTCAGGAAATGCTCCGTAGGACGCAACGGTAGAAAAGTGTACCAGCTTCTTAACCGAAGGATACGTAAAAGCAAAATCAAAAATCGCGTCAGACCCATCAATATTCCACAACCACTCTGTCTCTTCGTTCCCGTACATATGTCTGATCTGCCACGCAGTATGTACGACTACGTCTGGGTTATACTTCTTCACTTCTTCTTGCCATCCAGAGTCCGTTGTATTTTTTTGAATGTATACAATTTTACTTTTGTTAGGATTATCAAAGGTAAGCGTTGTCTCAGGCTCTTTATCAAGCGTGATGATTCTCTCCACATCGTCACGACGAGCGAACTGATCAACAAGCATTGCCCCGATGTAACCCGCTCCACCTGTGATAAAAAGTGTATGTTTCATAGATTCTTTTATTATACAGAAGAAAAGAAAATAGACAAAAAGAGGGTGATGCCTAGCACCTCTTACATCCCAAGACGAATTAACAGTATTCTTATAGTGCGTAAAATAATAACCACATCTACTAGAAGCGACCTATTCTTTATGTAGTAGAGATCATACTGAAAACGAATAATATTTTCCTCCACACCTTGCGGGTTAATGTTCTTTACCTGTTGTAGTGTCTGTGCCCACCCAGAGATCCCTGGCTTGATTGAATACCTGATGGCATAATATGGAATTTCTTTGTGAAGCTTTTCACCGAGTGCGAGCACATCATTACGCGGACCAATAAAACTCATGTCTCCTTTAAGAATGTTGATAACTTGAGGAAACTCGTCGAGATTAGTTCTTCTTAGAAACGCACCAACCTTAGTATCTCTATTTTTATTACTACCCTCTGTTCTCCATGTGCCACCATCGGTATACAGCATAGTTCTGTATTTATAAATTTCAATTACTTTTCCTCCAAGTCCTAGTCTCTTTTGTTTTGAGAAAAGCGTCCCATCTCCTTCCCCTTCTATCTTATTCGCCAACCAAACAAACGGTAAAGAGATGAGAAATATCAAAAGAGCCGGGATCGACAAAATAATGTCTACACACCTTTTAGCTATTTCGTAAAGCTTCATATCGAGAGTCACGTTCTCGAAAAACCAGAAGTACCCGACAGCAGTAAGCGGCGTACGTTTGAATACGTCTTCATACATTTTGTTAATGTCATAAATACGCACCCCATCTGATACCAGGTTGTAAAAGTATGGAAGAAGCGGAAGCACCTTCTCATTCTTCACATCAACGACAAGAAGCGATATCTCATTCTCACGAAGAACAGCACGTAGGGAGTCGAGGGTGGTGTCTGCCAGGAGCGGGGAATGCACCTCGATATGTTCCGCAAAGACAAATAGCGACTGAGGGTTATCGTTGACCGCCTGCTTGAGCTCGGAGCATATTGCACCCTGCCCGACAAGGAGTGCCTTTCGTTTTTTCTTGGTTCTAATGTGATGAGATGTGTAGACTCTCCAGAAAATAGCAAGCGCTGTGTAGATGAGTATCTGCAGAAGAAGGATTATCTTCGGAGTAACCCCGAAGAAATTAGGGAAGATATAAAAGTAAGCGAACCCAAACACAAGCGACACTGCATGTAGTCTAGTGACCATCTTCACACGAGAGATAGTGGTCATGAGTGATGGAACCTCATAGAGAGTCGCCACGAAGTACGCAAGAACTGTAAAAACCCAGATCGGAACAAACGCAAACATAAGAGGCAGAAACTCCTCAAAATCGAAAGAAAAGTCATTCCTGCGAATGGCGTAAGCAAGCGCAAGACTTATGAAAAATAAGAGAGAATCACCTAAAAAAAGAGCCGCTTGATAAAGCTTATTCTGAAATTTGGTCATGTTATACTCGTTACTATAACATACCCTATGTCGAGCACAAAAACCAAATTAATGCTTGCTGTCACCAAGAGTAACTGGGGCGGCGCACAACGCTACGTGTATGATGTGGCGAAGCATTTCGCACATGACAAGGACTTTGACGTGGTGGTGATTGGTGGTGGAAAGGGTAACCTAATGACTAAGCTAGAAGATGAAGATATCCGCACCATCTCACTCTCAACCCTCCAAAGAGATATCAGTCTTACGAAGGAGCTTAGTGCATCTATCGCCCTCCTTAAGACCATACTTAAAGAAAAGCCTGATGTCTTACACCTCAACAGTTCTAAGATGGGGCTCTTCGGCGCAATATTAGGGAGAATAGCTAGAGTTCCGCATATCATATTTACTGCACACGCTTGGCCTTTTAATGAAACGCGTCCAAAGTATCAAAAGATTATCTTTAGAATTCTCGGCATACTGACTGTTTTATTCGCACACAAAACGATCGCCGTCTCTGAGAGTGTTATCAAATCACTACACGCACCGAAGTTTATTGCAAGAAAGATGAAATGTGTCTATACCGGCATAGACAAACCTAGACTTTATGAGGCTGAGCGTTTCTTCGAAGAAAGAAACTTAGCGAAGACACCAGGCATACATATAGTCTCTATAGGAGAACTCCATGTAAGTAAGGGTCTAGACCGGGCGCTTATCGCACTTGCTCAGTGTAAACATCTCGACTGGACATATCACATCATGGGAACAGGAGAAAAGAGAGACTACCTTGAAGAGCTCGTTAAAAAACTAGGACTAGAAGGTCGGGTTATCTTACATGGCTTCGTAGAAAACGCGTCACTCTATCTCAATAGTTTCAATCTCTTTCTCTTTCCTTCGAGAACAGAGGCGCTCGGATACGTGGCAATTGAAGCGCTCTATTCTAAGCTTCCGATAATTGCTAGTAATGCAGGCGGTATTCCAGAAGTACTCTTCGATGACCCCTACACAAAGCTAATCGACTGTAACGATAGCAAAGCATTCAAGGAGACACTCCTCTCTACACTCAAGAAGCTTCCTGTTGTAGATGAGACCAAACGTCCAGGGCGTCTACGATTCCAACCAAAGTTTATGTATACCGCCCTCAAGAAAACATATTTTTCGTAAGAATTTTTTAGCTTTTCCGTGAGAAATAGCTTTTCGGAGCGCTCGGCGCGAGAAGGCAAATTTATTTCCGTAAAAACTTGCTAGTTTTGACGTGATTTTTACGTTTAAAAATCACCTGTCTATTTCGATGGAAAAGCTTAAAAAGAAAAAAGTTTTATAGTGAAATTATTCGGCCAGACTTGAGCAAAATTGAGATGAATGCGAGGCGTGAGAAATTTTTACGACCAAGGTGTACGAATAGTACATTGCGGGAGCAAAAATTTCTCACAACGAAGCAGGTGCTCGATTTTACTCAAGTCCCAAGAATTCATTCTTCGCCTGATACTTATGCCCCCCTCTCGCATAACGATACATCCCTGCGCACATCCCAAGGGCTAAAGCTTCGGCGAGCAGATGAGACCCGCCGTAGCTCATAAGCGGCAAAGGGATTCCAGTAACTGGCATAATCCCGATATTCATACCAATGTTGATAACAACGTGCGTCATCATCCACACCATAACGCCATAGGTAAAAAGCGCTTCAAACGTAGAGTCCGCTCGAAGAGCAAAGAAAGACAACTTCATAAAAATGAGTGCGAAGAAAATAAGAAGGAGGATTGAGCCAACGAACCCCCACTCTTCTGCGTACGCCGCAAAGATAAAGTCTGTCTTATACTCTGGTAAAAAATTAAGTCTTGATTGTGTGCCTGACCCCAATCCTTTCCCTAACAGACCACCTGACCCAACAGCGATAGTCGACTGGTAAGCGTTATACCCGGTCCCTCTGATGTCTTGGAGCGGATTAATGAAGTTAATGATGCGAGCTTTTTGATACGGTTTAAAGGCAAAGTTCCAGGCAAGAAGGAACGTCGTGCCAACAAGCGCTGCCACAAGGAGAATGTGTTTCCAGGAAATACCAGAAACGAATATAATACCGAGCCAGATAGCAAAAAGCACCATAGCAGAGCCAAAATCGGGCTGTAGCACCACCAAAACAAACGGGATGGCAGCATACACACCAGAGACTATAATATGCCTTATGTTGGCAATTTCTACGTGTCTTCGGTTAAAGTACTTGGCAAGAACAATAATAAGTCCGAGCTTCATCAGATCGCTCGGCTGGAACGCAAACCCTCCGAACGAGAACCACGACTGAGCGCCTTTCACCGAATTTCCTAAGATGAACAAGAAACTAAGAATACACAGCAAGAAGATATACAGAGTAACTACCACCCTCGTCTGCTTAAGAAATCTATAGTCAAAGAGCGATGCTGCAAGGAAGACACCAATCGCAAGAACTATCCAAACAGTCTGTTTAAAGAAGTAGTTATCATCTCCCTGGAAAGAGCTCATTGTAAGAAGCCCTGCCACAGAAATAAAAAGCATGGAGATAAGTAGCGTGACATCTACTTTTGAGAATAACTGAAAGAATTTCTGCATAACGAAACCTATTCTACCAGTGCTTCGAATGGATTGAAAATTGGATAGATACCAATGCGAGTTGGCTCTTTTCCAAGCGGACTCCCCCAGGTGAACACCACTTCTGCTCTCGCCTCTTTATCTAAAAGAGGGATAACTGTCTTACCGACAGCGTAGGCATTGTCGTAGGCATCATAAAGCACTGCCCTCACCTCCAAATCTCTAATCTCAAGTCGTTTAGTGTTGGTAATTGTGGCGTACAAACGTGAGATATTGGTCTCTTCGTAGCGTCTGTCTGTGATAGTAACTGTTGGTGATGTTGGGCTCTCTCTTACTTTGTAGTGGTCAGTGTCGTAGAGAGTGAGCGCAACCTTTACCGGCTCATCAGTAAGCGCTACATTCTGAACAATGAGAGGAAACTTCCCATCAAGCGGTGCGGTCGTTGAGGCATTTATTACTTTGATAATCTCGCCGCTGTTATTAAAAACAGTGAAACTATAACCAAGCTCGCGTGATGCATTATCAATATTAGAATTACTCACAAGACCGACCAGATCATATGTAGAAGTGGCAACAGGAATTGCTCTTGCCCATAGTGATGTTAACGGCACAACTTCTTGAGTGCACTTTTTATCACACAGCCCACCACAATCTATTCCAAGTTCGTAACCGTTCTGTTTAAAATCAGAACACGTTGGCGAAGGGAAAAGAACATCTCGCAAAAGGAAGACAACAAGGGAGGTAACCATTATTATCCCAGCTACTGCGTAGATTATTTTTCGTTTTGTGTGCCAATCCATGCCCTATATAATAGCACAAGGGTTACGTTAGGACGTTAGGACGTTAGGACGTTAGGACGTTAGGACGTTAGGACGTTAGGACGTTGAAAAGTATAGCCTTACTTCCCGTAAGACAAAAGCGCGCCTACGGCGCGCTTTTGTAATTCCAACACTTAGTTCTCCCGACAAGCTACTTTCCCGTATAAATACAGTATCATCGCCGCGCTTAGGCTTAACTTCTCTGTTCGGAATGGGAAGAGGTGTGACCCCAAGGCCAAATCAGGAGAACTAAAAGCTGGAATAATTTTGTGTGGTCGGAGTGACAGGATTCGAACCTGCGACCTTCTTTTTGGGATAAGTCACCGTCCGCATTACCGCGGCTGCGTGAGCAGACAGTAACCCAAGACGCGCTACCAGGCTGCGCTACACCCCGACTAAACACTTCACAACATGAAAGAACTTTTCATGTAGTGTGAGGAGATGTCAAAAGTAGATACAATTACGCTCTCTTGACGGAAATCTTCTCACACCACATGAAAGTAAACAACACATTTGTTTCCACTTTAGCTTGCGCTTCAGTGGAACACGATTATTTTGTGATAATCATGTTTCCTAATAGGAATTTCGGGTAATTAGTAAGCCTCGACTGAACACATTACTGTGCGTACATCTAGCTCCTATCAACGTAATCATCTCTTACGACCCTTCAACGAATACTCATCTTGAAGTTGGCTTCGTTCTTAGATGCTTTCAGAACTTATCCATTCCCGACAT
>CAZNZQ010000017.1:0-12646 GCA_964577675.1 uncultured Candidatus Saccharibacteria bacterium
ACCTCGATACTCAGGACCAAAACCTGATGTCCTACCATTAGACGATACCCCAATTATTATTCTGTTACTTATTTTTCTCTTACTGCCTCGAATCGGTTATTGATTCTTGAGAGTATTTTGCTCGAAACTTTGCTAAGTTTACGAGCCCTCGAAGCCAAGCTTCTCGGCCCAATTGTTATTCCTACTTCTCAAACTTTTATTTGCCTCGTTTCGATTATTGATTCTCGAGATTACTTTGTTCAAAACTTTGCTAAGTTTAGAACCCTTCGAGGCCAAGCCTCGGCGGGCCGTTGCGAGTACGCTTCCGGCACTGCGATTTCAAAAGATTGATTACTATCTAAGAAATCGGGAGCCCATTTCTTGCTGACAACGTTTTGCCGCTAAATAGCTGTGCAAATTTTTAAATTTATTGAATTCTGATTCAGAAACGTATTCGAAATTCTACCATGAAAGGGGAGTTTTTTCCACTCGAGCAACTCCCGCTAACACACTTGATGCTATTTAACAACAACACAAAAAAATCGCTTGCGTAAGTGAAAGACGTGAGGGTATACTCCTCTCTAATCATCAATCAATTATTTACATATTTAACTTTGTACGCTTATGAAAATGGAAAACACGCCTAACCCTTCCTCGTCTGCTCCCACTACTCTCACATCTCATAAGCGTACAGATGCTGAGCTGCTCGATATTCTCAAAAAGAGAGAAGAGCTCACCCCGCTAGAAGCTTTTGCCAAAAGACAGTACGCGACTGCATTAAAAGGGGCAATAGAAGGTGATGAGAAGCAGTCCATACAGACAAGGGCAGCTGAAAACTTCGTTAGACCTTCTGCGCTAGCGTCTATTGCTGCACTGCGTGCTGTTGGTGTAATGAGAGAGGCAGGGAAGGAATAACTCTGTTGACACTCTCGGTAATCTGTGCGAGAGTAGAAAGATAAATAGCCTTGAAAATAAAGGCTTAATTCAATCACTTATGGCAATAATCCCAGAATTAAGAAAAGTTCTTGAAGCATCTTCTCTCTCTTTTGAGGAGTTGAGAGCTTTTGAGATGGGGTTGCAGTATCTAACAACTAAAGAGCAGGAAGAGTTCACGCTTTCGATTACAGAAAACCCAGAGCATATCTACCCACTTTATATTAACTATAAAGCAAAACTTCATGCCGCCAGTGAAGGAAGTGAAGCTTGGGAGAAAGTTATAGAAAAAGAGATTGAAGAGCTAGACGAGCTCATGGAAAAGAGACGGGTAGGGGATGAGTTGTTTTAGAATACAGCCATTAGCCATTAGCCATTAGCCATTAGCCATTAGCCATTAGCAGTTAGGAGTAGAAAATGCGACCGCCGAAGGCTCCCGACTTTTTAAAATGTAATCATTTTGTTAAAGTTGCAGTCCCGAGTAACCAATCTTTTGAAATCGCAGTCCTCTTGAGGGCGGTCGCATTTTCTGTTATCTGTGGTGTCTAAGATCCCATCTTTGTCATTCGTCCTCATGTTACACTTAGCTCTATATGAAGGAGTTGCTTTATGGTTTACAGTTAGTAATGTCACGCAAGGATGGCGCGATAGTAATTATCGTCAGTTCGCTCTTCTTCCTTTTTCTTTTACTTGTATCTCAAAACGGCGGAGCAGCACTCCAGGTGCTTAACTTTGAAGTGTTAGGGCTATCTAAGAGAATGCACCTCGCTGTTGTCACTTTCTTTGACATTAGTAGCGCGTTTACGGTGAGCACTCTTATTCTCGCAACCCTCGGTTCGCTCCTCGCTGGGATTAACCTAGCCCTCGCATATGTCTATATGAAGACACGAGGAGAGATGCTCATAAAGAGTGGACTTTATAGTGGGGTGGGGCTACTCTTGGCGCTTTTTGGTATCGGATGTGCAGCATGCGGTACTGCGCTCCTTAGCCTCATCCTTGGTTTCTTCGGATTCTCGGCGATGCTCAATGTGCTGCCATACCAAGGGCAAGAGATAGGGTATATCGGGCTTATATTCCTCATGATCGCTACGTACTTTTTGGCAAAGAAAGTGAGCGCTCCTAACGTGTGCTAAACTTTTTGTATGTCTGATCTCCCTGAGAGTGTTACCAAGCTAAAGAATAGGATCATTCTTCTTTTTATCGTTGTTTTTGCTCTTGGATATGCCTTTGAAGCTGATATGAGCGGTCTCATAGACATCTCTCTGCCAAAAGAAAGTGTTAATACGGTGGGTACATTTTATAAAGTTGATAGGGTTATAGATGGTGACACAATCAAGGTCATTATAGGCGATGTATCGGAATCTGTGAGACTCATCGGTATCAATACCCCTGAGACAGTAGACCCTCGTCGTGCAGTCGAATGCTTCGGCAAAGAAGCGAGTGAGAGGATGAAAGAAATAGCTGATGGGAAGATAGTGAGACTGGAATATGATGACTCACAGAATTACAGGGATACATACGGTCGCATCTTGGCGTATGTTTTCTTAGAAGATGGGCAGATGCTTAACAGGAAGATGATAGCAGAAGGGTACGCATACGAATATACATACCTAACCCCATATATATATCAAAAGGAATTCAGACAGCTACAAAACTTGGCACAGTCTGGAGGGAGGGGGTTGTGGGCAAGTGACTCCTGTAATGGGCAAAAGTAACGTATCATAGTAGTACATGGATACTATCAAATATCTCATCGGATTCTTTTTTAAGCTGGCGTTCGCTGCGATGTTCATCGCTTTAGTGTGGTGGCTGGTGTCACTTCTATTTCCTGCTCTTAGTTTTTCTCAGGTAAAGTCACTTGTTTCTGGCGAGCAAAAGAGAGACTTACTCCCGTCACCAAAAGCATACTCTGGGCTTATAAAAAGTGTCACAGCCCCTACGCCTACTACTAATCTTTATGTACATGGAAAAGCATTTGATGGCTACGAATCATATGGTGGGACGTATACTTATTCGACGTCAAGCGCAAGCTTCGTCTCTTACAGCTCTAGATCAGCGTCAGCTACCACATCACAACCAACTGCTGCGCCAACTCGCAGTATGTATATTCGCAACCTTTCAATCTATGAGAATGGACATGTATACACCGGGCTCTCTTTTGTTGGAGAGGCTCGTAACGAAATGTTTAGGAATGGAGCGTTCACTATCCTCACAGTAGACTCTCGAGGTGCTGTTATTGGCGTATCTCGAGCATCGAGCACGGGGGCATGGTCTGTTCCTGGGTGGTCGCGATTCTCTACACGTATCGACTATGTGCTACCTCCAGGAGGGATACCATGCTCTATGATTTTTGAACAGGGGCGAGAAAGTCAGTATAGTGGTATCACTACTCAGCCAGTGAGAGTGGGTATTCCAATTAAATGTAACTGATGTCTGATTAAGTATTGAAAGTGATCAAAGGCGCCCCGAGGGGCGCCTTTTGTTGCTCTGTCGATCAATTAGACCTGCACAGATGAACCCTTAAAAGGGAATATCGTCATCCCCGGGGACCACAGGTCTTGCGACAGAGTCCTCAAAGTGGCTTTGGGGAGCAGCATTGGCTCTGTATATATGTTCCCGCTCTAGTTTCTTAAGGATCGCATCAAAGGTCGTGTGGCCCGATGCAATCCATGAAGCGACCAGGGATTTGCCTGCGATGTGCTCTACTTCGATTATGAAGTCTTTGAGACTAATTCCTTCGGCAGAGCGCTTCCGCAGGGCGGCGATTGTTTTCGGAGTCATTTCAAGCCAAGTGCTTTTCTGCGATTCTTTTGTAGCCATTTCAGGACTCTCCTTTTTGTTCAGCTGAGAGTTATCCTACCTTTTTTATTAAAAAAATCCTAACTTTCTTCACGGCTATGATATTAAGCTAAAGACAGCAGCAGGCCCTTTATGGGGCCTGCATGAAAGATGGTCACTGGTGGAGATCATCTCTTGTGACTCCTGTATCCTGACGCAGATCTCCGGGGTCTGCGTCCGGGTCCCCATGAGTTTGCCGAAAATCTGGGTCTGTCATATACCTTGCGTTCCACTCATCTTTAGCTGATTCAAGATTGCTGCGTCCTTGTTCTTGAATTTTTTTTCTGACAGCATCAATAAACGCTTCTCGTGCGTCAGTTGCATCAAGAATCAGTGTGTACTCTGCTGCACCTAGCAGTTCGTGAGCTAGATGTGCAAAAGGGACTCCATACAGATTTTCTAGCTTATTAAGATCGTCTTCTGTGATTAGTTTCAAATTCCCGTCCATAATAACATCCTCACTTTCTTGGTTTGGAGTGTTGTCAGGTGTCGGTTTAAAAAAAGGTTCACCCATAGTTATGGTAGTACTATTAAGTTTATTTAACAAGAGTGTCTATCACCTTTTTGACTATCGCTCCATCTGCGGTGTCGCCAAGTTCCTTGCACATCATGCCGACGAATTGTCCTTTCTTGGTTGGGTCTAGTGGAGATTCTGCAAGTTTCGCAGCAACACGAGCTTCGATATCAGCTTCTGACATCTGTGCTGGGAGGAAGCCCTCGATAACTGCAAGCTCTGCTTTCTCGTCTTCTGCTAATTCTGGACGACCACCTGATACGAACTGTTCAATAGAATCCTTGCGCTGCTTTGCGAGACGCTTGATAACCTTCATGCAGTCTTCGTCTGAGAGAGGGTCTGTTGGCGGCTTACCTTGGGTTACGAGTTCGTTAGTAAAAGCAGCGAGTATAAGGCGAAGTGTTCCTAGGCGAACTGTATCCTTCGCTATCATTGCTGGCTTAATTTCGGCTTTAATTTTTTCTTGCATAGTGCTCCCATTCTACCACATATCCTTCGTGATACACTACTTCTATCATTATGACGACACCCGTTCTTATTGCCATCATCTTAGGAGTTGTTATTACAATCCTACTCTTTTTTATTCTTCTTAAAGTCTTAAACAACAAGCCAAAAGACGATAATAGTTTCCTTATTTTGCAGGAGCAATTAGAGCGGTTGCGTGGAACCCTCGAGAATAAGCTCGAGAGATCATCGTCTGATCTCCATCAGGTAATCCACAGACAGAACTCTGAAGCTAATCGACTCATCAGCGAAATTACAAGAGAGCTTACTGAAGTGAAGGAGGGGAATAAGCAGGTATTCTCCATGACAGAACAGTTACAGGGGTTGCAGAAGGTGCTCACTCACCAGAAGCAGCGTGGGAACTTGGGCGAAGCCGCTCTCGAACAGATCTTAGCTAACATGCTCGCGCCAGGGCAATACGAGATGCAGTATTATTTTAAAAATGGCGAAGTTGTTGACGCTGTTGTGCATACCAAAGAAGGAATCATTCCGATAGATGCAAAGTATTCACTCGATAACTATCAACGCCTCATGAATGCAGACGATGAGGAAGACATTGCTTATTATCAGACGGAGTTCAAGAAAGACATTCAAAAGAGAATCGACGAAACCTCTAAGTATATTCGTCCAGAGGAGGGGACACTTCCATTTGCTTTCATGTTCATTCCAGCGGAAGGCATCTATTATGACCTCCTCGTTAATCAGGTGGCGCGTGGCGCAGTGAATACACAGAACTTGATCGAGTATGCCTACAACAAGAAGAAGGTGATTATTGTTTCACCTACAACATTCTATGCATACCTACAGTCAGTGCTCTTTGGGTTCAAGGCATTCAAGATAGAGGAAAGCGCTAAGCATATCGAAAAGCGTGTGGAAGAACTAGGTCGTCATCTCGGAGCATACGAGGATTATATGAAAAAGCTTGGGGTGACACTTGGCACATCGGTTAATCACTATAACGCAGCATATAAGGAATTAAAGAAAGTAGACAAGGATGTCTTCCGTATCACAGGTGGTGACGTTGGGATTGAGCCGACTCTCTTAGACAAGCCAACATTTGAAGAGGATTAGTTTCTGTGAGTGGTGTTAGTATAAGTAGCTACTGCCTGAAGGGTCATAGACCCTTCAGGCAGGTTCGTGCTACGTACACTATACAACGTATTAGAGATAAGGTCAATGGCTTGCTCTTGCGTTATCTTGCAAAAAAGTGTATAATTCTCAAACTATGTCATTAGCTATCGTTCAAACAGGCGGAAAGCAGTACAAGGTCGCAGAAGGCGTCACTATTACTGTCGAAAAAATCACGGGAGATTATAAGGTTGGAGATAAGGTAGACCTCACAGATGTTGTGCTTACTGACGATGGTAAGACAACTACAATCGGCGCTCCTTTTGTTAAGGGTACTAAGGTTGCTGCTACTATCGCAGAGATAGGAAAAGGGGATAAGGTTATGGTTGTAAAATACCGTGCTAAGTCTCGTTACCATAAGCGTAATGGCCACCGACAGCCATTCATGAAGCTAAAGATTGAATCTGTTAAGTAATATCTACATTAAAGAAAAGAGCGAGACCGAAGATCTCGCTCTTTTCTTTTCCAGATAATTTGATAGAGTGTATAAGTCCTGGTTGCTCTGCTGCGCACCTCAAGCCAAGAGAGGTGGGTCTTTCAGAAAGTGAGGCTTCACTCATACCACCTACTCCTAAGCACTCCTCTGAGGAAACGGGTCCGACCATCGCCCAAAGCGCTAGGCTGCCGAACCACTCGGCCGCCGCAACCAGCGAAGACGCAACCAGGACACCCTGCCGTTATCGGCGGGTTTTTAATTTCTTCTTTCTAGTGCGCTAGTGAATGTATCCTTGTCTACATACTCAAGCTCAAGACCGCTCGATAGTCCGCGTGCTAGGTGAGAGAGTCTCACTTTATCTATACCGACTATCTGCTTCACTGTCTTCTGAACGTACTCTTGGGTATTATCTCCATAGTCAGTTACCGGGAGAGCAAAAATAATTTCTTTTATTGTTTCAGTTGCTAAGAGTGAGTGGATAAGTACTGTTAGTTCACGGATGCGGATTATTTCTGTTGGCTTATCGGTAAGTGGCGGAACGAGACCTCCTAAGATAAAGTAGAGGCCGTTGTAAGAACTAGTTTTCTCAATAGCGTCTAAGTCGAGTTCCTTCTCTACTTCCATGAGGAGGGATTGGTCTCTTCCCACGGAAGAGCAGATGTCACACAGAGACTTCCCTGTGTTGTGAGCGTCTCCATAAAAACGGAAGCATCGTTCGCACTGCTTCCCTGTGAACTTGAGATCTTCAAGCGCTTTGATGAGCTGCTCCTTATATTGAGAATGTTCACGAAGGAGGAAGTAGACGAAGCGCTTAGCTTGCTTAGGTCCAATCCCTGGGAATCGCATGAAAAGTTCCGAAAGTCTGTCTGCTCCGTTCATATATAGTGCTCATTATTTTATCACAAAACGAGGAATAGTTTGTATGAGCTTTCTGGAATGTGATAGTGTTATTTATAGAGCAAGGTCGCTCTTTTGATGAGAGGAAAAGAATCATGACAGGAGCCATTCCCGTCTTTGGGCTAGAACTGGTAGCCCTCATCCGTGCGAGGGTTAACCGGGCAGACTCCGGAGCGCCACAGTGGGTTGATGTTTTCTTTGCAGACCCAGAACTGGCTAGAACTTTCTATGACACAGAGTTGCCTGAGAACCGTTGTGGAGTTCTCGAGAAGGTCGCCTGCGTGCGTGATCCAAAGACCACCTACTATTCGGTGCCAAAATCTCTGATGTTGGCGAGAGCGGGTTAGGCTAGACACCCTTTAGATCAAAAGGTCTAGCAAAAAGCAAAGCGCCCCGGAGGGGCGCTTGTTTCATCTTAGAACTCTGGCACATTAACAGAAGGTAATGAAAAGTCTCCGAACTCTGATTTTTCGACAGAAAGGAAGGATGTCTTCTTGTCATCAAAGTATAGTTCAACAACGCCGGTGGGTCCGTTACGATGCTTTTCAATCAAAATCTCTACAATATTTTTGCGCTCTGTGTTCTCACCGTACTTGTCCTCACGGTGAATGAACATCACGACGTCAGCATCCTGCTCGATGGAACCTGAGTCACGAAGGTCAGAAAGGCGAGGCCGTCCGCCACGGGACTCTACAGCACGAGAGAGCTGTGAGAGAGCGATAACAGGAACGTTGAATTCCTTTGCAAGACCTTTGAGGGAGCGCGAGATTTCTGTTACCTGATTCACCATGTTGTCGTAGTTCTTAGCAGTACTCATGAGCTGCAAGTAGTCCACAATTACGAGACCGATCGGCTTGTCAGAGTGAAGACGACGCAACGTGCTACGCATATTAAGAATAGAGTTCGCGGCGGTGTCGTCCACGTAGATTGGGGCTTTCATGAGTTCGTGCATACCGGTCTGAAGACGTTCAAATTCTTCATCAAGAGAAAGCTTGGCAGTGCGGAGCTTCCAGCCATCTACCTGAGACTGTGCCGAGAGCATACGATCAACAAGCTGCTCTTTACTCATTTCTAGAGAAAATATCGCGACAGGTATACCGGACTTTACTGCCGCGTTACGTGCGAAGTCTAGAGCAAGGGAAGTTTTACCAACAGATGGACGGGCGGCCAAGATGATAAGGTCAGAAGGCTGGAATCCAGAGAGTTTACTGTCAAGCTCTTTGAATCCGCTCGGTGTACCTCGCATCCCACCTGTGTTGTCTGCTAGCTTCTCGATACGAGACCATGTCTCGTCAATCATCTCAGTAAATCCAATTAGTCTCCCTGCAGACTCACCCTTTGTTGTAATTTCATAGATGGTCTTCTCAGACTCTTCGAGGATACTCTCAAGAGTGTCCTCTTCTTCGTAAGATATCTCTGAAATGTGATTACTAGCTTCGATGAGCTTACGGAGGAGTTCTTTCTTTCTAATTATTTGTGCGTAGTACTTGATGTTGGCTGCTGATCCGACAAGACCGAGAAGGTCTGATAGATATGGCGCACCACCAATCTGGTCAAACACTTTTTTATTTCTCAGTAGAGCGGAAACGGTGAGAATGTCGACTGGCTCCTTAGAGTTAATAAGCTCTTCTATCGCCTCATAAATTATCTGATGCTTCACGGCATAGAAACTTTTGGCGTCGAGCATGTCAGAAATATCGAAGAACACCTCAGAGGAAAGGAGGAGTGATCCTAAGAGGGCTTTTTCTGATTCTAAATCTTGAGGAGGAATTCGTGACCCAGCAAAAGGGTTCTCTGTAGCTTCTACCTTGTCGTATCCGGAATAGTTTCGCTTTTTATATGATTTGCTCTTTGAAGATCCTTGCAGTTGACTGAGTGGTAACATGCTTAAGAGTGTACAAAAAACATACACCTAGACACAAACGAAATAGAGTCGTATTGTACTTATTCCCGTGGATGAAATGTGGATAAGTATAACCAGATTGGTAGATGGTGTTAATGGTCTCCGTCGCCTGAGATATACACACCACTAAGTCTATAATGTAACATCTGACAATCTAGATCTTGACTACCTCTTGCCCGTCCGGTGAGTCTTTTACTATATACCCGAGTTTGCGTATCTCATCGCGCAGCTTGTCTGATTCTCCGAAGTTCTTATCCTTGCGAGCTTCCATTCTTTTTTCTAGCAGCTGGTTCACTTCTTTTGGCAGGTGAAGAGCTTCTTCTTTTAGGTTCTCTAGCCCTAGTCCAAGTAGTTCGTTCATCTTTAGTAGGGTCGCAGCTACACCTGCATCGTTTCCATGCTCTTCTTTTATCATTTTCCACATCCACGCAATTGCCTCCGGGGTATTACAGTCATCGCGAAGTGCTTCAAGGAACGGTTGCATATATGATGTTAAGATGTTGCCATTCGCACGGCCACCACGGAGAACATGGTCAGACAGCTTTTTGTAAGCGACTTTAACTGCATCGAGCGCTTCGTAGGTAAAAGTGAGTTCTTTTCTATAGTGTGCCGTGAGGATGAAGTAGCGATATACGTAAGGGGAGTAGCCCTTTTTAACCAAGGTCTCTAAGGTAAGAAAGTCGTCATTTGATTTTGACATTTTACCTGTCCTGTCTTGAAGGAAATTAACGTGCATCCAGTAGTTGACGTACTTATTACCCGTAGCACACTCGCTTTGCGCTATTTCGTTAGTGTGATGTACCTTGATGTGGTCTATTCCTCCAGTGTGAATATCAAAATGCTCCCCAAGATATTTCATTGCCATTGCGGAACATTCAATATGCCACCCTGGGAAGCCTGTGCCCCACGGGGAACCCCACTCCATTTGGCGACGCTCGTCACTAGGCGAAAACTTCCATAGTGCAAAGTCAGACGGCGATCGTTTATCTTTATTTTCTTCGACACGGGCGCCGGACTTTAACCCCTCTAGATCAAGCTCTGCTAGATCTTTGTACCTGTCGAATTTTTCTGTGTCGAAATAAATACCGTCACCATCGATCGTATATGTGTACCCCTTTTCTTCTAATGAGGAGATGAGCGCTATCTGCTCAGCTATGTGATCGGTTGCTCTTGGGAAGGTATAGGCAGTGAGAGGGATGTTGAGAGCTATGAGATCTTTCTTAAACGCATCCTCGTAAAACAAGGCAACATCCCATGCAGTTTTACCCTCTCTTCTTGAACCCTTTTCTAGCTTATCTTCCCCGTCATTTCCATCGTCTGTCAGATGTCCGACGTCTGTAATATTGATAACATGAGTTACATCATATTTCGAATCAATAAAAACTCTTCTTAGTGTGTCTGCGAAGATGTAAGCACGTAGGTTGCCTATATGAGCGAAGTGATAGACGGTTGGTCCGCAAGAATAAATGTGTACCTTATCTTCGGCAACTGGGATAAAAGACTCTACTTTTTTTGATGCTGTATTATAAAGGTGAATTGCTGGGTGCATTTGAAAATAAATATCCCTTTTATTCTATCACAGAGATTGTATACTGAGTTCTTATGAACACGCTAGAAGATATAAAACATCATTTTACTGGAAAGACTAAGCAAGCACATGCTAAACATTTTGCTCTCAAAAGTGTTATGGTCGGCACAGGAATCTTTGCCATTTTTGCCACTGGGTTTCTGGTTGGGAACGGCATGAGTAACAAAGCAGAGGCTTCCTCGATTAACTACGACTCTGAGCTTTTCAAGTCTGTCCGAGCTCAACTAGACAACAAGTTCGTCTTCTGGAAGTCGTCTTCTACTTTACCTACAGCGCAAGAATTAGAGTACGGGGTTATCCGCGGGTATGTAGACAGCTTCAAAGATCCATACACAGTGTTTATGCCACCAAAGGAAGCTAAGAGCTTCGCAGAGAATGTGAAGGGCTCATTCGGAGGTGTTGGTATGACTGTCGGCATGAAGGAGGGGAATATTGTGGTAATTGCCCCACTCAAGGACTCTCCTGCCATGAAGGCTGGTATTAAAGCTGGAGACATTATTACTGCGGTTGATAAGAAGAGCGTCTTGGGGATGACTTCGGAAGAAGCGGTTACCTATATCAGAGGTGAGCTTGATACGCCTGTAACAATCACTGTCCTCCACGCAGATGCAAAAGCAACAACAGATATAACAATCATCCGAAAGGAGATTAAAATTCCAACCATAGACACAGAGAAGAAGAGCGGGGTATTTATCCTTAGGCTCTATAACTTTTCAGGAGAGTCACCTGATCTCTTCCGTAACGCTATGAACGAATTCATTCAGTCGGGGCTCTCTAAGCTGGTTATTGATCTACGTGGTAACCCAGGTGGATACCTAGAGGCATCAGTGAACATGGCTAGCTACTTCCTTCGTGATGGACAGGTGGTAGTATCAGAGAAGCAAGGGAAAGTAGAGAACCAAATTAATCATAGGAGTACCGGCATCATTGGTCTTCCTGGTGGAATCAAAATGGTGGTGTTAGTTGACGGAGGTTCAGCGTCAGCTTCAGAAATCTTGGCTGGTGCACTCAAGGATCATGGCATCGCAAAGGTTATCGGAACAAAGACCTTTGGTAAAGGGTCTGTTCAGGAACTCATCAACTTAGATGGTGGAGCCTCGCTTAAGGTAACGATTGCCAAGTGGTTCACTCCAAATGGGGTTAACATCTCCGAACACGGTATTACACCAGACATTGAAGTGCAGGCAACTACTACACTTAAGATGAAGGATGGTACTGTGCGAGACCTTCAGCTTGAAAAGGCTATAGAAGTCTTGAATAAGAAGTAGAGACCAAAAGACAGCAGACAGCAAACTTAAAGACCTTTTGCGAGAGACGACGCCTTGTGAGAGTATGTTATAATCACGTAACTATGAAAGTGATTCTTTTGAAAGATATAGCTAAGCTCGGGAAGCGTGGGGAGGTAAAAGAGGTGTCAGACGCATACGGAATGAATGTCTTGATTAAGAAGGGGAGCGGGGTATTAGCTACGCCAGGAGAGCTTGCAAAATGGAAAGCTCTGGAAGAGAGTAAGCAGAGGAAAAAAGAGACAACACTCACTACTTTCTATGCACTAGTCGAAGCTCTAAGGTCTGCGAAAGTGGAGATTAAGGGTAAGAAGCATGATGAGAAAGGGCAGCTTTTTGCCAATATTCGTGATGTTGATATTGCTGACGCTATCTTTGAAGCGATAAAGTTATCAGTAGATCCGAAGCAGATAACACTTGTTAAGTCGATAAAATCAGTCGGTGTTCATATTGCGGAGATTAAACAAGGAGACAAGGTTTCTGAAATAAAAGTAGAAGTGGTATAAGTTAGCTGTACGTCTAAGTTCTCGTTTTTGGAGTTGGATTACTTTAAGAAGAAAGGGGGACCCCCTGCGGGGGGGCCCGGTAGTTTAAAAAAAAATTATATGTATATATATATATATATAGAAAGTGTTGTTTA
>CAZNZQ010000017.1:12656-13537 GCA_964577675.1 uncultured Candidatus Saccharibacteria bacterium
ACATGTGGATAATGTTAGCTTTCCGAATACGTTCTCTTTTTTGGCGTTGTATAAATTAAAGAACAACGGGCCACCCCTTCCGGGGTCGCCCTTTCTTTAACTAAATATGTATATAAGCTTAGTCGATGTTAGCGATTTTCTTACGCTTGTTACTTCCGTCTAGGTGCTTCATTCTTCTTTCAGAAAAAGAAACCTTTCCTTCCTTGAGTGCGTAGAGAGTATAATCCTTGCCGAGGCCAACATTCTTTCCAGCCATGATCTTGGCTCCTCTCTGGCGTACGATGATAGCTCCAGCTGAAGCTGTTTCTCCAGCGTAAAGCTTAGTACCTAAGTACTTTGGCTTACTATCTGTTAGGTTTTTTGCCGAACCTGCGGCTTTACGGGTTGCCATAGTGTATAATTACTACAAGATTGTGGTATCTATTAGAATTCATAGTATACAAGATATTGTCAAAAATATCAATAGAAGGCTCACTTTTTATGATATTCTTGCACTCATCGTTTTGACTATACTTCTGGTTATTTTAACTTTTGCTATTAAAATTGAGGCAGAGCCAACCGTAGTTTCTTACGAAGAAGGGGCAGTTGAATCCTTCTCTCCAGACTCTGCCCCATCAGCTATCTTTGCTAGTGTCTCTGGGAAAACCTATACCTATTCATGGTGCCAAGGGGCAAGTAGGATAAAGGAACAGAATAAAATATTTTTCAAAAACGAAGAAGAGGCTAAGAGGACAGGGAGAATTCTCTCAAAGTTATGTAAATAAGCCTCTAAAGAAAATAGAAAGAGGTGGAAGGGGGTGTAGATAAAAAAAGGTCCACCGCGAGGTGGACCGAGAAGCCCCTACGATCAGGGGCACCCGCTCAGGGAGGAAAAGCGGGGG
>CAZNZQ010000018.1:0-3006 GCA_964577675.1 uncultured Candidatus Saccharibacteria bacterium
TTCTTGTCTTTCTAGACTTCAAGGATTGTCGTCTTTGACATTCTATTTTCTTCTATTTAAAAGCTGATAATGAAACAACTGCCTACGGGAAAGTGTAACAACAGTTCGTGTTATACTCAAGTGAATAAAGCATAGTTATGCACATAACTATTACGAGTCAGTTGTCCGGGAAGAAAAGAAGTAAAATGAAAAGTAGCCCTAAAGAGAAACGTGCACCATCTTTTAGTGATGAGAGAGTCAGTGCATTTGTTGAAGTCATCATTGATTTCTATCAGAAGTGTGGACGCCACGATTTACCTTGGAGAAAAGATATTACTCCATACAAAGTTTTGGTAAGCGAAATAATGCTTCAGCAGACGCAGGTTGAAAGAGTTATACCTAAATATAATTCGTGGCTCAAAAGCTATAGAACTCTCGGGAAACTCTCGTCTGCTAACCTGCGGCAAATTTTGACCTTGTGGCAAGGTCTTGGCTATCAGAGACGAGCGAAAGCGCTCCTTACAATCGCACAAAATAACAAGACGATTCCTAAAGTATTCGAACGACTGCTAGATCTTCCTGGTGTTGGTGAATATACCGCATCTGCTGTTATGGCATTTGCTTACGATACATTTAGTCATCCAGTTATTGAAACTAATATCAGAACTGTCCTCATAGAATATTTTTATCCCAAGAAGAAGGTAGTTACTGATGAGTCGCTTAGGGAGTTGCTGAAGGTTATACAAGAGCGAGAAGAGGTGGGAAACCTTGGTGCTAGACATTGGTACTATGCACTCATGGATTATGGAGCACATTTAAAGAGTAAGTCTGTTTCACATAACAAAAAGAGCAGCACTTATAAAAAACAGTCTAAGTATAAAGGTTCCCAACGCGAGCTTCGTGCGCGCGCACTTTTTGCAATTACTCACGGAGATGTGCTGCCAAAAGATGAGAAATTAGAGACCGTGCTTAATGAGCTACTCAAAGAGAAGTTTATAGAAAAGACTATTTCTGGGTATCGGTTGGTATAGATAAATCTTTAAAGAGAGTAGTCACTTGAGATGGGGTGAGCATATGATGCTTCTTAGTGGGGATACCACGGAGCACAAATGACATGATTCGGACTCGCTTTAGAGAGACTATAGTCAAGTTAAGCGCATTAAGCATTCTACGTATCTCATGCTTTTTACCTTCTGTGAGGACTATTCGAAGTGAATAGCCTTCGTTATATATTGAAATAGTTTTAACTGGAGAATACGTAGCTTCCTGTGTTGTAATACCTCTTTTGAGGATCGTAACAACACGCGGGGTGGCTTTTTCTCTTACCACTACTTCGTACTCTTTCTCTCTTCCAAATTTTGGATTAAGGAGGGCATCTACGACACGATAGTCGTTACTGTAAAGGAGTAGCCCTTCACTCTCTTTATCGAGTCTACCTATTGGTTGACATCCAGGTAGCTCACTTATAGTCCCGGTTACCTCACCTCGTGGTTTGTGGTAGAGAGCATAGACGAGGTCTCTCTTAATAGTTTTTACTGTCACCACATCTCCCTTTATGACCTTGCTTCCTAGGGTTGCAGTTTTGCCATTAATGGTTACATAACCCCGTTCAATATTTCCATCAATCGCACGCCTAGAACCGATGCCTGCGTCTCGTAGGAAAGCGTTAATTCTCTTTGGTGTATCTTCTGTTACTTTTATTTCAATCATAAGCTTGTGGGAATATATCCTAGTATATATTAGCGAGTGTCTTTCATCGGTAGGACAGCGGTTACTCCCCAGGTGAGAGCAACCCCCAAGACGACAAACATAAGTTGCGGCCTCTCTACTAGAAATGGTGAAATAATAACACCTACGGCACCAGTTACAATAATAGCCAAGCTGTACATATTAACAAAGAGTGCTGTAAAAGAGGGGTCTTCCGGACCAATTTTTTTAAAGTAATAGGTAAACGCCATCGTATCTACAAGAGATGCTCCAACTCTTGAGATAAGGAGGACAAGCGCCCAGATGAGAACATTTGAGGTTGTTAGCAAAACACAAATGAATGTTGTAACCACGAGAAGTAGGAGCCCGATAATAAGCATTTCTTTTTCTCCGTACTTGGTGTCAGCGAGATAGCCTAGCTCGTACGGAAGAATGACAAGCGGGATAAGTGCTATAGGGATAATAAAACCAAGATATGTTGTTAGAGGTATTCCGAGTGTTGCCAGGTAAATGGGGGAATAGATAACCATAACCGCATAAAAGCATTCTACTAAAAACTTAGCGACAACAGCGCCGCGCATGTTTTTATTTCGTAAAGCCTTGCGTAGAGCTTCTAGAAGGTTGATTGTGTGGTATGCAGGATCTTTAATATGAGCTAGGTAGTGGTGTACCAAGAATAAGTAAGGGATGAGAACAAGTGCAGCAACTGTGTAGAGTACAGCAAATGAAGAGACTGAAAGAATGTAACCACCAATTACAGGCGAAATGAGAATGCCAACATGGAAGACAGCAAGGAATAGTCCACGAATACTGCCGACATTTGCGTGACTGCTAAAGCTTTCCATAAAAACATTCAAAGAAACAAAGAGTAGTGACTGTAGAGCGAAATGTACAACAAATAACGTAGGCAATATGTATACGTTTTCTGTTAGTCCGAATAGGGTAACAATGACCATCTCAAGGATGGCGACACCCATGGTGAATCTATACGTATGGTATTTCTTTATCGATTTTGCTATATGAACAGATGCGATGAGTGCCAAGAGACTACCTATTACGTACGTTGCGCTCACGACAGATGAGCTAAAAAACTTATGCAGATAAGACGAAGTAGCGTACACGGGGATGGCATAGTGTAACGCATAGAGAAATGTCATCAGATATGTTATGACGAGAAGGCGACTTCTTAGAATCGATTGCATATATTGAGCACAGTATACCTCTTTGGTAAGTTCTCTATCTAGGGAAATCTCGAGGGTATTACCTTACACACTAATAATCACTGGAATAATCACCGGTCTCTTGGCAGTCTTCTGAAGC
>CAZNZQ010000018.1:3106-12217 GCA_964577675.1 uncultured Candidatus Saccharibacteria bacterium
TTGTAGTGGATCAAGTGAGCGCCTTGACGGGAGAGTTTGTCTTTGAGGTTTTGAACGGGTCGTTCGTTGCCAGGGACCACTGAAGAAGACATGAGAAGAGTGTCCCTCCCTGTGAGTCTGATGAACTTGTGTGTTTTGTTCGCAATACGCCCCAGGGCGGCAAACTCCTCACCTTGAGCACCAGTGGCTATAATTAAAATTTTATTCTCAGGGTAACGGGTGATGTCTTCTATCGGGATAAGAGTCTCTGGTCTTACCTTAAGAAGGTCAGCAAGGCGTGCTACTTCGATGTTGGTCTTCATACTACGGCCTTCAACAACTACTTTCTTTCCATATTTCTCTGCTGTCTCTAGCATATAGAGCATTCTTTCTACTTGGCTAGCAAACGTACTAACGATAAGTCGTCCTGGAGTATCTCTGATGACGTTCTCAATATTACGATATACAACGGAGTCAGAAATAGAGAACCCTGGGTTTTCGCAGTTAGTCGAGTCAGCCATAAGAAGAAGAATGTTTCTATTTTCAAAAACTTTATACCTCTCTTCTTCGTCAGGTGTTGGAATACCGTCATTGTGTTCTAATCTCAAGTCTCCTGTATGGACGATGTCCCCAAACGGAGTTTCAATGAGAATTCCCATACTGTCTGGAATCGCGTGAGTAACACCAAAGAATTTTATCTTAAGATCCCCTAGAGTTACTGAGTCACCCTTTTCGATAATGTTCATTGTGATAGCTGGTAAGTGAGGGAACTCTTCCTGCCTCTTCCTAATCATCAGTGACGTAAAGAGTCTCGCGAATATTGGAGGGTTACCAATACGAGGCATGATGTAAGGGAATGCTCCGATATGGTCTAGGTGACCGTGGGTAACAAGTACACCTTTAATCTTGTGCTTATGCTCTTCTAAGTATCTGGTGTTGGGTAAAATGAAATCAATACCAGGGGTATTGGTCTCAGTAAACTGTACACCACAGTCAACAACGATAATCGTGTCCTTATACTCAACGAGACTCATGTTGCGTCCAATCTCTTCCACTCCTCCTAGGTGAATGATACGGATGTCTCCATCCTTCAGTGGCGGAATATGATCTGTCTCTCTCTTCCTTATGTTTGATGCATCGTAGGAAGTTTGAGGGCGGGGAGAGAGTTGTCTATTTGAAGAGTGTCGGTGAAATTTATTTTTTCTCGGACCATCATCTCTCGTGGTTATCTGATTGTTTTGTGTTGTGGTTTCTGCCATGGTAATTATTTTAATGAATAATATTTTGTATTCTTTCTAGTAGTTCTTTATGATATGTCTTTGGCCAAACTTTATCGGTATATCTGTGCCAGTTTTGTAGTAATGTAAACCGAGAAGAATTATCATAACTAAACTCAGGTAGCATTGTGGTTACCTTGTCATTCGTTATGTAAATGAGTGAAGGTGCGAATAGGAATATTCCAGGCACTTCTTCTATAAACTCTTCTCGAATCGCATTGTAGGCAGACTCCCTATCCTCAGTATTATCAGAAGATCTGAGAGTATCAAGATGTTCGTCTAAGCTTTTACTTACATAGTTAGAGATATTTAGCCCAGGGTACACCCTCTGGCTTGAGTGCCAAAACGCGTAGAGGTCTGCTGGCGTCTGTGTTATAGCACCAAAAAGTAACACTTCAAAGTCTCTGTCTTTTATCACGTTCTGGTTAAGATCTGATACGTCGTATATTTTAATAGTCGCAATTACGCCAATTTTAGCCCACTCTGACTTGATTATTTCTGCCACTCTCTTCATTTCGTCTGTGTTGGCAGTAATCAGAGAAACTTCAAAGGTGGAAGACGCGGAACTTTTTATTGTCTTATTTTGTAGTAATAGTTCACGAGCCTTTTCTACGTTATATTCTGTCTCAGGTTGGTTTTTATCAAAAGGGTAAGGGGAGTTAATGATCATGCCATAGCCCGAGAGAACTTCGTTCACTATTCTATTTTTATCAGTAGCTAACTGAAGAGCTTTTCTTACATTTTTGTCAGCAAGTGGAGAAGATTTGTTAGGGTTGAAAAAAATAGAAAACGTTCGAGGAAGAAGGGATGTTTGTATGCTCGATGAGGCTATCTTTAACGTTTGAATTTTTTCTGGACTAATCCCGTGAGCTCTTTGGATGTCTTTATCTTCTAAAGCTTTTAGTAAATATTTTTCGTTCTGATAAGTGGATATGGTAATAGTCTCTATATAAGGACGGCCTAGTGTGTAGTACTTGTGCGCCTTTAATATGAACCTGGTAGGGATACCTGACTCTGCTTCTATAGAGTCTATCTTATAAGGACCACTTCCTACTGCTTTTATATTGAGATCGCTCAAGCTTATTTGCTCATCAGTAAGGTTTTTCCAAACATGTTTAGGCACAATTCCTAACGTCAATGTTTCCTTAAAAAGAGGGAAAGACTTCTTCAAAATAAAAATAAGCTCTTTATCAGACATTCTCTCTATAGTGACCCCCTCCCATTCTACACGGTGGGGACTTTTAATTAAGGGGTTTTGGATTTTGTCTACCGTGAAGATAATGTCATCTGACGTAAGATCCTTTCCATCGTGGAACTGAGCGTCTTCTTTAATGATTACTGTGTACCTTAGTCCGTCTTCTGACTTGGTGACAGACTCTGCGATATCTAAGACTACTTCGCCAGCACTGTCTTTCTTAGTTAGTCCTGCAAAAGTAAGAGCGGTCAAATCCTTGTCTTGTTCTGTCGTTGCAAAAATTGGATTAATAAAGCGAGGGGTTCCAATGACTCCTTCACTAATCTTTCCACCGTAAGACGGTACAGATACTAAGTACCTACTATTGACGGAAACTGCTGCAGCAAAAAAGCTTAACACCGAAAGTGAAGAGAGTATCCATAGGACAAGCACACGCTCAGGAGTTAAGGTCTTGTGCAGCTCTAGAACTTTGTATGTATTTTTCTTGAAACTTTGTAAGAGAGGGATTTCCATAGAGAAACCTTTAAGAAAAGAGTGACTATACTCAGATCTATCTATACGTTCAGCGAACTTTAGAGAAAGAGGCTATCCAAAAATTACTGGATACAATACAGAGGAAACGAATAGAATCGCTACTAGAACTGTAAGGCGATACACTGTTTTTTCTGCCCCTCTTTTCTTAAGGGCGGCGCCAGAACTTCCATCTGCACCAAAAGCACCAGAAGCGTCTGTGTTAGCTCTCTGGATAAGGACGAGTGCAATAAGGAGAATTGCTAGAACCAGCTGCACAATAGATAGCAATTGAAACATGTCTACAGTATAGCATAAACAACAGCAGGTGCAACTCTTCAGGTTGACTCTTGTGCAAAGGCTGGCACACGCCTACTCGCCCTGCGCTAGAGAATTTATGTCATCTACTATCATAGTCTTCTCATTGTTTCTTGTAGAAATTTTACCTTTTACTAAAAGTGGTCTGTCCGGCAAGATAACACTTTTAAAACGCTTATATGTCTCAGGGAATATAGCTACTTCAATTATCCCAGTGTAGTCTCGCAGCCTTACCAAAGCCATCTTGTCTCCCTTTTTCGTAACAGTTATTTTTATATTTTCGATAATTACTGCCAAGCTTACTTCTTTGCCATCTTTATATTCAGAGTGGATTTTACTTATTGTTATCCCTCTCGATTCAATTTTTCCCTTCCAAGGATCAAGTGGAAACCCTGAAACGAAAAGACCTAGTAACTCTTTTTCCCACATAAGTTTAGTCTTCTGGTCAGCTGGAGTCGTCTTTTTCATAACAAAAGAAGAGAGTGTGTCTGCGCCGAAAAGGCTGTCTTGATTAGCATTAGTTTTTACTGTGTCCTTATGAAACTCTAAGATCGAATCAATGTTATTAAGCAGTTCATTACGTTCAGAGAAGTGGTCAAGTGCCCCGCACATGGTAAGTGCTTCGAGCGACTTTTTATTAAGATTCTTATGAGTAATTCTACGAACAAAATTTTCTAGAGATGTGAACCTTTCTCCTTTCTTTCTTTCTTCTATTATTGCGTCAGAAATGTCTTCACCAAGGTTTTTTACAGTGTAGAGACCGAAACGTATCTGCTCCTTGCCGTCTTTATCTTTCACGATACTAAAACCACCTTCGCTTTCGTTTACGTCAGGAGGAAGTACCGCTATCCCCATACGCTTGGACTCCGATACAATTTCTGCTATTTTTTCGACATC
Organism: uncultured Candidatus Saccharibacteria bacterium; assembly: GCA_964577675.1. GTDB lineage: Bacteria > Patescibacteriota > Minisyncoccia > Phycocordibacterales > UBA5272 > UBA11704. The sequence goes on from CAZNZQ010000018.1 coordinate 7,283, forward strand.
GCCACTTTCATTGGATAACACCGCGGTCATATATGCAACAGGATAGTTAGCTTTCATATAAGCAGTCTGATAGGCAACTCTTCCGTAACTCGCTGCGTGGGCCTTATTAAAGCCGTAAGCAGCGAAAGGTTCGATAAGAGACCATAGTTCCTGACTTTTCTTCTCAGATAGTCCATTTTCAAGAAATCCCTTAAATAGTTTTTCTTTCTGAGCTTGCATTTCCGCTGGGATTTTTTTACCCATAGCTTTTCTTAATTTATCGGCCTCAAGCCAAGAGTAACCAGCAAGATGTATAGCAATAAGCATCACATCGTCCTGATATACGATAACACCAAAAGATTGATCGAGAATTGGCTCAAGTCTTTTATCAAGATAAGAAACAAGCGCCGGGTTGTGTTTACGTTTAATATATTCCGGGATCATTTCTAGCGGTCCTGGGCGATATAGTGCCACCATAGCATTGATGTCAAAGATGGTGGAGGGCTTAAGCTCCTTCAAAAATCTTGTCATGCCAGAGCCGTTGAGCTGAAAAAGCCCTATCGTTTCTCCTTTTGACAAAATATCGAAAGTTTTCGCATCCTCTAAAGATATTGCTTCAATGTCGACATCAATGCCGTACTGGTCTTTTACTATCGTTAGTGCATCACCTAAGATGGTAAGGTTTCTAATTCCCAAGAAATCAAACTTAAGTAACCCAGCATCCTCAATTGTGTACATATCATACTGGGTTATTACTTTACCACCCTTCGGATCCTTTTGAATTGGGGTGTAATCCCACAGAGGAGAGGGAGATATAACAGTCCCGGCTGCGTGTACAGAAATGTGTCGCGCACAACCCTCTACTTTCTGCGCCATGTCGAGAATAGCTTGAGTTTCTCTATCGGTGTCGTACATCTCTTTAAGTTCAGGAACCTCTTCTAGGGCGGTGGCGATAGTCACAGGGAATCCCTGTCGGGGAGGGGGTATCATCTTGCTTATTCTGTCTCCAACTACGTAAGGGAACTTCATAGCTCTCGCAACATCTCTCACCGCGCCACGTGCCATCATCGTACCAAAAGTACCTATCTGAGCAACGTTATCTATTCCGTACTTAGATCGAGCGTAGTCAATAACATCGTCTCTTCTTGTATCAGCATAATCCATGTCGATATCAGGTGCAGAGGGGCGCTCAGGGTTAAGGAAACGCTCAAAGGGAAGTTTGTAAACAAACGGATTACATTTTGTAATTTGAAGAAGATATGTCACCAGTGATCCTGCCACTGAGCCTCTAATATTTGTAAGTATTTTATTTTCACGAGCGAACCGAAGCAGATCGTAAACCACTAAGAAGTAAGGCGAATACCCTTTGTCGGCAATAACTTTAAGTTCGTAGTCTAGCCTAGTCTTTACTTCCGGGGTAATTTCCATTTCGCGAACTGCTAGCCCTGCGTACGCTAGGTTTCTCAGATCTGCGTCATAACTTTCTTTAAACTCTATCGCAGGGAAAACCCACTTACCTAAAGGTATGTCTACGTCACAGGCCTCAGCAATCTTCAGGGTATTCTCTATAGCGTCAGGAATATCAGAAAAAAGGTCAAGAGGATACTTCTCAGTTGAGAACGCAAATGAGTCCTTCGAAAACAGATGATTGTACTCTTCGTTAGAGCTTTCACTTCCATGAACTAAGTAAAGAATTCTGTGAGCAGCCTTGTCGCTTTCTTGAAGATAGTGGGTGTTCCAGGTCACCACTAGCGGAGTGTCCTGCTCTCTACCCAAAGCTATGGTAGAAGATCTCATGTCTTCGTGTGTTAACTCTTGTTGCTCCTGCGGGTTTATTTCCAAATAGTAGTTCTCACTAAATATTTCCTTGTAAAACAAAAGACGGTCAAGTGCCTCGCTTTTGTTAATGATAAGTAGATTGCTAATATCACCCCAGATACCACCCGAAAGCACGATAAGACCCTTGTTGTACAGTCTCAGTAAATCATCAGTCACAGTTGGAGCTAAAGGGTTTTCGATGTTAGCAAACGAGATGATTCGCATTAGATTTTTGTAACCATCAAAGTCCTTGGCTATAAGAACAATCTTAAACCTTCTTTCTTTATAGTGAATATCTAGCTCAGCGCCCACTATTGGCTTTATATTTTCCTTCTTACAGGTACTGTAGAACTCAATAACGCCGTACATGTTTGAGTAGTCAGTAAGAGCAACTGCTGGCATCCCCATCCTTTTAGCTTCTTTTACTAAGTCGGAAATCTTAGGGAGCGCTTTCAGAAGAGAGTAATGAGAATGATTTCTAAGATGCACGAACATGGCTACAATTTATTATCTAAATTGTAGCAGATATTTTTGTAAACAAGATAGGCACTCTGTGTAGATAGTTTTTATGGTGAGTGTAACTATAGGTGAACAGGTCCATGAATCATGAGCATCTTGTCAAAGAATCAAAAATTTAATTAACTAGATTTATACTAAACATTAATTAAATTGCATGTTATATATGCGTATATTAACTATTAGATAAAACAGATAATTATAATACAAAATAAAACACGAAACGAGTCTCATGTAGATGAATAGGGGGATCAGCCACTAAGCCACATCGATAACTATTAACCTTGAAAATACTAAATTACTGTATATTTAAAACGGCTGCATGTTCTATATTTTACGACTTTCTATCATTACAGACTATGTGACGGTGAGGCTAATTTTAAGATTATTGTATAATTTGCTATATAATAAAGACCTTCAAACTATTAGTTATTGCCAATAAGTTTATACTTGCGGCGCAAAAGCGAGAAAAGTTTTACAGTTCAGTTGCATATCTTGCATATGATCAGGTAAAGTCGCGTCACTGACTTCCTATTTTTGAGTAGATGATCTCATCATTCACGGGGATTCGTGTTGGTGTAGAAAACCGGAAAAAGCTTTTTTAAATAAGTCTTTTTTAATTGTACTTTATCCACATTTATTTTTACTTTTGATATGTACTTAATGTATTTTTTTACTATACTTTTCTATAAGAGTATTTCATGCAAACCAGTTCTCGCTTTTGGCGCCTATCTTCCATTTTTATAGCTACTTACTTAATACAAGCGCTCAGCTTTTCAACTCTTTATGCAGTGGCTATAGACAGGGCTTTTGTTGTGAAGTCAACATCACCTAGAGATGTTATTTTAAATGACGAGCGCTCAACTTCTCCTCAAGTATCTGGTTTTAACTTGTCTGATAAATTTTCTTTTTCGAAGAAAATATCAAGCCCGAGAGATTTTACTTTATTGTCCTCTTACGATCGAGAAATTAGCTCCGTTGGTGGTATTCTTCGTGCGCCACTCATAGATAAGTCTAAGACCTTCCTCTTTTCTAAGTTGAACAGTAGAGCTCTGTCTACTTCTTTTGTGTCTACTGTGCTACAACCTAATCAAAACTCTTTTGTAGGTATCACTCCAATCGCAAATTCAGTAGACGGTTTTTATCATAAGACATTATCGTTTACATACCCAGCTACTAAAGTTTCAGCTGCTAACTTTGCCACCCCTCAGAAGAGCCGTGCTGTCTTTTTTGATAAAATTTCTCTGAAACTCTTTTGTGACATTTCATCCGCTTTCACCTCAATCGATGAGAGTAAATGTGATTACGATAAGCTCGATCAGCAGACTATTCAGCTTGCGAATATTGATACAATTAACGACCGAGATACATCTTTTTCTGGTAATACGACTTCAGCGCTAGGAACGACTACAACTTCTTCTAGCTCTTCCTCTGTTGTCTACATTGTTCAATATGTTCCTGTGCCGGGGCCAGCAGGAAAGGATGGCAAGGATGGGCGTGATGGAAGTAACGGCCAGAATGGGCGAGATGGTGTAGGAGGTAGCTCTATTCAATCATCTTTTAATTATGCACCATTTTTTAATACAAGCTCTTCGTTAACCTCAAGCTCTCTCACTAACCCGACCATTCTTTCTGGTACCGCAAACCTACTTACGTTAGCAGATTCTTTGTTTACCGGAACAAGTGTTTTTTCTGGTCCTGCCATTTTCCAGTCAGGTTTAGATGCAGAAACTATTTTTGCTACTAGTAGTCGTTTTATTAATGCGTCGACCACCAACCTCACTATCTCTGGAAGACTTTTTGACTCTTTGGATAGTTCAGGAACTCCTGGCCAAATACTTGTCTCTAACGGTACATCTACGTACTGGTCTAATGCTTTTACTGGAACTATCATTGGAGGTTCGGCCACAGGTACAACTATTTACTGGAATGGCACAACTTGGATAGAGAACTTTGGTGTGCTTGCAACCCCCTCAGGAAACCTTGATTTGCTTGGTGATTTAACGGTTGCCGGTTCGCTCAACCTTTCGTCCACAAGTCTAGTAGCTCTAACAAATTTGAGCGCAACGAACGCGACAGTCACAAACCTCTATGCGTCTAGCTCTCTCTTAGATTTTCTTACTGCGGGTTCTGCTACTTTTAACTCTATAGTCTCTACTGGAGCTGAGGTATCGAATGCAACTGTTACCAATTTAGTCGCAACCAACTCATCATCGACTAACACCACAGCCACCAACCTCTTTGCTACTGAGGCTAACTTCACTAACGCCACATCTTCTACCTTCTTCGCTACACTCCTAAACGCTGTAACCGCTGTCATCACTAACCTTACCGCTACTAACGCTACTGCTACTAACCTCGTTACTACTAACAGTACCTCTACCAACTCATTCATCTCATCTCTTGTTGCTACCTTAGCTAACATTACAGACCTAGTAGTAGGGAACTCTACTACAACTAACGCAGTTATTACTAATGCTACGATTGCTAACGCTACTGCGACTAACCTAGGCTCTACTAACGCCAACATCACTAATGGAGACATTACTAACCTAACTACAATAAACGCAACCACCACAGGCTCATCTGTTGTCACAGGCACCTCAACCCTCGCTACTACCA
>CAZNZQ010000019.1:0-483 GCA_964577675.1 uncultured Candidatus Saccharibacteria bacterium
GAAGGAAAAAACCGGTATTTGCATCTGGGCCATGAGAATCACCTGTAAGGTATATTATTGAAAAAAATACAACACCAATTATAAAGATGGTCATGAACTCAAAAAGAAATAGGCCTCGTCTTTTTATTGAATTGTTATCAGTTAATGGTGGAGTATCATGAGATATTATTTCCCTAGATGATAATGCAATTAGTATTAATATTACTGGAGTTATAGGTATGCATAATATATAGAACGCAATTAATATAATACCAATCGTAGTTTTGATATTAAAAACATAGGTAGATATTGTAAGTAATATAAAGCAAGCAATAAGAATATAGATTACAGCATTTTTTTTATTTACAATTTTTTGCAACAGCGTTTGTTTTTGGATTGTTTCCATTCCCAGATTTGCATTATCCAACATCATTTATATAGTTTATCATAAAATTTGTATTCATAATGTCCAGCAGGAAGTTCGGTCACCAAACATATCTTTTT
>CAZNZQ010000019.1:493-3826 GCA_964577675.1 uncultured Candidatus Saccharibacteria bacterium
AAGTATATCCAATTTCTCTTAGAGAAATTATATGTTCAGCAACTGATTCTGGATTTTTAATCTCCCTTTTTAACCAACCACTTCTTTGTAATTTTTCTAATTCACTCCAAACTAGAGGAGCTAGTGGAGCAAAACGTAATGCTGGGATTTTTTCAATAAAAGGCATTTTTTTCATGTTTATAAAGTATACAATAAATCTCTTGGTATATATTATTAATTTGGCAGAAAGTTCGGTCACCTCGTCTTATAATTACATAAAACAGAAGACCTCGCGACCCATATTCGATTTTATACAGGAATCGCCTCTCGCATTGCTATGCTCGAGACCTACACTCGCTCCTCGCGAGTTGCGGCCCGCGGTTCGATTCCTGCCGAGATTGCACAAGTGAAAAGAAAAAACTCCCAAAAGGGAGTATTTTCTTTTCATGTGCTCTCGGCAGGAATCGAACCTGCATCGCAAGTACCGCAAACTTGAATTCTATCCATTGAACTACGAGAGCGAATACTGCTTTGTTTGACGCAGTGCGGAGGAGGTGAGATTCGAACTCACGGTCCGGTTACCCAGACTCCTGTTTTCAAGACAGGTGCAATCGACCACTCTGCCACTCCTCCACACTATTTCAAACAAAATGTTGAGATACTATACCATAATAAGAGGTTTTTTGGAAGCCCATCTTAGTTTCCACTAGTAAGTGGGAATTACTAACTATATACTGTGCACATGAAATATCTCGGCATCGATTACGGGTCAAAAAAAGTTGGTTTCGCTCAGTCAGATGACGACGGGAAGTTCGCCTTCCCTCTTATGGTTTCTCCTAATGACCAGACGCTTCTCAAGGACACGCTTGAGCTTATTCGTGAGATGAAGTTCGACGCTGTTGTTATTGGTGAAAGTGTCGACCAAAATGGCAAACCAAACACTATAGCAAAAGAGGCGAGGGCTTTCGCAATGAAGATAGAAGATGCCGCGGATGTGAAAATAGCTTTTGAGAAAGAGTGGTATTCAACAATGGAAGCCAGAAGACAGCCAGGAAAAGAGGGTAATCATGAGGTTGATGACCAGGCTGCCGCCATTGTCCTCCAGCGTTATCTTGATAAGTTAAACGGCCCAGGTACTTACGAGGAGAAAGAGGAGGGAGACGAAGAAGAAGACAGTGCGAACGATTCTTGGTAAGATGGATGTATCTATGCAAGAAGAAATAAAGAAAGAAGAACCTGTAGAAGCGTCAGCAGTAAAGGAAGAAAAGACATACATAACTATTGATGATTTTCAGAAAGTCGAAATAAAAGTCGGCACCGTTATCTCGGTCGACATTGTTGAGGGTGCGGACAAGCTCTATATATTAAAAGTGGACCTCGGGGAAGAAAAGCCACGACAGATACTTTCTGGCATCCGAGAATACAAGCAACCAGAAGATTTGCTCGGAAAGCAGTTTCCTTTTGTAACTAATCTCGCCCCGAGAATGCTTAGAGGGTTTGAATCAGAGGGGATGATATTAGCTGGGAGTGATGAGGGAGGACTCGCACTACTTAACCCAACACAGTCACTTGTAAACGGCACGAGACTACGATAATGAACCCAGTACTTAAGACGGATCACGTACTTAACAAACTTTCAAAGTCTAAGAGGGTCCCTCTGGTGACTTTTGCCCTTGCGTTTTTAGAGCAGTCATTCTCGCCAATACTTCCCGAGGCATACGTCGCCCTCATCTTGTCGTATAGGAAAGATATATCTTGGAAGTTCTTGTCATTTGTTTCTGCGTGCGGATCCTCCTGTGGAGCTCTTGTGACATACATGCTTGGGTATTTCCTCTATGCATCATACGGAGAAAAGATGGCGGCAGCATTTGGCTGGGGAGAGGTGTTTGAGAAAGCTCGGGTCCTTTTTGCTGACAATGTCTTTATCGCTCAGTTCTTAGCCACACTCACACCACTCCCTGATAGAGTCTTTTCGTTTGTTGCGGGGGCTTTTGGTGCGAGTCTTATATTGATTCTAATTGCCACATTCTTCGGAAGACTTTTACGTATCTCGGTGGTTGCATATCTGGCGTATGAATGGGGAGATGAAGCCAGAGACCTTGTTAAGAAGCATACAAAGCTCGCAGCAATAGTACTTGCTGGATTTGTATTACTATACACACTTTACAAGTTCTTAGGCTAGCCACCCTCTTCTCACACAAGATCTCCACTAGTAAGTACTAACTAGTAGCGATAAACTATTCTCATGACACACCACCTTTGTATCGCAGACGAGTACTGTACTTTTGATGGAGAGCCGATTCCTATCGGGAAGTATATGATCGAAAGAGAGATCACTAAAGCTATCAATGAAATCCTAGACAGTGTTATCCATAAAATCGGCAAAGATGATGTGGTTGTTTGCGGAACCGGGGATGCGAGGAGAATGCTTGGAAGAAAATTGGAAGACAGATTGGGGAGAGAGGTAAAGTATGAGTAGTCTCTGTTATGCTCTCGATTTGTGATAGGATTGGTTAGTCAATTATTTTAGAAGGAGTTGACACCATGAAGAAGTTCATTTTCGTCGCTTTAGCGGTCGGCGCACTCTGCTCCGTCGCACAAGCTGAAGCTTTCAAGCAACCCTATGTAGCGGTCTGTATCGACGGCAAGATTGCTGCTCAGCCCAAAGAGGCGAAGTGGCCCGTCCGAACACTGTGGCTGCTGATTGAAGGGGTGAGGGCGGTGCCATGTGTCATGGGTAATACCATTGAATTTGCACAGCTCTCTGAGCCTTCCGTTGGTGAAAACGGCGAAGGGTTGTCTCTGGTTGGTTCTGCCAGTTTCCAGACCGGTAACAACGGTGCGACTTTCCGCACGATGGTCATCAGCACCTTTCAGGAGCGCCGGGTTCCACGACGAAAAGCAGGGCAAAGCATCTGAGTCCTGGAGCTGTTTTCAACGCATGGCCTGAAGCGTCCTTTACAAAAGGGTCGCCCAGGTCTTTTTGTTTTGTTGTGCCCCCGCTAGGAATCGAACCTAGAATAACGGCTTAGAAGTCCGCAGTTATATCCATTTAACTACAGGGGCAAGATAGTGCCTATACTACCAAAAAAACACACTTTCGGGAAGATGGCGAGAGTTGATTATAAAAAACTTGAATAATATCTCTATATGATGTAGTATTATGTGTACACAAAGAGGGCGATTAGCTCAGTTGGTAGAGCAGCGCTTTTACACAGCGAAGGTCAGAGGTTCAAGTCCTCTATCGCCCACCCGCACGTAGAAATGGTATTCTAGTACTATTCCTCACCACTAAATATCGCCCCTGTAGTTAAATGGATATAACTGCGGACTTCTAAGCCGTTATTGTAGGTT
>CAZNZQ010000020.1:0-3318 GCA_964577675.1 uncultured Candidatus Saccharibacteria bacterium
AGTTGGTAGAGCAGCGCATTTACACTGCGAAGGTCGGGGGTTCGAATCCCTCATCGCCCACAAAAAGCAAAAAAGAGTATGTCGTACATACTCTTTTTTGTTAAAATTATTACATGTCTCTACATATACCTATTATATTTGAAAATACTCACGTGGTAGTAATCGACAAACCTGTCGGTATTATTGCACACCCTGACGGAAGACAGGAGGAGTATACGATTGCGAATTGGATGAAAGACACTTATGGCATATCGGGCATCGGAGATGAAGGGCGGGAAGGTATAGTTCATAGGATAGATCGAGAGACCACCGGGGTCCTTATTCTTGCCAAGGACCAGATTGCATTTACTACGCTTAAGCGTCAGTTCCATGACCATCTAACGAGAAAAGTGTACCGCGCTATTGTCGAGGGGAGCATCCGTCATGAGACTGGGATGATCAGCCTCCCACTCGCTCGTGCCAAGTCAGACTTTAGGAAAAGAACAGTGGTAGATATGTTTTCGGAAGACATGAGAGGAGAAGAGAGAGAGGCGATCACCAGATACAAGGTTCTTGAACGAGTCACCAAGGACGGTAAAGCATACTCATATGTTGAGGTGTATCCACTAACTGGCAGAACTCACCAGATTCGTGCGCACTTTAGAGGCATCCGTCATCCAATCATAGGGGACGACCTCTATGGTTCTATGAAAGGGAAGCATGTGGCACCGAGATCGATGCTCCATGCACACACTCTCACAATCCAGATACCAAAGGATAACGATGGTTTTGAAGAAGTGACATTTACCTCGCCAATACCAGGAGATATGAAGAAGACTTTGTTCGAGCTCGGTTTCACAAATACCAAGTAATAACGAGCCGTAGTGAGCTTCCCGACTGCTTGCAAATACTCATTTTTCGTGATATCATTTCCCCACTAACTGAATTCTATGAAAACAACTATTACTTTTGCTCCCGGTGACCTAGAAGCTCGTAAGGCTCTAGATTTCTCTTCTGGAGACACTGTTCGTGTTTGGAACAAGATCAAGGAAGCTGACGGCAAGACCCGTCTTCAGGCTTTTGAAGGCATGGTGCTCGCTCGTAAGCATGGTACTGAAATGGGGGCAACATTCACGATTCGTCGCGTTGCATCAGGTGTAGGCGTTGAGCGTGTGTACCCACTCTTTTCTCCAATGATTGATAAGATTGAACTCGTTCGCAGATCACGCACACGAAGAAGCAAGCTCTACTACGTACGTGAAAAAGCTATCCGTGATGTACGCCGCAAACTAAAGAAAGATACTCGCGTAGTAAAGAAGGGGGCAACAACAACAGTTGAAGCGGCTACAGAAGTAACAGAAAACGTAGAGGCATAAAAACAAAAGCGATACAACAGTATCGCTTTTATTTTGTTATCTATAGATAGACGCAGCACCCTTGAGGTTGTATAATTTTAAAATGAGCGCAAGAGGTCCTAAGCCAAAAGGTAAAGTACTTATCAACTGGTCCCCTCGATTTTCCTATGTGATAGGTTTAATTACAACAGACGGAAGTCTTTCGAAGAACGGTAGAACTGTAGACTTTACCTCAAAAGATAAGGAGCTAGTTGATACACTAAATAAATCCCTTGGTATAAGTTCAAAGATAGGGGAAAAGTTTAACGGGAACAAACAGCTCTCTTTTCGTGTTCAAGTTGGTGACGTGCTCTTTTATAAGTTTTTACTTGAAATAGGTTTATTTCCAAACAAAACAAAAATTCTCGAAGAGGTTAGTGTACCTGAGAAGTATTTTGCGGACTTTTTAAGAGGTCATTTTGATGGGGATGGTTCTTCATATTCATACTTCGACAAGCGTTGGAAGAACAGTTTTATGTTTTATATTTCTTTTGTCTCTGCAAGCAAGAAGCATATTCATTGGATCCAGGAGACGAGTCTTAGGCTGTACGGCATCAAAGGGTATATTAAAAAAGTGAAAGACAAGGAGTTTTATGAGCTACGCTATGCCAAAAAAGAAGGAGTGGTCATAACTCAAAAAATGTATTATAATGCGCAAGTTCCCTGCCTAAAAAGAAAAAAAGAAAAGTTATTTTTAAGCATTGAAAAATCTGCCCAGGTGTTGAAATTGGTAGACAAGCCAGCTTGAGGTGTTGGTGCCCGTTAGGGCGTGGAGGTTCAAGTCCTCTCCTGGGCACAAAGATAAAAACAGCGTTAAGCTGTTTTTATTTTGCCCAACTGGATTTGAACCGCGGGCCGCAGCCTTCGAAGAGATGATGTTGGTCTCGAGGTGTCCATGCCGAGAGACAAGCCCTCCCTTGGATACGCAAAAATAAAGAAAGAGATGAGAAGGCTAGTTCATCTTTTTCTTTGCATTTGGTTTTATTATAAAAACAAAAGGGCTGCCTCTGACGAGGCAGTCCGATCGGGTGCGTGGTTCTCACCATCTGTAGTTGATGGAAAGGGTGTAGATGGCTCGCTCGTCGCCCTTCAGCCACGCAACCACATCTTTCGTGAGAACCCCTAGCTCGAAGTCGGTCCGACCTCTGCCGAAGGTAAGCGTGGGCATGTGGATGAACCCTTTCACATTGCCATTCTTGGCAGGGACCTCATACTTGATGTAGGAGACCGATTCACCCACACCGACCCTGTAATACATCACGTCTCCCAGGTGGAACCACACACCCGCCCCGATGGAGTCGAGGTTCCCACCCAGACTGTTCTTGGTGATGTGTGTTGCCTCGGCGTAGCAGTTGGCGTAGCCAAAGACACATAGCCCAAAGTGCTTCCGTAGCCCGATGCCAGGGTGGAATTCATTGAAGGAACTCTTTGTCCTTGCGTGGTGGCTCACGCCATAAAACGAAGTCGACCACCCACTAAAGGTGATGGGGTCGAACTTCGCAGGCTCGTATTTACTCGGAGTTTCCTTTCCTAAGTGAACATAGAGCGCCTGTTTTCCGTACCCCTTTGGCAACTCCAGGTTAAGTTGTGCACTTAACCCTTCGGCCGATGAGGGTGTAGGCAGGAGGCCTCCGAGTGCCGCTAGAACAATGAGAAGAAAGGTGGTTGTGCGCATCTTGTCCCCCTAAAATACGGTTGTAAAAGAGCTCTAAAAAGAGCAGCTTGAGAATAATGCTAGCACCTAACTGTGGCACGTGTCACTCTTCAAAAAAGGAAAAATATGTGTTAGAGTGATTGTCTGATTCGGAAGCGAATCATGAGATGGTGCCTATAGTGTAATGGTTAGCACGCGGGCTTGTGGAGCCCTCAGTTCCGGTTCAAATCCGGATAGGCACACCAATCGAGAATATCAATAAAATCAAAGGTTATTTTCTGTACCCTTTCG
>CAZNZQ010000021.1:0-1659 GCA_964577675.1 uncultured Candidatus Saccharibacteria bacterium
CTTCCAACAACATTTACCAATCTTTTCGATTTCATTCTTGCGGTGCTTAGGGTGGTGATGCGATTCTTCATTTATCCTGCACTTATCGCTATGTGGGCGTGGACTGGCTTCAGCTTTGTCTACGCACAAGGGAGACCAGAAGCGCTCGCAAAGGCAAAGAAGCTACTCTTGTGGGCAACTCTTTCTACGTTTATTGTATTCATTACACAAGGAGCGATTACAGCCATGAAAGGGACAGCAGAACAGATAGTTCCGGGGGCGTTTTCTTCTGGTAATGATGTTGATCCTAAAAACAAAGATTGTCTATCTGGTCAAATAAAGAGCGCGAGCGGCGAGTGTATTGATTACAATAGAGGTGGCACTGCAACCGTTTGCTCTGGAAAAGCAAACGGCACGCTCTGTTCTGTGCAAAAAGCAGGAGCAACAGGTGGATACGTCGATGGGGTGTGTCGTACTGTTGGAGGGAAACTTGAATGTATAGAAGCGCAGCGAAACGACCCTTGTCTCACCATTAACACAGCCGGCGCTGAAGTTTCAGGGTTTATGGTTGGAGTTGCTGGCCAGACTGGTAGATTTGACTGCAAACCGAATTAGTGTTTCTTATAAAAGTGACCTCTTCTATATACAAAAAATAATTCTTTGCTACACTTAACAGTATCATGAAAAAGAACCATTCAACATATCTCCTTATATCACTCACCGCACTCACCCTTCTGCCTTCGGTTGCGTTTGCGGTGAGTTTCGACTCTCTTGGTACTCTTATACAGTCTTTTACGGGAACGGTAGTTAAGGCGCTCGGCACACTCTTCATGGGTCTTGCGATGGTAGCATTTTTGTGGGGTATCGCAAGTTATATTTGGGCAATACGAGAAGGTAATAGTACAAAAATTGATGAAGGCAAAAAGTTCATGATGTGGGGACTCATTGCGCTCTTCGTGATGTTCTCAGTGTACGGTATTGTGAAGTTCTTTCAGACGGAACTCGGTCTGCCTGATAGTACCACAATTAGAATACCGGATATCAATTTTGGTGGCAGTGGTTCTCCTGTTGTGCCTTAGGTAAAATAAATAGAACACACATAAAACACCCCTGGGAGGGTGTTTTATGTTACGGTGTCAGCATTAGAAAGCCTACTACCCACCTTAACTTTCCAAAGTGTACCCCTTAACAAGGCAGTAGCCCTACCTGCAAGTAAGCACCAGGAGGCCTAAGATAAAAATTTGACTTTATTTTATAAAGTAGTATAATATATATTGTGCCTACAAGGAGTTGCCTTACTAGGTTCCTCCTGTGGTAGGAGTTCTTTGAAAGAAAGGACATTCTCATGATAGTGGACGCGTCGGTACAAGACGCTCAAAACGATAAGTCACTACAGGACTTCCTCGCACGTGTGCAAGGACTTCCTCTGCCAACAGACAGCGCAGTATCTGCGTTGACGGTTGGTGCTGATTCTCCGGCGGGCTCTCCTGTCGGGAAACAACCACTTCCTATCGCTGAAATGGTAGAGAAGATGGCGCGGACTCGCGCTCGTCGCGAGAAGGGTTCCTCTTCCGGAAACGGCGGAGGCGCATATGTGCCACCTTCCCGACGTTCGGGTGGTGGGAGTAATAACTTTGGAGGAAGCGATATGAATGAAAATCTGAAGAAGATGGGGTTCTT